>JADYXR010000006.1 GCA_021772095.1 Candidatus Obscuribacter sp. | reverse complement strand
TCTTTTATGTCCCCATGAATGCTTGCAGGACAGAGGTTTAGAAGATTTCGAATTAAGCAAAACAATCCCGCACCACTGTTAAAGAATGGTGCGGGATTGAAGTCGTCTTGGATGGATGTTACTTGGCGATCTATCTATCTATCTAAATACGGATGGATCGATCGATCGGCAACCGGTCTAAAGCGACGGGAGCTGCTGAGCGGATCTATAGTCGGTAGTGAATCTCTTCATCGTCAGTTTCACCTTATAAACCTCCACCCAAACCGCCGTAGTTATTGATCATGAATGTCCCAATGAGGTGCACACAGGTCGGCATCACGAGCACCAGCGCTACTGCTTTGATGACGGCGGAAGTGGTGAGCGGTTTTCTACCGCGGAGATAAGCGCCGGCTATAAACAGTGAGCCCAAGATCGAAATTGCGGTTAGCATGCGCGAGATGTCTCTGGCGGTGTCGTATCCGAAATCGGCTAGTTGACCAACTTCGTTGGATTGACCATAACGCGGATCTACTGGAGCACCAACCAATCCACCACCGCCAAATGTCGGTGCGTAAGCCACCGTTGCTGGTGCGACTGGATCTAACAAACCAATTCGTGGATTAGTCAGGAGGTTATAGTCTTTCTTGTTTTCGAACGCAACAGCACCTGTAACCTGGCTCACCAGGCGGTATTTCGTCGCAAGTTCACGAGCGCGTTTTTGCTTACCGTTCTTCAACAATCTCGATACTTCTTCGTTGGCCCAGAGGCATGAGATTTGTTCTGATGCGGCAGGATCGGCGACGAGAGTTAGCTCCGGACGAGTAGCTGTCTGGGTTCTGACCACTGATTGCTTTTTCGTTTCGTGCTCCCAACCGGAGACTAACGATTTGAAATCATCGGCGATTGATTTGTGAGAAACAGTTTCGCACGTGAGCAAATTCGATGCATCTTCCAGCTGAACAGCCGGCAGCAAGGTGTTCGGACCGTCATGAACTTGCAAGTCATACAGGCGAACGCCGTTAACCAAATCTAGAACTGTCGCCTCGGACGCATTTTGACTAGCCGGTTGCGGTCCATGGATCCAGAGAACTGCGCCATTCGGCTGTTCTGCTGCCGTTTCCAGCGCTTCTCTCAATGCCGGTCCATTGTCATGTCCGCCGACAAATTCATCAGACGAAACTTTGGACTTGGCTCGCACGAAAGTGGTCGCTGCTTCCTCATTCTCTGTGTCATCAGAATTATCTGTTTCTGCCACAGCGTTTGCTGCTGCTGCTGCTGCTGCTGCTGCTGCGTCTGCTGCTGCTGCAGCGTCTGCTGCTGCTGCAGCGTCTGCTGCTGCTGCAGCGTCTGTTTCTGCCACAGCGTCTGTTGCTGCTGCAGCGTCTGTTGCTGCTGCAGCGTCTGTTGCTGCTGCAGCGTCTGTTGCTGCTGCAGCGTCTGTTGCTGCTGCAGTGTCCGTTGCTGCTGCTTTGTCTGTTTCCTCCACCGCAGCTGTTTTCTCAGAAGCGTTTCTCAGCGGAGGAGTTTTCGATTTCTCCGGAGATTTCGATGAGCTCTCGGTTTCGCTAACTTTTCCACTGTCCTGTTGTGCCGTTAAATAGAATTTCGTTTTGAGACCACTCGGAAGTGTTGCAAGCGCCTTGTTGATTTCTTCTGATTGATCTTTCAAAGATGCTGATGAATCCACGACTACAGCAAGATGCTTCGGAGCAGCTGAAGTTATTTCTTTGAGCTGCTGAACGATAAATTTGCCAGGTGAGAAACTATCCGGTGTGGCGAATTCCTTGAATGATGCTGTTCTTTGCACAACAACAGGATTTACTTTCATGCTTCGACCGGAGGTCTTGATGATGCCGGTCAGAGTGTAACCTTCTCCGGTTTTTGTGATCGTCAGTCCAGTGATCGTTTTCGAAACTGTGTCCTTGGTGACAAAATTGATGCGATGCCGCTTTGCTTGAACAAAGTTGCTCGCCACGATTTTCGGCAGTTCCATCGAACAGTCTTTGCTGTTAGTCGTCACAAGTGGCATTTTGAAACCGATCCGAATCTTTTGTTCGCCACCATTTCCAGCAATCGGGAAGCATTGAACTACAACACGATCGGGAGCGGACATTGTGACAAGCAGTGGATCTCTGCGCCCATCGACCACGGCTTGATATGCCTCTTGCGCTGTTGATTTTGACGAAACCATTCCATCCCGAGGTTCGCCATCCACCCATAGTGTCGCGCGTGATACCACAGCACCTCTGGGCAACGAGATTTCAGCGCGCGCTTCTTGAATCGATGGGTTGGAATTGTGGAATGTGAATGTCCAATCGAGAGAACTCGAAAGAGTTGCGGCGTTCAAACGTCCGAAGATTTGCGATTTCGCGAGGGACAATCCAGGCGCTCTTTGACCGACGACATCAGTGTTTTGCAAAGCCTTATTCTTTTCATCGTCGGCATAGGACTTTCCGCTGATTTTAAAATACAGATCTTTGTCGACGTCAGTGCCACCATCTACGCCTCGATCGGGAATCATTAAGGCCGCCAGCGAAAAACCGCTGAGTGGATACTTCGACGGACGGAGATCTTCATCAGTTGTGAGTGCTCGCAAAAGCGGAATGGATTTCTCTTGTACCGCTTGGGGTCCGTGTTTCGCATCAGAGAGAAGCCCTTGCACATATATGGTGCGCGCCATCGGTGCAAAGACAAACAACATTGACAGCAGACCGCCTAAGATCGAAAACGTAGTTGTGATGCGGGCTATGCTTGGTTCTGTCTTTTTCCAAAGATCCATGCTTAAACATCCTGCCGCGCACAGCAAAAATGGCGACGTGAATAGAAGCAGCATCCATCCGAATTTGCATGACAAATCATCGTGCTGGATAAAAACGGACCTCAGCCAAATCGCGGTCCACGACGCGGAAAGACCGAGCGCGAGCCCGTTCATCAACCCGACCAGACGCGGACGAATGAGATAACCTTTTCGCACTGCAGACCAAACGCTGAGATTGAAAATCGGCACAATTACAAGTAGCGCGAGTTTTCCAATCTCTTCGAAAACGTTCATCTGCTGTGCTGTTGTCAGAGAATAAATTCCATACGCCAGCAATCCGATTCCTGGAAGAATAGATCCGAATGTGATAACAAACACTCCCTCCAACGGAGCGGCGAATGCATCATATTCTTTTTGAGATCGAAACAGTAGCCGTTCTGCCATCACATGCAGAGCCACTGTTACTGCGGTCATCGCGATAAAGGCGATCCAAAATGCAACCGGTGTTTTTCCAAGGCAGACAAGACTGGCGATAAATATAACTGCGATTGAAACGTAGAGCGATGGTTCATTCACGACGCGGCGAGTGCCACCATCGTATCCGCTAATTTTCACTTCTGGTGGATCCAGGCTGTACGAGAGGTCTTCGGAAGATTGATCGGTTAGATCGACAATCGATTTTTTCAGGGTGTTCATTGAGCGTACCTCGTTGGCAAAGGAACTGCAAGCAAAAGCCGCCGCAATTGACGCGCGGTGATCGCTGAGCGGAGGGATGCGCTCGGGTCAAACCGCGCTCAGGCGGCTGCTGAGCGTGCGAGGGTGTTTTTTCGTTCAGGCATTATGAGCTTACGGAAACACGTGTACAAGTCACAATTTTGGCACCGAGTCGTATGTGCCCCCATCAAAATGACGATATTTTTTTGTGCAATCACAGCGTGAGATCCGGTCTCAGTCGTAATTACACTAGTAACCTCTTCTATCAATATTGAAACGTGGAGGCACCGCCGGCAGTGATCGCCGCGAGACCAATGATTTAGATCAGACCAGCTTTCAACAGATCCTTCAAATCGATCAGTCCGATTGGTCGTTGCTGTTCGTCGAGAATCAGCAAGTCGGCAATTGAATGTTTCTCCATCAATTTCAGTGCCGCGACTGCAAGGCAATCCGACGAAATTGTTTTGGGATTCTTAGTCATGAGTTCTGATGCTGTTTTCGTGAATACATCAACACCGAATCTAACCAGCGAACGACGCAAGTCACCATCGGTGATGATTCCTTCGATCCGACCTTCGTCGTCGACTACGGTCGTGAATCCGAGTCGCTTCTGATCTACTTCTTCAAGCACAATGCTGTGATCGGCACTGAGACCGACTGCCGGAACTTGCATTCCCGAGCGCATCACGTCGGACACGGACAAAAGTTGTTTGCCGAGGTTGCCGCCTGGATGGCTGCGGGCAAAATCTTCTTTCTCAAAACCTTTTTGCGACATCAAAACGAGTGCAATCGCATCGCCCATCGCCAGTGCGGCGGTCGTGGACGACGTCGGGGCCAGATTCAATGGACATGCTTCCCGGTCAACGGCGACGTCGAGCACAACGTCAGAAGCCTTTGCCAATGAGGAGTCCAGGTTTCCAGTCAATGAGATCAGTTTAAGGCCAAGTCTCTTAATTGAATCCAAAACTTGCTTAATTTCTTGGGTTTCGCCAGAGCTTGAGAGGGCGACGACAATATCGCGCTCTTCGAGCATGCCGAAATCGCCGTGCCTGAGTTCGGCGGGATGGACGAAAAATGCCGGTGTGCCTGTCGACGCCAGTGTGGCGGCGATTTTGTTAGCGATATGACCCGATTTCCCCATGCCTGTGACGACCACTTTGCCCGGGCATTGCAGCAAAAGCTCGATGGCGCGCTCGAATTCGGCTCCGAGCCGGTCGCTAATCGATAAGATTCCGTTGGCTTCTAGTTCCAAAACCGCCCTGGCCTGGTCGATCAGGTCCGATTGACCCGCCGAGAAGGCGGCGCTGGTTTTGACAGGAACGCTGAAGTCGAACTCGGTGGCGGGCTGAGTGAACGCCCCGTCTGGTTTCAAAGTCACGAATGATGATTCCTTTTAGGTGGGTCTTAACTATCGCACCAGGTCAGGTTTAGCCTGAGTAGATTTATAAGTTCTGGACCGTTTGAGCCAGTAGCGCCCATCTGTCGGAATTCTACCTTCTTGACAATTGAGTATTCTTGACAAACTGTAAGGTAATTATTTGTTTGAGAAACTTTCCGGGCAATAATGGGCATTCTCAGTGCAGAACGTTAATTTACCTTTGTTAGAAACTTACTAGGTCGGCTAAACTGAACACCAAAGTTCCATCTGAACACTTACCAGCGCGCATAACTGAATGACAGCAATATTTGCCCATAACGACAAGCTCGAGGACGGTCACTATACCGTCTTGAAGGAGCTCGGCGTGGGTGGCATGGGCGTGGTCTATCATTGCCGGGACGAGTTTTTGCAGCGTGAAGTGGCAATCAAGATGTTGCTGCCTGAACTGATGGCTGATTCGAAAAACGTCGAGGTGTTTACCGAAGAGGCGCGCTTGGCTGCGCGCATGGAGCACCCGAATATAGTCACCGTATATGATATCGGGGTGGAGAGTAGGGGCGGATATGAGCACCACTTTGTTGCTATGGAATATCTTCCAGGTGGTAACTTGGCGGTCAGAACGCAAGGCGCGGCGCTGAATGTAGAGCACGCTCTCAACTGGATGAAGCAACTTGCCAACGGACTTTATTTTGCACATAGAAAAGGTGTTGTTCATCAAGACGTCAAAGCCGACAACATTTTTATAACGGTAGAAGGCGATCTGAAAATCGGAGACTTCGGTCTGGCGCGACTGATGGCGAACAAGGTCTACATCAACCCGTCCACTAAAGGCATGGGAACTCCGGCGTACATGTCGCCCGAGTTGTGCCGCGGCGAGCAGCAAGATCAACGTTCTGATATCTATTCGCTCGGTGTTTTGTTTTTTGAAATGGTGACCGGTCAATTGCCTTATCGTGCCAATGGCATGATCGAGATGGCGATGAAGCACACCACCGCGCCGATTCCGTCTGTGCGACGTTTGAACCCGGAAGTCCCTGATGTGCTCGATAGATTGATTCGGCGCATGATGGAAAAAACTCCGGGCGAGCGATATCAATCATTGAATGAAGTTCTAAAAATTCTCGATGATTTGATCTTCGATTTGCGCGTGGCTCGCATGGGACTGACTACAAAACGCACATCGCAGAAAGTCGAAACCGGTCATGCCTTCAGCGAAGAGTTGATTAAGCAATCTCTTTTGAAGGATAAACAAAAGCCTGGTCTGGATGGAAAACCAGAAAGAGAAAAATATGTTGCACCGCCAGTAGTGCGGGAGCCGACTACCCAAACCGGATCTCACTCGCGCGTGCCGAAGGCTCAGTTGGATTTGCAAGCGGATGTTGATCTCACCGCCAAGCCGCATGTGCAGCCCAGCAAGCTGTATACTCCGCAATCGAAAGTAGGCGATGCGAAGACCCCGGTCGATCGCACACCTGCTGCTGATGGGAAATCGACCAGTCCGAAATCCGAATCAAAAACCGAAACGCGACCGCCTCAACCGAAACCGTTTGAGCCGAAATCAGAAGACGGGCAGGCCGCCCCGCAACCGGAAACAAAGAACACCAGGTCGCACGGACAATTTGATGACCGAGCTTATATCTCGTATACAAAGATTGAAGCCGCTGGAATCAAAATGCTGGAACCTGTCGGTCCAGCCCGCGAGCCCACGCAGAAAGTTGTGCCGGTAGAAAAAAGTCCGCGCATTTCGGCTTATTCAATTCCGGTAGTCGAAGGCCTGAACCCGCTACTCACCGAGCAATGGGTGTTTAAAACCAATGGACCGGTCGGATGGAATTCCAGTCCGGTTTGCCCGCACGATGATAACGCTGTTTACATTGCCTCCACCGACGGTGCGCTCTATAAAATCGGAAAAGACGACGGCGAATTGATCTGGAGATACGACTCCGGTTCGATGTTGCTTGCCAGCCCGATAGTTCGCGGTAACGACGTTCTCCTGGCCTCCAGTGAGGGCGCCGTCATCAAACTCGACAGTAAATCCGGCGAACAAGTCTGGCGCACGACGATGCCTAACGGTGTAGTGTCGATGCCTGCCATAAGCGGCAACGGTCTGATCGTTCCAAGTATGACCGGACGAGTATCTCATTTTGATATTCGAGATGGCGGCAAATTGTGGGACGTCGATTTGAAAGCTCCGATCGTTTGCAATCCAACGATTTACGGTGACGTTGTATTTCTTGCAACCAGAGCAGGCGATATCCATTCTCTGCAACTCAAAAACGGGAAAGAGCGATGGCAAGCCAATCTTGATGGACCGATTGTTTCGACACCGGCAACCTCCGCCGACAGTATGTATGTTGGAACCCAAGCGGGAACCTTCTATTCTCTCGACATCGAATCCGGTCAGTCGATGTGGGAGCACCAGGTTAACCGCGGTATCATATCCGGTGCCGTGATTATCTTCACCTCGGTGATTTTCTGCGGACAAGATAAGTGGCTCTATAGCTGCGAAAAGTATGATGGCCGCCTGCGCTGGAAATCCGCAGTGAAGGGCACCGTTCAATCGGCTTTGAGTGGTGCTGCTCAATCGGTAATCGCTGTTTCTCGCGAGGGTTGGATGCAGGGATTCGAATCTGAAACCGGACACATGAAGTGGCAGAAGAACTTCGGATGTCGCCTTGAATCGCAACCGCTTGTCTTGAAGAACGGTCTGCTCGTCGCCTCTGTTGAAGGCGAATTGACTTGCTACGCGTTCGGCGCCGGTCAGCTGAAGAAATCGGCTTAAGCACATGCACTGGGGCTTTCGTCATTGTAAGATCGGGCGGATCCGCTACACTTTGACGAGGTTCGTGAAACACGTTCGTTGAAGCACGTTCGTTGAAGCACGTTCGTTGAAACATGTTCGTTGAGGCACGTTCGTTGAAACAGGTTCGTTGAAAGACGTTCGTTGAAACATGTTCGTTGAAACACGTTCGTTCAAGCACGTTCGTTCAATCACTAACGCTGTACTATCGTGTTCGCTCGAAAAACTAACACTAGTTGTTAGAAACGGCAATCACTTTGTCTATCAGAATTGTGAGAAAAACAAGAATACTGACGACACCGTTAACCGTGAAGAACGCCGCGTTGACGCGGGAAAGGTCATCCTTCTTCACGATGCTGTGTTCGTACATCAACATACCGGTGACTAGGAACAATCCAACCCAATAGGCAATTCCAAGATGCAGCAACTGCGACAACGCGAACAGTGAACCTACGGTCACCACATGTAGTGCTCGTGAAATCAGTAACGCGGTGCCGACTCCGAATCGAGCTGGAATACTATGCAACTTTTCGTTCTGGTCGAAAGAGACATCCTGACAGGCGTAGATGATGTCGAATCCAGCGACCCATGTAGTCACGGCCAGGGCGAGAACCCATGGCGCCGCCATCGTCAGTTCACCGCCGGCTGCAACCCAGCCACCGAGTGCGGCGCCACCAAGGGCGATGCCTAGAACGATGTGGCACAACCAGGTAAATCGTTTAGTAAATGAATAAAAACTGAGCCAACCAATTGCAATAGGTGACAACTGCAAACAGAGCGAAGGTAGTTGTGACGCGGCTGCCAGCATGATCGCAAATGAGGCGATTGCACCGAAAAGTGCATGACCTTTTTTGATGCGGCCCTGCGGAATCGCTCGATCGTTTGTTCGAGGATTGCGTGCATCAATCTCACTATCGATCAAACGATTTAGGGTCATCGCCGCTGCTCGCGCCCCTGCAAAAGCCAGAGTCGTGTACAGAACCGTCATCGCATCGGGTAGTTTCGGCAGCGCCAAAATCAATCCGGAAAGAGCAAAGGGCAGCGCGAACACTGTGTGTTCGATCTTTATCATCTCGGACCACTCGCGCATTTTGCTCGGGAGTGGCTGGCTGTGTCCTGGTTCTATTGCTGTAGGCATATCAATTCAAAAGGCGGACAAGGTCTGCGAAAGGAATAATTTGCTGTTGATATACAGCATTACTCACGTCGCATAAGTAATCGACAACTGCTCAGAATACACAGGAACCTTGATGAAATGGCATTACTTGAATAAATGTCACCTAACTGCGATGATTATCGAGGCAGAAATGCCTGCTTAACGGGATTTCGCGAGACGGATTATGTCAAGAGGGTTCGAAGCAATGAGTTCCATGGGACCTGCTGGTTCTGCAAGTGGCTCCAATCAGCCGTTTACAGGTAAGACAATCAATCTTCAAGGCGTGGCGTCATTTGCCGCCCTCGTTGAATTGCTGAATCAAGAACTCGGCACTGCTGGCGGAAAGATGCAGGGGCAACTGCCTAACGGACCCGATTCATTCGACAAATTGATGGGCGAACTGGACCTGAACAGTCAAGGATTTGTTCGAAAACTTATTTTGATTTCACAGCCTGGGGCGCCACTGATGCTTCGTTTCCAATGCGCCTGGAACAAGACGCATGGCGAAGGCAAATCAGAAATCGTTGGTGGTGTCACAGCCGATTATTTCCTCGGCGTTGGTGTTGAAGAAGTGCTTCCTCAAGGACGTGCACTGGCTCGCTACATAGAAGATATCTTCGCGGTGCTCGATCGGATGGTCACACTCGGACATTCGACGAAACTCGCTAACATGAGCATTCCAGTTTCGCAGCTTGAGGCCTTCGAAGCCAGCGAGAGCAACAATCTGGTCGCTCCTTACGAGGGCAGACCCGCCCCGGATACGATCTAAAATTCGAACTAGCTTCGGAACTGATTAAAACTAAGATCTAACTTCGCTTCGAACCGCTTCGATTCGCTTCGACCCAAGTTTCGAGCCTCGTATCAAGCTAAGTAACGTCGTTAGTTGCTGCGCAGTCTCTCTCTCTCGATGAGGTAGTTAGGCGGAGTTCGCCAGCTTGTGATACAACACTTTGCTGCTGTGACGCGAGTCAACTGGAATTTTTCGGACGACCTTGACCGCGGACAAATTGCTCCAGTTCAGCCTGTTTTTCAGCGTCCATCTGTCGATCTCGTGCATCGCTCCAGTGGACTCGATGAACAGAGTCGTGACGTTGTTCAGGGTCAGGCAAGCTGCTCGTTCAACATGTATATCGAATAGTGCCGCCGCTTCAACGCTGAGCGCGAAACTAGTGTCGAGAGCCGCGTTCGTTATTCTCCCGGTCAGCCACAGTTTGCCTGAATTGTCTAAGTATCCGACATCGCCCGTGCGATGCCAGATTTCGCCATCGATTCGAACTTTGGTTTCTTCATCTCCGATGCCGCGATCGTATCCTTTGACCACGTGATCGCCAGTCACCAAAATTTCTCCGACTGCGTCGAGGTGCAAATTTTTAAGTTCGCAAATATGGCGAAGAGCTGACAAACGCTCGGCGCTGTTCATCTGATTCTGCTGCGCAACCAGTGGTTCTATGCGAATTCGAATTTGACTGACGGGAGAACCAACAGGAAGACCGGCACCATTGGCGATGGCATTCAAATCTGCATGGCTGAGGTCAGCGAAACTAATTTTCGAAACCGGTTCCGCCTCACTGCTACCATATACGGTGGTCAGGTTAGCGTTTACAAACACAGCCTTTGCGCTTTCCAGAAGCTGCGGAAACACGGGTCCGCCGCCTGTAATAATCTTCTTGACGAACGGCAGAGTAATCCCCTGATGCGCGCACTCGGATACAATCCGCTCAATGAAAGCGGGTGAACCAAGAACTCTCTCAGGCTGAAAGCGATTCAACTGGTTGATTATGCGATCCACATTCATGTGCTTTAGATCTGCCAAGTTTGCGTCGGGTAAAACGGTTTTGACGCATGATGCCAGGTTTGCCAAAACGAACACCGGCAATGAAGTCAGTTCACTGGAAAATTCATTGACGTCGCAGTTCGATGAAACCGCTTGAAGTTGCGTTTGCAAAAACTCGTGGCTTCGAACAATCATCTTCGGCTCGCCGCTCGTGCCGCTAGTCAGCGTCACTAGTGCTGGGTGGTTGGCGGAGACGGGCTCGACTGGAGCAATGATCTGATTGTTCGGAGCAAGTGAAGTCCAACCTGGCAAGGTCAATCCATCTGAGAATTTCAGCTTGATGTGTCTAACAGACTTCAAAGCTAGAGAAGCAATAATTCCTTTGCCAGCCGCGATCACCGCATGTGGTGCGGTGGATGCGATAGCGTGGTTTACTTTGTCCTTGCCGGCTGCTGCGTCAACTATCAGCACTGTCGCACCGAGCCGGAAAACAGCAAGTATGGATGCGTACAAATCAATGCTCATCGGCTGAAGCATCAAAACTAGATCGCCCTTTCTAAGACCTGCGGATTTCAAAATCGCCGCTTTGTTTCCAACTAATCTCGATAAAGTTTCGAAATTGATTGACGAGCTTGTGAGTCCCGATCCCTGGATTAACGCGGTGAAGTTTGGAAAACTTGCTGCAATCTCATCGAGTTTGGTTGCAATGTTTGCTTCAGTCGAACAGCGTTCTAAAGCGCGATCCGCTACAAAATCGCCGCCTTGTTCAACAGGTCGTGAGACCGTTGCACTGCTGGTTCGGCTTAGTTGAAGCTCAGGCGATTGTGTGAGGAGTCTGTAATTAGTTTTCATTGTTTTGTATTTGTTTCAAAAATTTGTGTGCTGTACTGTGTTCTGTTTGTTTTCTTTTTCTTCAAATCTTATCTCGGTTAGTTTCAGGCTTCACTGTTCAATCGAGGTGTTTCCCGTAGACAGCATATTGTCTGAATACCTGGGCACCATGGATGGTGCTATAGATGCTGGATGTGTTGTCGTCTTTATAAAGCGCGTGAATCAAACTGGTGAATCCTAACTTTTCCGCTCGCTGATGAACTTCAGCCATCAGTCTGCGCCCAAGCCCTCGGAATCGGTCGTCTTGTATTCTGCCGATAGTTTTCACAACTGCAGTTTTAAGTGTGCAATTGCTATTGGCAGGATCGGGCACTGCCAGAACGAAACCAACAGGATGTTGCTCGTACTCAGCTATCAACATCAAATCGGGCACCACCAGTGGCAGAAGCGGTTTGTAGCGAGCGAGAAATTCGAATTCCGAAATCTCTGAATAAAGAAAGTTATCTGCGAATGCATCACATGCGATGCCATAGATATCTAGCAATTCTCGTTCGAAGTTTTCCAAATCGATTGGGCGAATCACCACATCACCGACTTCGTCCAAAGGCACAGCCACTTCGTTTGAAGAAGTGATCGTTTCCAATTCTATAAAGTCAGGTTTCGCATCCAGAATCGATGAACTATAAGTCGCCAGAACATCAAAACTCGCGTCGATAAAATGAGCCGGATAGTCCAATGGATTTTGCGGTTCCAGAATAAAACGAGGTACGTCCGTGGTCCCGCTCACGAGACGATAATTTCTCCATGTGTTTCCATCGACTGGACCCACGGCAATTTGGCATCCAAATTGTTTCAGCAGTTTGCTTGCCAAATTCAATAATTGCTTGCCGACTGTTGTGTTTTTTGCGTAGTAATGACCGATGAAGCCGGTCGTTTTGCTGTTCACCAAAGGCGTGTCGCAATACCAAATAGAAAAATGTCCGATTACGACTTCTGAATTGTCAAATTGAACCCACGATTCATCTGGTGAATCCAGTCGCATATTGACGTGAGAAAGATGTTTCTTCAAGAACTCTTGATACGCTGAAACCCGGCTTGACCTCTGGATTTCCGAAGTCTTGGAGAACCCAGCCGCACTGAGCGTATTGTTTATTTCTTGAAACTTAGCGTTTGAATTTTTCAATTCGATCTGACTTTGGTTCATCACAATATCTCCGCGATAGCCATTTCATTCGGCTATCTGTATTGTGACGTCTGTATCAGCTCGGTGTGCCTTGGACCCAACAGTTCAGCAACCGTTGAAATGTGATTTCTCTTTCTAACTAAGAATGGGCGATAACATGCTTGAAATTGGAGGCTCAGCGTATCGCTGCTTCCCCGAATGGTCGCTCAGGAAGATTCATGATTAATCTGAACATACACTGGCGACCTGGCGCTTTCGTTCTCGGTTAGTTCAGTCGGTCTTTAGTGAACCAATAAAGGAATCAAACCAAGCAGCGACGCGAGCGCTGCAAATGACGCTTGTTTCCACCAACGTGCTGGTCTGGTGAATGGTTTCAACTCTGTCGAGTTAGCAGCGTAAAACAAAACGGTCGGAATACCGATGCAGAAAGGTGCGAGGAAAACTGAAAGAACTATTGTTTGTGCCGAAGGATTGATAAAGATCATTGGTATCGCCATCAAACACCATGCTTTGAGCACCGCGTAAAGCAGCGTGAACACGCGATGTTTCGAGAAGCTCGTATAGCGTAAATGTGCCGTAGCAATAATTGCAGCATGCGCGCCGAATGTGAGCATGTATGGAAAAATAAACTTCTCGCTGTTGCTGACCATCGCGATCAGCAGCCAGAAGATCCCGACAGACGCAACGGAGATCACTGCGTAGACGCTGTGTGCGCTCTTGATCTCACGGAATCTTTCCGGCAGAAGAAACCGATAACTCAATAAAAGTAGAATCGGCATGACTACCCATTCGATACCACCCACGGTGTAAGCAAAATAACAGAACAATGCGCACGCGATTATCGCGCCGCCGTTCAAAGTGCTGTTACGTCGAATCGCAAACACGAACGTCGACATCAGAAGAAGCCCTACCAGTCGAACGATTAGCTCTTCTAGCCCGAGCAGCATGTGTGTCTTGAGGACAATGAATGCGCCCACCGGAATGAATAAATTATCGAGCCCCTTCCAGGCAATTGCCTCGAACATCATCGCCACTATTCCTAGTATCAGAGCAATAGTGAGTGATGTATTAAAGCCTAAACTCGAAAAGTGCAGCAAGGGAAAAAATGTGGCGGCGAACGCGACCAACGCAAATGCCAAACTGCCTTCAAACGACTTGTCGCCTTCAGTACAGCCATACATTTTCTTGCCGAAACGCTGACCCACAAGGGCAGAAGCGGTGTCTGCAAAAGTCAGGATCGTGATTGGAATGATGTACAACATTGCATTTCCGTTGGCTAACAAGAACGTCAGACCGACTGCTAATGGAAAAACAATTTCGCCGATACTCTCACGTCCGCGAGCGCAAATAACCGGCGCCCAGTCTTTGAGGTTCGAAACCTTGAGCACCGCTATAAAAAGACTGGAGATTATGCTTAGCGTTAAGACCGGCCAGGCATCATCAAATATCCAGGGGAACGACAGAGTGACTAGACCCATCACCACGTGCAATAGTTTGCGTATAATTTCAGGATCGGAAACGGATTTCTGCAGGCGGCTCAGTATATGGATAACTCCAACAAGAGTGACCATGACGGCTGCGATTCCGATCCAGGGACTCATGCTGCCCTGTCTTTATTATCGGCGGTTGTTTTCTCTCTGACATCACCAGTGGTGCTCTGGCAAGAGTTGTCGATTCTTACCTGCTCGACCACGAAGCGGCTGTAGAAGAAAGTTTTGTTCTCCGCGAATAATGCTTGGGATAGTGCGGTCAACGATTTCATTTGCTCGACTCCTGCAACCTTTGCAGTTCTCGGTGCCATCATATTCCAGTAAACCACTTGAGCGTTCGGCTGAGATGCACCGGCAATCAGTTTCAACATTGTCTTGTAATTGGCTTCGGACACGTATTCGAAGACGTCGCTAAGATTGAACGAATTAAACTGTTCATCCGGATGCGCCGACAGATATTCTTCGAGCGACAATTGATGCCATTCGAGTTTGTTGATGTTCGCTTTAATCGCATCAAAGTTTTCTCTTCTAAGAAAATTAGGAAGAGTGGAACCGAATTCTCCGTTGAGAATCCAGTGCAGATAAGGATTGTTCGAAGGGTTTTGATCTACCAGTGCCTTTCTGGTCCACTTGAGTAGAATTTCAGCCAGCCCGCCTTCAGCGTACTTGAAGAAACTCGGATCGCGTCCCAGAATTCCCATGACGAATTGCGAAAAGAATATTTTGAAAAGCGCTCTCCACTTTGGAGTGTTCCAGGTGGTCGTGTAAAACTTAGCGCGCTGCTCTTTCGACTTCCATTGAAGAAGCTCATCAACAGTTTGTTGCGAGTGAACGAGTGGAAGCACGAATTTGCGAAACAGCGCGAAGTATTTTTCGAACTTGCCACAACTTGCAACACCAGATTCGATATCACTGATGTTCTTGCGCCAGTAATCACGCGTGCCGGCAGTTAACTCTGCTTCGATACTTTCGAACAGCTCGACTCTGTTTTTACCAGTTCTGTAACCGAGCAAAACCAGCATGTCCTGGTAATCCAGGTGTTTAAATGCCGCGGCCTTAAGTTCAAGCAACGCGAGCTGAGCTGGATTCAAGTCGAGTGCCACCACTTTGCCTGGATTCTTCGCGAGAATTGCCAAACTATTATCGCCGGCTGAAGCGATTGATAGACATTTGTCGTCCGCCTTGATTTTCATTGCTTCGACAACGATATCGGCGTCTTCCCAACACTGTGCATATCGGACAAACGAGAAACCGGCTTTGGATTGAATTTCGCTTTTCATAGCCAACACCTCGTTCTCTTCTGTATTCGCAGCAAGAGCGACGACTCCTTGCGAAGGCGCCACTCTTACTTCACCGGTTGCACCGTTGATCTCGAGCCATTCACCAGTTTTTACACTGGTTGTGACATTGCTTACGGAGACGATGGTGGGTATGCCAAGTTCCCTGGAAACGATCGCGGTATGAGAAAGCAAGCTGCCGTACTCGACCACGATGCCGGTAGCCTGGGCGATGACGGTGATCCAGCCCGGGTCGGTACGTTTGGCTACTAGAATTTCGCCCGGTTTCAATTGTTGGGTGTCAGGGTCATCGATGACTCGAGCATAACCACGGACGATACCAGGGCAGCAACCTAAACCTTTATATACTGTTTGACGTGCTTTACCGCTCGTAAAGCTTTGGTTAAGTTCCTCACTTTGCGCTTCCAGTGCGGCTTCGTTCAAATCTGCGCCTTTGAGAACCGCAAACCGATCGGGCGGCGCCGGCATGTTTTTGAAGATCTCAAGTTCATTCTTTCTCGCTTCAACTATCGCCTTCAGGCTGAAAGAGCTTGAAACATCCGAAATTTCCGAAGCAACTGCAGTTTCAGAAATAACCGGAGTTTCCGACCCGACTGAAGTTGCCGAAACTACTGAAGTTTCCAAATCAGCTGACGTTTTCGAAACCGCTGAAGTTTTCGGATTGCGTCTTTCTATATGCGCAAGAACTTCTTCTGTTTCCAGATAGAAAATCTCTTGAGGATTGTTTAGCTCGCCGGCGGATTCGAAACGTTTGCCGACTTCGATGAAGATTTTGCGAACCAGGCCGAACACGCGAGTACGCATGAAACGCAGGTTCTCGCGTTCTCTGATGCGAGTTCTGGTCTGATTCAAAATCATATTGAACACGAATGCTTTGACTAGATTATTGCCGAGCGATTCGAACGCAAGCTCTTCAGCTTCAGATCTGTTCTTTTGTGCCTGGACGGAATTCTTTTCATTTTCACCAGGCGTTTGTGTCGCTAAGCGCAAGACGCCGGATATCAACGCTTGCGGATTGTCCACTACTGTAGGACTTTCCAGTTTCAATTCCCCTGCGCATCGATCGCCGAATTTGTCGAGGTAAGATTGGTAGAGGCTATGGAATTTTGGAAATTCCGAGAGGTTACTGTTTATCCGTTTTACATCGCCGGATTTTAATAGCTCGATCAATCGAGAATTGATGGAAACTTCGGCGGCTAGTTCCTTCATCCGTGCAACTGGCTCTGTGCTTATGATTCCAGTTTCGCCGCAAAGCAGTTGATTGTGAATTCCGTCCATGTTTTTAAACCACTTGGCGCAAACGCCTCGCAGCAAACCGAACGAAACCATCGCAAAAAAGTCATTTACGATCGGCGCGTCCCAATGAAGAAGAAGATCCTTTTCCAAGCTACGGTAGAGGCTCGCCAGCTCCGATTCGGACAGCTCGCCTAGATTAGCTGGCACGCGAGTGAATGAATTTTCAACGCGTCGATTAAAAGCTTTGATATCCTGAGGCAAGAAAAACCATTTTGAGAGCAGCTTCGGAATTACCATCATCAACGAAAGTGCATCCGCTAATTTCTCTGCAGCTGGCAACGGCTTGTCGAACTCAGCCAGAAAGTCAGCTGGCAAGCCTGCCTTGACGCCCATCATTTGCTCCATGAATCCACGATTTGTTTTGAAGCCCGGAAACAATGAGAGCAGTCGGTACCAGTTCAGCAAGTTGTAGTAGATGCGTCCGCGTACGAAACCGAGCATGTCTGGAAAAATGTGAGCGTGTTTTTTAATCGACTTTTCGCTCACACCCATCAAGCGGCAGAACTCTTCGTACACATGCTGATAGGCTTTTCGAGCGAAAGAGTAAGTAAGCGGAGTGGTCATACCAGGATAACTTTCGCCGATGTTACTGTTGTCGAAGATCACCATCGAAGTCGGCACCGCATTTGAAGGCACTGGGTTTAGACGAACCGCAATTGGCGGAACCGAATCCGGACTACACGCGCCTAGCGTGGTGATTGGTCGGGATTGCAGGATGAAAAGCTTGTCGTTATCGTCGATTGCCCACTCGATGTCTTGAGGGGAACCGAAGATTTGATTAGTCTGTTCAACCAGCGATTTTATTTGCGAAATTTGTTGGTCAGTTAGAAAACCAAGAGATTCGTTGGTTCTGAGTTCAATCGATGTGCCTCTAACTCGGTAGGTGGCGGAGTCGACCTCGCCGGAAACCAGCTTGTCAGCCAGTCCTTCGACGGCTGAGACAATTATTACGTCGCGGTCGCCTGTTAATGGATCAGCACCGAATGCGACACCAGCCGTTTTCGGCGTAACCATTTGCTGCAATATCACGCATGGTGCTTCTGGTGCGGTATTTAAACCGTTGAGCGTGCGATAAGCGATCAACTGTTTCGAAAAGCCTGAGCGCCACACTGTTTCGATGGCTGCAGCAAGCTCCGTTCTGCCAACGTTCAAAACGGAAGCAAATTGGCCCGCATACGACATCGTTGAACCATCTTCGTCCGCAGCCGATGATCGTACGGCAATTTTATCGCTCGAATCAAACAGGTCGTCCAGATTGTCCGCCGACGCTGTTAAAGCCGCCGGGTTGAGACGCAGGTTTTGAACGGCCTCATGACGTTCTATTGCTGTCATGCTGGACCACCTGGCCCTTGTCTCAGCCCCCAAGCTTTGGAAGAATGTTTCAGAAGTCAAAACAAGAAACGCCGGGACTTCGAGTTGTTCCCTCTTAAGCCGAATGAGGTTGAAGCCCTTTCCACCGACTTTCCGACGATCCGGTGAAGTTTCACCGGTTTCGCACAAATTCTTAGTCGCTGCCAAAGTATTCATCATTTTGTCCTTTTGGATTGCGTGGACTGGGAGGATTTATTAATCAGGTGCAATTAACGTTGAGGCATTCAAGTTCGCGAACATCGCCTGGTCGCGCTGGTTGTGTTAATCAAATTTGCTAGCCCCGACCGATGTGTGATACCAGAAGTGGTATCAGACCGATTATCAAATATGTTGCCAATGTCCAAATTCCGGAAAGCGAATCTAAACGTTTGGCGGTTAATGGTGTACTGGCGGCGAGAAATTTCTTGCCGTAGCTCCAGCAGGTGAATAGTAAAATTGAAAGCACTGCAAGTGCAATCAGTCCGGATTGAATTTGCATTGCTGTCGCGATGGCGAAAAATCCTGACAACGCTATGGCTGAGAGCCAGACGCGAACAGCAGTTTCACGTCCCCATAGTCGGCTGTACGTATCGGTTCCTGTTGTTTCGTCCTGAGGACTGCGAATCTTTCGACCAAGCTCGATAACCATTCCAAGGCAAAAACTAGTGCCGAGGAAATAGAGCAACGCGACTGGTGGTTCAATGTTTGAGACCATAAAATGGCATGACGTTATGAACAGATCCGTGAAAAACAAAATGCACATGTGCGTGAGCATGTAGATCACCGGATGATCGCGCAGCCAATCACCGATGAAGAACTCGCGAGTCATGAGCGCCATGTAGACCCAGGCAAGTGCAAGTGGAAGGACTAGTGTCGCGTGTAGCAACAGGACTGCGGTGAGCTGAAAAAGGGCGGACGTAAGAGCTAAGGTGCGCAATTCCTTGAGCGTGACCAGTCCTCTGGGGACTGGTCGGTCGGGGTGATGCAGCGCATCGTACTCGAAGTCTTTGTGCTCATCGGCGACTCGTAGCTGAAAAAATAGAAGCAGCGTTACCGAAAATGCGACGAGGAACATCTCGATTCTGAGTGGGTGTTGCCCGCCTGTAAGTAAGAAGCTGAGCGCCAGTCCCGAGGCGGCGAAAGCCGAAACCAAGACTGAGTAACGAATCAGAGGAAATCTTTCCTTCTGATAGGTCAGCCATTTTTCTAATTCGCTCTGCATTGTTTTGTCCTTCAGCCAAATTTTTGGCGGCTCAATCTAGTCCGGCAAGAGCTTTCCTTGCCAAACTTTTGTTTTAGCTTCGCGGTACTTGCCCGACATTCCTAATGTAGTTCTTCCAGTACCAAATGTTCCGGCGTTTCAACACTTAGGTGAGTGATTGCGCAAACAAAAACGGAACCGTTGAACTTTGCTTCTGGGAAGCATTGTCGACGGTACCATTATCAGTTCTGCCAACCAGTGGCTAAATGAGAGCGCTGGATTCTTGTCGCAGGGCGCCGTTGTGGTCTAGCTTCCGTACAATTGAGAATTGACTTTCTTCAGTTTATTGACTTCATCCTGGCTGCGGAATTCGCATATTCTGTATGGTTCTCCATACTGTTTTTGGAAGAGTGATAGAAATCTTGCTGTCGTATGTTTCCAATTATTCGAGGTGCCCTTCACTGTTTGCCAGATTCCATCATTTGACTCCAACACTCTTGTGAAGATGTCATTCTGCTGATGTTCTGTTAGATCTTTGAAGAGAACCGATTCTTTGCCGTCGTCTAAGTCTACTCGAGCCTCGCTGAACAGAACCAGGCGAAGGGCGTCAATGATAGCCCTGGACTTGATTCCGATATCAAGGCAGGTCAGGTACATATCAATATCCGGTTCAGCATAGAATGAAATCTGTCGTTTTTTTGTGACCATAGAAATCCCACGCAGCGCACAGGCGGACCTTCTTTCAGGGTAGTACCAGGTAGTACTACTTGTCAAGCGTCGTCGTCGCACAGCGACTCTTATAGGATATATTGTGTCTAACCATTCATTTTTTTGTCTGAAAGGAGCTTGAGCTGAAATGTCAGCTGATCCAATCTGCGTCACGTGTGGAAAAAAAGTCCGCGCCGGTAGAAGCGGCTCGCTTACGCAATGGCTGTTCTCCGATGATAGCTGCGAATGCGGCGGCAGGGTTAGCTCGCTCAAGCTTTCTGACGAAGAGAAGTCTTCGGGATTAGACGCGTCGCGTATGTGCGGTTTTTGCGGCAAGCTCAAAAGTGACTCGCGGCAAGGCAGTTTGACTCAGTGGGTTTTCGGCGCAGAGAGATGCGGTTGCGATTTCGATAAATTGAAACCAGGAGATCTGTTCGATCGCTCAGAACAGTCCGAAGACACTGAGGTCGTTGAGTTCTCCAGCGAACTGGATCCTGACTTGATAGACGAACTCGAACTCGGCGAAATCAACTATCACGGTTTTTCAGCCGACAGTTTTCCGTTCGATCGATACCGAATTATTTCAGAGAAAGGTCGCGGCAACAACGGTGTAGTTTACGAGGCTTGGGATTGTTCGCTTCGAAAAAGAGTTGCGATCAAAACCATGTTCTCTTACCAGTGGTCCTCGGAAGAGCTAATCCGATTTCAGAGTGAAGCGCGCTCAGCCAGCCGGTTGAACCATCCCAACGTGCTACAAATCTTGGATTTCGGCGCATCGGTCAGTGGCCAGCCATACATGGTGATGGAGTATGTCGATGGCACCACGCTAAAAGAACTGGTCGACGAAGTGGGAGGGATTGACAGCAATGAGGCCCTGCCGTTGTTTCTTCAAGTCTGCGAAGGACTCGGGCACGCGCATCGTGAGGGCATCTTCCATAGAGACGTAAAATGCAGCAACATCATGATCGGTACTAATCGAAACGATCAGAATATATTGAAAGTGATTGACTTTGGAATTGCCGCGCTTGCGCACGGACCTCACGCAGGGCTGACCCTCAGTGGTAACCAGGCGATTACTATAGTTGGCAGTCCGCTCTATATGAGTCCGGACCAAATGCATGGACTGAAGTTTGATCACCGATCTGAAATTTATTCCGTCGGATGTGTAATGTTTGAAACGCTGTGTGGTGCGGTTCCATTTGAAGGCGATTCAGTTATGGCGACTATGAATTTACATGCAAATGAACCCGTACCTGAACTGAGTCGCCCTGATGGCCAGCCGGTCGAATGTCCTTCTCGTCTTTACGATGCAATCAAGAAATGTCTTGAAAAAGATCCGAATGACAGGTTTCAGAGCCTTGATCAGTTACATGATTGTCTGTTTGATATTCAAGAGAAGGCTGCTTTGGAGCGAGCTGAAGCCAAGGTTTCGCAGGAGGCGATAGCGCAAGCGCAAGAAGAAAAACGCAATCGCGCTGTTCGAACTGCAAAAGCGGCTGCGACAGCATTTGCGATTGTCGCAACGGTTTCGGTCATCGGCTTTTCAGTCTACAAAATAATTTCCGCGGTTCCGGCACCAGCGGTGGTGCATACCAATAGCATGGTGGAAATATACGATAAGGAAATCGCTGAAAGTCCGATTTCAAAAATACCTTCTAAAATGTTTGATGATCTTAAGTCCGATAGTCTCAGTGTTCGCTACATTCCATCACCGCGTCGCTTAGTTATAGACGGATCCGTCAACGGCGATAAGATTATCGATCGGCTCCTTAAGACCAAACTGCCCGTGCGAGATCTGGAAATTTTCAACATCTCCTTGTCTGAGGAGGCGTTCCAACGTCTGTCATTAATAGAAGGGTTAGAGGAGCTGAACGTAACGGACGTTGATGTTCCTGCGGATTTTAGTTGGCTGGGAAAACTTTCAAATGTCAAAACCCTAAAATTCACCGGTCTCAAAGCCGACCTTGCATTTTTTAAGATCGTTTCAACTCTGAAAAAACTGGAAACCCTCGATTTGGATGAGTCTACGATTCAGGTAGAAGGACTGGCTTGTCTTCGCCCACTTTCACTCGACCGACTTAGCCTCAAGTCATCGCGATTAACTACATCGCACATCAAAGAAATAGTTCAGCTGAAAACACTCAGGAGCGTATATCTTGGTGACACTGGTATCTCAGATAGTGACATCAGGCAATTGGAACGGTTACCGATTCTGGCTGCTCTGGGCCTCAATGGTTTACCAATTACTGACGACACTCTGCTCTACCTGGGGAAAAAAGTGCCGAGCTTGTCTGCGATCTATTGTTTTCGATGTAACAAGCTCTCGCGTTTGGCTATTCGACGACTTCACGCGGTAGCGCCGAATGTCTCAGTAATGGAAGACCAGAGCGCGGATATCCAAAAGGGCCTCGCTCCGGTCGATTGATTGTTGTTTGAATTAGCTAGCCCAAGCGTCTTTCTTCGGCGGTGGATTAAAGGCGTGAATCGATTGCAAGAGACCTATACAGGTCAGGTCTACAATCAGCGCCGTTCCACCGTAGCTCAGGAAGGGCAACGGCACCCCTGTCACCGGCATGATTCCCATGGTCATTCCCATATTGATAAACGCGTGGAAGATGAACATGCACATCAGCCCGACAGCCATGGCGCTGCCAGCTGGGTCGCCTCGACAATTGAATGCAATAAAAAGTGCGCGCACGCAGATAATCGCGTAAGCGATAACGACGAGCACGGTAACCTTGAATCCAAGCTCCTCTCCGACGACTGCGAAAATAAAGTCGGTATGTCTTTCCGGAATAAACGCGCCTTGACTCTGGTTTCCTTTTCCAAGACCAGTGCCTTGAACTCCGCCGCTTCCGATTGCGATCAAACTCTGAAGAATGTGATAGCCAGAGCCTCTTGCATCAGACCACGGATTGACGAAACTGGTCAGACGTTTCTGTTGATATGGTTTCAAATGTCCCCACAACTGCGGACGGATTATTCCGAAACCGAAGTTGGCTGTGACTACAGCGAAGATAAGAGCAACACGAATCAAGAAGTGCCAGTTTTTTCTGCGCCAGAAAAATACCAGAAAGATGAATAAAACGATGAGGAAATAATGCCACCAACTTTCGTTGACGGCATTAAGAATGAGGCTGAAACCCGGACTTGCCAGCAGCAAAACGTCGGCGATTGTTGCTCCTGACCAAAACGCCATGCCCATAAACACGGCGATAAAAGTCAGCGACGTGCCAAGGTCGGGTTGTTTAAACACCAGGATCGCAGGCGGCAACATCACCGCCAGCGCTTTGAATATGTCGAAGAAGCTGCGAACTGGAAAGCGTTTAAACCACGCCGCCAGAGTAAAGATAACGACAATCTTCGAAATCTCGGAGGGCTGCAATGTAATCGGACCGAGTTGCAGCCAGCGTTGCGCACCCTTCGCTTCCTCCCCGGTAAACATGACGAGGAGGAGCAAACCCAGGTTTCCAAAATAGATGATTGGTATCACCCATGGTTTCACCCAGAAAGTGTATGGAATTCGACTGAATACAAAAAGCGCTACGGCACCGGCGAGAAAGAAATCAAATTGTTTTTGAAAATAATTCCCGGTCAGTGCCGAAAAGTGCAGAACACTCAAGCCGGTATATAAAAGGAATCCGGTCGCGCCGAGGAGCCACAAATCGATACCCGCAAAGAATTGCGAGATCAATTTTGTGAAATCATCAAATGATGTCCTACGAAACGTTGTGTTCAATCAAACCTGATAGTCAGCACTTGGAACGCAGTAGCGGAAAGTTGGCGACCAACGCCGCTCTGCGATCATATTGTTGCAGATCGAATTGAGTCGTGCTCTTATCGAGCTCGAAATATCGAGAGACCACTGCCATGAGTTCTTCCTCGAGGCATTCCAGGCGACCGGCGGGAAGTTCCAGGCGGTCGTATGTCAGCATAGATCTCATGCGATCTTTAGCCGTGGTTCGTACTGTGTTCGGCCGAAAGCGCGCGAACAGGTCCGTCAAAACTTGCATTATTGACTACCTCCTTAAACGCGCACGGGGCTGAAGAAATTGACGATCCTGTTGATCCAGGTTTGGTTCTGAGATGAAAAGTCCATAATCGGAACATCTTCGCCTCTAAGGCGCCGCGCGATGTTGCGGTAGGCCAGGCCTGACTTGCAGTTGTCAGTTCCGGACACTGGTTCGCCTTTGTTGGTCGAGATGATGATCTCTTCGTCTTCCGGAACCACGCCGAGAAGCTCAACCGAGAGGATCTCGAGAACGTCTTCGACCGACATCATGTCGTTAGCCTGCACCATGTTAGGGCGGTAGCGGTTGACGACCAGCCTGTACTGCTCGATTTCATCCTTACGTGCTTCCAATAAACCGATGATGCGGTCAGCGTCGCGCACAGAAGACATCTCCGGTGTGCAGACAACAATCGCTTCGTGGGCTCCGGCGACTGCGTTTTGGAAACCTTGTTCGATTCCGGCTGGGCTGTCGACCAGGACGAATTCGAAGATGTTGCTCAAGTCCTTGCAGAGTACCTTCATCTGATCCGCGGACACTGCGGACTTGTCGCGGGTTTGAGCCGCGGGCAAGAGGCTGAGGTTAGGAAGGCGCTTGTCCTTGACGAGCGCCTGGCGCAGTTTGCAACGCTCTTCGATGACGTCGACGAGGTTGTATACAACCCGGTTTTCCAGACCCATGAGGATGTCCAGGTTTCTCAACCCGATGTCCATGTCGACAAGAGCGACGCTTGCGCCGGTCCCTGCCAGGGCTACGCCCAAGTTGGCGGATGCGGTTGTCTTACCGACGCCGCCTTTTCCTGATGTTATGACTATTACTCGACCGCTCATTCCTATTACCCGTGGGAAGTACTCTTTCTATTTGAACTAATGAAACTTGATGGACTAGTCGAGGCGTGATCTAACGACTCGGATTTTTCCATCCACCATGCGCGCCGTTTCCGGGCCATTAGTGGTGGCATAGTTGACTCGTGGTCTGTCAGGTGCTCGCGCAATTGCGTGCGCGATTCTGATTTGAATTGGTTGCAGTTTTAGCGCGCGGATTTCGGCGTTGACGTTGCCGCCAATGCCTGCGTGTGCGACGCCTCGAAGACATCCCCAAACGGTGATGTCGCCGTCAGCCATAACTTCGGCACCAGGGTTGATATCACCGATAATCACAAGGTGACCTTTGTGGCTGACTGTTTGACCGGAACGCAAATTCTGGTGAATGTACAAAGTGGTCGGTCCACTGCGCGCTGCCGCTCCGGCATCGATGGTATCAGTTTCGATATCTTCTTCGATTTCGAATGCTTCGGTGGTTTCGACGTCATCTTCTTGAATCGAAGTTGGATCGACCTCAGCTTCCAAAACGCAATCAACATCGATGTGCGTCACTACGTCACCAGGCATGGTGGCAGCTTGCGCAAGCGCCTTTTGCGCTGGTTGAGCTTCCAGCATACCGTCACCGGCTTGAATCGTCATCACTTTGATTTCGACATGCGGTCCAGTGATTGTTTGCTCTTCTCTGGAGTGAGTTTCAGTTTGATTGGTTTGGACTGAAACATCGATAGTTTTGCTATGCACAGGCTCAGCCATTACAGCAGCAGCTTTGATTGCCTCTACGGTTGGTGGCACATGAACCGATTTCATTTCAACAGCAGGAGCAAACTGTTTTTGTTCGCTCACAACATTTTGTTGGTTTGAAACTATTTGATCGGCTGAAACATTTTGTTCGCCTGCAACCTGGTGTTCGCCCGCTTCTGCTTTTGGAGCAACCGCCTCAATTGCCTTGGTTCGACCGACGACTTCAACGTCTTTAGTCTTGACTGTGATTTCTTGTTCCGCCGCGATTTCGGCCTGGCGATTAGCCTTGGCAGCCGCTTCGACCTTCTCAGCAGTTTTTGATGCCTTTGCCGCTTTCGGTGTTTCGCCATCAATAGATTGAACTTTTCTACCGTCAAGCGAAACTTTTCGTTTTGGCTTTACGTGTGGGTAGAGTGTATCCAAGCTTTCGCTTTTGCTGTCTTCGAATTCTTCTCTTGCCATATCTTGCAGATCGTTATCCGGTAAGGGCGGTTGTTCTTTTGGTGCATTACGTCTGGTGACGGCGTCGACCATACGCATCGTGATGGTGGCGAGAGGATTTGCCTTCTGGCGCTCCTCTTCGACTTCCGTCGTCATGATTTTCGCGGAATCGATGTTCACCGCCGGCAGTGTCATGGGTTTTCCAGACGCTAGCGGAATGTGACACGCTTTCAAAGCGCTTACCGTTTCCTCGCTTGTCGAGTACACACCGGCCGGCGTGATTCCGACGCTTTTAGCGAGCGCGAGAATCTGCAGCAGGTCGTCCTTCTGGACAGCTAGTGCCCCGAGATTGATAGACACCTTCATCCCCTGCCAGAACTGGTTAGAAACCTGTAGTGTGGAGCTGAGGTGGTCGAGCGCATCTTTCAAAGTGGTGCAACCACTTACGTCGATGAGCACTCCTTGATCCGGTTGACTGATAATGGCGATTTTAGACATGCAAATACTTTGGCGTCCGAAGGGTCTTGTATGCTCGGCGAACTTATGTAACGATTCGCCACAGGGAGAATCGTATTGTCTGGAAAACCGCTAGTCAAGCCAATCGACATACAGAGCGGATATGCGATGGTATGTATCGCAGCATGACATATCCGTAAGGTATTCAGTTTTCAGGGCGGCGTCCCGCATCACGGGAAGATGAACTTATTCAGAGAATGGGGGTAGTCAAATGACAGGTGGTCAGTTTCATAGAGCTATGGGTTTGGTGGATGCAACTGCCATCGTAATCGGCTCCATGATTGGCTCGGGCATATTTATAGTAGCTGCTCAAACAGCTAAAGATGTGGGCTGTACGGGGTGGTTTTTGGCTGCCTGGATTTTTGCGGGGTTTCTAACCATCACCGCGGCGACTTGTTACGCCGAGCTTGCATCGATGTATCCGGAAGCGGGTGGACAATATATATTCCTGCGCGAGGCATATGGAAAACTTACTGGATTTTTGTATGGCTGGACCCTTTTTATGGTCATTCAAAGCGGAACTAATGCCGCTGTGGCTGTAGCTTTCGCAAAGTTTCTCGGCGTTTTCGTTCCGTTTGTTTCCGACGAAAACGTCATTCTACAAATAAGTAATTGGCATTTTTCCACTCAAAAACTGGTGGCGCTGTTGGTGATAGTTTTACTCACCGCTATTAATTGTGGTGGCATCCACCTGGCTAAATTGATCCAGACCAGCTTTACTTCCATAAAAGTGGTGGCGTTGTTCTCCTTAGTAGCTCTGGGAGTTTTTGCGACCCAAAGTCATCACGGCGTGCCGCTTAATTTCGATAATGTGTGGGCTGCTAAATCTATAGATGGAAACATTCTGAGCGGAATGCCTCTGCTACTAGCATTCTCCGTTGCTCTTGTCGGTCCACTCTTCGCGATGGACGCCTGGAACAATGTGACGTTTTCAGGCGGTGAAGTAAAGGATCCGACCAAGACTTTGCCAAGAAGTTTGGTGGCAGGTACGGTGCTGGTCTGCTTCCTGTACACGCTGACTAATATTGTTTATCTATTGCTGCTGCCGCTCGAAGGAGTGAAAGACGCTCCGGACGTAATCGCGCGCGGTATCCAATTCGCATCGCAGGATCGAGTCGGAACGGCATCGCTCGAGGTGATCTTCGGCGAAGTTGGGCAGCGCATCATGGCTGGTGCCATCATGATTTCCGTATTTGGTGCGTTAAACGGGCTGATTCTTTCAGGACCACGTTTGTATTACGCCATGGCAAAAGATGGTTTGTTCTTCAAAAAAGCAGGCATTCTGCACGCCAAGACCAACGTTCCAGTCTTTGGTCTTGTCCTTCAAGGCATCTGGTCATGTGTTCTTGCAACTTCCGGAAAATACGGAGACCTGCTGGACATGGTCGTTTTCGCGGCACTTTTGTTCTACATTTTGACTGTGGCTGCCATTTTGATTCTGCGCAAGAAAGAGAAAGAGAGAGAGCGTCCGTTTAAGGTGCCACTGTATCCGGTGCTGCCCTGGCTTTACATCGTTTGCGCTTCAGTGGTGGCAGTGGCTCAGATTATTGCGCGACCTGACTACAGCGGTGCCGGATTCTTGATCATATTGTTAGGGTTGCCGGTCTTCTTCTTGTGGCAACGCAAAGCAGAGCCGACCGCCGAGTAAGTGGAAATCGACAGCATGTGAAACCGATAGCATGCGAAAATTGACAGCTCGCAAGCGAAATTTACGGCATTGGTTTTCACGAGCAGTCGTGAAGGCCTCGTCGTTTTGCGGTTATTTTAGTGATTCGGTCTGCGTCCGTTCCAGTCCATTATCACTGGGAGAACTGCCAAACAGTTTTCTGATTATCGCCGCCGCTGCCGTGTGTGGGTCCAGTTTCCGTGCCACCACACTCGATAGAGCATCGCTAATCTCACTTGACTTATCGATTGATTCTTCCAGGTTCGTACGCGCGATTCCTGCGATCATTTCCGAAAGTTCGGTTTTCACTTTTCCGCGTCGACGTTCATTGAGCTGATCCGTTTCGATCAAAAACTCGTGGTGCTTCTTCGCCGATTCCCAGATCTTATCGACGCCTTCTCCGGATTCGCTGATCGCGACGAGGACTGGAGGAGCCCAGTTTGTGTGGTGATGCGCCAATTCCAAACTGGCGATAATTTCGGTGGCGGATTTGTTGGCGCCGGGCAGGTCGCCTTTGTTCACCACAAAAATATCGCCGATTTCCATGATACCGGATTTGATGGCTTGGATATCGTCGCCGGAACCCGGCATGAGCACAAGAATGGTGGTATCAGCGGTTTGTGCGATAGCCAACTCGGATTGACCGACTCCAACCGTTTCAATAATAATTACATCAAAACCAAATGCTTCGAGCATGCGAATTGCATCATACGTCGCCAGGGATACGCCGCCCGTATGCCCGCGATTTGCCATCGAGCGAATGTACACGTCTTTGTCGAGCGTGTGATCCTGCATGCGAATGCGATCGCCGAGAATGGCTCCACCTGTGAATGGGCTGGATGGATCGACGGCGAGCACGGCGACCTTTTTGCCTTCTTTGCGAATTTCGGTTACCAGCGCATCCACTAACGTGGATTTGCCGACGCCAGGGGAGCCGGTGACGCCAATCAGGTGCGAGTGTCCGGCGTGGTGGAAGAGCTCTTTGACGAGCGCTGTGCCTTCCGGTCCGCCGGCTTCAACGACAGTGATGGCGCGGGCTAACGCGCGTTTGTCGCCTGCCAAAAGTTTTTTGCCAATGTCTTTCAAGGCGGTGTCTGCTTCTATATATGGATGGACGAAACGGATCAAATGTACAGCATGTTGGTTTCACGCGCTAACAATGTCAAAGATTGTTGATGTGATTGAACTGTGACGGACCGAAGGGTTGAGCAGTCACCTTGGGAACTTGTTAGCTGCCTGAGAGTCTTGAGATGCATGTGAGTATGAGGTGTCCGTCGTGAACAAGGTTGTATCAAGTCTGTCTCTGGTTGTTGTTTTCGGCCTTGCAATGGCGCCGTCGGCCCAGGCTCAAATGTTCGATGGCTGGGGCAATACGAGTCTCAAGACCGGCTCTGGAGATGAGATAACTATTAAGAATGGTCTCTTCGGCTCCAAGACGCGAGTCGTCAAGGATCGGCTCGGAGACAAGTATGTTTCTAAAAGAGGATTGTTTGGAAACACCGACAAAGAAATCGCGGTGTTCGGCAATAGCTATAAGAAGAAGAAAGGCATTTTTGGCGGCAGAGAAACCGAAGTGTCTACGCTTTTCGGAGACAGTATCAAATCCAAGAAGAATTTGTTCGGCTATCGCAGTACGCAAATTGATGCCAGCGGCATGTCCAGTCTGATTGGCGCTGCCATTCAGGGACTGAGTAGCAAACCGATGGTGTTGCATGAACCCGGATTGGGAGCCACTAGCCAGGGCGGTTTAGCGATTCCTCCTGAAGGAACACCTGGATTGTCACCTCTGGTGAATCCGCAAGACGCGCCGCTAGACGCGGTTCCACAATCGTTGGACGGGCAAGTACAATAGCGATTGCGCCGATGTTTATTGCGATCGAACACCATCATCTTCAATTCGATGAGGTGTTGACCTTTGATTTGATGAAGCAGGCAGAGCAGTAAACTGGTCTGGCACCAGTCGGTTTGAACGGCACACGGGCATTGGCTCCGCAAGTGTCGCAGGGCACGTCGCTGCATTGCGACGGATCTTTTCCTTCGCGAATAAATCTTTGTGTGACTCGACAGCTCTGGCATCGCAACGGCTGATTCTGAAGATTCTTCGAGGCGTAAAACTCTTGTTCGCCGGCGGTGAAAGTAAATGCTTGTTGGCATTCTTTGCAGTTGATCGATTTATCTTCGAATAGCATCTGGTTGACCGGGTGGGGCTCTGGTTACACATTACAAGCATGCCACCAGAACTCGAAAATGATCAATAGCTGGGGCTAAAAACCACCCATTTGGGCGATGGGTGATTCGCCAAAAATCACCCATCTGGACTATTGACAGATTCAGTGTTTAGCCTTTTCCGATTTAATTTTCTAAAACTTAGAGCAGTCTAATTGAAAACTCTTTTTGAAATAACAATCGCCAGGTGGCGGTGATACCATATACGGTGCACGTTTGGCTGGATCATTTAACCGTTTCTCTTATCGAAAAACTAAAACGAAATCATTTTGAGACAGGCGCGTACAGACAACTTGGCGCTTCAAACGGATCAAGCGTTCTATCGATTACTTCTTGAACTTATTGAACCAGCCGCCACCGGCGGTGCCACCTTGACCATCTTTCGCCGAATCGTAAGTTCCAGACGAACGTGGGTTAGGCCCGGCGCCCTGATGTTCTTTTTCTTTCTCAGTCAGCATCACCGCGAGCAAATCGCGCTCGGATTCACGCTGTTTGAGCTGATGCTGAATGTCCGTAAAGTTAGCCTGCAGTTCCTCGACTTCTTTCAACTTCTGCTCCAAAAGCGAAGTTACGCGGGCGAGGTCTTGATGCAACTGTTTGTTTTCTCGAGATTTGTCAGCCAACAATGCGCTTTGATTCGAAAGCTCGGCATTGAGGTCCTGACCGTCTCGCGCCATCATCTCCATCTCGCGAAGCTGGGTCGAGAGGACAAGGTTCTTTTCCTGCGCATCGACAAGTTTGTCTTGCAGCTCGACGATCTTGTTCACCATCGTCTGAACATTGTTCTCAGCTTTTGCTACTGGTTGTTGTCCTTGAGCACCTTGTGCAGTCATGGTTTCGCATTTCATCAAGGGAGGAATTGGCCTTCACCCAATATGCCACGAGTACTCAATACTCAACCGATAGGGTATAGTGGTCAGCCCACATGTTTTAACACATTGTAGTAGTCAGCTAGTTTTAGTACCAGGATAACTTAAATGAGCAATCTAGTGATTACCGGCGGGCATGTCTTAACGCCTGTCGCTGAGCGCTTCTCGAGCATCTTCATAAATGACGGACGCATCGTCGAAATTGCTTCGGCAGCTTCTGATAAACGAGGCGATGGAGCTGCAGAAACTGATAATCGGCTGGACGCGACCGGTTGTTATGTTACTCCGGGGTTGATCGATTTACAGGTCAACGGTGACCCGAACTGCAGTCTATGGGGCGATCCGACCGAATCCGAATTGCTTGCGATGCGCAAAGCTTTTGTTACGGTCGGCGTGACTTCGTTTTTGCCGACTTTGATAACCGATGATGCCAAACACTTGAAGGTCAATGTCGATCGGCTAACCGCTTGGGGCGCGGGCGTTAAGGCGAAATGGTCGACTGACAATTCCGGCGCTCGCATGGTTGGTATTCATCTGGAAGGACCATGTCTTTCGCCTCAACGACCTGGTGTCCATCCGCCTGAGTGGATTGTGGAGCCATCTGTTTCTCTCTTCGAAGAGATTGTGAATCCGAGTGTCAAACTCGTAACCATGGCTTGTGAGCGCGATAGCGACAGCAACTGCCAAAAGTGGTTGCAGGAGCGCGGCGTTATTGTTTCGCTCGGACACTCAAATGCTACTTACGATCAGGCCCAAACGGCATTTAAAGCGGGAGTGACGATGATGACTCACACGTTTAATGCTTTACCCCCACTTCATCACCGCGAGCCTGGAGCCGTATCAGCCGCGCTTTTGGACCGGTTGGTTTCATGCTGTGTAATCGCTGACGGATTGCACTTGTCACCGCAAGCAGTCGAGTTGATCTATCGAATGAAGGGTTTTGAACACACGATTCTGGTAACAGACATCGCTCACATTGGCACCACCGGTGGTGGTCTGGTTGGGTCTTCAATAACTCTGGATCAGGCTGTGCGAAACGTTGTGAAATGGGGCGTGACGAGCTTTGCCAACGCGATTCGTATGGCCACTTTTAACGCCGCCAAAGCAATCGGTGTGTTGGATGAAGTCGGATGCATTCAAAGAGATGCGCTTGCCGACTTAGTGATTTGGGACAAAGAAACGCTCGCGATCAAACATGTGATCGTGGGTGGTGTCGTCAAAACGTAACCAGCTGTAATTATCGTTTCGGTCTGAACAAAGATGACAGACCCGCAACGGCCGCGCCTACTGCGATTCCACCGAGCACCTTGGTAGAAATTGCTTTTCTTCGAGCACGAGCAAATTCGCGTTGAGCCTTCGCTTCTTCGTTCTCGTCATCCTCTTCATTGCTTCCGTTTTCACCAGCTTTCGCCGAAATTGAATTGATCGCATCATCTTTGCGTGCGTATTTACTGAGGTGAGGTTGGCTTTTCAAGGCGTTCTTTACGACATTCTCATCAGTTAGACCGAGCAGAATAAATAATTTTCCCGAAGCGATCGGATCGTCGAGAATCTTCTCAAAAGCTGATTGCAAGTCTGAGGGTTTGATGTTGCCGGAGTCTTTAAGCACATCGAAAAGACGCGCAGGCTCATTGGAAGCTACTGGAGCAGGCTGCTCGATCACAACCGGATCACGAGGGGGTTGCACTGGTCGCGGTGCAGGCTGAGGTGGTTGGACCTGGGGAGCCGCAGCCGGAGCCGGACTGCTTGGCGGAATTATATTCGATGCGTGTTCTGCATACTCGGGAGCGACAAATGAGTGAATCGCTTCTTCAATTTCTGCCTGACTGTAAACCTCGCCGGAGCCTTCGATCTCGTGCTGTCGGGCAAGAGACTCTTCTGCTTTAATCCAGTGCAAAAATGTTGAACGGAGTTCGCTTATGCCTTCCTGGCGTCCAACTTTGCCTTCGCGGATGTTTCTCTGGATCCGCAGAATGCTTGGGAAAAGCGATGGCGACAACACACCTTCAAGAACAAGTGCGCTTCCCAATGGCATGCCTGACGAGAAGCTGGTCATCAGCGCCTGGTCGACTTGATCTTGGGTTACGATTTCAGAATCCAAAAGCAGTTCAGCCAAACGTTTTGACGTCTGTTGGCTGTCTTCGCTGGTGCCTTCATGGAACTCGAGAAAATCCCTGAGCGGCGAACCTTCTTCGTACGACTTGCGCAGTGCGTCGACTGCCGCTTGCCGAGTTATCGTCCCGTCCTTGACCAGAGGCTGCGCTTCAAGAGCGGCCTCGAGCACGTTGTCGGTAACACAGCGCGACACCAGAAGGGCTTGCCCAATCGGCACCCCCAGACGTCTGGATACTTGGATAGCTTCGGTCAAATCGCCGGAGGTTATGATTCCAGCGTCTATAAGGAGTTCGCCGAGCTTAATCTTGTTGGCGGAAGAAGGCACGTTTAAATTGTCCTCGCGAAAACGGAGTGCATACTGAAAGCCTACCCAGGCGAATGTTTGGTCAATCAGCATATCAAATTAAATCAGGTTTTCAGTAAGTAAACACGATTTCGTGATCTGCCGCCCCGCCTGACTCCGGACGGCTATAATGCAATTAGCGACTATTACTAGATTACTGACGGGAACCGGGCGGATTGGTTATGAATAAAGATTGTTCCATGTGGGCTAAACGGCTGAGCATCTTGCTGGCCCTCACGATTGGATGTTGCGGTGCAACTTATGCGCAAGGAATGATGGAGTACGCCGGTGTTGTCGGCATTCCGAAGCCGATGCCGAAGACTGGTGGGATGACCAACATGCTCAATGGTCTTTATGGAGCGCCTGGTAAGGCTACTTCCAAAGCCATCAACGCTTCTTCGACGACTACAACAACCGCTCCGGCAGCCAATAGCGCCAGCGTCAGAACGACCACTACTACAAAAACAAAAACTGCCTCGAAACCAGCAAAGGGCGCCATGGTGATGTCGGGCGACTTACCCGGTCAGCAAGTCGAGGCGCAAAGAGCCGCCGTTCTTCAGATCACGAAAACCGCTGATGCGACTTATAAATCTGGAATCGACCTCAAGAACAAAGGAAAGCTGGAAGCCGCTGAAGCACCGCTTCGGCAATCGTTGGCGCTGAGACAGCGTTATTGGGGCGACAGAGATAAGCGCATTCCCGAGATTCAATTGATGCTCGGCGAAATCAGCAACTCTCGCGGTCAGGACGCGAAAGCTGTTGCCGACCTGGAAGGCGCGCTTGCCAGCTTCAGCAAATTCGATGGACCCGGCTCTGATAACAGACTGAAACCATTGCTCATTCTCTCTGACTCACAAGCGAAGCTTGGCGAGAAAGTGAAATCGTATGAGAGTTATAGTCAGGCTTATCGTCTGGCTACACGCGCGAAACTCGACGCGTACAATCCAGTGACTTTGCGTTTGAATACGGTAAAAATGGCCCTTGGCGTTAAGAAGTATAGAGAAGCAGTGGAGATGTGCGAGCTTGCCACCAGTCCGACTGAGCGTGCAAAACTGAGTCAGGATCAGCTTCTTGCTGTGATGGGAGATTATGCCACAGCACTCAATGGAATGAACCGAACGCGAGATGCTAATGAAATTCTTGCTGAAGCCGAGAAGCTCAGAGGTTCTGCGCCGGTAGCGCCAGTAACGGAAGCACCGGTGACGCCACCATCGAGCGCGGTTCCAGTAGCACCACCGGGCGCCGTTCCAGTAGCACCATCGGGCGCACCAGCGAATTAGCACGCAGTGGTGAAATGGAACTTGAGTCGTCGTGATGAACTAAGCCATCGCGATCAGTCTGACGTGGAATACCCCGTCCTTGCACGATTGCAATTGCGCGGCTGAATTGCGCTGAAACGTCCATTTGCGCAACTCCTGTCTGCGGCAATAACATCTGTCGCACAGAGCGTCTTGACCCGCCACTGTTGATTTCAACAGTTACTTTGACCATGGCCGGATTTACGATCGGAGGGTCAATAGTGTCCTGCGAGGTAAAGCTAATGGATCACTCGAATTCAGGCATCGATTTTTCCCCACCCTCATACAGTCCAATTACGTTTAAACAATGTGTCACTGAACTCAAACGCCAGGGACTAGAGCGGCTTCTGACTGCTGTCTATCAGCGCGAAGTTTCAGTCAACCTCTTGCTGGTTGAGTGCGGTGCATCACAGGCGGTGCTGGAGGCACTACGCTACAGGAACACAAGTGCGATGACCGAGATGATGATACATCAGCTAAGGTCGCTGGTTTCGCAAAGCGAAGGCGGCGAGCGCAGATATCAAATCATCGAACGATATTATGGTCTGGATGGCAACATGCCGGCTCGACTCTCAGCGATGGCGACCAAACACAATGTTTCCAGAGAACGCATTCGCCAGCTCAAAGAGCGTTCGCTTGTCGCACTGAGATACAAGAAACAACTAATCGAAAGAATGCTGCTTTCTTTATCCATGCGGCTTGTCTCAAGAAAAGGATATGGCTTGCGAAATGCATCCAATCTCTGTGTGTCGGAACCAAAAGGTTTTAAATTATTCGATCATCGAACTTTGATGCTCATGCACGAGCAAAATGTTTCGCTCACCGAAGAGCAAACCAAAGCCCTATTCGATCTAAACTGGGCGAAACGCGCAAGAATAACGGGCTGTGCCGGTAGCGGTAAGACATGGCTTGCGATTTCAACCGCTAGACGTCTTGCCGAGTCGGGCCAAAGAACTCTTCTGACTTGCTTCAGTCGAGCGCTTGCCGATCACCTCGAGGACCTGCTCAAAGATGTTCCGAACCTGGTGGTGACTTCGTATCACGCGCTTTGTTTGCGCATGGCCAAGCAAGCCGGACTCACCGTCCCTGGTGGCTGGAACAATCGAGCCTGGTTGGAAAAGTTTCCGGATGTGCTTCACAAAGCGATGGTGTCAGAACCGGATTTGAAGTTTAACGCCATCATCGTTGATGACGCTCAAGATTTCAGACTGAACTGGTGGCAGTCGTTGGAAGCATCACTGGTCGATCCCGAGAATGGACGCCTGTTTTATTTCGTTGACGACAATCAACTAAAAGACACTGGCCATAGTCCTCCAGCAGTGGATTCGGTCTCACATTTGTCGATCAATCTACGTAGCCCGGCATTGATTTCTTCGATTTTAAGTGCCAGCTATTCGGCAAAACATCCGATGCGATTCACGCGCATGAGTTCTGCACCAGTAGAATTCTATAAATGCGACAACGATGATGAAGTCCAACAAACCCTCTCGCATGTTTTTTCTGATCTGGTCGACAAAGGCAGTTTTATCGCTACCGATGTTGCCATCATCACTCACCGCTTGCCTCGTTTATCCGCTGCATTTAAAGCTCGTTTGAAAGGAAACAGTCGCATCGTGAGACGACAGTCGGATGTGCCTAACCATGCCGTCCTCAGTCGCTGTCACACCTTTCAAGGATTGGAAAGTCGCGTAGTTATCGTGATCGATCTGGACAATCGATTCGTCGAAAGTACAGATGATGAATTGAAGTCGTTTGTATATATGACCTTCTCTCGGTTCGTCGACAAGCTGGTGATTCTGGGGTGCGCTGATGCGTGGAATAGAATCGACGCATTGATCGCTCCGAAGACGCCGGAACCATCAGTAATGCCGAGCACTCAATGGCTCGGGAAAGCTGTTGAACGGGTGACGATTTAGCTGCAAAATTTTTGTTGACGGACATCGTATTTAGTGGCATGCTGATGTCAGGTAAGTGCCACCATTATGAACAACACAGATGTCAGATGTGATCTGTTGTGTTTAACGAAGAGAGAAGGCTAACGCAAAGATGGAATCACTGACAGTTTTCACTTCGTTGTTTCTCATATTTCTTGCCCTTTGTGGCGCCTTTAGCGTGATCAGAGAATTGCTCAATCTATAGATGATAGCAATCAGTCTCCCCAACCCATCCTTTGTCAAAATGAAATAATGAGACAGCACCATCCACGGTGCCGGTATTCTGCTGCCCGGTGAGGTTCACCTGTGTAATAGAAGGACCGACTAGATGTTTCTGTACGCGAGAATTTCTTTCGCTTTGGTGCGATCTCCAGTACAGCTGATCATCCGTGGTGCGTCGAGAATTTCAATTTGGAATTTATGTTTTTCGTAGAGACTGATGATTCGCTCTGTTGCCTGGTTTGAAACAACCACCTGACCGCGGTGTGATGCCAGCCAACGAGCGAGTCGCTCCTGATCTTCCCAGTTGAAACCTTCTTGAGCATACTGAGTGAATTCGACGTCGTATGGAGGATCGGCGTAGATAAAGTCTTTTGCTGTTACATCAAGGAGTTCGAAATCACCAAGCGTAAAATGCCAATCAAAGAATGCGTTTTTGTAGTCTCTGAAATCGCGCTTGTAGTTGATGTTTTTGTATTTACCGAACGGCACGTTGAACAAGCCCTTCTTATTGAAGCGGCATAAGCCATTGTATCCGGTGCGGTTTAGATAGTAGAACAGCTCCGCTGCTGCCCGCGAATCCTGGGCTCCTGCAAGAATCAATTGGTTGAACTTTTCGCGATTTCTATAATACGAAATCTCGTCATTGTTCATCTCGATCGCAATCATCAAGCCGCGCTTCAACCAGTTGTAGAAGTTGATGGCATGCGGATTGATGTCGTTGAGAATTGCTTTGTCGGGCAAAAGGCCAAGCGTGACCGCCAGTCCGCCGCAGAATGGTTCGACTAATCGTTGCTTCTGATAACGTTCATAGATTGGTTTCACATGTGATACCAACCAGCGCTTTCCGCCGGCCCATTTCAGGGGCGGGCGAATGCCGCGTTCATTTGGAAGAAATATCGCCGAAGATTGGCGAGTAAATGATTCGACCACGATCTTCCGCTTCCTTTCCCGCGCCGCACATTATCGTGCCGCGCTATCTTACGAACTGTTATTTATGAGTCGGATGTATGCATCCAGGCTATTTAAACGATATCTATATTCATTATAGTATCGCGCCAACATTCTGCAAGAAAAAGGAAATTATCGACATTTGCCCTGATGAAACGACCGAAATAAAATCGATCACGTGACGAGCACACTGCCAGTGGTTCGAGAACCAGGCAGAGAAGAACGTCCCAGTGCAACAATCGAAGCAATGACGGCAAGTGTCGAAGTAATTGGGTGCCTTTTAAACTGGTGCCGCGACTATCGCTGAGACCAGCTGTGCGCGATGTTTTCCAAAAGAATTTGTTGGCAATCAACTGGTGCCGTATCCGGTGTCGGTGGAACGCGCACATAGGAACCGTCTGCTTGCATGACTCGAACACGTGCAGTGTCACTCAAGTAGAGGTCCAACAGATTTTCCTTGATGTAGCGGTTCAGACCCGGATCTTCTATAGGGAAGACTACTTCAACTCGGCGGTCCAAGTTACGCGGCATTGAATCGGCGCTGCCGATATAAATTTCTTCGTTTCCGCAGTTTTTGAAATAGAAGATGCGACTGTGCTCAAGGAATCGGCCGACAATGCTTATCACTCGAATGTTTTCGCTGATGCCTGGAATGCCGGGTCTGAGGCAGCAGATGCCGCGCACGATCAAGTCGACTTTGACGCCGGCTTGCGATGCTTCGTATAAGAGTTGAATCAAACGTTCGTCAACAAGCGCGTTGGCTTTGAAAATCAAATGACCTTCTTTGCCGTTTTTATGATGTTCGATCTCTCTTCGAATCAAAGATTCAATTTTTTCACGCAGGTTGATCGGCGCTACAAGCAGTTTTCGGTAATCTGTTTTGGCAGAATAACCAGTCAGATAGTTGAACAGATCGCTGACGTCAGATCCGATGCTTTCGTCCGACGTCAACAAACCAAGGTCTGTGTACATGTGGGCGGTGACCGGGTTGTAGTTGCCTGTGCTCAAGTGAATGTATCGTTTGATCGAGTCACCTGAACGTCTGACAATCAGCAAAACTTTGGCGTGAATTTTTAAACCGATCAATCCATAGACAACGTGAACACCTTCTCGTTCCAGTGCTCTGGCCCATTCAATATTACTTTCTTCGTCGAATCGCGCTTTCAGTTCTACAACAACCGCGACTTGTTTTCCGCGCTCCATCGCACGCAACAGTGCTTCGACTACTGGAGAATTTCGACCGACGCGATACAAAGTCATTTTGATTGCGAGCACGGATGGGTCATCAGCAGCGCGATTCAAAAGGTTGACGATAGGTTGAAACGAATCATAAGGATGATTGAGAAGAATATCTCGTCGCGCGATTGCTGTGAATTCATCTTCGTCTCGCGAGTCCGGATTCAAAATTTTGGCAATGTGCGGAACGAATTGCGGATATTTCAAATCGGGGCGATCGACCGATGAGATGTACTTCAAGCTGGAGAGCGGGAAGTGCCCTTCCACAAGATAGACATCACAGGGCTCGATCTGCAAATTGGTCATCAAAATTTCGAGCACGTGCGCAGGCATGGCGCGGTCTACCTGCAAGCGGACGACGTCGCCGAACTTGCGCTGGCGAACGCCTTCTTCAGTGGTTTCGAGCAAATCACTTGCTTCCCACTCTTGAATTTCTACTTCAGCATCGCGGGTGATGTGAAACGGATGTGCTTCGATAATGGTCATGCCCGGGAAAAGCGCATCAAGATTGGCTTGGATGACGTCATCAATCCAGATGTACTGTTTGCCTGGTCGAGCCTGCGGCCCGCTAGGCGGTCTGGCGATTGCGATCAACTGAGGCAAACTATCAGGAATTTTCAACCGTGCAAAACGGACATCCTTACTGCTTTTCCGCACAGAGACCGCGAAGTTTAAACTGAGGTTGGAGATGTGTGGAAACGGGTGACCAGGATCGAACGCCATCGGCGTCAGGATCGGGAAGATTTTCTGCAGGAAATACTGCCGCATGTCTTCGCGTTGCTCGGTGGACAGTTCGTTGTAATCGACGATGATAACTCCGGCTTCATCAAGCCCGGGCATCAACGATTGGGTGAGAATGTTCTGTGCTTCGGCGATAAATCTGTTTACTTCGCCTTCGATTGCATCCAGCTGTTCCAGTGGAGTCATTCCATCCGGACCAGTGGTGAGGCTGCCGGCTTCCAGCTGGCGCTTCAATCCGGCCACTCGCACCATGAAAAATTCATCCATGTTGGAGCCGCAAATCGACAAGAATTTAAATCGTTCGAGCAGCGGATTGCGCGAGTCTTGCGCTTCTTCCAGAACACGCCACTGGAAAGACAAAAGGCTGAGCTCGCGATTGACAAATAATCGCGTGTCATTCATGGATTTAATGTTGGAAAGGGTGACAGGTTCTATCTTCGGAAGGATGGATGTGGCTTCCGGGTCGTCTTCCCGATAATAGTCATCAATTTCGGCTTTCTTTGCGGCCTCTGTCTGGGCGGGCGCTGCTGGCTCTTTTGCAGTTCCTTTGGCCGCAGAACTGTCGGCAGGCTTCTCGGTTTCTTTGGCAACGGAAGTGTCCGCGGGCTTCTTAGGGTCCGGTTCGAAATTTTCCGCTGGGAGTTTTGATTCTTGACCTACCATGCCGTCCACGAGTGCAAGGTCGCTGACCTTCTGGGGTTCGCTCGCCGAATTCGTCTTCTGATCGAGACCCGTATTGTATTTCTTTCCCATTTTATCCGCTTTTTGTTGACCAAACTCGATAAATAACATTATCTATCGCGCGCCTTTCAGGGGAGCCCGCAATTCCATGCCACACCTGTCCCATCGCGCGATCCGCAGCTAGTCAGGCTTTATTACTGGTTCGATTATCGGTCGTTATTGCTGATAACCATTGGGCGCCGCTGTTGGAGCCGTTCTGTTGTTCATGATCGATTGAACGCCTTGCTTTAGCAAGCCACCCCACATTCCGCCTTTTTGATTTGGATCGGCATTGGGGTCACCAGGGATGGTGCCGCCGGTGGTGCCAAGACCAAATCCGCCGGTGTTATTGTTGCCGTTGTAATTCAGTGGTGAAACCGCGAATTGAAGCGCTTTAGGGTCTTGTGCCATCAGTCTGCCGGTCGTATCGATCTCGACGTAAACTGCTTGCCCTGTTCTCATATTGGTCATCATGTATTGTCCGGCTGGCAGGCTGCAATTGCCCGTCGGGACCAATCCGGCGGTCTGGCTGATAGCAGGAGCGCACAAATAAATGGCGCCTGACACGGCTGCGATAGCCAGAGATGTCAATGTGAGCTTTGGATATTTCATCTTGGAACTTCTCCTGATGTTCGAAAACAGTTTAATGCCGGAAACAACCAACCAGGTGCAGGACCGCGGCTTCAGGTATCACCAACCTGACAGCCAAAGACCAAACAACAAGCAAGGCTATTATTTTATGGCAGTCGCCGGTGTTTTGTCGGGCCAGCTGAGAACTTGTTAACTTCTCTTTGCATCAGCCTCAAGCGCGGCGCTAATAGTAACTTCGGTAAGAGTGGTGGCACAGAGGGAAATCCGATAACGTTTAGATAAATTCGACAACGCGCTTTAGAGCGTCGCCATTTCGATGTTATCGAAGTTACGCCTGTAGTACTTCATATAATCCACCTTGCGTTCAAGAGCATCAATTACGGCATGGGTGAAATTCACACCTTCGAACTTCTGCGCGCTTCCCAATCCACCTGGACTGAACACGTTTATCTCCATTATCTTTTTGCCGACGATATCGAGTCGCACAAAAAACATTCCATCTTGCACGAGCTTCGGTCTGACCATCTCCGCCAATTCCAGCATGTTATCAGTGACATCGGTTTGGGTCATGATTCCGCCGGTTTGATGCAAACTTCCGGCACCGACCTCTTCGGTGTGGTCACGACGAAATGCAGCGTATTTGTTTTTGTACTTCAAAGGTTGACCATTCATCAAGAATAGCCTGGTGTCGCCCTTTGCCGCGGCCGGCAAATACTCTTGCGCGATGATATAACCTTCTTCGCTGAGGGCGTCGATGATTTGATTGAGGTTAGAAAGTTCGTCTTTTCTGACCAGAAACACACCCTGACTGCTAGATGATTGCAGGGATTTCAAAACAATATTGCCACCTTCGTCTTTGGCGAATTGTTTGATCGCCGCTTTGTTGCGCGTGATAATTGTGCGCGGTCTAATCTCTTCCGGAAATAACTGGAAATACATTTTGTTGATTGCTTTTGCCAGACCGTTAGGATCGTTTAAAACAATCACGCCATGCCGCATGGCCACTCGACCGAAGTTGATACCAACGCTTTGCGCCCAGGCTCGTCCGCCGACATCCTCGGAAGGATCGCTGCGCAAGAGCAAAATGTCGAGGTCGTCGACGCAAATTTCCTCTGTCTTCGCTTTTGGACCCTGCAAGTCGGCTAAGTAAGAGGCCGCTGATTTGTACGATTTTTTCGGTGCGTGCTTGGCAAGCGCGATGATTCTGTCATCAGGAGCGTACTTAAACGAATCCGCGTTGATCACCCAGGCTTCGTGACCGCGGTTGATCGCGGAAATCGCCAGGCGGCTGTTGGTGAAGCCGACTTCTTGGGTCATGATGTCGTTGACAAAAAGCGCCATTCGCATTGGCTGGATTCCTCTTCTGATGTCCATATGGTATGCGCTAACTGCATTTTTTTTCAATGCGGCATATCAACTGGAATTGTTTTCATAGCAGAAAACCTATCGATCGAGTTGCCATTAGTGCCGGAGATTGTTCGGCTCATTCGTGTAAAACCTTATAAGATCAGCGCTTTCGTTTGAAACTTCGACATGCATTGTTTACAATCATCGCTCTTACTAAATTTGCTTCGATGAAGTAAGTCGAAGATACTGAGCGGACTGTACAAGTTTTATGCAGAGTATCGGGAAACGATCATCTGAAGTTGAGTCGAGGGTAACGAGCGAACCGCACGGCGACAGTTAGTCTGCAAGGGCTCGAAAGGTTTTTATGCGAGTTTTACCTGGAAAACCATATCCGCTAGGCGCGACCTGGGACGGCTTGGGCGTCAATTTCGCCATCTTCTCCGAAAACGCCAGTCGCGTGGAATTGTGCTTTTTCGATTCGCCCAACAGCCGAGTCGAATCGCATCGCGTGATCATGCCCGAATACACCAATCAGGTCTGGCATGTTTATCTAAAAGATGTGCAGCCAGGACAAGCGTATGGCTATCGTGTTTATGGTCCGTATAAACCGGCTCAAGGTCTGCGTTTCAACGCCAACAAAATTTTAGTCGATCCTTATGCCAAGTTAATTGCGCGACCGCTGGTCTGGCACGACAGTTTGTATGGATACACCCTCGGTCACAAGGATAGAGATCTTAGTTTTGATAAACGAGATAGTGCACCATATGCGCCACTATCGATGGTTGTCGACGATGCTTTTACCTGGGCGAATGATACCAGACCGAATACTCCCTGGCACAAAACAGTTATATACGAAGCGCACGTTAAAGGTTTAACGCGGCTGCATCCGGAAGTGAAACCGGAGCTGGCGGGCACCTACATGGGATTGGCTTCAGAACCGGTTATTCGCCATTTGAAATCACTTGGTGTAACGGCAATTGAATTGATGCCTATCCATCACCGAGTGGACGATCATCGATTGGTCAACGCTGGTTTGTCCAATTATTGGGGTTACAACACGCTTTCCTATTTTGCTCCGGACATTCGCTATGCTCGCCCGGAGAGCTCGCTTAACGCGGTGCAAGAATTCAAAATGATGGTGCGGACTCTGCACTCCGCCGGAATTGAAGTGATACTGGATGTGGTGTATAACCACACCGCTGAAGGAAGTGAGTTAGGACCGACGTTGTCGTTTCGCGGCATCGACAATACTTGCTATTATCGAACATTGCCTGATGATAAGCGCTATTACATGGACTACACAGGTTGCGGCAACACGCTCAACATGATCCATCCTCATGTTTTGCAGCTGATCATGGATAGTCTGCGTTATTGGGTCGAGGAAATGCACGTTGATGGTTTCCGTTTCGATCTGGCCAGCGCGTTGGCCCGTGAATTATTTGATGTAGACAAGCTGTCCGCCTTCTTCGACGTGATCCAACAAGATCCGGTTATCTCAAGAGTAAAGCTGATTGCCGAACCCTGGGATCTGGGAATGGGCGGCTACCAAGTCGGCAACTTTCCTGTCTTGTGGACCGAGTGGAACGGTAAATATCGCGACACCAGTCGGCGCTTCTGGCGCGGCGATGCAGGTGAACTGGGCGAGATGGCCACACGCTTGACCGGCAGCAGCGATCTGTATGAACACAGTGGACGAAGCCCGCACGCCAGCATCAACTTTACCACCGCCCATGATGGCTTTACGTTGCTCGATCTGGTGAGCTACAACTCGAAGCACAATCTGGCCAACCTCGAAAACAATCGCGACGGCGAAGACCATAACGCCAGTTGGAACTGCGGAGTGGAAGGACCGACCACCGATGAAGAGGTGATTGCGGTTCGATTGAGACAGCGGAAAAACATAATCGCTACGTTGATGTTATCGATCGGTGTTCCGATGATAAGCGGCGGTGACGAACTTGGCCGCACGCAAATGGGCAACAACAATGCCTATTGCCAGGACAGCGAGCTGAGTTGGACTGATTGGAATCTCAACGAGGAAGATCAAGAGTTTCTTCGTTTCGTTAGAACGATCGCCGCTATTCGCAAGTCGCAACCGGTATTGCAACGTCGCCGATTTTTCCGTGGACGAGTCGGTGGCCTCGGTGATGTTCGCGATCTGATTTGGGTTAATCAGGATGGCACGGAGATGACGCAAAAGGATTGGATGCAAACCGACAGGCGTTATCTTGGTGTCATATTTGACGGCAAAGAAATTGACGATTTTGATGAAGAAGGCAATTTGTTAGTTGGAAACAGCCTGATGATCATCTTCAATGCATTTTGGAAAGACATGGAGTTCCAATTGCCGCCGACTCCCGGTGAGTCATACATGCAGTCAAATCTGTTTAATAAACCTGACCTGGCTTGGAAGCTCTTGACTGAGACGTCTGGAAACCTGTCGCCAAGCTGTTGGGAGCTGGGATCGAAGTTTCCTCTACAAGCCCGCAGCATGGCTGTCTTCGAGCTTGGAGTCAAGGATGAAAATCTGCCGTTTAGTTACGAGTTGGTTTAAGAGATTCGGAACAGGAGAAACGTCGGGAAGGGTATTCTGCTACCATTCTTAAACTCGATTTACCTATCGACCCTGACGTCTGAGGATATTTGTTCCATGACTAAATCGCGCCGATTTTTGGCATTGTTGCTATCAGTGTTTGCCCTTTCAGCCAATACCTCCTTGCCTCTTGCGGCAGTGGCGGCTGAAACATCGGACACGTCAAGCACTGCCAACGTTGCTGCTCCGACTATCAAATTTGAAAAATACACACTGAAGAATGGACTCGACGTCATTCTCTCCGAAGATCATCGCTTGCCGATGGTTTCGGTCAACCTCTGGTATCACGTTGGACCCGCCAACGAGCGTCCCGGATTGACCGGCTTCGCCCACCTTTTCGAACACATGATGTTTGAAGGATCGAAAAACGTCGGACCGAAATCGCATTTCAAGTATCTTGAGTCAGCCGGTGCCAGCACCATTAACGGTACCACCGATTTTGACCGCACCAACTATTTTGAAACAGTTCCATCCAATCAATTGGAACTGGCTCTCTGGTTAGAGAGTGACCGCATGGGCTTCTTGCTCGGCACACTCGATCAGGAAAAACTGACCAACCAGCGCGATGTCGTTCGCAACGAGCGCCGTCAAAGTTTTGAAAACACACCTTACGGTCTTGTCGAAGAAGGCTTGTATCACGAATTGTTTCCGAAAGAGCATCCTTATTATGCGTCGGTAATCGGCTCGCACGCAGATATCGAAGCAGTGCAGCTCAAAGATGTTCGCGACTTCTTCAAACAGTACTATTCGCCGAACAATTGCAGCGTCGCAATCGTCGGTGATTTCAAAACCTCTGAAGCAAAAGAATTGGTCGAAAAATATTTCGGTTCAATTCCAAAAGGTCCGGATATTCCAAAAATCGTAGCGAATACGCCTGCGATCACTGCTCAGAAACGCGTCACTATCACCGACCAGATCGAGCTGCCCCGCTTGTATATGGGCTGGCTTACACCACCGATTTTTAAAGCCGGCGACGCAGAAGCCGATCTTGCCGCCCACATTCTGGGCAGAGGAAAATCCAGCAGACTATATAGAAAGTTGGTGTACGAAAAACAGATTGCTCAGGATGTTACCGCCGACAATTCTTCTTTAACTCTTGGTTCGATTTTTACGATTCAGGCTACTGCAAAAGCAGGCGTGAAGCTGGAAGAAATCGAAAAGGTAATCAATGAGGAATTGGCTGCTTTTAGAAAAGATGGTCCGACTGCCAAAGAACTCGATGGCGCAAAAAACTCTATTGTTTCGTCGATAATCCGCCAGCTCGAAAGTCTTGGTGGCTTCGGCGGTGTCGCCGATCGCTTGAACAAATACAACCACTTCCTCCAGGAACCCGGCTACTTGCCTCAAGATCTGGCGCGCTACGAAAATGCGACGCCGGATGCAGTAAAACAAGTCGTCGACAAATATTTGACCGAGACTAGCGATGCGATTGTCTACGGTATGCCTGGTAAGAAAGTTGTGGCCGATGTTCCGCGTTCGGAAAAGCACGCAGAAGAAGTGGTTGAAACTGCCGCAGTCTTCGATGAGCCCTGGCGCAAAACCGCACCAAAACCGGGTCCGCTGTCAAAGATCAGTCTGCCTGTTCCGAAGAGTTTCAAACTCGACAACGGCTTGACCGTTTATCTTGCCGAAAGACATGAACTACCAGTAGTGGCAATGAGTTTGGTCACCCTCAGTGGTGCCGAACAAAATCCTCTGGATAAGCCAGGTTTGTCCTCATTCACAGCCGACATGCTTGATGAAGGAACGACCACTCGACCGACTCTGAAAATCGCAGAGGAACTCGATCAGCTGGGCGCACGAGTGCACACGCATGGCAGTCTTGATGCTAACTTCGTCAGTTTGAACACACTGAAGAAAACGTTGACACCTGCACTGGACATCTTCTCCGATGTTTCGCTCAACCCAGCCTTCGACGCGAAGGAAATGGATCGCGTTCGCAACGAGCGTGTCACCTCGATTAAGCAAGACAAAGACAATCCGAGCGTCCTTGCTCGTCGCGCATTGCGTCGCACGCTATATGGAACGAAGCATCCTTATGGATTTGAAACCGACGGCACTGTCGATTCCAACCAGAAGTTCACGCCGAATGATTTGATGCAGTTCTTCAAGAGCAATTACACTCCTTCCAACTCAGCGCTCGCTATTGCAGGTGACGTGACGCAGGACGAAGCTCGTTCAATCGCCGAGAAATACTTCGGTAATTGGAAAGGCTCTTCAGTAAAAGCGGCAACAATGCCGGCCGATAGAGCGGTGAAACGGGCAGTGTTTATCGTCAATAAACCGGATGCTCCGCAAACAGTGGTTCGTTTAGCTGGTCTAGGAATCGCGCGTTCCAGCCCCGATTACGCTTCTGCTGAAATCGCCAACAATGGTCTTGGTGGAATGTTCTCCAGCCGTTTAAACATGAATCTCAGAGAGAAACATGGTTATACATATGGTGCCTTCTCGAGCTTCGACACTCGTCGCGGTATCGGTCCATTCGTTGCCGGAGCCAGTTTGAAAACCGATGTCACCGCACCTGGTGTCACCGAATTCTTCAAAGAAGTTGAAGGCATGTCGAGCAACCAGCTCTCTGCAGCGGAATTGAAGATGGCTAAAGACAACTGGGCGCTTTCGCTCCCGGGTATGTTCGAAACCTCTCCATCGGTAGCCGGAAGCATCGCGGGATTGTTCGTTTATGACCTTCCTCTGGACTACTACAAGAAGCTCCCGGAACAAATTGACGCGGTTACTCCTAAGCAAGTCGAAGAGGTTGCAGCCAAGTACTTCAAACCGGACCAGATGGTCGTTGTCACCGTAGGCGACAAAGCCAAAATCAGACCGGAGTTGGAAAAGTTGAATCTGGGTCCAATCATCGAACTCGATATCGATGGCAACCCGGTTGAGAGCGCCGCTTCGCTCGAACAACCAACCAACAAATAACGGACCGAATCTTCGGATGGATTAAAGTCCGGAAAGTGGTTCGAAATTGAACGCATTTGCAGTCTCCTGACCCTGGTCTCCTCTAGACTTGTGGTTGGGAGACTGCCTTGTATGTGCCTTTCGGGCTCTCTAGCGGGCGGGCTGGCAAACTTTTTAAATGATGCTATCATCAGAAAAGAGGGCATATTTTTGAATTCACCATATCAAACTAAAAAGCTTCGCTGGGGACACGTGCTGTTCTGGCTCTTCCTTATATGCGTCGGCATGAAGGTGGCAATCTTCGGTGCATTCATGATGCTGGGGCTGTTCCCGCACGAAGTCCTTCTCGCCTTTTTCACAAAGCTCTGGACCCTGGGTCCGACATTCCTTATAAATGGATTGATAGTCTCCACCGTCGGGTTCATCATGGTCGGTCTGTGCGTCTGGCAATTAATGAGAATGAGCGCCGCTTGCTACAAGCCTGAAGACATTTGGGAATAGCGCCAGGTTAATCATCGCTTTGAGGCACAGGCTCGTGTTTCTCTTCGAGCACGTTGGTGTTGAACATCCTTTGCGTCTTCAGGATGAACGGCAGGCACATCAGGAATGAAACTAAAGCCTGGATCAAGCATGCTTGCAAGAGGACGTCGTTATTCTCGAACGCTAGTTTGTCTTTATAAAACTGTGCCATGATCGCCAGGGTTGCAGCTGGCACCACGCATGGTGTCAGTGAAATCAACCACCTTGGCTGGTTGCTGAGCAAAACTCGGATGGCTAGAGCTTTGGCGACATCCTTGCTGCGCGTGTCCGCCATGGTTAGTTTTCGCAGGTTTTGCGCGACTAGAACCATGATCGCGAAGTAACCGGCGAGGGCCAGGAAGGCGTAACCAACTAATGTGATTCCGATTGAAAACAGAATAAAGAATATTGCTTCTTCAATCAATGTTCCAGTGAAGGAAACGTGTAGCACCGCGGGCAGTATCATGCTAACAGTTAATATTACGGAGGCCATCTGAGTCATCGAGTACAGCGTCGTACTGTAAGGAAAACGATGACGCGGCGCTGGTGGATTCGATTGTGGCTTTTGATCTTCGTTCAATGTTCAGCTCGTTTGAAGACAATATCATTCTAGCAGTACAAAGGAACCCCACAACACGCCCACGTTCCAATGTCACGTCGCAATCCTGTCCCGAAAAGTCGACGGATAGTGCTGACGCACTCCGATTCAGTCGACGGAACGTGTTGAGTTGATACGGAACGCCAGCCCCGGTTCAGAGCAAAATTTTAGAGCAGATGCATTCTCGACAGATAGCCAAGAATTCCAACTCCGATTGCCAGGCATGCCATCGAGAGCACGAAAAGCATTATCAACAGCCACTTCGGCGCTCGTCTAGTGCGCGTTCCTAGAGTTTCGGTAGTCTTTCCAAGCTGATCGTATTGCTCGAGAGATTCGACGGCCTCAAGCAATTCGTCCTTCATTTCCAGGGCCGTTTGATAGCGGTCGTTAGGATCCTTTGCCACGGCGCGGGCGATGATGTCTTCGAGCACTTGCGGGAAAAATTTTCTGGGCGCTGCGATGGCGAGCGTCGGAGGCGGCATGGTCACGTGCATGTGCATCGTTTGCATTGAGGTCTTGCCGAGGAATAGCGGATCGCCGGTCAGCATCTCGAATAGAATGCATCCCAGCGAATAAATATCGGTGCGTGGATCGAGGTCTAGTCCTTTGACTTGTTCCGGGCTCATATAAACCGGACTGCCGACGATTTGTCCGGCTTTTGTAATCGGTTTGCTGGAATGCCCGGCATTAGCTGGTTTCGCTAAACCAAAGTCGAGAATTTTGGTAACCGGAGTTCTTCTGTCGAAACCATCCACCATCACGTTTGCGGTTTTCAAATCGCGATGCACGATGTTGTTTGCGTGGATAGCAGACAAGCCGTCGCAGATCTGGAGAGCGATTGCGATGGCGTCAGTGGCCGACAAGGGACCGTTGTCTTGGACGATTTTGCGAAGCGTCGAACCGTTCACGAATTCCATTACCATGTATGGTCGTTCGTCAGGCGTCGTTCCGAAATTGAACATCTGGACACAGTTTTCGTGCTTCACCGAACAGGCGGCAAGAGCGCCGCGGTGAAATCTGCGCAACTCTTCGTCCGACATGATCTGCTCTGTGAGCACTTTCACGGCGACGGGGCGCTTCATCGTCTGGTCGTTAGCCTTGTAGACGGAGCAGGTGCCATGGTTCGCAAGGCACTTAATCAGCTCGTACCTTCCGGCAAGAGCGTGATCTGATTCGTTCTCATTTTTAGTAACGGAGGTAGACATGGTCATAGTCTTCGCTCAATGCGAATTCCCGCCAGAAATTAATCAGGAGGCGCTGTAGCAAAACTAGACAGAGAAACGGAAGGCAGGAACTAAGTTAGTAATTAGGCAAATGAAAAAGAATCTGTCCGCCAGCGCCACCCTGGAGTGTAGCCAGGAATTGTGGCTAATTGGTACCCTGCTTGACAATTGTTTTAATCTGGAGCTTCAGAAACCAAAAGCCAGTTGGTGTGGTTTTCTGTCACGGAATTTTCGTTTGCCAGTTTGATCAGTTTGCCGGTGCCTGGATCCCGCACCCAACTCTGACCCCAGGCGCCGAGGTCGGAGTAGACGCAGTCTTGAGCGCCGAGGGCAACAAGGTCATTGGCGAATTTTGCAAGAGTGATCGTGCCTTTGCTTTCCACGATGAACTCTTTGCCGCCTTTGAATGTTCCGACAGCCCTTCTCTGTGCGACGCCTTTGTCTTTAAACGCTGATGGTTTGCCGTTTCTCACGATCAGAAACTGTTGCACCAGTGCGCCACCATTAGAAGCTAGATCGTCGAGATAGGATTTCGACAGTAAGGCACCGCCATTGGTATCAACGATTTCAAATCTATTGTTTTGTACTTTGATCGTGCCACTAAGTTTTTTACTTACAGAACCATCCACGGTGCCATCGTGAACGAAGGCGCCGATTATCTTTTTGTTCAAACTCGTAAAGGCAATGGGGAGCGACATCAGCAGTTTTGTATCTGCACTATCCGGCTGCGTCTCGACCAGACGAACCGGGGCATTGTTGATCAAAACGAATGAGTATTTCTCTCCTGACTTAGTTGCGCGTGACTCGATTGTAAGCGGATTCTTCGCTTCTGCGCAGTTGATTGCGCCGCAAGTAAAAACCAGCGTAACCGCGAAGACTCGCTGCCAGTCACGAGAGTTTAGGTTTCGCATTCTGAGGTTTCCGTCACAAAATTCTCCATCACAAACGCAAACGGTTTCCATCGCATGAAAGAACCATTTGCTGATTTGTTCTGCTGAGCCTGTCTATTTAGTAGCCAGATTCTCAGCTATATCGCCGATGTAAGGCAGCTTGTACATCTCGCCGTTTTTAGATTTGAGGGCGAGCATGATGGTCAAGACGAACCACACGCCGCAAAATGCGAACCAGACAACGCCACTAATGAGGGTGAACATTCCGCCTATCACTGGAATGAAATTCAAGAAATTGATAATTTGCACCACCATCAGTGAGGCGGCGAAACCGGCTAGCACCATCAACGATTGGATGGCGTGGAAGCGGACGAACAGGCTCGCTTTCGGTTCTGTGATTAGCCAGAGGATACTTGCTGCCAACGGCAAAATTGGAATTGGAAGATAGCAAAGACATGCAGCCAAGCTGTAGTCCATGCCGAGAGTCTGCGTCTTACCGGAGACTTCGTATCTCTTTCTGTCTGGGAATTGATCGTTCATTTATATTAATTACCAAAAGTAATCGCTAACTCACGCTGATTCTACGGCAATTCGGCGAAAATTAGTCCAAAAATATTCAGTTGTCAGCATGTAATAATTGCTCGTGAAGCCTGAAACGGCGTGCATCGCGGCTCAGACCTACTTATAATGTGATTATGAAAAAACGAATTTTGACGCTGACATCTCTAACTCTGGCGCTGGTTTGTTCCATTGCATTGAGCCCGCAGGCTCTGGCTGGCGGTCTCCTGACTTCGCCTCCCGAGGACGAACCACCTGCTGTTGAGCAAAAGTCTGAGGAAAAACCTGCAGAAACGAAACCAGCTGTCGATGATGCTGCCGCAAAGAAAGCCGACGAAAAGGCCAAGAAAGCTGCCAAAAAGAAAAAAGAGAATTCTAGTTCAGCCGCTGCAACTGAGACCAGCCAGGATGGCGCCGGGAAAACTTCCGACGCCGCTAAAGGCGCCGATGCCACCAAAAATTTGAAAGCGGATGCCGACGCGAAAAAGGCTGAGAAGCAAAAGGCAGCGGCCGACGCTAAAGCAGCCAAGGAAAAAGCGGCTGCTGATAAAGCTGCAGCCAAGCAAGCAGCGAAAGACAAAACTGCGGCTGACAAAACTGCCAGCGACAAAGCTGCTGGCGATAAAGCCGCTACGGACAAGGGTTCCGACGATAGTAAAGATTCAAAAAAAGCCGACAAGTCTAAAGATAAAGACGGCGATAAAAAATCTGATGATGTGAAAAATGCGACTGAACCTGCCACCACTATTGATGGCGAGAAAAAAGCGAAGTCGACAGTTCCGCTGCCGACGCGGTTGGCGTCGTTTACAGCTGGAGCCATTTTCGGATATCCGGTAGCGATGGCGAAACGTACTGTTCACCAAACCAAAGCAGGCAATCGAGATTTCATTGGCGAATCGACCAATCCGATTAAATTACTTCCGGCTACGATTGTTAGCTTTCCATTTGGTTTCATCGGTGGTTTATTCGAGGGCATCGAATACACTGTGATGAACAGTTGGAAAGGCAGTGGCGAAGAGCCTTTCGGCAAAGAGTCATTTAGTCTTAAAGACGACTGATGCCGGCCATTTAAACTGAGACCGTCAATTAGACTGAGAGCGGTGATTTAAACTGTTGGACGAATATGTTCGGTCGTCACACGGATTGCTCTGTGGCGAGTCAGTTCATGCACGACGTGCGCGAGGACCGTTTCAATCCGAACGCAGCCGACAAGCCGTTCTTCGTCATCGACTACCGGTAAATTTTTCAATCCGTGTTCGCGCATTGTATTAACTGCGACTGCGGTGCTCTCGCCGATCTTAATCACGATGGGGTCGTGCCCCATAATGTGATGAACACGAATAACGTCATCCTGAGCCAGTTGCACAGTGGTTGCCGCTTCGATGGTGCGCAGCAGATCGCTTCTGGTGACGACGCCGACCACTCGTTCCGAAGCATCGACTACGCAACAAAAATCCAATCGATGTTGGCAGAACAGATCGAGAATTCCATCCAGGAAATCATCTGCCCGAAGCACGCCACCTGGAACTATCTCGGTGACGCGATCTAGCGGGAGCATGTCGAGAATTTTGCGCACATCCGGAAGATCTTTCCAGACATTACGACGTCGTTTTACGGCTTTTGCGACAGCGTCGCGAAGTGGTGACAAATTGGCGGACATCTCGGTGAACAAGCTGCGCCCCATAGTGACGACAAGCACATTGGTGCGGGCGCGAACAGAGGCGTTGCGCGATCGGCTGGTGACTAGGGCGGCCTCGCCGAAAAAGTCTCCGGGACCGAGCACTGCGACGATTTCTTCTGCGGATGCGTCCTGGTTCCAGGTCACCACTTCTACGTCGCCCTGTTCGATCACGTAGAATTCAGTTGCCGGATCGCCCTGTTTAAAAATGTAATCGCCCGCAGCATAAAAAGCGCGTGATACCGCCCGTGATGTGTCGGTTTTTACGTAAGCCAGACCGCGTGGAAAAACCAAATCGCAGGCCCATTCGATGCCGACCTTGAGCTGCTGCGCTCGCGAGGGCAACTTCAACAAGTAAATCGCGCGCCACATAAACCAGGCAGGAAACCCTGAGATCCGCATGCCGTTGACGTCAGCTACAGCGTTGTGTCCGCCGATGGCGCAAAGACTGCCTTGTGATATGTGGAAAAACGGTTTGGTCGGTTTGCCGTGAATTGAATTGACAATGTTGTTGGCGCATTGCACACCCTGTCGTTCTGCGAACTGGGCAACCGGCGGGCTGAGTTGAGCGCTGGCCGCATTCGGCACAGCGGCGCAATCTCCGATTGCCCACACGTTTCTAAAACCGGGAACGTTCATATCCGCGGTCGTGGTAATTCTTCCTCGAACGTGTTCTCCGGGTAATCGCGCAACCAGTGGATGCGGAGTGGTGCCTATTGTGCAGACGATCGTTCCGCAGGCGATGAATCCTCCGGAATCCAGCAGCACGCCTTCCTTGGAAGCCTGCATGGCGCGCCGTTCCAGATAGAATCTTACTCCCTTCTTTTCCATCTCGCGTTTTGCAAAATCGCGCAACGACGCATTCACTTCCGGCAAAATTTGCGCTTGTGAATGAACTAGATTGACTGTGATCATGTCAGCATTGATCGATTCAAAATAACGACTGGATTTGCGCACCAGATCGTTTATTTCTCCGGCTACCTCGACTCCGCTGAAGCCGCCTCCAATCACGGTAAAGGTCAAATACCATTCTCGTCGTTTTGGATCGTCGCAGACTTCGGCCTTCTCCATCATGTCGATGATATGCGATTGCAATTGCAACGCATCGCCAACAGTTTTTAAAGGAAACGCTTGCTCGTCCATCCCCGGAACGATTGCGAGATTGGCTCTATTACCGCATGCAATCACGAGGTGATCGAATTGCATTTTCTTTCGCGTGCTGTCGTAGGCCTCGTACTCAATGCAATTATTTTCCAGATCTATGTTCAAAACTTCTTCAGATCGGCACATTACTCCTTGAAGTAATTGCCTGAGCGGAGCGGCGACGTGTTTAATTTGAACCGCAGCAGAAGCCACTTCAGCGAGAAGCGGATGAAACACCATGTGATTTTCACGATTGAAAACAACGATGCGATATTGATCTTTCGGAAGCAATTTGCGAAGAGTTTTAGCGCACTTAACTCCAGCGAAACCGCCTCCAAGAATAATTATTGTCGCTTTCGACATGTGAGTCAGACCCCCATGCCACGTCTACTCGGCGTCCGGATTCTCCGTGCCGCCAAGTGAAGTGGTATTTTTCAGCTTTTCCGAGGTGTCCTGATCCTGCGGACTGGAAGGTCCATTGATGTCCGACAAGAACGTTTCTTCTTTCCATCGATCCGGATTTTTTGGATCTTTTTCAAACACTATGTTTTGAGGCAAACTTGGGTTGAAGAATTGTGCTCTTTTAATATCTTCGCGTGCCAGGATCGACTTGCCTTGTTTGTGCCAGAGGAAGGCCCGCGAGAGATAAAAATTCGCCTGGTTCGGATCGAGAAGAATGGCATCGTCAAGAGCTGCCATCGCCAGTCCATCGTTGCCGAGCTGCATTAATGCTTTGGCTTTGTGGTAGTACAAATCCGAATTCGTATTATCTTGTTTGATTGCATCGTTGAAATCAGAAAGCGCTTGTTTAGCGTTTTGCAATTTGAAGAATTCGCGACCGCGGTTGCGTTTCAAGTCGGTATTACTGGGGTCGTACTGCAATGCCTTGTCGTAATCCTTAACAGCGTCTTCTGGTCGAGAGATGCCACTATATGCGGTGCCGCGATGAATGTAGCCGACGTTGTATTCCGGTGCCAGTTCAATGGCGTAACTGTAGTCTTTCAGGGCATCTTCGTTCTTACCGAGAACTTTCATAATGTCACCCCGGCCTATCAAGGCATCGACATTTTTAGGGTCGTTTTGCAGAGCGGTTTTATAGTTCGTCAGTGCCAGATCGTTTTGACCTTGAGCCTGATAAGAATCTCCTAGACCGCGGAAAGCTTCAGCGTTTTTCGGATCTAATGAAAGTGCTTTTTGGAAATCTTCGATCGCTTGCGGATGTTGTCCGAGTTTCGACAAAGTAATTCCGCGGGATAAATATCCAGCCGGATTTTTCGGATCGTATTGAATCGCGGCGGTGAAATCTCCTTGCGCGAGTTTATAATTTTTCAGTTCGAAGAAGCACTGTCCACGCCGCATGAAGGCTCGTGCGTCGGTTGAGGCCATGCCCACCGACATATCAAAAGACTGAATCGCGTCTTTGTAATTTTTGTCTTTCATCTGCCTGACGCCCTGATCGTAATAAGATCCGGCGGTGTCATCGGCAAATCCTGGTTGGATGCCACTTAAAATCAGGAACGATCCGGCCAACGTGGCGCCGCTAATAATTCCTCTGGTCCAGTTTTTTGCAAACTTGGAAAACATCAATTGCATCCCCCTCGGTTTTTTGCATGGCAAAATGAAAACAGCCGTCACCCAATTAAAGGGCAGCTAAATATTAGCTGCCCCCATTTTGATTCCGTCAATCAGTCGGTCGTTAATCGGCACGAGACTGTTAACTCCGCCGTGCGCTGAGAATAGTCTGCAACCGGGATTGTCACTGGCTCTGCGTGCCAGATTCGTTCGCAGTATTCTCGAATGGAACGGTCTGACGAGAAGTAACCCATGCGAGCCACGTTTAAAATCGACATTTTTGTCCACCTGGCGTGATCCTGGTATGTCTTTCCGAGTTCTTTCTGACAATCAATATATGCTTGATAATCAGCCAACAAGAAAAAGTCGTCGCGTGTTAACAATGAATCGACGATTGGTTTGAACAAATCGCGTTCGCCGCGTGACCACATTCCGGAGGTCAGTTGGTCGAGCACCATCTTCAAGTCGGCGTTGTTTTCGTAGTACGAACGCGGGTTGTATCCTGACACTTTGAGAGCGTCTACTTCACCTTCGTCCAAGCCGAAAAGGAAGAAGTTTTCCGCGCCCACTTCTTGTCTGATTTCGATGTTGGCACCGTCCATGGTGCCGATCGTCAGCGATCCGTTCATCGAGAACTTCATGTTGCCGGTGCCGGATGCTTCCTTTCCTGCCGTGGAGATCTGCTCGGAGACGTCTGCTGCAGGATAGATTTTCTGAGCTAACGAAACATTGAAATCCGGGAGGAAAACAACTTTCAGCAAATCTTTGACGTCAGGATCGTTGTTGACCACTTCGGCGACTGAGTTGATCAGTTTAATAATCAGCTTAGCGATGAAGTAACCAGGTGCGGCTTTTCCGCCGAAGATGAAGGTGCGAGGCGGGAAGTTGGTCGGCTTATTGTTCTTCAAATAATTGTAGAGACTGATGATATGAAGAACGTTGAGATGCTGGCGTTTGTACTCGTGAATACGCTTAACTTGAATGTCAAAAATGCTCAATGGATCGACCAGAATTCCGGTTGATGTCCTGATTGTTTTTGACAGCCGCTCTTTCTGTGTGCGTTTGATCAGGCGCCACTGATCGTGCGCGTTAGTATCATCGGCGATGCTTTCCAGATTGCGCAATTCGTTGAGGTCTTTCAACCAGTGATTGTTGCCGTTGGTCTTGGTGATGAAATCAGATAGTTCCGGATTGCTCAGGGCAAGCCATCTTCTGGGTGTGACACCGTTGGTGACGTTAGTGAATTTTTCCGGAGTCAGATCGTAGAAATCACGAAGCACGCGACTTTGTAGAAGTTCGGTGTGCAGCTTTGCTACGCCGTTGATGCTGGAACTGCCGACACAAGCCAGGTTGGCCATGCGGATGTAGCGCTCGCCGTAATCATCAATCAATGAGATGCGTTTGAGCAATTCATCATCGTTTGGTCTTTGCAGACGAACTGATTCGAGGAATTGTCTGTTGATTTCATAGATGATCTCGAGGTGGCGCGGTAGCAGCCGCTCGAACAAGGACACCGGCCATTTTTCCAATGCTTCAGGAAGCAGAGTGTGGTTTGTATACGCAAACGTTTTTGTCGTAACGCCCCAGGCAACGTCCCATTCGACATCTTCTTCGTCCACTAGAAGGCGCATCAGCTCTGCGATTGCGATGGACGGGTGGGTGTCGTTCAATTGAATAACGAATTTTTCGTGCAGTGTTTCCGGAGACAAGCCTGCGTTCTTGTGCAGTTTGATTATCGTCTGCAGGCTGCAGGAAACGAAGAAGTACTGCTGTTCTAACCGCAGCTGTCTGCCTTGTGAAACATTGTCGTTTGGATATAGAACTTTGGAAATATTTTCCGACGACATCTTGTCGCCGACTGCGCCCAGATAATCTCCCATATTGAAGATCTGGAAGTCGAACGATCGCGGAGCCTCTGCTTTCCAGAGCCGAAGAGTATTAGTCGTTTCGGTTTCGTATCCAGGAATCGGCGTGTCGTAAGGAATTCCCATTACTTCTCGCTGAGCATCCCAACGCACGCGATAACGACCTTTATCGTCGTCGTAGCTTGTAGTTTTGCCGCCGAATTTGACGATCATTGATTCGTCTGGTTTTGCCAGTTCCCATGGGTTGCCGTTGTGCAACCAACGATCGGCGACTTCTACTTGCCATCCGTCACGGATGATTTGATCGAAGATGCCGAATTCATAGCGGATTCCGAAGCCGATCGATGGAATGCTTTCGGTTGCCATCGAGTCGAGATAGCATGCTGCAAGTCGGCCCAGGCCGCCGTTGCCGAGACCTGGTTCCTCTTCATGATCGATCAGATCTTCAAAATCAAGTCCGGATTCTTCGCATGCCGTGCGCATCTTCTCAGTCAAATCGAGATTGAGCATGTTGTTGGCAACGTGCGGTCCGAGAAGAAATTCGGCTGACATGTAGCAGACGACGCGGGATTTCTGTTCCAAATAACTTTCTAAAGTGTTGATCCAGCGGTGCAAAAGCCGGTCTCTGACGGTCAATGAGAGCGCCAGATAATAGTCGTTGCGACTGGCGATCGCGGGAAACTTGCCAAGTCCATAATAGAGATTGTCCGCCAGCGCTCGGCGCAGAGTGGGGATGCTGCGACCGGTTCGGTCGTCCTCTATTTCCACGTTGACCGTGCCGGTGCTTTCTTTCTGCCCCATGACAAACCCTCGTTCCTGAATGATTTCCAGACAGGATTATATTCTTTAGAGCCGCCATTTATATGAATCGAAAGAACGCCAAGAGTGTTTTGTAGCCAGATGATTACACAATCTTTCCGCAGGCGCGACGATTGCCAGTAATAACAAAATTGTAAAGATGAAAGCTTAATGACGTTCAAGCCTGCTACTCTTTGTCGCACGAAGGCGAGTCGATGTTCGAACGCCAATAGAGACCTGTGCAGTACCGATTACATGATTGAGGAGGTTCCAATGAGAGCCAGCAAGCGCGTTGGGGCATTAGTTACGATTATTTCCGCCACTTGTCTATTAGTGTCCGCGCCGGCATCATATGCCCAACCGAATTGGACACAAGTTCCGAATTACATTGATGTACCAGGGCGAATGACCACAGTCGAGAAGTCGATATTCGAGGCGCTCGCCGCTGGTCGACTGACACAACCGCTGGCACAAAGGTTTACCAATGATCTTAAACAGATAAGAGATCAAGACACCGCCTTCCGCGCCGACGGCAAACTGAGCATGTTCGAGCGTGTGCGCATCGTCATGGATCTGGACAAACTCAATCAAGATATTCAAAACAGTCTGACTGACCGGAAAGTAGCACTGACTGATGTGAACGGTCGCGAGCAAGATATTGACCGAGCAATTCAAGAAGCGCTGTTGAGCGGTCGCTTGACTGATCTGGAAGCGCTCGGATTCAAGAGAACATTGCGCGATATCGAAGGCAAAGAACGAAATCTACGAGCTGATGGTGTGCTGTCTTCCGAAGATTTATTCGCTTTGTCCACCGACCTTGATCTTCTCACTTCCAACATCGAGCACAGTCTGAGAACGCGGGTGGTGGCTGATCCTGGGATCGAAACCAAGAAGCAGCAGATCAAACAAAAACTCGATGCTTTAATCTCGGGCGGACAGATCAATGCCGGACAGGCTGAACTGATCATTGCTGATCTAAACCAAATCAGCGCTAAAGAAGCAACGTTTAAAGCTTCCAACAATATGTTGGACAACGATGAGAAACTGGCACTGTCACTCGAGTTTGAACGAGTGCTCAATCAGATCGAAAAATTGCAACCATCGACTAATCCGTTCATTGTCAAAGGTGTCAACGAGCAACAACTCGAGATCAGCAAAGCGATCAACGATGCAAAACAAGCCGGCAAATTGAGCATTCAAGACGCGGCGGAATTGACTCAAGAGTACGATCGGATTCAAGCGGTCGAGGCGATGTTTCGCGCTGATCAACGGCTTTCCAATAGCGAAGTCACGACGCTGTCGCGTGATCTGGATGCACTCAATAAACGCATAATTGAGGTGTCCGGACATGTGCAACTGCCAAGTCTGCAAGATCGCAAACTGGCTTTGAAAAAGAAAATCGTCGATGCTCAGGCGGCAGGACGAATCAAGCCTGCGACTCTCGCCAACGATTTCCTCAACGAATTGGAACGTCTGGAATCTAAAGAACAATTTTATAGAGGTGATGGCAGTCTCAATGACACCGAAACACTGGTTGTGACCAGTGATCTCGATGCGCTCTCTACTAAGGTAGAAAGCTCGATTGCCGCTCTTCCAAATGTAGGCGGTCAAAAGAATCGTATTCAAAAGCGTCTTAACGACGCTCTCGCGTCCGGTCGACTCGACCCACTGAAGGCCGATGAACTGCGGCAGGATCTGCAACGCATCGCATTTCTCAATGATACCTTCCGTGGTGGCGATGGCGTACTTGATGATCGCGAAGTGGTGGCACTCAATAAAGAATATACAAACTTGGCCGGCAAGCTTGATAGATCGCTGCCTGCGCTTCCGGACATCGACGCTTTGCAGACTCAACTCGAGTCGGAAATTTCAAACGCTCGATCGAAAGCAAAACCGAAAGACCTCGCTACTCTTCAACGTGAATTCGACCGAATCAACAGTATCGAAGCCAGTTTTAGAGACTCAGATCAAGCTCTATCCGAGTGGGAAACGTTAGCATTGAAACGTGACCTAGATCGCCTGGCTGAAGACATCACTAGAATAACTTCCGTTGACGAAGGCGGAGTTACAACGGTTGTCGATCTAGCCGGCTCTGCCCCTGATGTGAAGGGTCACTGGGCACAAGATTACATCGCTGTTTTGCAACAGCGTGGTACCATCGGCGGTTTTCCTGATGGAACGTTTAAACCGGATCAGGGCATCACTCGATCACAGTTCGCCGCTATCGCGGTCAAAGCTCTGGGCTTACCTGCCGGCGGAAGAGAGGTTGAGTTCAAAGACTTGCCTAAAACGCACTGGGCTTACAAAGCGATTTGCTCCGCCAGCGATGCCGGCCTGGTTGGCGGTTTTCCGGATGGATCGTTCCGTCCTGAAGATAAGCTCACTCGGGCACAAGCTCTCGTGATTCTTGCCAAGGCGCTAGGTACCGGTTCTTCAGATGCTGGTTCGCTCGGTAAATATAGAGATGGATCCGGAGTTGCTGCATGGGCCGCTCCGAGCGTAGCTAAGGCTGCCGCGGCCGGAATCATCGTCAACCACCCGGACCCATATGAAATCAGACCTTCGGATCTGGCGACGAGAGCCGAAGTAGCGGCGCTGACGTTCCAAACCATGGCGAAACTGGGGCAGAAGATGCCGCCGATTCGAATCGGCCTTGAAGCATCCAGTAACTCTGGTAATTAGACTAATAAGCTGACGTGGTTTGCGCTGATGCGGGCTCGTCCAGCAAGCCTAAATTCCGCAAGGTTGAACCTCCTGAGCGTGGATTGAACCTTGCGGTTTTCCCTTGGGCTGAAAGAAACGACCGTTTTGCCTGCAAGAAAAGTAGATTCTGCTCTACACTTTTGGCGAATTTAAACATTTAATCATCGGCAAAATGCTGACTGGTTCAATACTATCCTTGAAGAAAGCAAGAACGATTCGAGTAAGGTACTTCCATTCGCCCTGACCTCTTGTTAGTCTGAGGAAGTGGCCTAACCCGCGCCCATACTCGCCTTTAAGTTGAACCTGCAAATGAACGATGTAACAATAGCCGAAAAAGACTTTGGAATGCTCTGGTCAATCCTGTGCATCGTTATAACGATTGCAATCGGATGCGGGGTCGTTGTGTACATCGAAGGGCACTCAGCTATCGACTATAAACTCGAAACTGGTCTCCAGGAATTTGAACAAAAATTCTCTGCCGCAGCTATCGGAATAGAGAAAGCTCAACCAGTCGCTTCGGTCAAGGCTGAGATTCCATCGAACTACACGATAGTTTTGCAATAGATTCGGTCACCAAGGCTTAAACTAACTTTCAAGCGCAGCTGCAGTTCATTAGAATGCAGCTGAGTTTCGCTTTTGGAACGGAACTCCTTAAGTTCGTTTGGAACGTCCTTAGTTCGTTTAGATCGCCCTGAGTCGGTTGAATCGCCGTGATTGAACGCCGTCTTAGTAAACCCCGGGCATCAGCGGCAATGTTAGTTGTCTAGGTGCTTTTATGCGCCCTTCCTTGCCCGCGGCTACCGGTTTAAAAGTATCCTTGCGGATTTTTTTGAACAGCAATTTTCCTTTGGCAGGACCGCAGCGCTTGCAGTACATCCCGCTCAGCATCTCGGGTTTGCGATGGCGGCTGAATAGAGTAAAACAAGCAGCACAACGCGCTTGCCATGCGCCTTGCGGAAGAAGCGCGGTGTTGTCGCAAGCTTTCGGATGGCATCCTATTTGAACGCACATCGCTTTCCAAACTTCATCGTGACCGTGTTCCACACCGACAAGCGCGTGGGCAATCTCGTGCAAGATCGTGTCCCGAACGTGCGCTTCGTCGTTTTTGAAAACATAGGCGTACGAAAGCTCAATGCGTTTCGTACCTGCCTTGCAAATGCCGAGCATGCGCTTACTTTTATTGAACTTGAAAGACCAGCCGGCCAAGCCAAAACTGTCGATCAAGTCAACGGCAATCTGTTCGGCAAGTTCAGTTTGCATGTCGAGATGCCTTCGTGGTGCCTGTGGAAAAAATCTTTGCGCAAAACCATTATCGCCGCAAATGACCTTCTGAAATTATAGTGCAAAGCGGAAAACTGGCAAGCAGACTCACTTCTGGACTTCTCTTGCATATTTTATGAATATACGATCGTCTCGGAAATTTATTTAAGTACCTTCAATTCTTGACTAGCGTTATTCTAAGTGCCGTAGCGGTTTCTTGATGCTGGAAAGCAAGCGAGGCAAAATGTCTGGAACAGACTTGGCGCGCAGAATTCTCCGTAATTTTACTCATGGAGGAAGCGAAAGTTCCGGTGTGAGGAAAGACTACGTCGAGCATTTGACCAACAAGTCTATTGCCTTCCTTCGCAGTTACGAACGGGGTTTCGGCCTGTTGAGCGAGGATGATGTCGTCCGTGATGCCACACTGCGTTTGGTGGAAAAAACGTTCAATCTGTTGGAACCATATGTAGTGCACTTTAATAGTTCCGTCGGCGCAAGCGCGCTTTTAATTGCCTCGACTTCGCCGGATGAAATCATCGAAACAGTCGAGGGCGAGTGGCCTTTTCGTCCATCGCAGGATGTTTCGTTTTACCGCGCTAGATTTTCCACGCACAAGTTGAGTTTGATCATCAGAGGTTCCGAAGATCGAGTCGACTTCTTTATTTTGCCAGTTGATCAAGTGATGAGCTTGAGCAAAACCGAAGACGATTTCGGTGCACTGATGTCTTTCAATAGTGTCGTCGAAGACAATAAGGTCAGCTGGATCGTAGAGGGCAAGCCGCTCACCGACGAAAGGTTCGAGCGTTATTGTTTGCTGACGTTTGATTATTTCATCAAACAATCGCAAGATGAGCTGGTCCGCGCCTCCTGAGTCGGCTCTGTCAGCCACGGCTGAACCGCTATCATACGAAGCCGCGCGACTTTTCCATTCTGATCCAACAATCTTGCTGTGCTCAACAATCTTGCTCGCAGTGCAAATAATTTTCGTGTGAGTTCGCAAAGTCCACGACTTTGATTTGTTTGGTTTAAACCAAAATTTGAAAGCTAAACGGTTTGACGTCACGCAAAACCTTCTCGCGTCGAGGTTTTGGGCTTTCTTTCGTTTTGTGGCAGATAACACGTTTCCCTGCCAAAATGAGATCAAAACACAACCATACCGGATCTCATAATAAATAGAGATTAGGTTTGATCTGCCCTCGGTATAAAAATAAAGGGACTCCAGTTCCACGAGTGTATGGCTTCTCCTGTGAAGGGGTGTTCGAATGACCCGGTTTGCTTTGTTCATGTGCACTGCAGTTGCCTTGACTTTGACTGTTTCCACTGCTTCAATCGCAGCGGATAAAGCTCCGATTGCTCCAGACGCAGCCGATCGCGTGCTTGTAGTCATGGTTTTCGACGGCGGCTGCCATTTGTGGTGCGACGAAGTGCGTCCAATTATCAGTGGTGTCACGAAGCAGTATGGCGACAAAGTCGTGCTCAGGGAGCTGGATGTACAAAAATCGGCACTGCCGGATTCGCTTGATAAAGCGAAGGGGCTCGGTGTCAAATCATTCGTAGAAGGCGCGATGTCGCTGGTTCCGACGATTGGTGTGTTCACGCAGGATCGCAAATTGATTCGCTCCATTCCTGGCGTCGGTAAGGGCGACACTTACAAGAAATACATCGAAAGGGCTCTGAAAGCTGGGTAATTTGAATGGTGCGTTTAAGCCAGAGACTTTTATCTGGATACGAGACATATTCCAAAATCGCCGCATGTGTAGTTATCGCTTTCGGGTTGCTTGTGCTGGTCGGCTGGGCAACAAACAACCAGCAGCTGATGGATTTGTGCCCGCAGTTGGGTGATGATTCCGCTCTGCCTTTCGTCGGACGAGTGCAATCAAGCGCCGCGATAACGTTGATTATGGTCAGCATTTCGTTGTTGCTGCTCTCTTTCAGAAAGCACAGTGTGGTGGCATTCGTCATCGGTGAAGCTGTCGCAATCATCGCTTTCATCGGCTCGGCAACTGCTGCTTACTGTATGAAAAACGGCGAAGATTTTGAACCGATCAGACTTTACGCTCCGGACCAGGCGTCTCTGGGCATCACTTATCCAACACCAATGTCGGTGGAGGATGGTATCACTCTGGCAATGCTCAGTCTTGCCGTCGCCGCGATTCCTTATGCCAAGCCAGCCAGAGCACCGATCGGGCAAGTGCTTGCCGTCGGGTCTATATTGATACCACTTCTGATTATTCTGGGAGCGTCGACGAAAGTCACGCAGCTTTGCGCATTAGGCGGCTGTTTCAGGATGTCGACCGGCTTTTCAGTGCTGGCATTAATTCTCAGTTCTGCAATTTTCTTGAGCAGACCGGATGTTGGTCTGGCGGCAACTTATTCGAGTGCCTCTACCGGCAGTGCGCTGCTTCGCAGAGCAACATTGTTCTTCTACATCGTGCCCGCCCTGCTAATGGCGCGCACCATGCTGGTTCATTCGCCGGCTATGGTTGAGGAAGGATTCGGTTGGGTTCTATTTGTCTTCTCGTTTTTGGTTGTCCTGGGAATTTTTATCGCCAACAGTGTTCAAGTATTCAATCGTGTTGAAACTGAACTAACCGGCAAATTGGCCTACATGAAGGACGAATTGGAGCGTACCAGTTCACCTGCTAACAGCACGCCGGTTGGTCAAGTCGAGATGTCCGGGGTCGCGCACTTCGTGGTCAAATATAAACGCGTTTGTTTAATGTGCACCAATGAATATGACGACCTTACCGAAACCTGTCCGCTTGACTCCACGCCGTTAAGTCGAATCATTGATGAATCGCTTATAGGCACCGTATTTGCCGAAAAGTACAATGTGATTTCACGTCTTGGTTCCGGAGGAATGAGCACCGTATATAGAGCCAAGCATAAATTCTTTGAAAAAGAAGTTGCCATCAAAGTTCTAAAAGGAAACGCCGGCGAATCAAGTGATAGCTTAAAACGATTTCAACGTGAGGCGCGGGCCACCTCCTCTATTTCTCACCCTGGCATTGTTGGAGTCAGTGACTTCGGTTTGACTCCTGACGGTCGCGCCTTTTTAGTTATGGACTACCTTGACGGCGAGAGTTTGTCGCACTTCCTCGATCGGGTTGGGCGATTGACTGTGTCGGACATGATCGACATCGCCAGTCAGCTCTGCGACGCGCTTGCGGTGGCGCATGGCGGTGGTATCGTGCACCGAGATTTGAAGCCGAGTAACATCATGCTGGTGCGTGGTGAAGAGGGTGAAACGATAGTTAAAATTGTCGATTTCGGTCTTGCCAAAATTCTGGATGAAGATCATCAGGCGTCGCTGAAAATCACGCAAACCGGTGACTGCTTCGGAAGTCCTCTATACATGAGCCCTGAACAGTGTATGGGCAAGAAGGTCGATCATCGTTGCGACATTTATGCGCTTGGTTGCATTCTGTTCGAATGTCTAACTGGTAATCCGCCGATTGTTGGCAACAACGCTGCCGACACGATTACAAAGCATGTTCAGGAGCGACCGGCGGCCTTCCCTGAGGGCATGAGTGTCCCTAAAGAAATAAAGTTGATAATCTACTAGTCGTTGCACAAAGAAGCGATGTGGCGTCCGCAGACTGTGATGGAAATTAAAGACGCGTTAGCCGGATCGTTGCGAAACCTTTAGGTTGCCGCGCACCCTGGTCTCAGCTGTCGACTCGTGGAATTTTAAACCAGAACGTACTGCCCTGGTCGGGATTTGATGTGACACCGATGGTGCCACCATGCTGTTCCACGATTGTTTTAGATATCGGCAAGCCCAGCCCTGTACCACCTTTGTCTGTTTGGTCGGTGCTATCGACTTGTTGAAACGGTTGAAAAATTTGTTCAAGCTTGTCGGCCGGCACACCTCGCCCGCGATCGATCACTTGAATCTCAACGTTTTTCTCGTCTTTGAGAACCTGCACTGTGACTGTTTCTCCCTTCGGAGAAAATTTGATTGCATTGGAAAGAAAATTGATTATCACCTGGACTATACGATCCTTGTCGGCGGTCAAAACCGATTTTGGATCTTTGATTTCCAATTTGATTCCATGTCGCTCTGCCATGTCCTTGACGCTTCCGGTGGCAACCGCGATCAACTCGCTTGTTGTCGTAGATTCCAGATTCAAGTCGAAATGCGCGCCTTCCATTGTTTCAATGCTGAGCAAATCGTCGATTAACCGAACCACTCGGTCGGTATCCACAACCGCGAGGTTCACCCGTGACTCCGCCTTTAGTGTCAGATCCCCGAGCACGCCTTGCGAGAGATTGTGCAGAGTGTATTGCACTCGTCGCAGAGGTGAACTTAATTCGTCTCTGACCAGTGACACCAGATGTTTTCTTTGCCGGTCTACTTTAACGAGATCTGTTGCAGTGGCGTGAAATACTTCGTCGATGTGAGACAGCTCGTCGTCTCCGCCGATAGGTGGAGCCAGCGGTTGTCGCTCCTGGAGGCGTTCTGTGTTTGCCACCACCACCGATAATCGTGACGTAAAGGTCTTGGCGAAATAAATCATCATAGCGAATGTGAGCAAGACGTTTAAACCAACACCCCAGATTATTAGTTGTCGCAAATAGTTCTTGTACAATTTCTCGCGCGTTTGAACTTGAGACTGCATCAGTTGTTCCATGGCGAGCAGTTTGTCGATGTTAGCAAACGCGCTTGTCATTCTGGAATAGACGCGCTCCGATTTCGCTGTCGTGCCTGCGATATCTTGCAGCACCACATTCGCTTCCAAATCTCCGGAGAAAACTCTCCGCAGGCGGTGAAATGTTTCCTCGACACTGGCTTCGATGCCTTTGCAAACTTCTAGGCGCTGGGGAGAACTTGCACACTGCCGTTTTAGCTCAACCATCAGATCGCTTACAATGCGGCTGTCTTCGTCAAAGCGAACGTCGAGCATCGGAACCTTTTGAGCGTTGTATACGAGTGATACCAACTGCGCTTCGATAATTCTTGCGACGATCGTGGTGGCAGTCGCGACGATCTTTTTCGATTCAATTCTGCGCTCGATGTCAGTTTGCGCCATCACCAGAAAGTAAACCAGCAAGCCCATGAAGACGAGTTCCAGCACCAGCGGTAACACCACAACCACCAGGCTCTTTCTCATCAGTTTGGACTTTACTTGCATCATTGCGGCACCTTCCTGATTGGAAGCTTGACCGAGAAACAAGTATGTTCGCCCTCGGAGTGGACGGTTAATGTGCCGGCATGAGCGGTGACAATAGCCTGGCTGAGCGCGAGGAAGAGTATACGACCTTTGTCTTCTTCGCTTGAATCATCTTCGTCATTCTCTCGATTTCTATCGAAATAGTTAGACGCCCGCACCGCCGATAGTGCCGGACCTTGGTCGCATATTCTAATCTCGAAATTCGACGCTCCATCTGAACTTCCTGTTATCGTCAGCGCACTATCCGAAGGTGCTCGCGTGATACTGGTTTCGATCAAGATGTAGAGCGCATGCAAAAGCTTTTCCCAATCGCCTGCAGTTATGATTTCATCAACGGTGCATTGAATTTCCAGGTTCTTAGATTCGGCAATTTCTGCGAATTCATCCAGCGCGTCGTCGATCATCTCTGCCATGTCAAGCTCTTCGCGCTTCATTACCTGGCTGCCGGCTTCAAGCCGTTCCAGTAGCAAGAGGTTATTAATCAGTGCGATCAGATGTTTCAAACTCGCTTGTGCTTTCTTGATTTCAACCAGAGATTTTTCGGAAAACGGGCCAAGAGCGCCGGCTTCAGCCAGTGTCAATGTGCCTTGCACAGAGGTGAGCGGAGTCCGCAATTCGTGACTCACCACTCCAACCAATTGTTCTTTGAACTTTTCAAAATCCAGAATTTCGCTGGCTGTTTTGTGCAGCGCATGATCGAGATCAGCTATCTCATCGGTTCCGCGCAATGGCGGATTGAGAGGCATGCGCGCGCCCAGTTTCAGCGTGTTAGTGAGAACGTTGTCCATCCGTTGCGAGATATACCTGGCGAAAAAATTGACCAGGAAAACGGTTATGCTTATGTGAACTGCCAGCCCGAAGAAAATTAGAATCTGCAGACGCACAATCGATTGCTGGCGTAAACGCGGTTCAACTGTTTGAACTTTTTGCTCTTTGTCAAGAATAACTCTTGGTGCGCCGTCCGGACGCATCATCATAAACTGCTGCGCTTGAAACAATGCCGGCATTGCAAAAAACGCACTCATGCGATTCTGCGGACCCATAGCAAACGCTTTGTCCTGCTGTTCGATATAGCGGTTTGCTGATTGGTTCAGTCGCTCTACTGCTTCTGCTTCGGCTGGATCATTGGCGCAAAGTTTGACCAGCTTTCCATACACTTTTCGCAATCGGATTCGAGATTTCTCATTGCGGTCTTTGAACTCCTGGCGTCGCGTGACGTTGAACAAAACCGACGACGTGGTCGAATCAGAGAGCTCTTTGATCATGGTTTCAACGCAGACAATTTTGTCCTGCGATTGAATCTCTGCTGTGATGTGCTTGCTGGATTCATCGAGCAAATTGATCAAGACGAACACGAAGAACAGCTCGAAGACGAGCGGAATCGAGATTATGATGAGACCTTTGTGCAGAATGCTCAGTCTCGAATGTTTGCTTGTGGCTCGGTAAGTCATCGTTTCTTAAGCGAAGCCGCATTGCCTCAAGGCAGCGGTTACTTATCTGATGCCCGGATTTCATATATTTGATTGCGTTTGGATGCCGAACTCGTTTTAGTTCGAACAATCAGTCAATTTATCGGAAGCTCAACGTCGCGACGGACGCACCTGAGATGGATCAGGCTTGGGCTGAGGACCCGGTTGGGTACCTGGTTTTTCTACTCTTTCCAGTGTCAGTCCCGGGAAGTATTGTCCAATTTGTCTGTCGCTGAAACCAACGCTTCTGAGCTTGTCCGTAACGGATGGATCGCTGAGCAATTCTTTTCTCAGAGCCAGACCTTTGCGAACGCTCTCAATGCCTTCTTCAGGATTGGTCGGATCCATCGTCATCTCACGGACGCCGAGACTGACATGCAGAATGCCGTCAGCTAAGCCGATGCGACTGTAATTGGTGCGATCGAGTTCGACCGAATTCAAATCAGCCTGATCCGCAGCGGACAACGGACCGCCTTTCGCGCGTGCGATAATCTCAGCTCTCTGCGCATCCAGTGAGGCGACCATGAGTTGGACGTCTGCTGGATTTACCTTTTGGGAATTCTCGATTGCTGTTTTGTATGCTGTTTGAACCTCGGCTTTTGAAGCATTCGCAGGAATGTTCATCACCGACTGGAGATTCAGTGCGTGTTGGTCGTACAGCCGATCGGCTGCTGCCTTGACGTTGGCAGGATCAAGTGCGTTTGGTGCCGCCGGTTGATCCGTTGGTGCCGCTGGCTGATCCTTCGGTGCGACTGGTTGATCTGGCGGTGCCACTGGTTGATCGTTTGGCTGAGCCGGCAGTTCTGGAACTTCCGGGAACCAAGATTTGAGCTTGTCTGCAGAAATTCCTGTGCTGTGAATTTTTCCGATTACAGAAGTGGACTGCGCGATTTCCTTGCGAAGATCGAGTCCTTTGCGGATATCTGCAATTCCCGATTCGGGAGTTTCAGGATTCAATTTTAGTTTGACGGCGCCACGAGAGACGTTCAAATAAGCTTCTGTTTGATCGATTTTGGTCACCAGCCTGGAGTCGGTTTCGATCTTAGCTAGCAAAACTTTTGGATCGTCGGCAGGATTGTGCTGACCGGCCAGCACTTCTGCTTTGTGCCGTTCGAGCGCTTGGGTAGCCAGTTTCACATCTTCAGGGCGCACTTCTTTTGCACTTGCGATCGCAGTTGCAAACGCGGCGTCGATCGTTTTTGGATCAGCATTTGGTTGCAGTGCTGCCAGTGGTGCCAGAATTTTCTTCTGCGCTGTTTGCAGATTTAGAAAAGCAGTTTGCTCTTCCTTAGTCATCTCCAGAGGTTTTGGCTTTTCTTTGACTTCAGGCTGAGCTTCCGGTTTTTGAACTTCGACCGGTTTCACTTCAGCTGGTTGAACATCAGTAGGCTTAACTGCAGGTTTTGCTTCAGCCGGTAACACTTCAGGTGCCTTCACAGGTGGTGCCACTGGTTTGACAACGTCGACTGGATTCGGTTTTCTCAAATTGTCGGACAAGAACTTGTTGAGGCTGTTTGCGCTTTGCTCTTCAGCGTTGGCGGGTTCGAATTTTTGAACCAGGCGTCCTTGAATTTTTCCAGCTTCGTCTTTGTATGGTTCGAGAACCAGGACGGCGGGCCATTGCTTCGGTTTGTATTGATCCTGGATGTCATCGCGAATCTCAGCGTTTACGTCGGTGAACACTGCATTTTCTTTCAGTTGGTCCGCCACTCTCTTATCAGGCCATGCCTTCTCGGTCATGTCCTTGCAGCCCTGGCAATCCGGCGCGCCAACTTTGACGACGACCATGCGACCTGAGTTAAATGCATCTTCAAGCGACTTTTCGAATTGGGCACCGTCGTATTTTAATTGCTCCGGTGCTTTGATCGCTTTTTCGACCTTCACTTCCGGCGGGGCCGTCGGCTCCACTTTCACTTCTGGTTTCGGTTCCGGTTTATTCGCTGCAATAAATTGATCGAGCGTTCCCGCTTTCTTGTGTTTTAAATAATCGTCGAATTTGACTTCAGGCAGTTTCTCTTTAAGTTTGGAAACCTCGTAAGGCGTCTTCAACAGCTGCTCTATGAATTGTGGGTTGTTTAAAGATTCGGGACTCGACTTGGCGCCTTCGCGAATTTTTTCAACACCTTTATCAAGTTGAGAATAATGCAACAAGCTCATGCCGTGATTCATATTGACCCAGCTTGGTGCCGTCGTCATCAAGTCCAGCACTTTCTGTCGGGCACCGAGAGTTTCAAGGGTCTTCTTGTCGGCGGTGTCACCTTTTCCGAGTTCTTCTTTCAGGTCACGCTCAGTTTTCTCTTTGACGAGTGCGATGTCTTTAGGATCGAGTTCGGCAGCCGCTTTGCTGGCTGTGTCGTAAAGAGTTTCACGCTGAGTGAAGTTCGAACCGTTGAGTTTTTGGAAGGATTCGATAACTTTTTTGATGTTTGGTGCCAGACGGCCCTCGGCTGCATCTTCGAGCGTACGTTTTTCAAGGCCGGCATCGCCCTTCGTCTTCGGCTCCAGGGATTTATCCGATGTTGTCTGATCGGGCTTTGGTGGTGCATCTCCGGGAGTGGTGTCGACCTTGAAGCCTCTGGTACCATCACCGGTGCTCGCACCTTTACTGCCATCGGCTACTTTGAACGAGCCCTTGCGCGAATCCATAATTGTTTGTGCGCTGCCCAATTGTTGTTGGATAACGGTCCCAACTTCGGCGCGCGCGCCCCAGGTGTTAGCGATGTGATCCTCTAATTGAGGATTTCCACTGGCATCCGCCTTTGGTGCAAATATGGCTGTGTATGGCCGACTGGTGTCGCCTTTGCTCGCTGACATTTTTCTTCCCAACTCCGAGTTAGGGTCCAATTTAGCCACATCGGCGAAGACATAAATTGCCGATTGTGGTCCGTTCTTGGCACCAGGGATGGTGTTTTCCACCAGTTGTTTCGTGTCAGCGTTATTAGCTCCGGATACTACTACTAGAGGCCTGCCTTCTCTGGCAGCGCGCAATTTCGCTTCGTTGAAATTATCCGCTGTGTAATCGAAATTGGTTTTGATTGAGTTGCTAAAATCGGCGTCAGAACCCCACGCACTAGCTTTAGTGCGGCTGCCATCGACGATAGTGAAAGCATCCTTGACCCTGGGCTGTCTGGTTGGGTCATTTATACGATTGGATTCTTTCAGAATTGCCAGTGGATCTGGATTCAAAATTATTGGATTCACAACCTGTGAATCTGGTTTTACCTCGGGCCTAGGATGAACTTCAGGAGTATATGGATTAACTCTCCAAGGTTGAACCTGGGGCGGGCATGGACGCGGACCTCAACCCATGACCTTTTCCTCATGAAACTACTAAGGGAACCAGGCATTGCACCTGACCTGACGATAATAGAAACCATTAGTGAACAAATTGTACCCAAACTGAAGCTGGCTGCGTAATTCCCGCATTTCGTTTCGCAGCGAACATTGATCGCCAAACCACCTGCGGCGGTCGGCAATACCGTGCAGGGCAAGCCTTCGTAGGTTTCAAGCAAGTGAAGTTTTGAACCGACATAGAAAGGATTCAATGTCTGAGCTTACAAAACATTCTATTATTTGGTTTCTCATCCAGAGTTCGCCATATCAGGAGTCGATGAATGAAATTTGTTGGAATTTTGTCCGTTTTTGTACTATTGCTGACCTTTGTTTTCGCGCCATCCGCAATGTCAGAAGGCGACAATTTGCCGGACAGCGGTAATTATTTCATCATCAGCGCCGATACCAAGGAAGCACTTCAGCCTTTTGGACCAACAGTAGGGCAGAACGTTTTTCTTCAGGAGTACAACCAGGGTGGAACTCAGAAGTGGACGATTAAACGAAAGATCGATCCGAAGACGAAAAAACCGCTCAATAGCTACACCATCCGACTGATGGGCGACACGGCTGACCGCTATCTTCAACCGTTTCCTGCACCGAACCACACCGCCATGATAAGTACCGACGCTACCAATTTCTCGCTCGGTCAAATGTCCGGTTCATTTATTCTCAAATGTTCAGCGTTGAATGGAGATGCGCTTCATACGTTCCCAGCAGCGTCCGGACCAACGGAAGTGCACTTCGGACCGAGTGATGGAACGACGAAATTCCGCTGGGATTTTATTCCGGCTAATTAGTTTGTTCGACAAACATTTTCTGCGACGAGATAGTTCAGCGAGCACGCGCTCCGTTCGTTCCCACTGTACGGATAGACTATTGCACCACATGTGGTGATGTGTTTGCCGTTTGGAATTGATGTTGCGAGCTCGTTTTAGTTAAACAGTTATGCTGGAAAGCATCAGTTTTTCGATTTCATTTTTGTCTGGAAGCGAAGCGGCTGCGCCCATTTTTGTTGTGGCGAGGGCGCCGGCGGCGCAGGCATATCTCAGTGCTTCCGACAATTGATCGCCATTGGAGAGCCGGGCTGCAAGCGCCCCCACGAAGGCATCGCCTGCTGCGGTCGTGTCCTTTACGCCGACGGAAAATGCCGGTGAATAGATTTCTTTTTTGTTCTGATCTAAACCGGCAACGCCCTTTTCGCCGAGTGTGATTAGAACTGTGCCGATGCCCTTCGCTTGCAATTTCGCGGCGGCCCTCAAGGCGGATTCGCGGCTGTTGACTGTAATCCCTGTCAGCAAGGTTGCTTCCGTTTCGTTGGGAACGAAAAGATCGACGTTCTTCAATAACTCATCCGGTAAATTTCCGTCTTGAGGAGCCGGTGCCGGATTGAGTAAAACCAGCTTGCCTTCTCGTTTTCCGACCTGGGCCGCATACGTGACAGTGGCTAGTGGAACTTCCAATTGCAGCACCACAATTTTGCTTTTGCGCATTGTCTCGATGCCGTTATCGACGTCTTGCGGGCTGAGATTTTCATTCGATCGTGTTGCTATCACGATGCTGTTGTCGCCCTGAGGATCGACATAGATGTTTGCCAGACCCGTGCCGACATCAGGATCTTTATACACCAGCGACGCATCGGCGCCTGCTTCTTCCAGTGTGGCGATGATCAAGTCTGCATATTGGTCGTTGCCGACACGGCCGATCATCGCGACGCGTGCACCGGCTTTTGCTGCGGCTAACGCTTGATTGTTTCCTTTGCCGCCAACGAATGTTTGAAACGAATTGGCTTTGATTGTTTCGCCACGAGCAGGATTGTAGGGGACGCCAAAAACCATATCGAGACTCAGGCTGCCGATTACGAGCACTCCGTCAGACATGCTTCATTCCTCACTTGGTTTGACGCTGCGATTATATACAATGTACGCGGTGTTTAGGTTAATATGCTCTGCGTACTGCGCAGGTAATCAACATGTCCAGAATCGTTAGATTTCACTCTCTTGGTGACGCCGAGGTGCTTAAAATCGAGGACACCGCGCCGGCAGAACCAGGACCGGGCGAGGTGCGCATTCGTGTGCAGGCGCTCGGGCTCAATCGTGCAGAAGCACTTTTCCGGCAGGGGAAATATCTAGAAACTCCGAGATTGCCCTCGCGAATTGGCTATGAAGCTTCCGGTCATGTCGACAAGCTCGGCGCTGGTGTTGAGAATTTCAAAGTCGGAGATTACGTCGCCACGATTCCGTCATTCTCACAAACTCAATATGGTGTTTATGGAGATGAAGCAATTGTGCCGGCCCGCTCGCTCACGCGCATGCCTGCTCATGTTTCTCCGGCTGAGGCTGCCGCTGCATGGATGCAATATTTAACCGCATATGGTGCCCTCGTCGAGTTAGGCAATTTGAAAAAAGGACAATTTGTTGTCGTGACTGCAGCGAGCAGCAGCGTTGGTTTAGCCGCCATTCAACTGATAAAGGATATCGGAGCAATCTCAATTGCGACGACAAGAACTCAGCATAAAGTCGAAGCGTTACTCGCGGCTGGAGCTGACCACGTCATCGTGACTGGTGAAGAGAACGTCGCCGCGCGGATCTTGGAGATCACCGAAAAGGTCGGTGCGGACTTTGTTTTCGATTCAGTCGCCGGTCCGCTAGTCAGCGAATTAGCGAAGGGGTGCAAACTGGAAGCGCAGATTTTTATCTATGGTGCTCTGAGCATGGAAACGACTGCGTTCCCGTTTCGACCGGCATTGAAAAAAGGATTGATCGTTCGGGGCTACACAATGTTTCTCATCACTGACGACGAAGAACGATTCGAGAGAAGTAAACGATATATTCTTGAGCGTCTCGAAAACGGTGTGTTCAAGCCAGTCATAGCCAAAGTCTTCACGCTGGACCAAATTGCGGAGTCTCACAAATATCTGGAATCGAATCAGCAATTCGGAAAAATTGTGGTCGAAGTGAAATAACCTGAGTGAATAAACCCACTGGTGAAGCGCTAGACGAAAAGATCGGAAGAAAATGACGGATGAAATATTGGATGACAAATCCGAATCATCAAACTGAGTTAGAACACCGATCGCAAATCTTGATATTCAAATTTGGCTGACAATGCCGGACAGCAAACCGTTCTACTCGCCTTCGGTCGGATCGAAATAGGCTCTGTCTGTGCTGGTTTCGTCGATCTGGAGGATCGCGAATCGATTGCCGCTAGGATCTTCGAAACTATAAGCTTCGCCGTTAGGTGTACCGAATGGTCCGGCTACAGATTTCCAACCTCGAGTGCCGAGATCGCGAGCGCAGCTCGCCAGATCGGAGACGCGGAACACCGGCTGGCAGCTTGGTCCTTCGCGATGATCTGCAAGCAGAATCAGTGGACCTGCCGACAAACTGAAGGCCGTGATTCGGGAACCGAAGCGGTCGAATTTCCAAACTTCTTGCGCACCGAGGACGTCGGTGTAATAGCTCAGATCACGATCGTAATCTTTTGAACCCATGTACAAATATTCTACGGTTAGAAAAGGGAGGGCCGTATCAATGGCGGTGGCAGAACTTTGAACGCGCATTACGTCGGACGATGCGTCGGATAACAGTGCCTGCGATGGATCAATATTAATAGGTTCCATCTCACGAGTGTCGACACCGATCAATCTGGATGGATTTGGAACTCCAGTCACACGTGCTGCAAAAAACTCGGTGCTGGCCGGGTCGAAATTTTGAGGTGGATTAACATGTTCGCCCGGGCCTCTCGGTGAGGCCTGAACTGGTTGAGTTTGGCTAGTGGCGCCGGCGGTGCTTGGCAGACCGATGATAGTGCCGCTCCCGCTACTGCCACTACTGCTGCCGCTGTTGCTACCGGCGCTGTGGCTGCTGCCGCCCTGGCTGCTGCTACCGCCCTGGCTGCTGCTACCGCTGCTGCCACTGCCACTGTTGCTACTACCGCTGGCATTGCTCGCATTGCTATTGCTGTTGGTATTGCTGCTGCCACCACTATTAGTGTTGGTGCTTGCAGGCGCTGCACTGATATTTGCAGTGGTGCTGGTGGCACTTCCTGCATTGGATTCCATCAAACTCACACCGTCGACCTTGGCTCGACGGCGATCTTCCATGCTCAATTCGAGCATGACCGCGCAAGTACGCTGTTTGAATTCGAATGACTCGCCGGATTTCCCCTGCTCTTCGATGCCCTTGGCCAGCTGAGACAATTCGTTGGCAATCTCTTTTTGATTCTTATTGCATAATCGAGTCAGCGTTTGCACGATGTCTCTGTAGAGTTCATGCGACCGCCCACCATCAGCGTTGTTCAACGCATCAAGTGCTTTAGACAGCAGTTCCGCCCGAGTCAAATCATCAACGAATGCCATTGTGTTTAGCCTTGTCCCAAACCGTAGAAACGACGCCCATCTTTGTGAAGATTCAAAAGTAGTCCGCTGATTTCGCGGGCTGGTTCATATCTTTCGTAAATCTCTTCTAGTTTTTTTACAACGTACTCGATACCCAGGTCGTCTGCGTATCTAAGCAGACCGCCTCGGAATCGAGGGAATGCAATCCCAAGAATCAACGCTAAATCAATGTCTTTGGCCTTGCGAACAATCTTCTCTTCCAGGCAGCGAGCTGCTTCATCGATCATCGGCAGGAACAAACGATCGGTTATCAGTTTCGCCGTATGTTCGTCCGCTTTTCCTTCCACGATCGTCATGTGTGGAATCTTGTCGAGCAGCTCTTTGTGCAATCCAAGCCGTTTGCCCGACTCGTCCCACAAATAAATTCCGGCGCCGGTTTTACGACCGTCGAATTCGTGCTGCAAGAGACCATCGAGCATCGCCGGTGGTTCAAAACGCGCACCGAGTTTCTCGAACAACAATCGAGTTACCTTATTGCAAAGGCGCAGACCAAGTTCATCTACGAGCCAGAATGGACTGATCGGCATGCCGAAGGCCAATGCCGCGTCTTCGATCCAGTTGAGTGGAATTCCCTCGTCACCCATTCGCGCAGCTTCTTCAAGAAATACTGTGAGCAGCCGATTGACTAGAAATCCCGGGCTGTCTTTCACAGTGACAGGAACTTTCCCCATCTGATCGACGATGGCGATTGCCTTCTTCAGTACTTCCTGGTCGGTGCGAGCGTGAGTGATTACTTCCACTAAAGGCATGCGATCGACTGGATTGAAAAAATGCAGGCCGACAATTCGTTCTGGTTTGTCGCTGAATTGCGAGAGGTTTGAAATCGCAAACGATGATGTATTGCTGGCAATCACGCAACCGGGCGATGCCGCGCGCGATATTTCGAAGATCACTTTGTTTTTCAAATCCGGATCTTCGTAGACCGCTTCAACGATCAGTTGTGCTGGTCTGAGATCGAGATTGACTTCGGCCGCTTCGATGACAGGCTGTTTTTCGCCGTTTTTCCCCGGGAATAAAGCTTCAGTTCGTTTCATCAATACATCAGCGGCTGCCACCGTTTTTTCTTCAGAGCTGCCCTTCAAGATCACATTGATGTTTTTCGCAATTGCCAGAGCGGCAATCTCAGAGCCCATCTCACCTGTGCCAATGATACCCATTGTAGTGACATTGCCGAATTCCTGTCGAGCGCGTCGGGCCGTTTGAACTGCCATTTCTTTGCTGATGTAGAAGTTGATCATGTTCTTCGCCATGCTGCTAACAGCCATCTCGGCGAAGATCTCGGCTTCATTCAACAAGCCGACTGCCAATCCTTCCTCAAGTCCTTTTTGAATTGCCTCGATCGCTTTTCTTGGTGATGGGTACAACCCGCGTGTGCGAACCCGCACGGCGCGGTCGGTGATCTTAAGGAGATTGATTCTCTTACTTGCACCACCATCAGATTCTTCTGACGCAAGTTCTCGTTCTGCTTTGATTTTGTCGCGATCGAAATTTTGTTCAATCAGTTCAAGAGCCTTATTAGCTGCCGTTTCCAGAAGGACGTCGCGATCGACGACATGATCGATTAATCCAATCGCTTGAGCTTGTTGTACATCGATCGGCTCGCCGGACATAATCAATTCTAATGCCGCCTTTAATCCAATCAATCTCGGCAAGCGTTGAGTGCCACCAAGACCTGGAATCAACCCGAGGTTTACTTCGGGAAGCGCAAACGAAGTGTTCTGATCGTTGGTTGCAATTCGTTTGTCACAGCAAAGAATCAGTTCCACTCCGCCACCAAAGCAGATACCATCAATCGCGGCAACAACCGGCATCGGCAGCTTGGAAAGTTTCTGCAAAACCAGATGGCCTCTGGTTGTCAGTTCATGCGCTTCAGCTTTTTTCTGGATTCGCAGAATTTCGCGAATGTCGGCGCCGACAATAAAAATGTTTTTCTTGCCCGACGTGAGAACTAAAGCTTTCACTTCTGGTTCGTTTAAAACAAAATCCAGAGCCTGGCCAAAATGCGAGATCACTTCAGACGATAATGCGTTGACGCCGCCTGGTGCATTCATCGTCAGAACCGCGACTCCCGAAGGGCGCAGAACTAATTCGAATTCATCACCCCAGGCACCCAGCGTAGTTGTTTGCTCTTTCACTGCTCGACTCAATTCGGGACTCCTTGTACCATTCGCTCAGTTCCTGTTGCAAAATGCGGTGAGCGAGTATCCGTACACCACGGATTTCGACGTCATTTCTTTCGGCAACAGATAAGCGTTGATTTGGGCATCGACTGATTCTGTGCACATATTGACCAGCATGTCGAAACTGCTGTCGAATTTTTGATCGACTATTGAATAGGAACCATAAGTTTTTCCTTGATGGACAAAACCAAGACATCGGCTCGGGCGGTCAGTTGTCGAAACCATGACGCAAGCGGTTTCTTGCTTGGAATGCAGCGACGGCATCAACTCGTGGATGTATTGCTTCGAGTCACCGGCGTCGCCGGTTTGCCCAGCGCCAATCGGCACACCGAGGAAGAGCGCCGACATTGAAATCACCACTTCATCAGGAAGCTCGTAAACCTGCATGTCAGTGGTTTGCAGCGCTAAATCCGCCAGCATCGCTTTGAGGGATTGTTCTAAAACTTGAGTCTGGGGCTGGGGTTTGCGACCGTAAATGCAACCGACCACGCGTCCTTTATATAGCAAGGCGGCTGAACGGGAGAGTACTTCAGCCGATTCGGCTTTGATGCAACCGGTCAGTTCGCTGGCTTCCAAATCTGCCAGAAGTCGGTTGATGTCATAGTCTCCGCATTTGACTGAATGGTTCAGTTTTCCGGTAATGCTTGGCATGATGATGTCGACAGCGCGGCGTAGCCGGAAATTGCGGGGGTAGGAGTCAGCCCAGACCGCAAATGCCGTCTCTTGCTCACTTGGTAAACCGAATTGCACCCGCTCTGTCGTGCCGATCATGTACGCAAAGGTCATGAGGGCGCGATCTCCAGTCATGCAGACGAAGGTTGCCGGAACTGTTTGCCCGATCTCAAGCTCTTCGCGGCTGGGAAGGAACGCTTCCAGCTCATAAGACAAAATAGTCGCGGTATATCCACCCGGCTCGGGCGCCTCAACTCGGCAAATGACGCTGGCCCCGGCTTTTAAAGATGCTTTGTCTTTGGGAATTTCTTGAGTCATAAACCATCGTTTACGTAGTCACAGGCGCCAATTTTAGCATCTTGGCAGGATGTCGAATCGATTCATTGCTTTTCATAACTGCTTCAATCACCTGGTTTTGCGACATATAATGCGTATTCAACGTCACGGGATGCCAGCATTGCACCTAACTTTTGTCAGCAAAATTAAACATAAACCTGGCCGGAGCAAATTCGAAGGCCCGACTCTCATTGTTCTGTCCTTAATATGCGCACTGTCTGTCTCCTCATGCGGGTCGCTCAGTGGATCGCAACTACCGCACAACGAGCCCAACAGCGGCAAACTGACCTCTCTGGACACTCTGGCGACCACGATCGAAGACGTGGCACGGCGCGCCGACGGCACTTTCGAAGACGCCTGGATTTGCAATCGCAACGCTCGAGTTTTAAAAACCGGCTACTCTAGGGTCAGTCCGAAAGAAAAAGCCAAATTCGCGCTCAGCTATCGCAAAATGCTGGAGGCGCAAGGCGAGAATCTCGCGGCAGATTTGAACAGCTATGTGCCTTACAAAAAACGTTCCGACTTCACGCTTGACTACTGGCGCCATTCTGAGTACGCAAAGGCTTTTGAGGCTGAAACAAAGAAGAAGAAAGTTCAGTGGATTTATGAATCCATGCTCGATGCCGGCGAATTATTTTGGCGGGCATACGAACTGCTGCGTCCCGAGCAAGTCAACTCGGCTGCTGTGCTCGCGCACTACAAAGAGCAGGACATGGTGTTCAATTATATGGAAGATGAAAGAACTCCAGGATCGTACAGCGATCAATATGTGAATTGGAACGAAAAAGATAAGGCGGTTGGCAAATGACACGTCCGGGTGATGACGATCTTCGGCGCGAGGCCTTGTTTCAACAACGGCTTGCCGAGCGCCGCGCCGAACAAAATCAATTTCCCTGGAGCACCGGGGGTGGTGACGCCGCGGAATTCGATATTCCAAAAGACGAGTCCAAACTTTTCGCAGATCGTTCAATCGAAGATGCCAGTCTCTCCGATGACGAAGTGGAACGGCGCGCACTGCTCGATTTGACCAATTACAATTTTTGGTCGTTTTATAAACGATTAAATTACGAAGTTCGTCGCGCCAGCCGATATAAACGAGATCTGGCACTACTTCTGGTATCAGTCGACGGTTTGCATGATCTGTCGCAAAGATTCGGATTGCAGTTAGAGAACACTATCATTTTGAGCTCCGGTCGCATATTGCTCGGTTCAATCCGCGATGTGGATATCGCTGGTCGTTGCCGTGACGATACTTTTGGGATCATCCTTCCGGAGACGCCAACGTCAGGTGTTGAAGTAGCCGCTGAGCGCCTGCGAACAAAGATGGAGGAGCACACCGTTATGCATAACCATCAGCCGATCTCGCTGACGGTAAGTGTTGGCGGAACGAATGTTCTCGGTGACGATAAAGGTGCCGACGTCATCGTCGCGCGTGCCATCGAAGCTTTGAAGAGTTCGATGAAGCAGGGCAACATGGTATCACTCGTTTAAGAAGGCGATTGCACATCGGTCGTTATCACCACGAGTTTTCGAAGTGATGCGATCGGTTGTGCTACTCACTCGATTAAAACGCCAAAGCACTCAGCATATCACTTACTTTTCATAAACGATATCAGTTGATCTCAACAACCTGTGCGTTTCGAAACCGAACCAGAGCGTTCATTTCGGACCATAGCTGATGACACGCGCCTCGCGTTTTTCACGCATGATGTCGGCGAGCACTGGACCGATGCCTTTGCTATTTAACTCATCGAATGATTTTACTTCGACGATATCGAACTTGGCGTTGAATTTTGAAACCAGCTCGTTATCCAGTTGTTCTAACTGTTGCGGTGCCTTCGGATCTTCGCCGACTTTCAAAATCACAATCGCAATTTCATCACTTCTATTCATCTTCTTTGTGGCACTGACCAGCGCCCTTCTAGACGACCAGAGGTCGCTAAGCGAGCCATCGGTTATCATCGCGATCAAAAGTGGTTTTGCAGCAGCGCCCTGCTTTTTGCGATTTCGGAAGTAAGTGTTCATTTCTTCCGAAAGGGCATGGGCTGCGAACGTGCCACCATGCGGCTTCAGTCGAGTGAAAACCTTTGCGACGGACTCGGAATTGACCACATCTTTATACATGATCGAGTGGTCGCCAAAGACCGTTAGTCTGGGACCGTGGTTAAGAACTGACATCGAGTCTTTGGTCAATTGTGCAGTATGGGCCCGGCACCATTCCCAGCGGCTGCTGCTCGGGGTGCGTCTGGATCCGTTGTTAATGTTCGGATTGATGTCCGAAATCGTTTCGATGAAATCCTCGGCTGGCACATATTCGTATTTCATGGAGTGCGAGCTGTCGATCAGTAGGGCGACGTCGTAGTCGGTCAGCATTTTTGTTGTGTTGGCCTTGTTGGTGACGTCCTGCCATGGCAATTGACGTTCCGTCAGAGAACAAGCGATTCCTGTTCCTTGTGTCAGGAAACTGAACATTGCGGCAGTGAGGATAGATTTTGAAGCAACTGATTTAAAATTTGGCGTGTTTGTCTTGACCATGATCGATCATCGTCCTTGGCTTGGCGTGCACTGAGAAGTGTAGTTGGGAGGCTACAACGGGTATAGCATGTGCCACAAGATTCAAAGCGGTTTTTTTTAGGCAAATTTCCGTTTCTACAATCCTTTCATTTCCTTGTCTAAACTGAGATGAGCCGAACTCTTGATCGTCGCTTTTGCCGGTGTCGAGATCTAAAAAGTTCAGTTCGACTTGCAGGTCGTTTCGGAACAATAGCGCTTCTCTGTTCGAGTAGCGCTCCAGTTCAGTGCCCCTCCAGTTCGAGTAGCGCTCCAGTTCGAATAACACTCGGTTCGAATAACGCAGTGACTCTGCAACCGCGAGCTTATTGTCCGTCCACAATGCGCCGCCATGCCGGACCGATTCCTTGCAGACCGCCTTTGATGCGCTCGATCGCGGCCTCGACTTCCAGCCGCACTTCGAACTCCGAATCGGCTACCGCGTCAGTCAGGTACGGTAAAGCCTCTTCCGTGCCGATGTCGAAGAGGAATCGCGCCGCGCGCCAGCGTACGAGCTTATTAGCGTCGGCGAGTGCCTGACACATCGCTGGTTGTGCTGACGGATCGCCAATATCCGAGAGCGCATCGCCGGCGGTGCGGCGCACGCCGATGGATTTGTCATTCAAAACTGCATTGCAAAGCGCTGGAACCGCGTCGGCACTGCCTGTGGTGCCCAATGCGGCTGCTGCTAAACGGCGGACTTGGGGATTCTCGTCATCGAGCGCCGCTGTCAACAGTGCGATGGTTTCTTCGGATATGTTGAGTTCTTGAATGGCCAACATGCGTTTGTGCCAATCCGGGTCTTTCAGCCATTCCAAAATCGTATTAAAAGGAACGGTTGTTTGTTCCTCCGTTCCTCCGGCGGCCTTGGCTCGGGCTCGATTGATTGCGTCTTCATCGAACATACCTTGAAACTCAGCGGCGACTTCGTTGGCAATGTCGACTCTTGGTCCGTAGCGAAGTCCGTGGTCCGCCCAGTATCGTTCTTTGAGGAAATCGGCGCCTGTATCGTTCTGAATCGACTGCGCGGCCTCGTTGAATCGATCGCCCAGGCTGACGCGTGTTTCGCCTTCGCTGTCGATTACTCTGACTTGAATCGGTATTCCTTTAAATGTTTGCACGACCACATGAACGGATCCTTCTTTAAGAACATCGTTTTTCGGATTCGCAATCTTTTGATCTTTGGAATTTGGAACAGCAACAGTGCCACCACTTTCCTGGGTCGACTGATTGAAAATTACAGTCGCTTTCTCGAGAATGGAACGCCAGTCTTTGAGCGGATCTCTGTTTAAAGTGACGAAGTCATTGCAGACGAAAACAGTTTTGACACCATCAATTTCCATCAACTCTTGAACGAATGACGGGGCGTCGCTTATATTCTCACTGGAATATGTGACAGTGGAACCCATCTTCTCATCAAGGTTTAGCTTCATGCTATTGGGATTGGGTGTTGTTTCGACTGAATTCAAACGCATGCGCGCGCAACTCCAGAGAGTTCAACTAATGGCGATTTTGCATCATGACGCGTGGCAACATATTCGACCAAAAGACCGGCCGATTCTCTTATTCCGTGGATGCGTGAACTGAACATCAACCGTTCCAATTTCCAGTTTAGTCCCTGCTGCCGAGATCTTTTAACGGATCGACTTGCAGAGCTGCGATTGATTTCGTGAATTTGAGCGGATCGACTTCGACACCTTCGTTGCTGTGACCGCACAGAACGTCTGATGTCGTGATTTCAGTGATTACCTTTTGGATGCCGTTGCAAATTTGATCGAGCGGCAAGTCATCACCGTCTAGACCGAATGGATCTTCGATGTCTTCGGCAATCAATTCCAAACCGATCAAGAAATACGACGCGATAAGCACAAGCGGCAAGCTTACCCAAATTTCCAATTTTGGCCCGATATACCAGGGCAGAATCAGCAAGTTAAGGGCAATACCCTGACGCATGAAAGCTCGGTATGATACCGGCAGTGGTGTGGTCTTGATCCGTTCGCAAGCGCCGGCGATGTCCATGAACGCTCGCATGTGCGGATCGAGAATCATCAGTGAAAAATCGTTGATATGGTTTCGTTCTTTCCACAAGCTGATTGTTTCGAAAATTCGCAGACTAACTTGGGAAGGAAGGTGATAGTTTTTCGGAATTTGATCCATTGGTTTGATACCAGGCAAATTCTTGGTTGGTCTGCTGTCACGCAGCGAGTGCTTCAAAGCGAAGGCGAAGGAGACGATTTGGTCGCCTAGTTTTGCTTTTTCGCTTTGCGGTACGTTGACATAAGCTTGTGCTTTCAATGCCAGATTTCGTGAATCGTTGACCAGTTGCCCCCAGAGGCGCCGACCTTCCCACCAACGTTCATAGGCTGAGTTGGTGCGGAAGACGAGGAGCAAACCGAAAACGGCTCCGATGAATGCCGCGTTGTTTGCTTCTTTGAGCAACTGCTGCGAGATGTTGGAAGCTGAGATCGAGTCGACAATGCAATCGTAGATCGCCATGAGCGTGAGGTAGAACCACAGGCGCTTGAACACCGGGATCCTGTGCATCCGGGTGAACGGATGAACGAAGATCGACATGGTCTTGGCGAAGCCCTTGGTGTGCTGCTCCATACTGGGCAGCGTCATAGTCGCTTTCGGCGACTGTGGGCCCGGCACCGCACTGACACGCTGGACGCTTTCTTGTTTCATATCAGACATGCGCTTTAACACTCCTAGGAACTGACTTAATGTCGCGCGCACTGGTCAAGGAACGCTTTTCCTAATAGATTAATACTATACATGCATTGTCAAGTGATTGAAATTAACAAGATTAAACTAAGAAACTAAACGCAATAGTCGGAAGTTTGGTGGTCGGCAATGGTGCTAACTAACGTCGTGAACGGCGTTGGCAGCGATCAAAATCGGGATGTAGGGCAGCATCCGATTTAATGCGGGTCTCAGTCAGTGTCAGGATTTCTCAGTCGGTGTCTCGATTTGACTACATGTCGAGACTGTTTGGCGGCGTTGTGTGCGGATGTTCGCGATCACATGCTCGAAAGTTTTGCTTCTGCCTGACTGCGACGCGGATCTTGTGGCGCTGCCAGCTTTACAAACTTCTGCAGCTCTTCCTTTGCTCCGGTCAGATCACCGGATTTTTCCAGCGTTCGGCTCAAAAGATAATGAGCGTTAGCGTCCTGGGGAGCCAGTTTGGTCGCTTCGATGTAAGCCTTGGTCGCTTGATTGAGGTTGCCCATGATGAGAAGAGTGGAGCCTAGATTGAGCCGTGCCGAAACCGAATTCGGATCGAGTGCCACCGCTTTCTGCGCGTTATCAACGGCTTCGGCATAGTTGCCGGATTGCACATGGGCGAAACTCAACTTGTCGTACACATCGGATGCTTTCGGATAAAGCACCAAAGCTTCTTTGAGGTATCGCATCGCGCCTTCTGTGTCTTTCTCGCGCAGCAGTGCGCCTGACAGTGCGGTCAGAACGACCTTGTCTTTGGGATTGATTTGATACGCCGTTTCTAATTCTTTTTTGCTCTCGTCGGCTTTATTCAATTGCGCAAGCACACGAGCGTAGTTGGCGCGATAGAGAGCGTCTTTGGGCTTGACTGCGATCGCTTTGACGTATGCATCGGCGGCTTGTTGTGGTTCTTTCTTCAACGACAAAATTGCGCCCATGTCAGCGAGAGCGTCGGCGTATCCGGGATCGGTATCGAGGGCTTTCTTGTATTGTTCGAGTGCTTCGTCGAGTTTGCCTTGAGTGACTAGGTCGTTGGCTTTGAAGTAGTACGATTCTGCAGCTAAGTAGTCGGCGACGTTGACGGGAATAGCTGAAGCCTCTTCGACCGCCGGTGCGCCTATAATCAAGTCTTGACCCTTCCAGTCAGCCTTCATGACCGGCGTTTGCTTGTCGGTGAAGCTACCGCTTGTGGTATCAGTTTCTGTCTTGGTTTTGGTCTTATCGAACGCTTCACCCAGCGGTATCAGACCGTCTTTTTCCTTCAGCGACGCTACAAAATTACTGGAGAAAATGTTGCTCCAGCTCTTTTGATCCGGTTCACTGGAGGAGATGATGATGACACCACTGCCGGTGACCGATCTATTCTCGTCTACTTTGGTTGGACGAGATTTGCCTGCTCCGGGGAGTTCTGCGGCGCCACTGTGGGCGGCTTGCAGCACGAGCAAAATTCGCTCGGCTTTTACGTTTTGCCGAATGGTTTGCATGATGTCGTTGATCGAAATGCAGGTTCCGAAAATATTGTCGAGAGCACAATCGTAGGTGCAGAGATAAGACGTTCCATCTGTGGTTGGGAAACTATCGGTAGTGATGAACACTACCACGAGATCGTCTGGTTGAGCCAGTGCGCCAAGAAATTGAGGACCGATGTTGTCCAAAATATTTTGTCTGGTGCCTTTTGAATTTGTGATCAAGCGAACGTGCTTGGTATCAAATCTGCCACCATGAGGATCGACTAGATATTCGTAAAATGATTTAGCGGCGGCATCGAGCACTGGAGCGATAGGCGCCAGGCGCGATTCTTTGAATTTTGATATGCCGATGACCACGCCCCATTTTTGCCGAATCGGACGGTTTGGACCCTGCTTATTCGGATCCAGATCCTGAACCTTTGTGAATTTGACTCCGGGAACGGAAGGCTGATTAGTGTTGTCGGCCGCCATCGCCTGTGGTATCACGGCAAAGGCTGCTAAGATGCTCATCACTGTGAGAGTGAACTTTGAAGTTGGCTTCTGTGAATGACTTGTTAGCCCGAATCGCTTGCGTCCGATCCGCTTTGTTACTAACATCCCAAATCTCCTTAGCTCTTCTAGTTTTCTTCGTGATTTCGTCGTTCCAATTTGATAAATCGGTTCAACGAGTGCGACCAATCAAGTTCCGAGTGCGACTAATCAGTTCCAATTGCGAACCAGTCAGTTCACGACTGCTACCAATCAGTCTGCGCCCGCCGTTCTGAACAGCGGCGCGCATCGCACTCCGCTTACTGGTGCAGAAGTGCCACGTCAACTGCCAGTGTGCCATCCGGATTGTCGAACACAAGTCTGACCTGGCTGGCGTTATCCGCAGAGGCGATTGCAGAGGTGGTTTTAACTTCTTCAGGCATGATGATGGGACTGGAATCGTCCCAGGAAAGTTGCATCCTGGTGCCGATCATGTCTTTGGCTCCATCTAAATCAGGCGAGATGTAAGCGATCTTGGTCTGCTCGTTTCGCTTTTGGAATTTGTCCATGCTGATCTGATTTTTCGAGAACATGATTCTCACTTTTTCTAAACCAGGATGGTCGTCGAAAGACAGCCAATCATCATAAGGCAACGGGTAATCTTGCTTGTTGCGCAGATAGTTGTGTTCGCCGGTTTCTTTCGATGGGAAAAGAACGGCTTTGGAGCCCGTGCTTCCTTGTTGAAGAACAACGTATGCATAACCATCGACTTCCGACATGACGTGGAACTTGATGGCATCGCCGGACTTGAAAGTGGTCTTGTTATTGCATCGGAAAATTTTGCCGTTGCGCTTCAGTTCAATCCAATAGGAAAGTGCGGTTTTATTGGCAGGGTTCGTAGCATTCTTGGCTGGAATACCGGCTGCAGGAACGTTCGCGGATGCGATTTTTACAGGCACCGATGTTTTGTTCTTGTCGGTTTTGCCTTCATTCTTTGTGCTACCGTCAGTGGTGCTGCCACCAGATGCGCCATCAGTTGATGGTTTGGAACCATCGACTGTTGTCGTAACTTCTTTCTCACCGTTCTTGTCGGCTGGCGCTTTTGCGACTTTTACAGAAGCTCCAATCGGCGCGATGTTCGACGAGATCCACTTGCTGACGAACTTCAAATCCTGGTCATTGAATTGTCCGTCTTCGAAGATCAAGTGTTCTGCTGTTTTACTCAAAACGATTTCGCGGTGCGGCGTAGCCAAACTGTTGTAAAGCTTATAAGTACCGGCTGGACGCACGAGGCGATCGTTGCTTCCCTGTATGAAAAGCACTTTGGCTTTTTTGATATTCGGCGCCATATCATATGTACTGTTCATGAAATTTTTGAAAGCGATCAGTTCGTTAGCCGACACTGACGTTCGCGAAAGCGGGTCATTGAGCCAGGTTTCTTTCAAAGCATCTTTCTTGGTGGCGCGACCAACGATGGCTGGACCGACATCGAGTGGTGCGTTCATTCCGTGCAAAAGAACGTGTTTGACCACTCCCATCTCCGAATCCGCTTTGTCAAAACGGTCGCCTGCAGGCACCGATGAGATCAAACCATAAACCATCTCCGGGTACATCTGAGCGGCTTTCATAGCGATCGCTCCACCCATTGATTCGCCCAGAACAATAATCTTGAGGTCAGGATGCAGTCTTCTGATTTCGTTGAGTGCCAGACCGATGTCACCCATGGTGCCATCAAAATCGATATGGTCCTTGCCCTTTTTAACCCAGGCGCCGAATCCTCTTACGTCGATTGCATAGGTGGCGATTCCCTGTTTTGCCATTTCGTTTGCGAAGGCATCATAGGTGCCTTTGTGCAGACCGAAACCGTGGATACAAAGCATTGCCGCCTTGGGCGTCTGTTTGTCCATCCACACCATGCAAGGAATTTTGGCTTGACCAGGGGCGATTGGTGCCGCACCCATGGTTTTTGCGCCTTCTTCGAGATCAGCCGGATCTAGTTGAATCGTACTGCCGACGCTGTTTTCGACTACTCGTTTGGCATTGGCATCCGGTGCCATACCGGCTACCAGTGTTGCGACCAAGCCAGCCAAGATAGCGGCTTTTTTGCCGCCTGCAAACGTTTTCATTCGTTTTGACCTCACCTTCGACTACCTCATGGGTATCTACATACAAGGATACTGTGGTGGTGCAGCGAATTAGGAGAGATTATCAATCAATCACTTCGGGTTCGACTGCGTCGTCGTCCGAGCTGCCAGCGCCCTTGTCGGTTTTGGCGCCTTTGGCTGCCGGCTTTTCTTTTTTCTCAGCATCGGCACCGTCTTCGGTTTTGGTTTCAGTAGTGGTTGAACTGTCTGAACCATTCGAATCGGATTTTACGCCGTCAGTTTTTTCCGAGTCCGTTTTTTCCTCAGAGGCTGAATCAGCTGAAGCTTCGTCTTCCGACTTTTCGTCGTCAGACTTTTTCTCGCCTTCCGTCTCTGTCGGCGGAGCGGCAGATTCGGCAGTCTGCTTTTCTTTTGCTTGTGAAACTTCTTGTCCGACTTCTACGAACAAACCGCGCAAGTCATTCATTGTGCTCTTCACTGTTTCTTCCGAGGCTTCGGCTAGAAGTTCAGCACGGAGTTTGTTGACGACATCGCGAACGCGATCTTTCATGCCTTGTGAAACATGCTGATCGTTTTCTTTCAATTCGCGTTCTATTGAATAGATGATGCTGTCCGCTTCGTTGCGGATTTCAACCTGGGCGCGTCGGTCTTTGTCTTCGCCGGCGTGCGCTTCTGCTTCGCGTACCATGCGGTCGATGTCTTCTTTCGTGAGGTTTGTGCTGGCAGTGATTTTGATCTTCTGTTCTTTACCGGAATTTTGATCTTTTGCAGTGACGTTCAAGATGCCGTTGGCATCGATGTCGAAGGAAACTTCAATGCGTGGTAGTCCCCGTGGTGCCGGAGCGATACCATCCAATCTGAAATTGCCGAGCATTTTATTGTCTTTCGCCATGGCGCGCTCGCCCTGGTAAACATAGATGTCTACTGCGTTTTGATTATCTTCCGCCGTCGAGCACATCTGTGTTTTGTGCGTTGGAATAGTGGTGTTTTTCTCAACCAATTTTGCAAACACACCGCCCATGGTTTCAATACCAAGAGACAACGGCGTGACATCAAGCAGTACCAGATCGGTTACGTCGCCTGCAAGAACGCCCGCCTGGAGCGCTGCTCCAACTGCGACTACTTCGTCCGGGTTGACGCTCTGGTTGGGTTCTTTCCCACCCACCAGTGATTTGACCAATTCTTTAATTGCTGGAATCCGAGTTGATCCACCGACTAAAACGATCTCGTCGAGATCTTTCCATTCCAGCTTGGCGTCTTTGAGTGCTTGTTCGACTGGACCGCGGCAACGCTCGACCAGATCTCTTGTAAGGTCATCGAACTTGGCTTTGGATAAGCGCATGTCCAGGTGCTTCGGACCAGTTTCATCAGCTGTGATAAACGGCAGATTGATTGTGGTTTCGGAAACCGAGGACAATTCAACTTTTGCTTTTTCGGCAGCTTCAGTCAGTCTTTGCAGTGCCTGAGGATCTTTGCGCAAATCGATTTTGTCAGTGTTGACGAATTCATTTGCGATCCAATCTACAACAGCATGGTCGAAGTCATCGCCGCCCAGGTGAGTGTCACCATTGGTCGAACGCACTTCAATCAAGCCTTCGGAAACTTCCAGAATCGAAACGTCGAATGTGCCACCACCAAGGTCGAACACCAGAATCGTTTCGTCGATTCCTTTTTTCTCGATACCGTAAGCGAGCGCTGCTGCTGTTGGTTCGTTGATGATACGGAGGACTTCGAGACCGGCGATGGCGCCGGCGTTTTTCGTGGACTGTCTTTGCGAATCATTGAAGTATGCAGGAACCGTGATGACAGCGCTGTCTACCGATTCGCCGAGATACTTTTCAGCATCCTCTTTAAGTTTGCGCAGAACCATCGCCGAGATTTCCTCCGGCGTGTAGTCTTTGCCCTGGATTGCCACACGGCAGCCACCATCAGGCGCTTCTTTGACTTTGTACGAAACGATTTGCAGTTCGCTCGAGACTTCGTCATAGCGACGACCGATAAATCGTTTAATCGAGTAAATTGTATTTTGTGGATTTACCACAGCCTGACGGCGTGCCAGAAGTCCAACCAGGCGCTCACCCGTTTTATTGAATGCCACCACCGACGGTGTTGTGCGTCCGCCTTCGGAGTTGGGTATGACCGTCGCCCGTCCGCCTTCCATCACGGCTACTACCGAATTGGTTGTGCCAAGGTCAATTCCAACAGTTTTGCCCATGTCGATTCTCCGTCAGCTATTTGACAAGCCGGTTTTAGTTTATAAACAGCTTTGCATTGTATCAGAACGCTTCCGGCCTCACTGTAAACGTATCTTTGTTGAAAATATTTCGGAATTTTGGGAATTATATAAACAGGGAACCAGTCATCAGCGGCTCATTCGAAGTGTTAACTTGGTAAATTGGTATTACGAAACCAAACACTTCAAACTTAATTTACTAGATCGAAACGTTGGGAGGAAGCCGGCACATGAGTTACGGCGGGCAGGATAACACCGAACCATCAAACACCGAGCCATCAAATTTGGACGAGCAGAACGCTCAGTCGCAAGAATTGATTGATATGGTCCATACGAAGCGTGGCATCACACCGGGTCAAGAGCCGGAACAGATGGTTCCTCGCCGGCCTACGCGCATAACGCACCACGAAATTAAAGCGATGAAAGTGACCGTGCGTAAAGAGTCCTCGCCCGTGGTTGGGCTGTTGCGGAAGATTGAAGGAATGTGCAACGGCATGCTGCAAGCGATTGGCAGCCTGTTTGCATCGCGGCAGAGCAAAAGTAATCCTTGTGCACTGAACGGGCACACCTTTCCGAAGGCATGGAAAGGCGATTTCCCGCGTTGCTCGCACTGCAGCGCTGTGATCCGATCGCCTGAAGAAATCCATCCCGGGCAGAATAAACCTGGCTAAGACTGAACAGTTTCGTTTGAAACCAGGCAAGGCCGCCGGAATCGGAATGCTGGTGGCGAAAAGTCAGTTGAAACCTGGCAGGGTGCAAGTGGTCGGGCATCCGATCGCAATAAATTGACTTGAAACCATACACGCAGGCATTTGCACCCCGAATGCGGGCGCGAGTTCGAAAGTTTGTCTTGACCTTCCGTATGTATGGTATTACCATACAAAGTTATGGTTAAGTCTTCTTTTCAAAATATCTCATTAGGCGTTCGCGATTTCGCGTTGCCCGTGCCAAGGCTCGGGAGTATTGAAACGCATTCCGGTTATGGACCGCTGCCGATAACTGGGCAGGAGGTTCACGATGAGTTTCTGCGGAAACGCAAACGTAGTTTCCCGGGATATGTCACTGAAGCACGTCTCAAGCACATCTTCGAAAGACCGGGTGGACTGCACGTCGCTGTAGCCGGGCGTGTCGACGGAATGCGTGTCAACGGCGGGCAGACTTGTCTGGAAGAAGTGAAGACCGACTTCAACGGAGAGGCTCTGGCTCGTTTTCTTCGCAAGACGCCAAACCATCCTTATTGTTTGCAGTTAATAACTTACGGATACCTCTATAAGCTGGAACATGATGTGATTCCGGAAATGCAACTGCTGGTGGTATCAATCCGCGATCAGTCGTTCGAGTCGATTGAGCTCGAACTAAATGTTGAGGCATACGAGGAGTGGCTTGAAAAGAGGATGTTGGAGGTCGAAGCCGATGTCGAGCTGGAGGAAAAGATAATTGCCAAGCGAATGAAGCAATCTGAGAAACTGGCGTTTCCGTTTGCCGATCCGCGTCAGGGTCAGCAAGAATTGATTGCCGAAGTCGGCACTTGCGTTGAGAGTGGCGATACGTGTTTGGTGCAGGCACCGACCGGTCTGGGCAAGACGCTGGGCGTCATGTACCCGACCTTGAAGTCGTCGATGTCGCGTGGATCGCAGATGATTTACGTCACACCGAAAAATAGTCAGCATGCCGTTGCGCGCGATGCGGTTCAACGCATGCAAGCTCAAGGCAGCAAGATAAAAGCGCTCGTCCTGACTGCCAAGTCTAAGATGTGCATGAAGGACGAAACAATTTGCAATCCTGAGTATTGTGAATTCGCCAAGGATTACTACGAGAAAGTCGAGAAACATGATCTCGTCAAGAAAGCCGCTAAAGGCGCCGTTCTTGATAGGCACACCTTTGTGAAAATAGCGAAAAAATACGAAGTCTGTCCGTTCGAATTATCTTTGGATACGATTAAACACGCCGATGTTGTAGTCGGTGATTATAACTATGTTTTTTCGCCGACCAATATCATGGGTCGGTTCATGCGGCAGCTCACCGGCGCTATCGACAAGCCTGATCTTGTTATTGATGAGGCTCACAATCTGCCTTCCAGAGCGTGCGGTTATTATTCATCGGCATTGACGGTCAATCAATTGCAAGAGTTCGAAAAACGGTTTCAGCATTTGCCGATGCACGTTTCATTCACGGCAAGAGCTGCGGCGCGCGATGCGATCAAACTAATTCTCAATCACAAACCTGAGTCATCGGCTCGACCTGATTGTGAAATTGAAATTGATAAAAACGGTTTTCTTGATCTGATTACTCGTGTTTCCGAAATTGCCTCAAGGCACATGGAAAGCCTGGCTATACCGTCCGGCACGGATCCGATTCTAGAGTTTTTCAGAACACTCGATGCCTTCGTTTCGTCATTGCACAATAGTACAAACGCCGAGTTCGCCTCACTTTATCAGAGCACTGCCGGCGGTACCATCAAATTGGTGTGCTGCGATCCTTCCGATATGCTAAAGGATTCGTATCGCGCGGTTCGGTCCGTGATTGGCTTTTCCGCTACGTTGAAACCTTTCGCTTACTACGGCGATTTGATGGGATTAGATCTCACCAAGGTGGCAACGAAAGAATTCACATCTCCCTTTCCGAAGGAGAACAGAAAGCTGCTGGTGATACCACAGATTTCAACGAAGTATGTTGACCGCCAGCGCAACTACGGCAAAATCGCCGACGCGATATCTCGTATAGTTACCCTGAAGAAAGGCAACTATGTCGTATTTTTTCCTAGCTTTGATTTCTTGCATCAAGTAAAACCACTGGTCAACTCGTTCGGCTTCGATGTTCTGGTGCAGCAGCGCGAGATGACTCAGCTCATGACTGAGACTTATTTAAACCAGATGCGCGCGGCGACGGACCCACTGATACTGTTCGCGGTGCAAGGCGGCGTCTTCTCGGAGGGCGTCGACTATCCGGGCGATATGCTGATCGGGTCGATCATTGTGGGGCCGGCTTTACCTACATATGATTACGAGCGCGAAATATTAATGCGCTACTTCGATAAGAAGTATGGCAACGGAAACGCCTACGCCTGCATCTATCCAGCCATGACCAAAGTCGTGCAGAGCGCCGGGAGAGTAATTCGTTCACAGTCTGAGCGTGGCTTGATTGTACTGCTCGGCAAGCGCTTCATTGAAAAGGATTATGTTGTGGCAATGCCAAGTGATTGGTACGATAGTTCCGTAAATGAGCTGGTGTCGGGAAGTATTCTGTCCGATATCAGTAACTTCTGGTCTGAAGAGGAGACGAATGAGCTCGTCCATCAGCGCTGAGACCGACCGTTCGGTTTCAACCGATGCCGCTTTTGTTGAAAACCAGGTTGCTTGCAACGATGGTGCGTCAATGCTTGTGCGCGAATCCGGTTTTGACTCGGACTCTTTCGTTGAAAGAAAAGTGTCTTTCGTTGATAACGGCTCGTTATCCGATTACGGTTCCTTACTCGATTACGATTGTTTATTCGTCGATTGCCAGACTACCGGCGCGAGCCCGTCGTCGGGCGGAAATCTTCTGGAAGTAGCCTGGTGTAACGGGAATGCCTCGAACTCGATCGCCAGTGACATCGTTTCTCATCTCATCGCTCAGCCTGATGGAGAACCAATTCCTTTTAGAATTCAATCATTGACTGGTATCACAGATGATGCCATGGTCGATGCCATCTCGCGCCTTGATTTAGTCGAAAAGTTATTGGCAAATGATAATTCACTGTCGGCACCCCGTCTGTGTGTCATTCATTACGCCCGTTTCGAAACTCCGTTTCTGAATCTGCTGGTGGAAGAACACACTGAAAAAGAAGCGTGGCCGTACCAATTGATTTGCACTTTCGAAATCGCAAGACGGCTTTATCCGAATCTTCCTTCTCGCGGAATTCGCGCTCTAGGCGGTTTTCTCGGAATAGACATGGAAGAGTGCAAACGGTCGACCAGTCATGTCGACGCCACTCGCGTGATTTGGAAACACCTGGTCGAGAAGTTGTCGCAAGTCGGTGTAACCACAGTCGATCAGTTGCAAGAATTCCTGGCGGCCAAAGCTGAGCGGCGAACAGGCAAACTGGATTATCCACTGGAGCGACTCAAACGTTTAGAACTACCCAATTGTCCGGGCGTCTACAGAATGCTCAGTCAAAACGGTCGCGTTCTCTATGTCGGTAAAGCGACGTCATTGAAGAGTCGTGTCAATAGCCATTTTAGAGGGCGAAAAAACAAAACGAGCAAGTCAAAAGAATTGCTCACACAAGTCGCCAATATCGAAGTGACCGAATGCGGTTCGCCTCTTGAAGCGGCTTTGTTGGAAACCGACGAGATCAAAAAATTCGATCCGCCCTATAACGTAAGTTTGAAACAACGAAGCCGAAGTTTGTTGTTTGCCTCGCGCGATTTCCTGTCATTCAACGACACTCAGGATGAGCTTCATGTTGTAGGACCAATGCCCAACCCGCGTGCGCTTGATGCTCTGCTACGTTTGAACGCCACCATCAACGATGGCATCGTCGATCCACTGATTTTATTCGAAGAACTTCCGATGGAAGATCTGGTCGAGGGAATCGATATTTTCTTGGACCGCAACGGCATCGACGCTCAAGAGGGCATGACGCCGAGAATCTTATTGGCTCTCGGTTTGCGCTTGTTCCGTTCGGCTAGAAGAGCACTGCGTCAGTTGGCGATGGAACAGGCGATTGCCATGTTTTTGGCAAAAGCAAATGGAATTGATCTTGTTGGTGGCACTCTGCCGTTCAATGACGTGGCAGGTTTGCAAGCCGCGATCAGTACTGCCGAGACGATGGCGCCGAGCGGTTTCGCCGGCGATGATTTTGAACAGGATCGACTTGCCGAAATTGGTCGCTCACTTGTAGAGACCGAAGAATTTGACGAATCAGTCTTCGAGGAAAGCGATGATTTGACTCCCGAAGAAATCGCCGATCGACTAGACTCGCTGTTGATCGGCATCGCCCGAACGTATCTCGTATCGAAAGAAATGACTTCACTTCTGAATGCAACAATTCGCTTTGAATATAAATCGCGCAGTCGCGATCTTGTTATTCGACACGGGAAGCTGGCTTTGGGAACCTCGATGGTTAGCGAGTCTGAGTCGAGCGAACCTGAACTGAGCAAATCTCGATCGAAAAAATCTAAGTCGAGCAAATCCGAGTCGAGCAAAACCAAGTCGAGCAAATCCAATGTTGATGTTTTGATCAATAACGACGTCGAGGGATCATCTGAAATTCTTCAACAAGTTTCGAACCAACTAATCGACCACGCTGTCAGCGGACGCGGTCGCAACAATTGGTTCAATTTAGATGTCTGCGATTACGATCGAATGCGTGTCCTGTTGACTGAAATTATGCGAATGAAAACTGCCGGAGCGAAGGTCGAAGTCTTTCCTCCTTTGTCTGTGCTCAGCCGTTGGTGAGCGTTTCGAACAAGCATGATTGTTTTGTTCTCTAAAAGTCATTGTTATCTTGTGCAATAGCTATAATCAAATCGTAGTTTTGTTTTGATTGATAAGTGCAAACATGTTGGTCTCCGTCATCGCCGATACGCATATCAAGGCACCCGGCAAGGATTTGCCCGAGGCTGCCTACGAGTGGATTCGCAAATCAGACGCGGTCATTCATGCAGGCGATCTGGTCAATAATATAATTCTGGACCGATTGGAACACTGCGCGCCGGCTGTTTATGCGGTTCTCGGCAATAACGATTTCGGCGTGCAATTGCCTTTATATACTGAATTGCAATTGGATGGCGTCGAGATTGGTGTGATTCATGATTCAGGTCCACGCGATGGGCGGCGAAAACGAATGCGCAGACAATTTCCGAAAGCGCGAATTGTTATTTATGGGCATTCGCACATCCCCGATTGCTCGGATGAAGATGGACTTTTGTTACTAAACCCGGGCTCGCCGACAGATAAGAGAAGGCAGCCCGTTCACACTATGGCAATTCTTCGTCTCAATGATGGAGATTTTGTTGCTGAAATAGTGAATCTTTAGCTCCGGCGTAATAGAATCCATATTTGTCGGTTATGCCTGTGCTTTCCGGAGTGTCAGTTGCCGCTTGTTCGCGGCTCGGAGTGTTTTGTATGACAAATTTCAACCAGATCAATCAGTCCATTCCCGAAGAGGTCAAGCAGATAATTAAAACCGCCAGCGAGGACGAGGTGGTGGAAATCATGCTGCAGTCGCTCAAGATGGCGCTTGAGAATCCGGATGAGATGGCCCGCGCGATGCCGGGCATGCCGAAAGAGATGATGCAGGCAATGAAGTTCTTTCCGAAGACCGATGCGGCGCTTCGTCCGATGGCGAAGGCGATGGCTCATTTGATCATCCAGCAAGTTAAGTACGGCAAGAATCCGACGGAAGAAGAAGTAACCAAGGTTGTTACTGAGGCTTTGATGGGTTCCGGCGCGCTTGGCGGCATGGGCGCGCTTGGTGGTTTGGCTGGAATGGGCGGTATGACCGGCGGGATGCCTGGAATGGGTGGAATGCCCGGAATGATGGGCGGCATACCAGGTATGGACGCGCTTCCTGGAATGCCTGGAACCGGCGGCATTCCCAATCTCGGCAGTGCTACGGCGCCTGTGTCTCGCGGACCAGCGCTCGATCCTGACGTGGCGCGCGAAGTCGACGGCCACATCTCCAACGGCAAGAACCGCCTGGCCGAACAAGAGTTCGAAGAGGCCGAAAAAGCTTTTGGGGCCGCTGTCGACATTCTGGAAGATAAACAACCTGAAGGCGACTTGATGTTCACCGCGTTGCAGCATCAATCGATCGCGCAATTGGAACAAGCCGAATATCTCAAGGCCGAACCAGTGTTGAAGCGCTGGTTGAGACTGGGCGAAAGAATTTATTCACCGGAACATAGTTTGCTTGCTGGTGCGTATCTGGGATTAGCTCGCGTTCGCGAAAGTCAACAAAAAATGGACGAGGCAGAACTGCTCTACAAGCGCGCCCTGGCGATTGCAGAAAAATCCGGCGACCAGGATCCGGAATCGTATTCTGCCACCATTGATTCAGTCGCATATTTTTACGAGTCGAGAAAAAGACACAAAAAATCCGATCCTTTATTCGAGCAATCTTATGCTCTTCGCAAAAAGATTTACGGCGAAGCTGCGCTTGAAGTGGCTGATTTCGAGCTCGAGTTCGCTCTTGTTTTAAACGATCGTGGTAAACACGCGGAGGCGATCGAGTGGTGCCAACGCGGTTACGAAATCAAGAAAAAGGAACTCGGCGACGATGATGGTGAAGTGCTGGATGTGAAAATTCAGCTAGCCGAATTGATGTTCGATGCCCAGGATTACGCCGGCGCAGAGCCGCTCTTGCGTGAAGCTACTGAACGATTGACGCCTTGCACCGAAGGTCGATTGGAAGCGATGGATCTGCTTTCTCAACTTCTGCGCGAAACAGGCAGAGACGACGAAGCTTCAGTGATCGAAAAGCAGATGATTGCTGACGAATAGTTTGGAACTACATATTGGGGCGACCGGAATCAGCGATGGTCAGCGAGTCGAACTGGCTGGCGAAGTCTCCGGCGACGTTTTTGACAGTTGATACCATGCCGCCCTGAAACGCGGCGAAGATGATGAACAGTGCCACTGCGCACATCAGAAAGACGTTGCCGTATTCGGTGTTGCCACTGCCGTCTTCTTCCGTTGTGAATTGGTGGAGAATCCTGGCGATCTTGTTCATTGTTCACCTGTCGAATGGGCCGGGTCTGGCCTGGACAGGACGAGTATATTAAACCGCCGCCTGGTAGGCAACAGGGAAATTACGCAAAATCGAGCCAGGCGAGTACTTAGCGCCCCGACAGCAAGGATAAATCGTTTTTCAGGTCAGTGACATTTTGGTAGCGATCGTCCGGTTTCTTCTCCAGACATTTGAGAATCACCTGTTGCAAATGCGGCGGAATATCCTTGGCGCCTGCGGCACGGGCGAATGGTGTAGGCGGCGTGCGCACTTGTTTCGTCATCGTGTCTTGAGGTGTGGCACCGGCAATCGGCGCCAGTCCAGTCAAGGCGCGGAACATCACACAGCCCAAAGAGTAGATATCAGAACGTGAATCGACATGCTCTGACAGGCACTGCTCCGGGCTCATGTAGGCTGGAGTGCCGGTCACGTAACCATCCAACGTCACCTTCTCCGCTTTGGCAGCAATCGGATCAGCCGGCAGCGCCAAACCAAAATCGACAAGCTTGACGATTTCACTCTTCCCGCTTGGGACGATCATGATGTTCGCAGGCTTCAAATCGCGGTGAACGATTCCTGCCTCGTGAAGATGCGCAAGAGCATCGCAAATTTGTTTGAAGATATTGACGCAACGTTCGGCTAAAAGTTTTCCTTCAGTGCGAATCACTTTGCGCAGAGTGGTGCCGGTGACTAATTCCATCACGATATAAGGGGCACCATCTACGGTGCTACCGAGATCGTAAACACGCACGATGTTAGAATGATCGAATTTGCTCGCCGCACGCACTTCGCGTTGAAATCGTTGAATATCGCGGTCTGTTTGTTTCGTCAAAATTTTAATCGCGAACAGATTTTGATCGGAGAGCTTTTGTGCCTTGTAAACAATTCCAAGGTGTCCTCGCCCGATTTCTTCCATCAGTTCATATTGTTCTGAAATTATCGTCCCGGGATTCATCAGGCTCCGTGCCTCACTACATCAACCTGCAAACGCAACAAGCGCCTACCGTCCATCATGACTCTCCATTAAGCACAATACCCGGCGCCAGAGGGTTCAAATCTTTCAAAGAATAACTCTAAAATGACGATGCTCGGTTCAGGATTAAACGCAATGGTCTCCACCTCGAAAAAAGCCCCCATCAAAGTCAATATCGTCGATTTTGTTCAATCAGAACTAAACAAGGTCGCAGACCCTGACAAAGCGCCGCTTATGGCTGCCTATATGAAAACCGACATGCCGTTCTACGGTGTGCAAAAGCCCGATCGCGAGCCAATCTTGAAGGCTATCAAGAAAGACTTTCGTCCGCAGTCTCGGCATGAGTACGAGAAGACGATACTGAAACTTTGGAAATTGCCGCATCGCGAAGAAAAATATTTAGCGCTTGGCTACGGCTGCGAATTTGTTTCGTTCGCGACAATCGACTCGATGCCTCTGTTCGAACGCCTGATTCGAAAAGGCGCCTGGTGGGATCTGGTTGATGTGGTGGCTCCGCATTTAGTCGGGAAATTGTACATGACATGTCGCGCGGACATCGCGCCGATCATGGACGAATGGATTTCCGATGACGATTTTTGGATCAGACGTTCTGCCATTCTGTCGCAGCTCAGGCACAAGCAAGCGACTGACTCGAAACGGCTTTTTTCTTACTGTTTGAGTCAAGCTGAGGAGAAAGAGTTTTTCATTCGGAAAGCCATTGGCTGGGCTCTGAGAGAATATAGCTACAGCGATCCCGATGCCGTGCGGAAATTTTTGCTGAAGCATCGCAAACGGCTTTCCAATCTCAGCTTCCGAGAGGGCGCCAAGCATCTTGTCAAATCCGGTCTAATCATTCTTAATGCTGACGAGCTTTGAAAATATGTGTATCATTGTGAACCTGTGAGTACAGCTGTGACCAAATTCTTGAGTCTCGATAATTCCAGAAGAGTCAGGAAAATTAAGGCAGGGCATAAGTGAAGTGGTGGCAGAAAATTTTGGGCGTTGAGTAAAGAGACAAGGAGCAAATTATGATCCCGGCGAAAAAAGCTTTATTGATGGGACTTCCCGTCGTCATGTGTTTGACGTTTGCGAGCGTTTCGCCTGCATCGGCACAGGCTGCTGGTGCCGACCAGGGAATTTTCTCTGACGAAGAGGATATGTTGAGAATTAAAAACTCCCAGGTCGGACAATACGTTCAACAAAAAAGCGTTGCAGAACGCGACCTTCAAACAGAAGATGCGCAAAATGCAACCTACAGACTTTTCGCCGAAAAGAAGGTTCAAGAATTGAGCAAAGCCACCGCGCATGGTGGCAAGACCGACGCAACCCAATTGCAATTTTTTGAAAATTGGTTGAAGCGTGACAGTTCTTACAGAGCCAAACAAATGGCATACATCAATCAGTTGCAAGCGACTATCAACAGTCTGCAAGGTGGAACGCAACAGACGATCAACAACCTCGGCAACGATATCAACGGCATGCGTGAAGCCGTGCAAGATAAGAAAGACGCGCAGAAGTTCAGTCAGATGATGCAGATGAATTACTTCAACGAACTGCAGAGCGAAATGGGTGCGGCTTCATGGGGCAGACCTCCGCAAGACGGCACGTTCAACAGCACTGGCGGCTACGGAATGATGGGCGGCTATGGCATGAGCTACGGCGGTCGTAGAAACTACGGCGGCGGCGGCGGTTGGTAAATTCACTCGTCATCATCATCTAAAGACAATTCTCCAGCCCTGGTTATCGCCAGGGCTGTTTTTATTAAACCCGGTGCGCCGCCTTCGGTTACGAGGTAGCTCGCCTTCCAGATCGGACCGAATTTGTTTTTATATTGGCGCAGACCTTTGTATGAAAAGAAACGATTCATGTGTTCGTAAATCTGGTGAATGGCGCGTTCTTCGAGGCTGGCATCGGGTTGATCGCCCACACCGGAAAGCGCAGCCAGACCGAGGTTGAAGGTTTTAAAACCGTTGTCTTTGAGAGCCACCAGTAATTTGGTAAATAGAAAATCCATGGTGCCGTTTGGGACATCTTCCTTATGCCGCATCATGTCGATTGACGCCTCGCCTGGAGCGTAGGATGGAACTTGATTGACGAAGGCGATCACTTCGCCTTTGGGATCTTTGAGGATGAACAGCGTTTCGTGGACAAGCGATTCTCGATCGAACCATCCGAGACTAAAACCACGCTCGCGACGACCTGGAAGCGATAGCCATTGATTGGAAACCGACTCGACCGTGTCGAGCAATTCTTTGGTGTGAGGCGCGGTTTGGCGCTCTAAGATGAAACCTTCTTTGTCGAATTTCTTTAACTTCGATTTGAAATTTTTGCCTTTGATTGTTTCGTTAGCGAATTTTTCCAGATCGATTATCGCCTCCTCGCCTACTTTAAGAACGTCGAGGCCAAGGCGTTTGTAGAGATCGATGTTGTCTGGTTTTACCTGAAGGAATGCAAGTTTCCAATCGTTGTTGTGGCAAAATTTGCGAAATTCAATTGTTACCTTTTCCATTTCATGATCTGGACCGACCGGGTCACCGAGCCCAATTGCGATGTTCAGAACAGTTTTGTATGCGATCACACTCGCGCCGTTTTCCAGGAAAAAATATGATTTGTCTGGCAGGGTTTTGTAATTGTCGAGCGCGTCTTTGCCGTGCTTTTTCAAAAGTTGGAGAACACGTTCGCGCTCGCGGGGCTGCGTGGAGAGCTGATATTGGATTGGACGGAAAAGTCCGTATGCTGCCACCACGGTTGCTATCGTGCCAAACAAATGCAGTGAGTTGATAAACCAGATGCCGAATTTGCTGTGAGGTACAAGATCCGGGTTGCCGAGGAAAAATGTTTCTCTCAGCGTGCGAAGAAACGCTTCGCCGATTTCGAAATTCAATCCGAAGTCTCTGCGCTGCAGAAGCCAGAATCCTAACGTGCCATAAGTCAACACGAGAATGAGACTGAGCGCCAATCTCCGCAATCCGACTCGGAGGCTGGGCCTTTGACTCTTGACGGAAAACTGCGAGCGATAGAGAAAAAGCAGCACCACTGTTAGTGTCGGTATGATTACCGCAACTAGCGGTATCGTTTCGTTGAAACTGCGATCGGCTATCCAGTTGAAACGTTCTGCGCCTACTTGTGCGGCATGAAGAATCGCCGACAGCAATGAAAGAATCAAGGCGGCCAGCCATGCGCTTCTTTTTCGCTTAAAAAGATTGAGTGACAGATAGATCAGAAACAAACCAAAGGCAACGTGCAGCGACTTGCCGAAGTGATAGTAGTCATAGGGGATGACGGCGGCGAAGATCTTGGGATGCCCGTGCATTCGTGCAGCCAGCGGCTGGATGGTGCCGATTAAACCGCTTAGCAGCGTGAAGGTGGCGACCAGATTGACCGGCCAACGGGCGTGGGTCAGTTGGCGCTTTTGCGCTGCTGTGAGATCCGGAGGCGTTTGAGGTATGTTAGAGCTGTCCTGGTAATCGACGTCGGGTCGATCGTCCAGGTCAGTTTCTTCGATTATTTCTTCGTTTCGATCCATAATGTCAGAGTAATCATTTCGGGATGCAGATGTTGTTCAGGATAATCTTACTCGTATTAGCTCTAATGATTATGTTGCCGTCCAGTGGTTTTGCCCAACCGGCAGACGACGAATTTGGGAAGTGGCCGTTTCCCGGGTCGGTGGACGAGCTGCCGGAGACTCTTCGGCCGGGTCAAGCCTTTAACGGTTATCCCAATCGGCAACGCGCGATCGATTGGATGTCCATCCCTTTTTGGCTGGCGGGCGACTGGATGTCGGGTGATTTGCGGATCATGAAATCCTACGATCATGTCAACGATAAGCTTCAGACCATCCCAACTTCGACGACTGCGCCGATTGCCGATCACTTCGGCGATCAGGTGGATAAGCAAAATACGGTTTGGTCGTGCAATATCACGCCGTTCGTTTCGAATATGAAATTGGATAATCTGATGGATTCGCAATTGACGATCGGCATGAAATTGCTCGAGGCGAATGATGAAGGCGTTGCGCTCTGGCAGCGGGTTTATCACGTGCTTTATTACCCGAACAGTCAGATCCATGATTCGTATACGGAAGAAAGAGTGACTGAGTTTTCGCCGCAGGGACCCGGGTTGATCATGGCGCAGTGCACGAGCAAATTTTTTGACTCGATGGGCGAGGCGCGCACGACGACCAATTCTTTGAGGATTATGAATCAGACGAAGAAGTTCCGTCCGTTGGGTCAGCGGGCGGGTATTAATCTGCCGGCGTCTTTGAGCGAGCATTTGCAAGCCACCGGCCGTGGTGAACTGATTCCGTAGGTTCTTTGTGTTTGGGCAGTTGAGGTTTCGAGGTGGATGAGACCTTAAATAAGTGTTTGTGATTTCGGGAAAAATACTCGAGTAAGTGGCTATTCGTTGCTCAGGAAAACGCCGTTAGGCTCTATTCGTTTGCTCAGGAAGAGTTGCCTGAGTAAGCGGTTATTCGTTTGCTCAGGAAGAGTTCCCTGAGTACGTGGTTATTCGTTTGTTCAGGAAGAGTTGCCTGAGTAAGCGGTTATTCGTTTGCTCAGGAAGAGTTCCCTGAGTAAGCGGTTATTCGTTTGTTCAGGAAGAGTTGCCTGAGTACGTGGTTATTCGTTTGTTCAGGAAAAGTTGCCTGAGTAAGCGGTTATTCGTTTGCTAGGAAGAGTTGCCTGAGTAAGCGGTTATTCGTTTGTTCAGGAAGAGTTGCCTGAGTAAGCGGTTATTCGTTTGTTCAGGAAAAGTCACCTGAGCAAACGGTTATTCGTTTGCTCAGCCCCGACCGCTTCACTTTCGCAGCGCGGCAAATTAGAAAAGTTCGAAACGTGATTTCTAAAATAAAATCGCAGTTTTTTTTGCGGAAAATTGAACTTTCAATCTTCAAATTTCGTTTATATAAATAGGGACTATAAAAGGATGGTGTTAAATGGACCTTGCTATAGAAACGCGCATCCTGACTGAGTCTGGCTGCCGGGAATTATTGGCCGAGTTTCGATTTCCAGGCGGGCATTTCGAATGTCCTAATTGTTGTTGCACACGAGCGTACAAGCTCAAGACGAGAGATTTGATTCAGTGTGCTGAATGTTCAAAACAAGTTTCTTTGACGTCTGGTACTATTTTTCATAAGACTAGAACGCCGTTGATAAAGCTCTTTAAAGTTGTGTTCAATCTCGCTTCGGGCAGCATTATGTCAGCCTCGGATCAGGCTAAGGAACTCGACATGATCTATTCCACTCTTTGGCGATTCCGCCAAAAATTGCGAGTGCTGATAGAAAAAAACTTTCCCAATAAAGATATTTGCACGATTGATATCAAGTCGCTCGCGCATGTTCTTTTTCGGCGGAGCGTTGAATCACCGGGGAGGGATGACAACGAAGTAGAAAATCAAAAGGAGAGCAAAGCCCTCGACGAGGGCGTTTTCGAGCCACTTAGCGAACTAGCCGCCCGATCAGCAACGGCGCTATCCAAACATATTTCCACGGTTTATCACGGCGTCAGCGAGAAATACTCGCAGCTATATTCGACCGAATATAGTTTCTGTCTAAATGGTTCGAAGCTCAAATTTGACGGACTGCTATCCCTCTTAATTCGAGCCGGACCCACATTCGCTGATGAACTCAGCAAGTATTCTTCTCCTAAAATCCTGAGAATTCCTAAATTGCAAGCAGTGCCGGATGCGGTGCCTTAGATTCGTATATGCTCAGAAGCGAGGCTTAGCCTTCTTTGAAATTTCCGTAATGCTCGATCAGTGCCTTGACTGCTTCTTCTGTGCTTTTGCCATCAGTCATTTTGTCAACTTCGCCCTGGTTTCCAATTATTCCAATTGCCTTGCCCGCGCGTTCTCGAATGCGCGTACTCGGATGCGCTTTTGAAACGTAGTAAAGCGGTGGAATGGCAATCGGACGGTTGTCTTTTATGAGTTGCTCTATAGCTCCGTTCGCCGCTTCAAAATCCTCATTCTTCAATGCATTCACTGCCATTTTGTAGGTGATATGGTCGAGTTTTGACATGATTGACTTCGCGGTACTCTGGACCAAATCTGTCATGGATTGAAACTTGCTTTCAAAGTCGCTCATTGTCGGCCCGGCTCTCCGTCGTGCATGGATTGATACGCCTATGATACATTGTTTCTTTGTTGTGATTACGTCAAGGGGAGAGGGCTTGCGAGTTTTAAAGACTTCAAAAGTCACTCGAGTTGTATCTGCCGTCTCGCTATTGGCAGCTGTCGTCACCTGGGCGCCTTGTGGATTTGCTGCGCCGGAGAGCAAGTGGACGATTGACAATAAGTTGTCTGCCTATGACGTGGATGCTCCCGTTTCTCGTGATGCGTTCGGTCTGAACGACGAATTCTTTGTGGAGCGATTGGTCGCTTCAGAACTGGTCGCGCGAGGACGTCTCGAAGAAGCGATCGATAGCTTTGAGTACTGTATTCGAGCAATGCGGAAGTCGATTCGTCCTGATGACTCGCGCTTACAGTCGCTGCGTATCGCACTCGCCGATGCCTGTATGAAAAACGGGCAAAGTGACAAATCTCTTGAAGCGCTGAAGCTGGTCTTGAAGCAGCGAATCAATTCTGACTTCATTGAAGAATCAAAATTTCGAGCGCGTCTTTCCACACATGACCTCCTGGAAAAAGACGTGGAGACCCCAACACAATTCGCGCTTCGCTATGAAAACTTGAATAAGTCTCTTAGAACAGCTCCGGTCGGTGTTATCGCTCTACAGGCGAGAAGGCTGTTCTGGGACAATCGATTGTCTGATTGTTTGCGGATGACGAACATCGGTTTGAGTCTTGCCGATACCGCTGAAGAAACAAGTGCCACTGCCGGTGATGTAGCAGATCTCGTGTTCCTCAAGGCGCTAGTTTATTTCACCGTCAACGATCGCGCGCAGTTAGTCAACTCCATAGTGACGTTGAAGAAACGCACCGGTTCTAACCCCAATAAAATCGAGTCCGAGTCGAATCCGGATGCGGATAAATGGAATGCGCGTTTGACATTGTTGGACGGTTTGATCGCTCAGCTTGATAAAAATAATTCGGACGCGCAAAAATTATTTCGCACCGCCCTTGATGCCGTTAAAGTTTCAACAGAAGACCGTATCGATGAATTCCTGATCCGGACTTATCTCGGTAATTGCCTGGCGGCATCAGGCGATCCGATCGCCGGCTACGAAGAGTCTAATCACGCCTTCGAAGATTCGCGTCGTTTGATCGAGGGACGCAAAAAGGGCTTGGAGTACATGGGGATCGCCCGCTCTAACTTAAATTCGATGTACCAGTGTTTGCTGATTCGGATGAGTGACGCTGTTGGTTCGAATTTGAAATCACCAAAGTTGAACCACAATTTGATTTCGTCAGGCTGTCAAATGGAACTGAGTGAGGCTCTCGTTCTGGGCTCGCCAGTCGTCGGTTTACCTGCACTAAGTTCACGGGCACCAAGTTCAACTGCACTAAGTTCAACTGCACCACTTTGTTCACCTGGACTTGGCCCAGTTGTTCTCGAGTCATGCGCGCCCGAGTCATCCGTTCTGGCTCCCTCGGTTCTTGAGCCACCCGTTCGGCAGTCCGCCGCGTCTTCTCCCACCACTCGCCCGAACGAAGAAAATTACCAGCACCTTGCCGATGCGCTCTATCACGTCGGCTATCAAAACAAAACGACCGGCAATCTGTCTCGTGCCCGTCAGCTCTTTTGGTGGAGTGCTGAAATCTACGAGAAGTATCTCCCCGCCAATCGGTCACAGCTCTCCGGAGTGCTTTATGATCTGGCCGAGTCCTTCGCCTGGTCCGACGCGCGCGACCTCGCGGTGGCGTTGTTCGAACGCTGCGCCGAGTTGAGAAAGCGAATCGATCCGCAATCGACTGAATACATCGCGACCCTCGATACTCTGGGTCGAGCTTACATGGCCAATCGCGAACCGAAAAAAGCGACCGCCGCAATCAAAACCGCGCTTCATCTTTTCTCGAAGAAACAAGAGATGCAGGCCGACCGAGTCAATCGTTTAGTCGCTCAAATTAAATCTAGCGATCAAGATTCAACCTCGTCACCATTAAAGGATTCGTCATCGGCACCATTCGAGATTGCTGAGATCGATGCGATTCCACTGGACGCTCAATTGGCTGCAGCAGCCAAAACTCGCGCCAAAGCCGACAAAGATGCCCGGGCTCAAATTGATGATCTCTGGCAGGTGCTTGCCGATTCTTATAGTCGCGACAAAAACTATGACGAGGCAAAAAAGGTTTCCCGGGCGCTGCTTGAGTTACGCAAATCCTCGGGCAATGCCTCTAAGAACGACTTGCTGGGCAGCATCTGGCAATACGCCTACATTTGTGGTGTCTCGAATAGTCAGGACGAAGCGAAAATTCATTATGGCGAGATGATTGATAAATACAACAAGGGGCATGGAAAAGCACTTGCCGATTGGTACTACAATCGCGGCGTCGCAGAAGACTCGCTTGGGCAGCCGGCGGAGGCGACTCGTGATTTCAAAAAAGCGGTTAGCGAGTATAAGTTTCACCTCAAGAGTCTGGATAAAATCGACGACGCCGAGAGTATTCAGCAAATCGGTTGGTTGATTGGTGACCTGCAGTTTGAGCTCAAAGCCAAGGCTATGTGCCCTCCTGAGAGCCCGGACTACTTTCATTCCTATCCGCATTTTTTTTGGTCGCCCGATCGATATCCGCTCAAAATCTATATAGATGATTCTGAAACCAGAGGTTTTGGTCCCGAACTATATTCCGATATGAGGAAGGCTGTGACTGAATGGTCGGACACTCCAGGAATGAAAGATCGGTTTGTTTTTGTCGACGATCGTGAAAAGGCTGATATTTATTTTGAGAGAATGAGCAACTACGACCTCATTCCTTTTGGCTCCGGGGGCGGTGCTACGGCTAGTTTTGTAAACAGAAAGAACAAGCTCACGAAAGAAATCGATCGCGTTCATCTCAGGCTCTATTGCCGAGAACGTGATGTAGAGAGGCTTTCCAACCATGCAATCGAGCAGCTCTACACTTTGGCGTTGCATGAATTTGGTCACGGTTTAGGCCTCGGACATTCTCCAAGTGGAGGCGACGTCATGTACTGGAAATCTGCTATGAATAGATTATCGAGCCGTGATCGCTCTACCCTTCGAAGAATCTCTGGTTTCAAAGAGGGGAAGCCTGACTAATTGAGGTTCTCAAGGGTTTAGGCGGGTATCTCCCGGGTAGATAGTATGTATCGGAAGTGGAGGTCAAACGACCTGGTCAAGCGCCTTTAGCGCTTTGACGACTGTGAAAACAGTGCCAACTTTTGCTGCCAGTTTTGGAGGAAAGGTTATGTACAGCAGGTTTAGGAAACCGTTGACATTGATGTTAGCCCAGTCGTTCCTGGTGCTATCAATGCCATTAGCTGCTCTGGCAGCGCCATCCGACAGTATCGCATCAGATGAATTCGAACTGCCGATCAACGACGTGATGATGTCTGATGAGGCTGGGACCGTCTCACCATCGAAATCTTTGACGTTTACCACAATCGCAATGAACAGTGCCACCAGCGAAGATGTCGCGGTGCTGAAGATTGACGATATCCTGACGAAGGACGAACTTTCTCCTCTTGTCGGTAATGTCGAACTCACTAACATTGAGCAAGACGTCATTGTCATCGATAATGATGCTACCGACGTCGTCGCAGTTGAAGAAGTCTGGCAAGAGATGAAGGACGAACCAGGCATGACCAAAGTCAGTGCTGGTGCTTGTTTCCCCGTAGTGCTCATGTCAGGTCTCAGCAGTAAGAATAATAAAGTCGGCGACCCTCTGGAAGCTCGCTTAAAAACAGATATAAAGATTGGCGGTCGACTGATTGCTCGCAAAGGCGACAAAGTTGTCGGTCACGTTGAAACCTGCAGCAAAGCTCGTTCTATGCTACATGCCGAATTGTCCAGAAAACGTTGGATGAGAGCCAGCGGAGCCATCGGTCTTCAGTTCGATGAAATCATTACCCAGGAGGGTGAACACCTTCCACTCGTAGCGAAACCGGCTCAAAGAGCCAGAATCGTCAAGAATGAGTATGAAGGTCGCGTCCTCGGTGTCAACGACAATGGCGAAATTGCTTCACCTCTGTCGTCACAACTCAAAGCCCAGGGTCTTCACCTCGCCATTCGAGGAGCTGCTTCTGCGGGTGGCGTAATGAGCTTCGGTATCGTTCCGGTCGCTTATGGTATCGTCGGTGCTATCAATCCATCATTCGCCTTCCTTCATCCGGTCGGCAAGAATGTGCACCATCGTAGACTCAAAGGTTTTGCAATGGGCGTTGTCTCCGGTCTTCCCGGCGGATTCCTGATTGCAGATACAATCATCAAAGGCGTTGACGCTGAAGTCAAACCCGGCGATGAATTCCTCGCTAAGCTCCACCAAGATTTCACGGGCGAAGCGGCTACGTCAGCAAGTTTGATCCCGGGAACTCAGCAAAAAGTTCGCGGTCAAGTGATCCCACCTGCCGGCAAGTAACACACATTAAACTATCAAGTTTGACTGGAGCCTCTTCTCTGAAGGGGCTCCATTGTTTTGTCCAGACTAACAATTCGTTAATTCAAGCTCTTGCCAATTTCGCTAAGATGTTCCGGTACATTGTTCAGCTATGAACGCGGAAGCGAGCGGATTACCTCAGTTTGAGAGATCGCTCCATTGACTCGGAGTCTTACTATGACCACTAACGAAGAAACACAACCAGTTGTAAAACATCCCAATCCGATCGATAAAAACCGATCGATTGTCTGGGCTCGTTATCACGTCGACAGTGATGATTGGGTTCTTCTGGCGGTAAAAGTGACTCGCCATGCCAACTCGGAAGGCAAAGAAATTCCAACGCTGGTCACTCTGGCTCTAGTCGATCATGATGGCAACACTCTGTTCGAGACCATGATCAAGGCATCAGATATGGTATCAAACGATGAAATCGCTGAGCATGGTGTAGACCAGTCGATAATCTTCAAAGCCAAGTCCTTCCAGGAAGTGACCGAAAAGCTCATCAAACTGATCGATGATAAAACCCTGGTGTCATGGGATCCGGCACTTATTCAAAAAACGTTCGACGAACTGGCTGAATTACATGGTGCCGCAAAAACTCGATGGAAGAGCCACGGCGTTGCCGGTGAATTGTCGCGATTCGTCGGCAAGACCGACAATCCGCACAATGGTTATGAGCCGCAGCCTCTGCCGCTTACCGGCATCGGCGCAGTCGATGAATGCAAATCGGTAATCAAAGTGATGGCTGAAATTGCTAAAGCCAGTCAAGCAACCGATGCGGTCGGGGGCGGCGATCCAGGTTGGACAGCTGAGTTCTACAAACCGAAAATTTCTGCTACCGCCAAGGAAAAATTCAAAGGCTTCTTCGGCGGCAAATAAGAGCGGTGAGTTTCAGGACCACGTTTCGAGCGAAGTTTAGGAGCGAAGCTTGAGGACCAAGTTTCCGAAGCCAAGCTTCAGCGCCAGGTTTCAATGCCAAGTATCAGCGAAAAGTAAACAGCGGTCAGTAATTACCGTGGTGCCGAATTTTGATTTTGACCGGCGAGTCGGTCGGTCATATTGTTGGCAGTAAAGAAATCGATTAACGAACTGGCCAGATCGATTCCGTTCAACTGCGCCACGGGCACGAATTCGGCGATCTTGGTTCTTTCCGCATTCGAGTAAGCCTGCAATAGCGGCCGGCCATTTTCGTCAAAATTCTTGGTACTGCTGGTAGTGGCAATCAAACCATCACGATCGGGACGGAAGGTGACAATCTCTTCCTGCTGATTGGTGCTTTGAATTGTGCCGCTGCCCGGATCAACCCGTATAACGTTGCTGTGAAATTTGAGCGCAACCGATTGCGGATTCGAGTTCAGGCAATTCATATCCATCACGTAGCGACGATCGGTTGAGTTTCCGCGATTGCCGTCGGCGCGGAAAGGCAAAATTTCAGCGTGCCAGATTGTCCCCAGTGAATCGAGCTGGTGACCAAAACCCAATCTCACTTTATTGTTCAACCACATCGGTTTGCGAATTTCTTCGCCGGTGCGAAAGTCTTTTAGATAGGTCTCCATATCGCCGTTTTTCATCCAGGTGCCTGCTAACCAATTGGGCACTGGAAACCACTTCACGTGCGAGACCTGGCTAGGAGCGGCGAATGTGGCTCCGGCTTTAAATTCCTGCGATACGGGCGCGACATACTCTTTGTGATCGATTTCGCCTTGAATCGTATAAGCGCAAGCGGCACCGTTGAAAAACAACGACAGCAGACCGGCGACAAAAAAGTTTCTTCTGATTCCGTAGAACTGCATGGTTACCTAAGAGACATCGCGAATTTTTTTCAAAGTTCTAATCACTTTATCAGGCGCCTTGGCGTCAGTAATCGTGATGAAGATACCTTCTCCGAAGTTGGCGACGAAAACCGCGCCCATCTCGGTGTACAAAATTATCTGTTGCAGGCGCTCGGTGCCGATGCCTTCCAGCATCGCCTCAGTGCCCATGTACATCGATAAAGCGCGAACGGCCAGGTTCTCAGCGTTGAGTTCATCTGGAAGCGAACCGGCGACCATTAAGCCATCGCTGCCGATGATTGCCCAACCGACCACTTCTTCTGCTCTTGTGATTTCGTTGAGGATGCCGCGCAAATCTTCAAGGGCCTTGATTGTAAGTATTCGAAGACCGAGTTCTGATGGCTCTGCGGCAGTCATGCCGCGCAGCATATCCATTTCACGATCGTCGAGAATAAACCTGCCGATATTGCAAATCAGCCCGGGCGTGCTCGGATCGATCTCAGGATTGGGATTTAATCTGCCCGTGGCGCCCATGGCTTTGGGCGGAATTGGATGCGGAAGAGCTGACGGCGCCATCGCCGACGAGCCCGGAATCGTGCCGGCGTGCTGCGTGATGTGTTCTTCGAGATCGGAGTGCAGCGGCTCCAAATACGGAGGCGCTTGATCGTATGGCGAAGGTGAGGCGGCCATCAAAGCAATGCGCCGCTGTTCTAGATAATGCAAAGTCATTTGATTGAGACCGCGAAAAAATTCCGCACAGGAATCGCACTTCGAAATGTGAGTATCCATCACATCTTCGAACCACTGACGGATAATGGTTTGGTAATCGCCGCAACTCATTTTTCAGCCTCTGCAGTTCTGGCGTATGCCCCGGTGACTGTCAGAAACTGAAACACACGAGGAAGGGCAACCATTGACTATCTAACAATCTAAAGCTTTATCCCAGATCAGACATTATTCTAACCGACTTGAGCTTTATAATAAATCAATTGAGCTTGAAACACCTTTGAAACGGTGGTTTTCAGCACCAGTGCACTGGGACGACCAGGTCTGATTCGGTCAAGCGGTTCCTATCAGGATTAACCTGACTGAAGCCGAATAATGTCAAGCTACACCGTACGAAGCTGCTATATATAAAATTGCCTCCCCGTTCTGCGAACACTGTGAGCTGAGGAGATTCGACTTGAGACCTGCTATCTTTGTTCTACCAGTAACCCTCCTGAGCTTTATATTCTGTTTTGGTGGACCGGGTTTCAGTGCTGGTCCACAGCGTCCGCCGGGAATGAGAAAACCGACGCCCCGTGCCACCGTATATAGGGCAAAACCAGCGCAGCAAAAAGCGAAAAAAGCCACCACAAAACAGCGCACTATACTTCCCAAGATCAACTTGCCTGTCGATGAAGGAACCGGGGATTCGCCCCTTCTTGCCACTCCTCCAACTACGCCGATAGTGGTTGAGTCCGCGGAACATTTACAGACCAGTAATCAGGTCATGTCATTGTTTCCACAAGGCGCAGTCGCCGAGATTCACGAAGACCCGTCGTTTCGTTTGATGGTCACCATCCACGGTACCGTTTTTTTAAAAGAATCTTCTGATTTGTTTCGTCTGGGAAAAGGCAGCGCACTCTTATGCCCGTCTGACAACGTGACGATCTCGACGCCGGCTTGTCAGGTTTCTCTTCATGACGGCAGCGTCGTTTCAATCGACTGCACCGAGTCGACCACATACATCCGCGATTTTCACGATTGCTGGAAAGGACATGTCGTTGTAAAAGTCGGACACGAAGAACCGATTAATCTCATGCCTGGTGTCGAATTGATCGTGTGCCAAGAGATCAATCAGGAAGTGGCATGGAAACAGGCCGTCCGTCATCAAATTCGGCGGCGCGGTTTGGGGAAAGTGGTTTCCGATAACAAACATACTGTCTACAAAGGCGAATTTTCGATACCAGATGAGATGCTAAAAAGTAATCACTTTTTGCTGCTGCAAAAAACTGCCGACAATCACGCTAGATCCGTGATTGAAGATGTCACAAAAACAGCCGCGTTGCTTCATATGAATGACAGCCGGGGTCCGTTCATACTGATGCAATGAGGATAGTAAGCGTTTCAGCAGAGCAGCATCGAAGCAAACGGTCTCGCCTCAAAGAACACACGCGAGTTCTTTTCAACCTTAAATTGAAATCCGCAAAAGGCACCACAGGCAGTGCCTTGTTTTAACTGATTGCCGATATTTGATCGTCTTCTTCATCAGGCAATTCCATACAGATTACGTTGTTGAACAGAACTCTTCGCATTGTTCGTTCGGCTCTGTAAGCCACGTAAGGATTGTCATCCTGACTCAGTTTCTCGAGTACTTGAAACGGCATATTGTGGTTTTCCGCGAGAGCATATCGCACTTCAATATATTCATCATCAGTCAGCATGAGCTGAATCGAAACCGGACAAAGGTGATGATCTGCGACGGCCTCCCGCACTTCCGAAAAATTGCTCATCGCTAATTCAGCCAATATATCAGCAGTGGCTGTCGGCGATTCTGCAAGCGAAAGCTGCCTTTGTTTAAGGGCAGTGGCGTCCATTGCATCTTCTGTTCCTACGATCATGGTGTATATATCCTTTTGACCCGGGGCGACTTCCATGCCTGCCCTGGCCATTTTTTGTTGAGCCGCGTTGGCTCGGCTGAATGACGTGGTTTCCTCGATTGCTTCGCTATAGTTTTCCACTAACTGCGTGAGCGCCTGGAGGTGTGGTGCCGTTAAACCCCTGAGACCCGTGTAGCTCTGCCTACTTAACTGGTCCCTGACTTCCTTGCGGTGTTTCCAGTAACCTGCGTCAGCCTGTGACGACGAGCAATGCGTAAAATCTTGCTCCAAACTGTCACCGTTATTGTTATGCCCCGTTCCAAGTGAGTTCTCACTGACTGGCTCAAGATTATTGTCATCCCAATCAGTCTTACTTTTCCTGGTAGAGAGTTGATTTGAAGAGTAGTTCATTTCCCTGCCCTCTGGTCGCGTCCTTCGTACAGGAAGGCCCTATCTTCACCTTAGCGAAAACTTTTCCAACAACGCAATTGGAAAAATAGCGTGACGCCTGACTATGACTGCTCTCGAAAGAATCGTGAATATAGGAAAACACCTGAATAAATATCGGTTATCCGCAGATCTAAAATCGTTCCAGTCTGCATACATAGAATTAGGGTTAGTATGCTATATCGCGTCGAGACCTTATTGGGCAAATAGATGAGATCAATCACCTTACTAGTTATGCTGGTTTCCTTTCTCGTAAGTGGAAGTGCCGGATGGGCTAACCCTGCCAGTTCCGCTCATGCGGCCGCAGATAGCAGCGGCATTTTGACTGAGGTCAAAGGAAACGTTTACACCCGCGGATTTACCGACGAGAGCAAACAACTCTGGGGAAATCCGCTGCCTGCAAATAAAGGCGACGCGGTCGTAGACGGCATGCAAGTGGGAACAGGAGACGATTCCTGGACTCAGTGCACGTTCAAGCATGTGACTGCGCGGGCCTGGGAAAATTCGGTCTACATGGTGTCACCAAAACAAAAATTGGTTTACCTTGTCGGCGGCGAGTTGTTGTTTAATCTAGACAAGCACCGCCCTGACAAATCGTCGTATTCGGTCTGGACCAAATACTTGCATGCAACCGTTCGCGGTACCACTCTTTTAGTGCAGAGCACTTCCGATGGTTCGCGAATTTCCGTATTAGAAGGTACAATCGATGTGACAAACAGAGTCGATCAAAGTGTCGTAACCCTGACACCAGGCTCAGTTTACGAAGTTAAGGCCAAAGACGAAGCCAAGAAAACTTCAGTTCTACCTGCGGATTATGGTGTCACCGATAGTGCCTTCATTTCTATGAGTAGAACGGCGCAAGAAGATCTGGGGCTGGCAGGAACGCTGAACGCCTTCGGTGGAAAGGTTGATTTGACTGCATCTCAACCGATTGATATCACTTTGCCAAGTCTCGATCCAATTGTCTTATTTGACTCGCTTTCAACTACAGTGCTGGGAGAATTGACTTCGCTTCAGCAAGTACTAAACCATCCGCTGCTCAGTTCGTTTGAAACGCCGCTTGCTTCCTTGCCGTTGATTCAGCAAGAAATGCCGGCTTTGAAATCGCCAATGCATTTGACTCAACTGCAAAACGCGACCAGTCTTTTCAAAAGTCTAGAAGTCAGGCAAGTACCTCTAACGAGGGAGTACAACATCGGCTCCGACACTCTGGGCAAACTCAAAGATCGGCAAGTGGCAATTCAGCATTGGGCGCCGACCGGAGTAGTTTCCTGGAGTCGAGATGCGGTGGGCGGTCCACTCTCTAGTATCAACGACAACACGTCTAGTCTAGCTGGTCGCGGTGTCGTCAGCAGCATGAGCGCATTGAACTCGGTTTTGGGTAATCGCGGTGGTGTCGTTCCCGTTTCTTTGACCGGAATTACTTCGGGCTTGACCGGTAATTTGGTCAGACCTGGTGGTGCCAACTTCTCGGTTTCCTCAATCGCCAATCAGGGTGGTGTTCGCGGATCAGTCGGCGGCGGCGGTGGAGGAGGCGGTAGCACCAGCGTGCCTGGCGGTCTGGGTGGAACTCTTGGCGGAATACTCAATGGTGGTGGCCTGGGGGGTCTGCTAAAGTAGCCACTATGTAGGAGAACTACTTTGGTAGAAGATCGGCCCGCAGAACGGAAAATTCCCCATAGAGTAACCTTCGGCGAACTCTTCATGATTTTCGTCGTTACTGCTCTGCTTGCCGGCTTAGCTTTTCAATTCTTCGGCGTCTTCAGAAGATTTGAACTGCAAACCATCAACCATCGTTTTGAAACTCGCCAATGGATTAAGTGGAATCCAAAATTTTTGAGTCGATTGAATCCATTTGTTTTGATCGACTATCACGAGAAAAACGAGATTCCGAAAACCTGGTGGAGTTGGGATTACACCCTGAGCTGGCTGATCGGTGATAACCATCCGCAACCTGCGTTTAAGTATGTCATCTTCAATCGCATGCTCGAGGATGAGCCCCCGAAAGAAGCGGTGAAAAGTCACCCCTGGATGAAGCCGTTGCTGAGTTACCCTTTGCCGCGCGAAACGTTGTCTGAGATGGTCGACTTTTTAGCCGCATCGGGAGCGCGCGCCATTGTTTTAGACTATGACTTCCCGCAATACACGGCCGGCGACAAACAGCTTGCCCGCGCGATCTACAAGACCGGATCCAACATCAACCCTAAGCCGGTCTTGATCGCCAACACCATCCACGCAGTCACCGCCGGTAATATCAACGAGATTCAGCAACCGGTCACCAGAAGCGGTGTCATTCGCGAATTGGAACAGCTCGAGCCCGGTGTCGCCGTGGTCGAGAAATACACCGGCTTGACCGGCGTTTTGCAAGACGAAGATCAAATCGTCCGCAGGTTGGTTTTGAAATTGCGCTTGCAGGACGGCAAAGAATACGATGCTCTCGTGACCAAACTTCTTCGCAGTTTGAATGTGCCGCTCTCGCCCACCACGCCGGAAGTGATCGACATCGATTTCATCTCCGTTCCCAATTCGACCATCTATCCGATTCGGCCGTTGTCTTATTTGCTTGATCCGGAGCTGAAGGCAAAAATTAGTAGTGGTGCAAGCGAAGATGTTTCTCTCAAAGACGCGATCGTTTTGATCGGCGATGGCATCTCCGATGTTTACGACACTCCGCTGACCAACCTTGGTGCCAATCGACGATCCGGCACGGAATTGCTTGTGCAGGGCATCGATACGCTGGCCCGGCAGAGCTGGCTTTACCGCATCACAGTTCCACAAGAATACATTTATATCGCGTTCATGGCGATCATCGGCGGATTGAATTTCGTCGTCTTTAGGTTTTTGACCAGCCCAAAAGGGGACGTGGGTGAGACCTATAAAAAACGCAGAGGGCTGGCGGTCGGAACCGACGTCGGGCTGTTCATCATCTCGCTTCTAAGCGTTTATGTCTTTGCCAATATTTTGTTCTCTTACGCCAATGTAATAGTACCGCTGGTAGTGCCCGCCATCGCCATAACACTTGCTACTCTGGTTACAGTTTTGTGGGAAAGAGATCGAGTCAAACTTATTTCGTTAGGCGAACAGATTCAATCATCGCAAGAAAAGCTGATTCTCGCTCAAGAGAAACACGAGGCACAATTGGCTTACCAGGCTAGTCTTGCCGACCAGCGTGCGATGGAAGAAGATCGCGCCCGTCGACACGATATGGTGCGGCGTTTAAATCATGACCTTAAAGCTCCTGTTTCAGTATTCAATTGGACTGTTGCCAAAGTACTCAAAGATCGCACCGAAGACGATCCGATGTTTGCCGTCTTCCAGCGCCTCAAGCGCAGTTCGGAGCATCTGTCTAATTTGCTCAGTGAGATCGTGCAATCGTTAGCTGAGGAAGAACAAGCTAACGATCGGCAAAAAACACAGATTTGTGAAATTACTTCAGTACTGATTCAACAATCAGAATTGGAAAGATCGCTTGCCGAAATCACAGGCTCCGAGGTGGTTTTAAACCTTCCTGAGGGCGCAGAGCTGACCTGGGTGATTGGCACAGAACTGGAAGTGGCGCGGATTGTCGACAATGTCGTCGGCAACGCGTTGAAGCACAACGCCGCCGGCACACGAGTCGAAATCACGATGCCACCAATCGATTGGAGCGATAGTGAATTAACTATTTCGATCGAAGACAACGGCAAGGGAATTCCAAAAGACGACCTCGATAGAATTTTTCAAACCGGCTTCCGAGTGGTCGGTACACGAGCTGAGGGACAGGGTCTGGGTTTGAGCATCGCCACTTCTCTGGTCACCAAAATTGGCGGCAAAATTGCCATCACAAGTGAGGTCGGTGTCGGGACCAAATTCGATATCACATTGAAAAGGTACAAATCCGACCTCGATGCCACTAGTGATATCAGACTCGATAAAATTGGTTTTCCGTTTGGTAAATTAACTGACATCCCCAAAGATGATGATGACTGGTCGAGGGATTCCGAACAAAATTCGCGGAGCCAATCGCCCTCACAAGCCGACCAGCAAGATCTTAGCGCGCCGAGCTCGATGCCAAGGAGCTAAACTGTAGCGAATGACTAGAGTTTTGATTATTGACGACGATGACTCCTTCGTGGAAATTCTGACCGAATTTCTCGAGGAAGACGGGCTCATTAAGGTAATTGATCGCTGTGGCTCCGAGAAAGAAACTTCGGAATGGCTCAAGCTGGGCAAGCTTGACACCATCGACGCCATTGTTTTGGATTTGCGTTTGCCCTTTGACAAAGGCGATAAACGCACAGACAGTCGCATCGGACTGCGTATTTTGAATTTGTTGCGCGACACTCATCGGTTCTTCGGACCAATCATCGTGCTGACCAACTCACGCGATTCGGCTGACGGCAAAGAAGCGCTGGGCAATGGCTGCGATGGTTATTTGTGCAAGCATGCTCCAGCCGACCAGGTGCCGGTGATGGTTTCTGAACTGAAGATGGCTCTGTTGGGCGATGTAGTAATCGTTTCCAGCGAGATGCGGCACGTCTTTTTCCGCGACGACGTCTCCGCGAAGGAAGCTCGCCTGATGGACCTGCTCAGCCAGGATCGCAGCTGGAGCGAAATCGCCCAGGCTCTCAATTACAAGAGTTCCAAAGCAGCGGCAAATGTCGGCGATCGGATCTTCGATAAAATCTTGACCGAGGAGGATCGCAAGAGGATCCTCGATAACGGCGTCAAGAAAAAAGACTTAGCCCTTGAGGTCTGGCGCGCGCGGCACCGCTCTTGATTTGCGCTTGCTTACGTAGTGGTGCGATTTGTCGCTGTCGGGGAAATCAACGCTGATTCTTCGTCGACCACGCGAATGACGCCGCGCGTACCGTCTACTTCTACGATGGTTCCGTCTTCCCAGAGCTTGGTGGCGCCGGTGACACCGCCTACGCATGGCAAACCATATTCACGTGCCACTAGAGCGCCGTGCTGGAGCAAACCACCGACCTCTAGAATCACTGCTGCCGCGTTGACAAATAGCGGTGTCCATCCCGGATCAGTCGCGCGAGCCACCAGTATGTCTCCGTAGTTCAAAGGCTTCTCGTCTGCGGTGTGAAGAGTTTTAATCGGCCCGCGAGCGACGCCTGCCGATATCGGCGTGCCGGTGACGGTGCCTTCCTCATCGCTATTCACGCGAGTCGGTCTGAGAATGCGCCCGCGTGAGTCGATCAGTGGCGGCAACTGCGGAACTCGACCAAGCTTGTCCGAGTTTTTGCGATTGTCCTGCCCGAGCGCGACCAGGTCGATTTTCTTCTTCGGTACTTTCTTCTCGAAATCTTCTAGCGATAAGTCAAAAACTTGATGGACATTTTCGAGCCGCCCTTCTTTGACTAATATTTCTGCTTCTTGAAGTATTCGAGTTCGCAATGCGTCAATTGCATAAATCAAGCAATACTTAGGCGTTTCGCGATAACCGCCGAAGGTTTCCCAGCATCGATAGAGGAATTTGAAACGACTGAGTTTGCGATCGTCTTTTTTCTCCAGAAATTTGCAAATTTCTTGACAAGCTTCGTCGCGCAATTTGCGATTGTTTTCGTATCGCATAAGCGGATTGTTTTTACCATCCGCGCCCGCTTGCAGTGTGCCGACCTGATCGAACAGAAGCGTTGCAGTATCTCGATTTCTCGGTGCTTCGATGTCGAGTTCGCGAGGTCCCCGGTGCCCATACTTGCTTAGAAAATCCTGCCACCGTTCCATGAACTCGGGCGACAAAGTTTGATCCTGAATGTCGTTGGTTCTTGAACCAGAGTCCGGAGGCAGTTGCTGAGCCAGATCATAGAGAGCCAGTCCCATCTCGATGGTGACATTGTATGGCATCGCCAATTCTAAATTCTTCAAATATTTTTCGTCGACGCCCGCCGCGGTTCTTTTGATCCGCTCAAGCGACAATCGCGAAGCAGCTAAACCAGGCATGATGAAATCTGCGACGACCTTGATGCCGCGCCCCATAAGTAGATGTGCGACCTGGTTGATAGTGCCGGGCGATTTGGCCAATTGCTTGATTTCTTCCCGGTAACTAGCCAGCTCTTTTTGCGTTCTTAAATGCGCTTTCTCCGGGAAAGTCCTGCAATACAAAACTGGTGGCATCCGTGTCAGTATTTTAGGCGCTGCTTTTAACGCAATGAAGTTAGGCCAGATCTGGTGGTCCGCGTAGTAGTTCGGTTCTACTTCATCCAGAGCCTGTGCTGAGAGTGGATCCATAATCGTCAAAAGGTTGTGGACTGTTTCTTGTCCAAAGATATGCATCAAGTGCGACAGCACCGCATAGAGTCTGCCATCGGTCGGACAAACGATGCTGTGATTCACGTCGGCTTTGACGAACTCAATGCCGATCACTTCTTTGGGCCAATCTGTGAGCAGTCTGCGAAGCACGGATGTGCCCATCACCGACATGGGCTTCTCCAGCGCTTGTACAGCAAGAGTGACATCCCAATAGAGCTTTCGCTTTTCACCCGGGGGTGTGATCACTGATGGTGGCAGCGGCACAAATGACGTCACCGGTCGGGCTTGCAAAATGTACTCATGGTCACCATCCAGCGCCCATTCCACATCGACAGGTTTTTGATAAACCTCTTCCAACGTTTTTATGTATCGCGTCAAAGATAAAACGTGACCGTCGGAGATGGCAAAATCGTGTGACGCCGCGTCATCCTGAAGCGTGGTTGTGCCGCCTTCGGCGTTGAGCATGATGCGCTCTTCTTTGGCGCCGAGCACACGTTCTTTTATTCGCATCGTCACTTTGTCGATGATGATCGTGTCAGGTGTGCACACACCTGATACCACCGATTCACCCAGTCCGAAGTTGGCGTTGAACACTGCCTCATCATAATCATTGTTGAGCGGGTTGATTGAGAAGGCGACACCAGAGGCGGTGCTATTGATTTGTTGTTGAACAACTACTGCGATGCTCGGATCATGGATGTCGAAGCCGTGTTGTCCTTTATATGCCAGTACACGAAAATCGAGGCTGGATGAAAATGCAACCAGTACAGCTTCGAGAATTTCAGATCGCTTGACGCCCAACACGGTCTCGTAACCACCGGCGAAGGATGATCCTTCCAGGTCTTCGGCGGGCGACGATGACCGCACTGCAAACAACGTGTTCGATTCGAAGACTTTGAGAAACTCTTGAACTGCCTCAGCCTGGGAAGGAGAAAATATGAATTGTCTCGCTCTGGTTTTCAACGCGTCGCATCGGCTTTTCAGATCCTTGACGTCGGATGAAACGAAAGCCTTCCACTCGTCTGTGAGCTTGAGTGTGTCGAGCCAGTCCTGGAAAAATTCGACGGTCAACACGAAGCCTGGAGGCACGGGCAGACCAAGCTGGGTCATTCGAATCAATGATTGACCTTTGCCGCCAACTTGGTTGAGCTGCGCGGTCAACGCGCCAGGAAATGGAACGATCATAAGAGAAGCCCCGGTCGGAAGGGTCTATATCCCGTCAGTTTATCATGCCCGGAATACTCCGCGGGGTATGTTTTTGAGCGCGCCACATGCCAAGCTTTAGACGATCTTTCTAGGTTCGAAGCGGATCGAAAAACATTCAATTCAGGGTTCGAACTTCATTTGCAAAAAAACTGGTTGATACCAAATACGATGCGCACCTTATGTGGTGCCGCCGGCTGATAACGGATCTGATCGTAGACAGTTCCTCTTTGCTACGTTAAAGTTCGCTTAGAAAGGGGCTTAGCGATGAAACGAAAACGCTTTCTCACATTGGTATCATTCCTGTTATCTCTGCTTTTGAGTTCGTTGAACTTCAGCGACATCGACTTTTTGTACGGTCCGGGTTTTGGTGCCCGAGTGGTCTCAATCGCTGATGGTGACACCATCACGGTGATGAAGCGGCGGCGCAAAGTGAAGATTCGATTGTATGGAATTGATTGTCCAGAAAAGTTGCAAGAGTTTGGCCTCCAGGCTCGAGCGAAAACAGTTTCGCTGACTGAAGGTCAATTAGTCAGCATCATCCCGGTCCATCAAGATCGTTATGGCAGAACGGTTGCGTATGTTCTGCTTGCGGACGGAACTAACGTCAATTACAAGCTCGTGTCTGAAGGATACGCCTGGTGGTTTCGCGCATATGCGAAAAAGGATGCTCAATTCGCCTGTCGTGAGTTGTTAGCTCGGACGCAGAAGAAGGGCTTGTGGTCGAGCGATGATGCGATTGCGCCGTGGCTGTTTCGCAAGGGCGTTGCTATCAGCACATCAACCGAAGAAGAAGCCGAAGTAGTTTATTAATTCGGAGCCGCGACTACTTGCCTGCGTTGCGCCGGTACTCTGCCTTTGGATGAATCATGATGCCGCCGCGCGGTGTGAATTTTCCAATCACGACCAGATACTCGGGCTCGAGTAAATCAATTAAGTCATTGGCGATCTGATTGATACACGCTTCGTGGAAGCTGCCGTGCTGCCGAAATTGACCCAAGTAGAGTTTCAATGATTTGCTTTCGACTAGTTTCTCGCGTGGAATGTATTCAATTTCGATGGTGGCAAAATCAGGTTGACCGGTGATCGGACAGAGACTGGTGAACTCTGACGCGCTGATGGACACGGTTCCAGTCACTCCATTGGGGTTGGAGCTTTTGCCATGGTAAGGATTTGGAACGGCTTCCAGGGTGGTGGCATCAGGATTTTCGTAGCGGATGTCGCTTTTATTTCCGAGGTGTTTCAAGTCTTGCATCACAGGTACCTGGCTGGGAGAGTGGTTTTGGTCATTTTGAATCAGCGTTGGCAGCGTATGATTCGTTAGCGTAAGAAAGGAACAAACGTGAAGACTAAGTCCACCGATGGTGGCATGCGCAGTTCTTATCGCACGCCAATTATTTTGTGTAATTGTAGCGTCAGGCTGTGTCCGTATTTTTGAGCGATCTCGGAAGCGGCGGCAATGTTTTTGCGATTCTTCTTTTCGTCCTGCTCGTCCAATGGCATGACGTAAATTGGAACATCGGGCTCGGGTTTGGCGATGTTCGATTTCTCACCTTCGCTCTGTGTGGACATCAAAGGCAGACCATCGGCAGGATCGCAATTGTCGGCCGAGACCACGTATTTGAAGGCGGTTGCACGACGTCTGAGCTGATCGTTGATCTTGGCCGTTTTAGGACTGACGACAATGTGCAATCGTTTATTCTCTGGAAGCTCAACCCAGAGCGTACCGTTAGTTTCAATTTGAACTTCGAGCCCCTCCTCCAAAAGCCGCTCGACCAGAGGCGCTATGTTTTGGCGAAAGGGTTCGCCACCGGTAATCACTGCCAACTTGGTGGTATCACCGGCGAGGTCACGGCTATTTTCTACCACTTCGTCGCAACTGGGATGCCAATTCGAAGATTCGAAATCGGTGTCACACCAGAAGCATCGCAAGTTACAGCCAGAGAGCCGTATGAAGACTGCGGGCTTTCCTGCAAATGGTCCTTCACCCTGCAGCGAATGGAAGATCTCTTGAACCCAGAGGATTTTTCCGTCGGACATTTCTTGTTGTCGAATTGGATTGTTACCGAGCATGAGTCGATGCTCCGGTTAACGAAGTCCTGACGACAAGCGGGTCGGCAACGCCTGCCTGAGCGAATCCTTTGGCTCGCAAAACGCAGGCATTACATTCTTGGCACGGCGGCACCGCACCGTTATAACAAGTGGTGCTCAAAGAAAGAGCTTCTAAACAGCCCGGCATCGTCAATGCCAGCTCAACTGTTTCTTTCTTATTCAAATGCATTAGTGGTGCGACAATCCGGATCGGGCGGTCTAATCCGTTGCTGATTGCTGTTTCCATGCTGCTAATGAAGCTTTCACGACAATCGGGGTAACCGGCAAAATCTTCTTGCGACACACCGATGACGATCGCGCCGCAGTTGTGCACATAGGCTCTGCTGGCTGCAAGCGACAGAAACAAAATGTTTCGGCCCGGTACAAATGTGCTCGGCAATTGACCGTCCGAATTGCTGGCGCCGCTTGAAGAACCGTTGTCAGTCCCCGAAGCGGGTATCTTCTGATCGGAGTCAGTCAGCGAACTGAGTTTTGCAAAAACACTTCCCAGTTCGACAAGATCTTGTTGAACGCCCGCCAGTTGAGCTATTTCTATGGCACTGTCTAATTCGATTGCATGCCGTTGTCCATAATCGAACGTGATAGCGCGCACTTCTGCAAACTCTTGTTTTGCCCAAAATAAGCACGTCGTGCTGTCCTGTCCGCCGGACAGAACCACCATGGCTTTGTTGTGGGTGTCGGGAGTCGTGCTCACGGTACCAATCTACTCATAAAAACGGGCGCCGTAAGTATAACCTTTTAGGTCTATATAGATGGGCTTTCCGGTATTTTCGGGTTCAAATCAGTTAACGGTTGCTGAATGTTGCAAAGTGCTCAAGGCTCGACGGCTGGCGCTTCTTCGCTATTAATTTCACGCCAAACCCCGTCTCTACCTCGAATTTCATGGGGCAGAAACCTAGCTTTATACTTCATAGAACGACAATCTTTAACGAAGTAACCAAGGTAGACGTAAGGTAAATTCAGCTGTCGCGCCCTTTCGACAATAGCGAGAATCATCCATGTGCCGAGCGAACGTTTGGGTTGATCAGGAGTATAAAACGAATATACCGCAGAGAAGCCGTCCGGCAGTGGATCTACATATGCCATGCCAATCAACTTTTGGTCGAGGTAGTGACACCATTCTTCGATCGCAAAAGGGTTGTCCGAAAGTGAGTTTAAATGCGATATGGAATTCCTGATATCGGGGCTTGGCCAGCCGATCTCGCTGGAGTGATGTTTGTGATGTTGCATGTAGAGATCGAGTGCTTCGCGGCTCAAATGTGCTGAACCGATTTTGATTTGAACGTCTTGATTGCTCTTGATTGCGCGTTTTTGGCTGCGATTGGGGACAAACTTATCGACCACAATCCTGATTGGTTGGCACTCCACGCACGAGCCGCATGCCGGGCGGAAGAGCGCGTGACCGTATTTGCGCCAGCCCGCACGAATTTTTTCCATGTACTCTAACGGCGTAAGTTCACTTACATACTCGTACTCCAGCCGCCACTGCCTGTCGGGCAGATAGCCGCACTGGTCCGGCGATGATAAAAACTTACCGACAACTTTCATTAATACAGACGCGTCTCACATTCTTACTTTTAAGAGTATGGGCTTTTCAAAGTTTTCGCAACTATGGAGACTGTTATTGTTCTAAACCAGACATCTCTTTTTCAAAATCGGTGTCATATTTTTCCTTGGTTAGCTTGATGCCGATGGCCTGAAGTCGCTCCTTCGCATTCGGTGAGATGCGGTTGCAGTCTCTGGTATCCAGTGTTGTTCCAAGTCTGGTCTTCTCTAATTTGAGAGCACACAAATATCTCACACCTCGATCGGTTATGTTGTTTTTACGCAAATTCAGTTTTTCAAATGTCATATTCCTGAACTGGGCCAGAGAGTCATCATTGATACTCTGGCAGCCATCCAGCATCAGAAACCTCAGGTTTTTGTTCTGTGAGATTCCAGTCAACTTTCGAACATTTGTGTTCGAAAGATCCAGGTACTTCAGATCTAGCTTGGGCAGAGCCTCGAGGCACCCGTCATCGAGAAATTTGCAGTTAGAAAGAGTGAGCTGGCGAATCGGGAAATGCGAAGCCAGGTAAGACACCGAATTATTTGTGATTGGGTTGGACGAGAGATCCACAGTGTCACAACCTTGAAAATCCAGAGCGCGAATATCGTCGTCGGTCAGCTTCAATTTCGCCAAATGGATTTGTCGAAACTTTTCAGGCGTATGCTTTAGAAACGTATTCAAGTTTTTGACGGTAACGCCGGTGTTTGCTAGATAGAGCCTGACCAGCTTTTTTTTCTTGCACAAATATTTGAGCCCGGAACCGTTAAGCGTCGGATTGTCTTCCAGTGATAAGGTCGCCAGGCTTGGATAATTTGCGATGATTGCGATGGACGAATCTTTTATATCGGAATTCTTGAAACTGATAGATGAAGCGGATGTCTTGCCAAGCCTCTCCAGCATCTGATTTGTAAATCCTTTCGAATTGAGGAAGGTGACCGTCCGGAGTTTTTGGGACTTGATGATCGCTTCGATCAGTTTTGGAGTTACAGTGCAGTCTTCGATTTTTACTTCACGGAAAGGTTCCGCTGCCAGCAAAGTAGCTGTTTGCTCTAAGTCCATCGCCGGGGTGACGGTCAACGTTTTTTGCTTTCGGGAGATTATTTCTCTTACTCGTTCGAGCCCGTTGCTATCCTCACTTAATGCTTCAGGACTATTGGCAGGATCTTTACTTCGATCGTTAGAGGCGGCAACATTTTGCGCATCGACCATGGCGTCAGAAAACATCATTCGGAATGTCAAATAACCGATTAGTGATACGACAACGATGGCACCGAATGTGATGGCAGCCGCCGATATTTTAGATGCTCGTGTTTGCTTCAGCGCCTGCGAACTGGCCTGGCGCCAACTGTGCACTGAATTTCTCAAAGCGTGACCGTAGTCAAAGCTTGCAGTCACTGGTTTGGGAGAAACACTAGAGGCGATGTCTTCTTGATCCTGCAGTTTGCTGAGCTCCGCTTCTAATGCGATCTTCAGTGTCTCGCTGGTCTGAAACCGATTGGCCGGATCCTTTTCCAGAGCCGTCGAAACTATTTTTTCAAGACCAACGGGAATGTTGTTCCCTTTGCTATTTAGAGCCGGCGGCACTTCCGTCAAGTGCATCATCAAAGTGGCGTTGATGGTATCACTTATGAATGGCGGACTGCCGGTCAAACACTCGAACAAAACGCAACCACAGCTGTAGATATCGGAGCGCGCGTCGGTGCCTTTGCCCGAAATTGCCTCCGGACTCAAGTAATACGGCGTGCCCATAGTGACACCAGGAGTGGTGAGAGATTGTTCTTTATCGACTAAACGAGCTAACCCGAAGTCGACAATTTTGAGTTTTTCCTCGCCGTCTTTGTTCTGAATAATCACGTTACTCGGCTTGATATCTCGATGCAGGACGCCTTTACTGTGAGCATGGGTTAGAGCGTCGCACAGTTGGATCATTAATCGGCAAGCTCTTGCCGGTGACAATTTGCGTTCCTTTTCTAAAAGAAATTGCAAGTCGAAGCCGTTGAGATGTTCCATAACCAGATAGGGGCGCGAATTCTCATGAATGCCGAAGTCGAGAACGCTAACGACGTTAGAGTGTTGCAACCGGCTTGCCGCCTGAGCCTCGCGCTGAAATCGAGCCACTGTGGTCGGTTCAAACCCATCATGCAAAACCTTAATTGCAACATCGCGCTGCAAGTAAGAATCATAGGCATGGAAAACCGCTCCAGTAGCACCGCTTCCCAGACATTCAATGGTCTGGAAACGGTCAGGGACTCCATTTTTCTCGGTCTGCTGGTCAGCCATTCTGCCGTTTAATTTCGGCTTTCCTTCGGGTTACTCGATTGCTATATGCCCAGTGGAGGTCAAGTTAGAGCGTTTACACCCGGGCACGTGGCAAATAATGGTTGGGTTCGGGCGACTAACTTGCTGCCGTTTAAAACTCGACAGCCGACGCTGCTATGCCTTCGGTTCTGTTTTTTAGTTTTGTCTTGCTGGCGGCATCGTCTTTGAGAAACGCGTTGAAAAAATCCAACGTTGTTTCAGCTATCGTTTTGCGCGGGAGGTCCTGGTTCAAATACTCTGATGCCAGTTTGTGTTCGCCTTTGACACCTCCTGAGAAGCTCAGGTGGTCGGCATCTTTGATTGCTATGAGCATTTTCGGTGCTTTCGCTTTTTCAAACAAAAACTTTTTATCGTCTTGTCTTCCGGATGCTGGTTCTTTGTCACCATATTCGAACAAGACAGGCACCTTGACTGATTCTAAGTCGTTGTCTGAGCCAACCGCGTAGACATGTTCATTGACCGGCCCGGATAGTGCCACCACCGCTTTCACTCTGGCATCATGCAGCGACGGAGAAGCACCAGCAAGCAGGAGGCTTGTCCACGCCCCGAATGAGTGTCCGAATAATCCGATGCGCTCCTCGTCGAGGTGCTGATACAAAGGGCTTTTCGAATCTTTGTTCGAACCGATTATTTTCTCGATGGTTTGCTTTAATTGAACTGGTCGATAAGCAAAAAGAATTCGACCCTCGCGAGATGATTTGTTTAAGCCGAGTTCTCGGAGCCAACTGATGTACTGCGCTGTTCGCATCCAGAGGTATCCGTCAAAGGGCACCGGTTGGTCTATGCGTGCGACATAAACAGTGTCGAGATAATCGGGCGCGACGACAATGTAGCCGCTGCGAGCCAGTAGTTCACAAACGAAAAACGAGCTGGTACCGGCCCCGGTGGCGCCATGTGAATAGAACAGAACGGGAAATTTTCCCTCGGCGATTGGCGCATCCAGCTTCGCTTCGGATGCGATTTTGTTTGAGCCGATCGGATATGAGAAGTCGTCTGATTTCTTAGCGTCGGAGCTTGGATACCAGACTGCAATTTTAAACGGCACTGGTTGTTCGCGGTATGCATATTGTTCGGACAAAACGGTGTAGCCAATCGAATAAGAAGAAGTCGTTTCGGTGGACGTGGCGTGTGAGTTTGATTGTTCGGATTTGGCTGTAGATGGGGAAGAAGATGCTTCGACAGAAGGCGACAGGCTCGGTGCTTTGCCTTGCGCCTGCAGTGGTGAGTGGGTAGTGACGGCAATCGTGAGGGCGATGAAAACTTGCCAGGCCTGTTTCGATTTCACGTTCATCCACCTGATCAGTTTGCTTTGCCGGTATCGCGTTTCGTCAGTTTCCGTTTCGTTTGCTTCAGATTCGAGACGACTTACCGCCGATCTGCTCGATTCGCCGATACCGCGGTGATCCGCTCGTGTTCGGCTTTCTCGCTTGCGAATCCATAGTTTTTAATGACGCTGGAGAACCAGTGACCGCTTTTTTTGATAATTCGATCCTGCGTTTTAAAGTCGACATGGATGATTCCAAATCGTTTGGAATATCCGAATGCCCATTCGAAATTGTCGAGCAGCGACCAGACAAAATATCCCGCCAGATTGACACCCTCTTCCATGGCGATTCGCGCCTGGAGCAGGTGATCGCGCATGTAGTCGCGGCGGTTGGTATCTTCTACGGTGCCTTCTGTTGTGACGACGTCGTTGAAGGCGGCACCATTCTCGGTGATATAAATTGGTGGCAAATTATACTCGTGAGAAATTTCAATCAGCATTTTGCAGAATGCTTCCGGAGCAATCTCCCAGTTCATCTCTGTGTACTCGGAACCGGGGATACGCTCAACTGGACCGTCTTTTGAACAAACCGTTCGAGTATAGTAATTGATGCCGAGGAAGTCGAGATTTTGAGAAATCAATGACATATCGCGTGGTTTTACAATCGGCGCGTTTTCGCCGTACTCGGTCCAGATATCCGGTGGATAATATGCTTTGAAAAGTGGATCGAGATACCAGCGCGCTTCTCTCGTCCAAGTTTTTCTGGCCGCTTCCACGTCTTCAGGCGAGTCGGAAGCCGGAGCGGTTGGTCGCATGTCGAGCGCGATGCCGACGCGTGCGCTTGGATTGTCGGCGCGCAGTGCTTGAGTTGCTTTACCGTGCGCAACCAAAAGATGGTGCGCGACTTGCAACGAAGTCTTCTGCGATTTTATTCCAGGCGCCATCAAACCGTCGCGGTGACCGATGTTGGCGATCACCCAGGGTTCATTTATCGTGACCCAGTTTCGCACTCGATCGCCAAGATGTTTTGATAACACCGCGGCATAATCGCAAAAATAAGAACTGACTTCGCGGTTGGACCAGCCACCGATATCTTGCAAAGGTTGAGGCAAATCCCAGTGATACAGCGTGGCGAACGGCTGAATTTGCGCTTCTAAGAGTTTATCGACGAGCCGATTATAGAAGTCGAGTCCGGCCAGATTGACGAGACCTTTACCGTCCGGAAAAATTCTTGGCCACGAAATTGAAAATCGATAGGCTCTGATGCCCAGCTCTTTCATGAGCGCGATGTCTTTGTCGAGGCGGTGATAGTGATCGCACGCGACATCACCGGTATCAGAGTTTAAAATCGTTCCTTCAGTGTGAGAAAAACGATCCCAGATCGATTCGCCTTTGCCGTCTTCGTTCCACGCCCCTTCAATTTGATATGCCGCAGTGGCGGCACCCCAGAGAAAGTTTCGGGGAAAAGTAACGCAGTATTCCGCTGTCGGAAAGCTTACGTCTTTATCGGCCATGGATGGATTCCTCGACTTCTGGTTGGTATCACGCCTGGTGCCGATCTGAAACACAGATTGGCTCAAGGGAGAATGTTTCTCTCAACGGCTAACGACAATTTCCGTTAACGACGTCGGGCGTAAGCAGTCAGGATACCGAATTGAAAGAGATTAGTCCATTAAAATCGAGGCTCCTGATACAGGAGCTTCGTTTCTATTGGCCTGGGACCTTATAAGCCGGTCCTGGAGAGATGCAACCGTTGAGCGTTGCCACTTTCGCTTCGATGCTTCTTAAATATAGGTCGTTGACAAGTTCGACAAGATAGCCGAAGTCGTCTGTAGACTCCTCGTCCCAAAGTCTTTCTTCGAGTACCTCGAGGAGTTGTTGATAAGAAGCTGTGTCAGGGATATTCATTTTTTTTGTTCACATTCTAGAGACCGTTGTTGGTCTATTTGTCATAACTACTTGCCTGGATCTTTTAGGAGGAAAACGATTATTGTTGCTACCACGGGCAGTGCAAAACTGGCACCGTCGATGAGACCACACATTACGCCCTTTCCGTTCCCCCACATTTCGATCCGACTATTCGAACATATCTGTGTTAGTGGAAGGGTGTGAGGACCAAAATGTTTCAATCGACGAGTGTATGCAACGCACTTGTAACAATTGAGCGGGCGCGAAATGTCGAATTGGCCATAACTACGGATGGTGGCACCAAATTCGAAAGACCAGCTGCGTTAAAGCCGAAAGACCAGCTGCGCTAAAACCCAAAGACCCGCCGCATTAGAGCCGACCGTCCGGCTGCATTAAAGCCGAAATACTAGCCCGTTGGAGCTAGTCTTTCGTTTATCTGTACGAGTTGCTTCGAGGTTCAGTAACTCGATATGCCTCTATCAGGTGATCTGTTCGGCGTAGTATGATCGCATCGAGCGGTACCGGCGATCCAGCCACAGCTGACATCTACCGACTCAAAAGAGGAACGCCTAAAACTATGAAAGTTATATTCGCCGTCGACGATTCCAAGTACAGTGATTACGCGCTTGAATCCGTCAGTTCCAGACCCTGGCCGACGGGTACACAGTTTCGGCTCTTAAGTGTGCTCGAACTGTCACGTCAGTCCGAAGAGATTCATGAAAAACTTGTAGCCGGAGTCAAGCAGCTGCTCAAAACTAAGGCTGACATGCTCACCACGCTCCATCCGGGCAGCCAGGTCGACACAAGAATCATGCAAGGAAGCTGCAAAGAAGCAATTTTGCAGGAAGCTGGAGATTGGGGTGCTGACCATATTGTGGTTGGGTCTCACGGACGCAAAGGAGTTCAGAAGTTTCTTCTGGGGAGCGTGGCGGAAGGCCTGCTGGGACAAGCGCATTGCACCGTTGAAATCGTTCGGCTTAAAAACGCAAAATCTGAATAGATGCAAAGCCAGTGTCATGGAAGTGATACTGCGTTGATCGCGATCTACGAGAATGAAATGATTAGTTCTGGTAGATCATAAAGTAGGTGACTACTGGTAAAGACAAACATCGTCGAACCAGAAGTATGAAGGACGGATTTAAATGAAGGTTGTAGTACCAGTTCAAGATGCCAAGTGTGCCGACACATTAGGCGCATTTATTCGCAATTATCCATGGCCGACGGATATGGAATTCCAAGTCGCGCACATCGTTCAGCCGGTTCTCGTCAACAGTTTCATGAGTCTGCTGCCAGCGCCGTTGACTTTATCAATCATCGAAGAGCGAACCAGAGAAGGCGAAGTGATCGTAAAAAGACTATCAGATACGATCAAAGAAGCTTTTCCATCCGCGCGAGTAAGCGAAGTGTTGATCGAAGGCGACGCCAAATCGGAAATAGTTTCGCTTCTCGAGGAGTCGGACGCCGATCTGGTAGTGTTGGGTTCGCATGTTAAGACAGCCATGCAGGGAAGCGTTTCCAGAGCGGTTGTTGCCCATAGCCCCTGCTCTGCCATGGTGATTCCGATCGAACAACGCGAACCTAAAAAGACCAAGGATAAGCTCCACATAATAGTTTAGTGGCATGCTCTTCCGTCATGGCTCAGTTTGATTTTGTTTTCGGTTGTTTCTCTGGAAACAGAATGAAATAGTTTGCAAAATTTCTAGATTGTGTTCCGAATGCAGTTTTCAGATCACCGATCGCTCTAACCTTCGAACGTGCCGCTTCGTCCCGCTGGCAGAGTGACCCTGAATGTGGTGCCTTTGCCAGGTTCACTCTCGACTGAGACCGAGCCTGAATGTCGTTCCACTGCGGCTTTCACGATTGATAACCCGAGACCGGAACCGCCCACATCTCGTGAGCGTGACTTATCCACTCGATAAAATCGATCGAAAATATTGCCGATACTATCTGCAGGTATGCCGACACCGTTGTCTGAAACACTGATCGTAATGTTCTGATCTTTTTGGTCTAGAGAAACCAAAACCCTACCATTCGTATCGCAGTACTTGATGGCGTTATCCACGAGATTATTAACGATCTCCAAAAGCGACTCGTGGTGCCCGTAAATATTCGCTTCCACCTTGTTGTCCATAACGATTTCGATGCCGCGTTCTCTTGCTCTCGGCACCAATTCCGATACCACGGCATCTGTCAACTGGTGAAGTGAAACACTGGTTCGCATCATCTCCGCCTCTGGATCTTCGATGCGAGCGAGGACAATTAGATCTTTGGACAAGTGTCGCAGGCGCTCGCTGGCACGTTCCATAATTTGTAAAACATCTTCAGACATCTCGCCCAGCTTATGCGGATCTCGAAGAGTTTCAAGACACGCCTCAATGGTGGCAACAGGTGTGTTTAACTCGTGACCGGCATCAGCGACAAATCGTCTCAGCATGAGTAATGTTCGCTCAATCGGCTTGACGGCTTGACCCGAGAAAAGGTACGCGCAAATTCCAACACCGGCAGCGATAAATGGTGCCACCACCATTACTACCATAAAAAACTGCTCAATTGCATCATCTTGAGGTCGGGTCGATACTTGCAATTGTATGTATCCATACTGTTTCCCATCGTTTTCAATTTTGGAAAACATTGAACGTAGTGATTTTTCCTCATTGCGAATTTTCAGCGTGCCGTTATGCAGTTGTTTAACTCCCTCAGGACCATATTCTTCAACCGCTTTGCCGGTGGTATCAAACAATTGCACGGTCGCGAGAATCGGTTTGCCTTCCGCCTCATCCGACCAGTCCTCGAGACTGGCATGACCATTCACGACCTTCACCGAGGGGCGCACTTCGGCAATCAAATCTTCCAGCCCAACGTCCACCGAACGCATCAGGCTGACTTTGAAAACCATCATCGACGCAATGCTATCTACCGAATAAAGCAACATCACCATGCAGACGAACCAGAGCGCTAGCTTGATCCGAATGCTATTAACCATCGGCGCTCTGTAGCTTGTATCCGACTCCATAAACCGTAGCGATGATGGAAGGTTCCCCCGGCGTGTCAAGCTTCTTCCTCAACCTTGTAATGTGACCCCTCACGCTATCGTTATGCGCAGAAGTGTCGGACTCCCAAACGTTCTCAAGAAGTTCTTCAGGGCTAAACACTCGTTGAGGGTGGCGAACAAAGAACTCTAGCAGACGGAACTCTTTAGGCAACAAGTGCACTTCTGCGCCGTTTTTCAGCACCTTATGCTGGTCCGAATCGACCTGGATGTCGCCGAGTTCGAAAATGTTGGAGCCGGCAACGACGCCTCTGCGCAACAATGCTTTGACTCGAAACTCCAGCTCCTTCAAGTGAAATGGTTTAGTCAGATAATCGTCGGCACCGGCCAGAAATCCCATCTCCTTGTCCTGGAGCGAGGTCTTGGCGGTGAGAAACAAAATCGGAGTGGCGCCTCGTGATTGACGAAACTCTCTGCAGACGTCAAAGCCGCTCATGCCGGGCAGCATTACGTCGAGGATTATAACGTCGAATTTGGCGACTTTAAGTCTATGAAGCGCGGTGGCTCCATCGTGTACGACTTCTACAAGGTGATGTTCTCGGGCTAACCAGTTGTTGATTAGCGATGAAAGATCGACTTCGTCTTCGACGAGAAGAACTTTTGCCATTGAAATTGAGACCTCTGTGTTACCACTATAAGGTTATCAGAGGATGATGATTGTGTTGACCAGTCCGATCACAATTTCATCACAGTTAGCTGCTGAAAACTGGTAGGACAGAACTCGAGTTGAGCACCATCGGCGCTACCACACCAAACTAGTTGGTGTGCATGAACTCAACTTCCTCATGTTCATCGGCGTTGGCATCTCCTGCTTTCGCTTTGATCACCTCGACTGAGCAGGGAGATTTTTTCAAAACTTCTTCAGCCACGCTTCCCAACAAAAGATGCGCAATTCCTTTTCTTCCATGCGAGCCTAAAACAATCAGATCGGCTTCCCAACGCGCCGCCGTATCGCAAATCGTCTCGGCGACTAAACCGGCTTCAACCGATACCAGGATTGGGTTGAGCGGAAGCGCTTCCTGCAATTTTCTGCCGCCGTTGCCACTTATCTCAGCGCATTCGTCATACATTTTGTCTTCGATGCTCCCCGCCGGTGGTGGCACAATTCCAACTCCTAAGTCGGCTGGAATAGGTTCGACGACTGAGATCACCATGAACTGGTCTTCGTTTTTCCAGGGACGATTCGCGACGTAGTCGAGCGCTCTCATCGAGCATTCCGAACCATCGATCGCCACTAAAGTTTTCATAAGTCTCACCTCTCGATTGTGCCTTGACGGTTAACAGATGTATGGGCACGTCACAGACATCTCCTCTCGTAGCACAGATACGCACTTTCGAGGCGCCGAACCCTTCACAAATCGTACCCTTATAGCTAAATAAGGTGGACAGAGTTTGAGGCTCGACGTATCCTCTAATCAGAATGATCGCCCTGTGGTTTGGGTTTTAAACGATGACCTTTCGGTTTGACGCCCTTAAATTTGCCCTTTTAACCTTGCTCTGCTTGTTTTTGCAGCCGCAAGCAGCCACAGTTTGCATGGCACAAGAATCACAATCTGCAAAACCAGTCAGAGAGCTGAAAATGCCGACCAGAGTGCCTGACGCGCCTGCCCGGCAGCCGCGCGCCCCTCGGGTTGTGAGCAATGTGCTCCTGATTATGCCGACTGAAGAAGCTAAAAGTACTAAACCAAAGACTGGTAGCTCGGTAACTAAAGACGCGCAGAAGTCCGCTCCGAATAATGCCGGCGATCAACCCGGCGATCAACCAGGTGATAAAGCCGCTGGCTCTGTCACACGTTCCGGCGTCACCCACTACGGCGCAGGCGCCACCGCGCTCAACAAAGCGAAAGCCATCAAATCCAATAAAGAACCGACGGAATCGCCGGATGACGACGAAGAAGGTGAAAGCGAAGATCTGATGACGACGCTTCGAACAATGGGCGGACAGGTCGTCGACACGATCGGTCAGGGCGCGTTGACTGTTTGGGTTGTGAAATTCGACACTCAAGATCGTTTTCTCAAAGCCGAAAAGCAGTTAACCAACGACACTCGCGTAAAAAGTTTGCAACGCGATTACCTGTACAAAACCAATATCGTCGACTCATCATTGTTGGCTGTCACACCCGACGATCCCTATTACGCCTCGCAATGGTACTTCGATGCACTGAATGTTCTGCCCGCCTGGAAGCTCAGCAAGGGCGGACCGAACGTCATCGGTGTAATCGATTCAGGCACGAATGCGCAAATCGACGACCTGAAAAACAAATGCTCAAGTGGTTTCGATGCCATCAATAGAACCGACGGACAAGATGATGTTCACGGGCATGGCACCATGGTTGCCACCACAGCAGCTGCCACCGCCAATAATGGCACGGGAACTGCCGGACCGGCAACTCTTTCCAACATCTATCCTGTGCGCGTGGGCTATTCCAACGGTGAGGTTTCGGTTTCTGCAATCGTAAGAGGAATTGAACGATGCGGTCAGATCGGAGTCAAAATCATCAACATCAGCTCCAATGGTAATCCGCCTTACACATTCGCCAACCGAAGGTTCAACCGTGTTTTGCATGAATACCTCCAGTGGTATCACGACGAGAAGGACGGTCTGGTCTTCAACTCCGCGGGCAATTCGGGAACCCGCGATCGCACCAGTCGCAAGCCGTATTTGATTTGTGTTTCCGCAATCGATGAGAATTATTCGCTAGCCGATTTCTCGACCATCGGCGGACCCGTCTGGTTTACTGCGCCAGGCACCAACATCTTCTGCACGGATAAGTCGGGTCACATCGTGTCGGTTAACGGCACGTCGTTTAGTTCGCCACTCTGCGCTTCCGTGGCTGCGCTGATCTGGGGCGCGAAGCCAAGTCTCACCAATCTTCAGGTCGAACGGATAATGATCGATACCTCCCGCAAGTCGAAAAAGCGAGACTGGAATGCCTACTTTGGATTCGGCATGCCGGATGCGGAAGCCGCGATGAAGAAAGCTCTAGGCACTAGCAAACTTTTCCCTCTGACGCGCTGGCCAGTAAAATAACTCAGTCAACTATCCGAAAATGATTCAGCTATCTCTAAAGTGATCAGCGTGAACCAAATGATTCAGCTAATTAAACGTCTACTCATACAACTGCTTGCTCAACTGTCGCGTTTACGACCTCGACCCCATGGAACGCAGCTGGACATCAGCGATTTGGTAGACCTTAAGAATGTTTCCCAAAATGAAAATAATGATAGAAGTTGAATGATGCGTACAAGAACGGCTCTTCATCAACATTCTCAATGTTTTGCAGCTCATAAAATCTGATAGTTCAGACGAATCTAATCAGCTCTTAACGCATTCTTTCAGCCGTAAATGCTCTCACAGCAACGCTCTGCAGAATTATAAACGGAAGTGATCCACTCTTGACGTCCAGGTCAATATCACGACTACACTATGTGCTTGGCGGATGGTCCCTGCGGGATGAAGTGAGATATGTCTAACTCGACCTCATTGAGCGATTTCTTTAACGTGCAGAAGGGCGAGCGTCTCAAGACGTTTTCGCTGTTCGCCTGGTTATTCCTCTTTATCTGCGTTTACTACGTTCTCAGACCAATACGGCGCGGTATGGTGCTGGATGGATTGGGCAACGAAAACATGCCATTCATCTATATGGGCACGGCGCTTGTCACTGGCGTGGTCGTCTGGATTTACTCGAAGTTCGCATATCTGCCGCGCAAAAAATTGATTGGAACGATCTACGGAATCTTCTTCGTCAATCTATTGATGTGGTGGCAAGCATTCCAATTCGAAACAAAAGTCACCGCCGGATTCTTCTGGGTGTGGCTCGACGTCTTTTCGATTATGGGCGTCACGCTTTTCTGGATGTATGCCAACGATATTTTCAATAGCTCCAGTGCAAAACGATTGTTCGGCATTGTCGCTGCAGGCGGCGGTCTGGGAGCGGTTCTCGGCAGTACGATCACGGCGACTTTGGTCAACACTCTTGGCACGGTGAACATGCTTCTGGTGGCAGCCGGTTTAGTTGCTGCAACGCTTGGAATTTTCCTGTTTATTGAAAGCGCTGCTGAAAAGGAACAGCCAGTAAAACGCGTTCCGTCTCCGGCTTTCGAGAAAGAAAAAGTTTCCGGAATCGGCAAAGCACTTTCTGTTCTTGCCACTAATAAGCTGCTGATGTGGCTGACTATTGTTGTCTGTTTTGAACGAATCACTCCTGATTTGCTCCAATACATTTATCACGAAGTGTTGCACGGAATGGCTTCCGGCGCCAATGCGATCGCCGCGCTCGATGCGAATCTGGAACGCTGGCGCGCAGTTTGCGAATTCGTGATTGAGCTGTTCTTGGTCGGCATTGTTCTCAAAAAAGTCGGATCGGCACCATGTCTGGCATCATCGGGAGTGGCAATCGCCGGAAGTCTTTTGACCTTCGCGATGTTCACTAATCCATTGATTATCGTCGCCATCTTCCACGTCGACGAAGCGCTCCGGCACTCGTGGTTCAAAGCCGCGAAAGAACTGACTTATACCGTCACCAGCCGCGATGTTCTCTATACAGTGAAACCGGTAATCGAGATGTTCTGCTACCGATTTGCGCGTGGCTTCGCCGGTATCATGATTCTGTTGGTTAATACCGTATGTGGTTTTGGCACAACAGGCATTCTTGTCATGGGCGTGGTTTCAGCGGTCTTCTGGGTCTTCGCCGGACTGAAATTGAATGCTGAGTTTAAACGTTTGGAGCTGGGAGCTCTGCTCGCAAAAGATGGTGGCACCGACCCCGCCAAAAATGCGGACAAGGAACTTCAGCCGGCTTAGTTACCGCGTGCGGTAGGTGATCTGAAAGCAGATTTGAACTTCAGCAGATGAAGTTCAGCAACTGAAGTTCAACAATGCGCTCGACTATCGAGAAGGTGTACCAGTTATTCGGATGGCTTTATCTCGTCTTCCGTTCCAGTCGCGGGCTTATTGTCGGCACCAGACTCGGTGGCACCCGCTCCTTCGTCGTACCAGAATCGATACCTGGGAAAACCGGTTGCCGTTTTGCCGACGCGCTCCATATAGCCGTGCGGGCCATCCGCGCGGCCCGGGTGGTGAAACTTGAACTTGCCTTTACCCATGGGGATGCAGATGACCTGACATTCGCCCTCGGGTTTGTAGCCTTTCCAGTGACGCACCACAATTGGTTTCAGTTTTAGGCTGGTTTTACGAGTGGGAATTTCCCAACGCCATTCTTTTTTGAAGGGCGCGATCACGTAAAAAGAGTACATCAGCATGTCGTCATTGCTGAAAACATTTCCTTCAATCCATGCCGGTTTTGTTAGGTCTTTTTCTGCGGTTTGACCTTTCAGCTCGGGCGCGTCGAGACTCGCATCGCCAGCCTCTGCGCTGATGTTGCCGACCAGACCTTTTGCATGCGTGGAAGAAACCGGCACGGCAAAGTTTAATGCCACGGCAAGAGTCATCGCGGTTGCAAGAACGCGCGATGCCGAAAGAACCTTCGCCGCCGAAAGAACTTTCGCCGCCGAAAAAATCTGTGCAGCCGAAAGCATTTTTGCGATTGAAAAAATCAACGCACCAGAAAAAACGCGCGCAGCAAAAAACGGCTGAGCAAATTTAGCGCGTAGCAGAATCGCTTTCAAACCTAAAGAGTAGCGACAGCCGGCTTCGAAGCAGCGTTGTTGTGACAATCGACCATTGTTTCTTCAATCAAATGATCGACTACAGCCTTGAGGTCATTGGTCTCACGATAGACCTGCAATTGTCCTTCTGCGCTGGTTCCACGCTCCAATATCTTGTACACCCCAGCGAGCGCCTCTCGGCTGCCCAGGTCGTCGACGACATCGTCAACGAACTCGAGCAACTCGGCAATCAATTCTTTGGCAGGGACTTCTTCCTGCTTGCCGAAGTCGATCAGCTTGCCTTCGATACCATAACGCAGTGCGCGCCATTTGTTCTCTTGCAGCAAGGCGCGGCGATACAGTCTGAATCCAAGGTTCTTCTTGATCAGACGATAGAGTTTGCAAACGATTGCCTGAACCAACGCAGCGATTGCGATGCTGTCTTCCGCTCTTGTCGGAATGTCGCAGATTCTAAATTCGAGGGTTGGATAGACCGGGTGAAGACGCAGGTCCCACCAGATTTTCTTGCCATCATCAATGCAATTGGTTTTGATCAAAAGCTTGAGGAAATTATCGTATTCGCTGTACGAACTGAAGTAATCCGGCAATTCCGTCCGCGGATATTTCTTGAAAATTTCGCAGCGATAAGATTTCAATCCGGTGTCGATACCGCGCCAGAACGGAGAGCTGGTCGACAGTGTCAGCAAGTGCGGCAAGAAATAGCGCGCGGCGTTAGAGATGTGAATCGCCATCTCGCGATCTTCCATCGCAACGTGAACGTGCATTCCGAAGATAAGCAAACTGCGCGATAGCACTTGCATGTCTTCGACCAGTTTTACATAACGCTCGTGTTCCGAAATTTTCTGATCGGCCCAGTGTCCAAAGGGATGGGTCGAAGCGGCGACGATGCGCAAGTCTTTGTCGCGTGCCAGTTGATCCATTGTAGTGCGGCAGAAGAAAAGATCTCTTTTTGCCTGCTGAATGTCCTGGCAAATCTCTGTGCCGATTTCGATCATGCACTGGTGCATTTCCGGTTTGGCTTTCTCGCCCAGAGCGTCTTTGGCGGGCTCATAGAGCTCTGGTGCGCGTGAGATCAGATCGCGTGATTCCGGATCAATGATCTGATACTCTTCTTCAATTCCAATAGTGAATTTCTGTTCCATTTTAATGCGACCTCGGCCTAAACTTTTCCTTCGACAATAAATACCGGCACCATGCCACCGCCAGCGGTGACATTAGCCAGGGCGGAACCGGACAATCGCGTGAAGGCGCTGCCGACTTTGCCGTCATAGAGAAGCGGATCGAGGTCAATCAATTGTTCGATGAACTCGACGTCGCCGTCATCTTTGATGTAAGGAAATACCTGCCGCGAGGTTTTTACACGCTCTTGCACCAGGTAGTCTCCTTCTAACGCGATGCTGATTGCAGCATCCCATTCGGATTCTGAGGATTCCCAACCAATATAAATTCCGCGACCGCCGTAATCGTCGTTGGGCTTGAGTACAAGCTGGTCTCGGTATTCTCTGGTGAATTTGAGCAAGTCGACTTTTTTGCCGTAGTGCTCGGTGTTTCGCTCTTCAACTCGACGAGTCCATGGCACATGTTTGGTTATCAGTTCATGTTCTCTAGGCGTGAAGAAGCCTGCGAATTGTTCGTCTGTTAGCAGTCCGAACAAAAGTTTTTTGTGGACAAGTTTGCCCCGGAATGAGTTGACCATGCAGATCGCGTTACTTTCGTACGCTTGCAGCAGGTTTTTGCACTCATCTTTTTTCTCTAAAAATTCGTTGACGAGAACTCGTTTATAAACGATATCGATGTCGAAGCCGTCCTTACAGAGCCGGCCGTTGCTGAATTCCAGTTCTCTTGGATCAGCAATAATCGTTTTGTATCCTTGCTGTTCGAAGTAGTCTTGAATCAACTCAAACTCGCGAGCAGTCGGCAATCCCTTGTAATCGACGATGGCGATTTGTGGGTGTTTGCCATTGCCTGAAAATTCGGTGTGAGCAGAGAGCAAGACACGGAGCAGGTGTTTCAATCCATCCAGTCTGGAAATACGAAACTTGTTTTGAAACTGTTTCATCACGTCGAGAGTCAAAAAGATGTCGGACGCGACGTCGGCGTAAGCGACACCAGCAGGCGTTTCAGCGTTTAGCTCTACGAATGATAATGCGTCATCGGTAAGAAAGGAATCGAGTCTCGACAGACGGGAGACACCTTTGAATTTCGGATCGGTGGCGATCAATCGACGCTCGTCTTCGGTCAATCCAAGGTAGTCTTGAAGCTTTGGATCGGCAATTGCCAGATCGCCGACTTTGAGAACTGCTCCCCAGATCTCTTCGCAAACTTGCGTGACGCGATCGAAATCTTGTCTGGCGATGAAGTGCGGACGCAGATAAGGACTCAACATTCGACCGCCAAAAATAAATTGGACGTCGTTGAGTTGCTTCCACATGTCATCCTTCGTGCTTTTCAGCAACTCCGGAGAAGACTGCAGGAGTTCATTATAGTAATCGATCGATTCTCTTTCGAGGTCGTGCATCGTGGCGAATCCGTGGACGAGGGAGGTGCCTACCAACTGGTTTCCATTAGTGGGAATGGAAATTTTGAAAGAGATTAGTCGACAGCTAGCTGAGGACTACAATGCAACGGGCGGATCGCATAACGATCCGCCCGTTCAAGATTTGCTATTTATTTGGCTGCGACGAGTTTCGGATTGAGAAATGAGGACCATTTCAAATCGCGATTGGCTTGATGCTTGCCTTTTGCGTAACTGGCGCAGAGTTCTGCCATTGCTTCAATCATCCATTTGAAGTTCTCCGGTCCGACCGAATGGAGATCGGCGTCAGGAGCTGGATTTGTGAAGTCGATAGCATACGGAATGCCGTCACGAATTGCGAATTCGGCGGTGTTCATGTCGTAGCCCAGCGCTTCGTTGAGCTTGATGCAATCATCAATGATGCGCTTTTCGAGTTTTGGATCGAGGTAATCTTTGTCAAGGAAATATTGACCTTGCAGATAAGGCTTCGACGGATCGTAAGGCATGATGCGGACGTTCTTGCGACCGATGGTGTAGCACCGAACGTAGCGATCGAAGTTGATGAACTCTTGAAGCATCATGCAAATGGTGCCGGTGCGATCGTAGTAGTAGATCAACTCTTCGAGCGAGTCCAGCTTATAAACGTTCTTCCAGCCGCCGCCATCGAATGGCTTCATGATTGCCGGCATGCCGGTGTATTCAACGATGGCTTTCCAATCGAGTGGAAACTCGAGGTTGCGGAGCGATTCGCCGGTGATGGCGTCGATATAGCCTCTTTGTGGCAGCAAAACTGTTTTTGGAATAGCGATGCCGAGACGTTCCAACAGCGCGGTTCCGAAGAATTTGTCATCGGCTGACCACCAGAACGGATTGTTGATAATCGCGGTACCGGAGAGCGCTGCCGCTTTCAAATAGGAGCGGTAGAACGGCACTTCATGCGAAATGCGGTCGATGATTACGCTGTACTTACTGAGTTCGTCGGCTTTGTAGCCGCCGACTTTGACCATCTCTGCCTCGATTCCGAGGTTTGATGAGTTGACATACTTGATGAATTCTTCGGGGAACGAGCTCTCACGCCCCACCAAAAGCCCTACTTTCATGCTTGTGGACCTGTTTTTAAGTGTGATACTTGACGCTTGGAAAATCTTACTATCAATTAAGTTCTAAAGATCAGAACCCCCGCCGATAGAGGAAAAAACTATGAAATTTTTAGATTCCAGGCGCGTTTCGGACCGCTGAAGTTGTCTTTGTAAGCTTTGTTTGCGCGATCGACCCGAGTCACTACGGCAAGCGATGTCAGTTTCGTTGCTTCACGAATAACTACTTGGCGTTGTGCCAATTGCTCACGGCACGATCACTCGACTCACCCAACTGAAATCTCATCAGTTTAGCTCGCCAGTTCCCTTGCTGACTTCACCTGGTTTCGGTTAGTCGGCGGTCCCGTCATTGATTCGATTAGTTTGCGCCGCCAATGTACATCAAAATCATCTGTTCCCAAACTGGCCAGTCGTGAGCGAAGCCGTCCCACTCACGCAAAGCATGCCAAATATTGTGGTCCCACATGACTTGAGACAATTCGAGGTTGTTGTGATACGCCGAGTCTTCTCGTCCGATTGGGAAGATGATATCGAGATTTCGAACTCTAGCCAGGTGCTCAGGGCAGTTATGCATTTGGCGAACCAGTTCGATTGGATTGCTCTGGTGGACAGCCTCGTCGTAGTGACCGCCCGCCCATTTCGAGATGTCATAGATGCCGCTCATGGCAAGCACTCTTCCGAATAGATGAGGAAAGCGCAACGCGATATTCATGGCATGGTAAGCACCGAAACTGGCACCGGTGGCGATGACGTATGGATTGTCATTTTTCGAACGGCTAAACGGCAAAACTTCGTCGACGATATAACTTTGGTACTGCAGGTGACGATGAGCGCGCCATTGCGGGCTGGCTCCATAGTTGTACCAGGAATCGGTATCTACACTATCGACACAGTAAAGCTGCAACCAGCCCTGTTCTATGTGATGGTGGAGGATATTCATGAATCCTCGGTTTTCCCAATCAAAAAATCTTCCCATCGAAGTCGGGAAAACAACGACCCGGGCGCCATGGTGACCGAAGACAAGCAGCTCCATCTCGCGGTTCAAATTATCGCTGTGCCACTTATGATACTCTCTATGCATTTCTTATTTCCGGTTCCTATTTGATTGAGTCGGGCAGATTGTAGCATGCAGTGTTTTGTCTCTTCGCAACTTAAAGAACCGGTCGGACAGCGCGTTGAAGGTGTGTTTCTATGTTTCGATTGAACTGGTGGCTCGTATTCGTTTTATTGATTTTTGTGTTGATGTGTACGACGTCAAGTAATGCTCAGGAGAGCTTATTCGAAACCATGTTCGACGAAGGCGGCCGCGCGCTACTGGAGCGGCGTTACCCGGAAGCCGAGAAGAAGTTGAAAGCGGCATTGAGAGAGGCTGAGCAATTCCCGCCATCGGACGTGCGATTGCAACGAACGATTCAGACGCTTGCTGAACTCTATGATGAAGAGAAAAAATTCGATCTGTCAGAACCGCTCTACAAGCGATTGTTGGACAACGACGAGAAAAACAATCCTGCCAAAAAGCGCACCCTCGCTGGTGACTACGACAAGCTGGCATCCAATCTGCAGCGCCAGGGAAAATATGAGCAAGCGATTTCCTTTTACCTGAAGGCAAAAGATCTTTTCACTCAAGCAGATAAAGAGGGAGTGGAAACCACGGCAACAACGGAATCCGATCTCAACGCGATGAAAGTGGAAAATCGCGTTGTCTCGCTAATCCGCTTGGCGTCTGCATATTCTGAGTTGGGCAAAACGGCGGAGTGCGAAAAAGCCTTGCGCGAAGCGCTGACTGTGGCGGAAGGCAGCGATGATGCGATCGCCGCTGGACGTGTTTTTGATGCGCTCGGGCGGCACTACACGACAGCTGGTCGGTACGATGAAGCTGATGCAGTTTTAAATCAAGCTCAAACTCAGAAGAAAAAAATTCAAGACGTTGGCATCAGACGACTTGAGATTTCGAATACTGCTTTATTGTTCGGTCAATTATTCCGAGCGCAAGGAAAGATCAACGACGCCCTTCAGTCGATTCAATTGTCGTACAAGATGCGCGCTGGTTCTCTGGAAGACAACGATCCGCGAATCTACGAACCGCTTTTGGTGCGCGCCAGCATTTACCGAGATCTGACTTGTTATAAGGATGCAGTAGCAGAACTTGAAAAAGGTCGGGTTTTAGTCGAGAAATCATTTGGCGATGAAAGCCCTCGTTATGCAGAATTCCTGAGACAGCTTGCCGCTGATTATGTTTCATGTTCGCAATATGCGAAAGCTGATCCATTGCTGCGCAAAGCTCTTTCAATAGATGAACTGGCGTATGGAAAAGATGCGCGTCAGGTGGTGCTCGATTTGAACGCGATGGGAATGTACTACATCTATCAAGGCAAATACACTGATGCCGAGCCAATCTACAAACGTGCTCTCGAAGTCACCGAGAAAAATCTTGGACCCGATCATGTTGATGTAGCCGCTGCACTGAACAGTCTTGCCTGGTTGTATTCCAATCAACGTCGCTTTGAAGAGGCACGACCTTTGATCGAAAGAGGTTTGGCGATTCGCGAGAAAGCGCTGGGCAACGAGCATCCAGTGGTCGCTCGCAATATGCATAATCTTGCCAATGTTTTGATCTCAGAACAGAAACTCGATCAAGCTCAGCAATTACTTCTGCGTACTTTGAAGATTCAAAAATCTGTCCTCGGTCCCGAGCATGAAGACACAGTCGCGACCATGCGAGACCTGGCGGACTTGCTCAAGGCATCGAATAAGTTTGCGGACTCGGAAGAATACTTCCGGGCGATTTTAAAATCGGATCAAAAAACAAATGAACCCGGCAGTGCAATCGTCGCTGCCGACTTGGAAAATCTGGCGCGAGTTTTAATCGAGACTTCCAGAGAAGACGAGGCGAAACCGCTAATCGCGCAAGCCAAAGAAATCAAGCTAAAATTGCCGGGATACAACGACAGCAATCAAGGACATGCCATCACCCTCGGTGTGCCGAAAACAGGCATTGCAACCGCGAAACCGGTCGCCGATAAGTGGGCACTCGTAGTAGGCCTCAGTAACTTTAAAGATCCAGCAATCAATTTGCAGTTTGCCGCCAAAGACGCGATGGACTTCCGCAACTACCTGATCTTCGAAGCAAACTTTAAACCGGATCACGTAAAGCTTCTACTCGATGAACACGCCACGCGCGACAACATCATCTCGCACCTGGGCGATAAGTGGCTCAGGAAAAATGCGAAGAATGACGACCTCGTCGTAATCTACGTATCGACGCATGGAACCTCGGCTCGCAAGGACGTCGGTAACGCCAACTTTATCGTCGCTTACGAAACCAATTTGAATAACGCTGTTTTGTCAGGCATACCGATGCAGTTTTTCACAGCCGGTGTAAGAGATATGATCCCGAGCCAGCGCGTTGTAATTGTAATGGATGTTTGCCATGGTGGCGCAATTCGTGAGAACTCGCTTGCCACCGCGATTGGTGCCAAGGAGAAAGAGACGCACCATACTGCCGCCGGAAGCAAAGCAATTATTCTTCAGCCTGACATGCGTGTTAAAGCCAGCACCGCTGCTGGTACCCATCCCGGAGCGTTGAGTGTCGGTACCGGACAAATCGTCGTTGCTTCCAGCGATTCGGATCAAGTTTCGTGGGAATCGCGACTTTATCCCAATGGCGTGTTTACTCGTCAGTTGATCGAAGCGTTGCGAACAAGAGGACCGAATACGACGGTTCAAGAAGCGTACAAAATCATGCGAGCGAAAGTTGAACAAGAAGTTTTGCGCTCGCGCGCCGAGATCCAAACTCCGATTCTGGCGTTGCACACGTGGCACGGCGCTGAGGCGGTTTTAGGAGTGAAGCCGGCTGCGCCCCGGAATGTTGCAGTTCCAGCTTCGAAATAATCTGGGTTCGTTTAGAATTTTGTATCGTAGAGCTAGTCTAGAGCACAATCTAACGTGAAGGAAGCGACCTAACACGAGAAACCGATCTCTTATTTCATTAAACGAATCTGAGATGTTAAGAGCGACTGGAATCTATAATGATCTCCGTTGCGATCAATTGACCAAACTGACTTCTAATTCGGCAAAGGTAATCAAAATTATGGCGGGCGAAAAACATACGATGCGAAAAGCTATTCGGAAACTTCCGATTGTCACCGTCAGTCTGTTAACGTGCATCTCGATGGTTGCGAATGCCGATGCCTGTTTCGGAAAAAAGAAAAGCGACAACAATCACATCGCTGAGAAGAAAACGGACAAAGATGCGTCCGACACTAAAGTAGATAAAGTCGCTTCCGAAAAGAAATCCAAGAAAAAGGATAAGAGCGACAAGAATGACAAAGGCGGCGATTCTAATAGAACGGTTCGCGAAACTGCCGGCACAAAAGTCGATCTCGTGGAGGGCATGCCACCGTTTCTTTACTGGCAATCGACCAGCGAATCTCCAAAAGGAATGGTTTTGTGCCTCCATGAATTAGGCATGCACAGCGGAGTTTTCGATGACCTCGCGAAGAAGCTGGTTGCGTCCGGCTACTCGGTATATTCGATGGACTTACGCGGCTTCGGCGGTTGGAAAGACAAAGGTTCCGAAGGCAAAATGGACTTGAAGGACACGCTCGGCGACATCAAGAGCGCCACAGAAGCCATTCGGAAGAAACATCCAAACAGCAAAGTCTTCCTCCTCGGTGAAGCCATGGGCGGTGCCCTCGCACTCGAAGCCGCCTCGAAATTCTCTGATATCATATCCGGTGCCATCTCCTCAGCACCCGGCGGCGAACATTTCGGCACGCTCGGAAACTACTTGAGCGTCGGCACCAGATTCACCGCATTCAACAAGCGCTTCAATAAAGGCGAAGAACTTGTCAAAGTAGCCACGCCTAAAAAAGATCTGCAAGAGGCGTTGATGAAAGATGCGAATGTTCGCCTCGATCTCGCACCGAATGAATTGATGGCCTGCCAATTCTACATGTACAAAACACGCCAGTTCGCGAAGCAAATCAAGACTCTGCCGATCATGATCGTTCAAGGACAAAAAGACGGCGAATCGAGACCACAGGGCGCCAAGAAAGTGTTCGACAATCTCTCGACCGAAGACAAAGAATTCCTCGCGCTGGAAAACGGCGATCACTACGTATTCGAAGATATCGATGTCGACAAAAAAGCAATGACCGCGACTGTCGCATGGCTGGACAAGCACTCGGCTCAAAACTAGGTACCTTATCCCAAGCAGGGACGTCCCGGGGTCCTTGTGATTCAATCTTGGGAACTGTGATAAACTGTCGATAAATGGTCAAGATACCCAGCCAAAGGCACTTTTCGATAACAGATTGGCGACGATGGGCAAGTGGACGATATAGTATGAACCAGCCACAATCAGAAGAACGAGTTACTGTAGAGAAGATCCTTCGCCTGGTCGAGCAGCTTTCGCCTGAAGAAGTGCAAGAATTGCGTCGAGAATTGTCGAAGACATGGGGAGACCGGTTTCGGCAATTGGTGCAGGACGTGGACAATGATAATGAAGGCACCGAACCAATTGCAGACGAAGAGATTGCCGACGAAGTAACAAAATATAGAAGGGAAAAAAGAGCGCAGGGTGCTTAAAGTAGTCGTTGACGCAAACATTTGGATCAGCGCGCTTTTGAACAGCAACAAGGCTCTTGAAGTTGTGCGTTTGCTGGACCACGACCAATACCAGTTGATTTGTGCAGAAGCTCTCATTAGCGAACTTGCAGAAGTTGCTGGACCGGCCTAAGTTTCAAACCAAGATACAGCCTCGGCGCAAAGAAAGTTTGTTGGAGTTGATTCGAGAGAAAGCGCAGTTCATCAAGTTGCCGTTAGGTGTCGAAAGCGTGTGCCGCGACCCCAAGGACGAAGTCTATATCGTATGCGCGGTCGTTGCACAAGTTGATTTCCTAGTGAGCGGCGACAAAGACCTGCTTGTCTTGAAACAACACGATGGAGTTAAGATTACTTCGCTTCAGTCTTTTGTCGAATTGTTCGAGTAACAAGAAATTCGCAATTTGCGGGTTGGATCTGTCAATAATTTTGTGTCAAAGGTAGTCCATTGTAATTACCTTTAGAGATTGGAATGATACCGCCACAGAGGCGTACAGCGCTAGCTGTAGC
>JADYXR010000005.1 GCA_021772095.1 Candidatus Obscuribacter sp. | reverse complement strand
TTGCTAGCTTCAAGTAACATGCTGGCGGCAGAAGGGTCTTCTCTATCTAATCTCTGGGCGATTTGATCGGCGTATCGGTCAACTTTAGAATTACATGGAGTGGAACGGTCACATGTCATATTGTGACTCCTTTTATTTTGAATTGAATGTGCAGCGAGAATCGCAATGTACTTCAGAAATGGCTCGATCACATTGGGGGAAATACGAAGAGTCTGGGTCCACAAAAACCTGGTTGCCGGTAGCGAGTTGGCGATTTAAAACTGTCGGCTGCGAGACCGTATCTAACACCATTTTAGTTTTACTCAAGCAATTAGAACTGCGCGAACGTGCATAAATAAGCCGAGTGAGCAGGATCGCTTTGTGCCTGCTCATTCGATCGCTTATCATTCTTTAAAGCTAAACTTTTGATCTTCTTCCAGAGAATTATTTCTTTTTCTCTGTTTCGTTCGCTTGATGATTTGATTATTGTTCTCATCGAAAAGCTGCTTAGAAGTACCATCAGTGAATCAGGACGAAGGCTCGATTTCAAACCAGAACGTACTTCCTTGACCCTCCCTACTGGACAGGCCGATTCGGCCACCTTGCGCTTCTATAATTGCTTTGCAGATAGACAATCCAAGACCAGTCCCACCGCGCAAACGGCGGTCCGGAGATTCTAACTGCTGGAACTTCTCGAAAAGCTTGGAGAGATCTTGCTGTGCAATTCCTGGACCCTGGTCGGACACTTCGACGCGGGCAAAATTTGATTCACTCATAAGAACTCTGACCGCCACTGCTGAACCTCGAGGTGAGAACTTGACGGCATTGCTGAGTAAATTCTCAAGCACCTGCACCAGCCGCTGTCCGTCGGCATCAACATGAGGATTTGCCAGGCACTGACAAGTGAGTTGAATCAGAGCTTCATCGGCTACGGGCTGAAACTCTGCCACCACATTTTCTACGAGCTCACTGAGCCGAAGACGCTGGCGAAGCAGGCGGAATTTTCCTGATTCCAGCTTTTTGAAGTCCAGTATATTTTCAATCAGCCGCCACAAGCTCTCAGCCGACTTAGCGGATATCTCTACGAATCGGCGCACAGAATCGCTGACCGGACCGGCCTCGCCGTCTTCGATCACTGATAGCGAGCTTTTGATTTTCGCAATTGGTGTTCTCAGCTCGTGAGAGACGACCGAATAGAAATCCGATATGCGTTCTTCAGCCTCTATGCGGGCGGTAATATCGTTTTGAATTCCGACGTAAGACACCAGGTCTCCCTTCTCGTTGCGCACAGGAGATACTGTCAGTTCGTTGAAAAATTTTGCACCGTTCTTTTTGTAGTTGCGAAGCACGACAGTCAATGATCGCTCCTCTTTAATCGCCTTACGCAATTCGTCGAGAGCCGGTTGCTGACGGTCCTCCCCCTGCAGGAAGCGGCAATTGTGCCCCAGGATTTCTTCTGCGCTATATCCACTAATGTCTGTGAACGCTGGATTAGTGTAGATGATAGGGTTGTCGTGGAGTTTTGGATCGGTCATCACCACGCCATTGCGCGCAAACTCGACGGCTTGAAACATAAGCACGAGCTGATCGGACTTACTGAGATGATCTTCAATAAACATTCATATGCCGCCCAACGAAGAAGCACTTGTGGACCAAGGTTGACACCATCTCAGCCCTCATCTGCGACTGGGCGTGGCGCAATCCTGTAGCCCCGATGACGCTCTGTCTCTATGATCGACGGTCGTCCAGGTAGGTCGACGGCTCTTCTCAGCAGTTTGATGTGCGCGCGCACGCTGTCCATGGATGCCAGAGAATCGTCGTGCCATACTCGCTGCAGGACGACATCAGATGTGAAGAACTGTCCTTGATGCCGGAGAAGAAACTCCAACAGCTTGAGCACCATCGGCCTGAGATGCAGTTCTTCACCACCACGTTTAACCGTACCCGTGGCTGGATCAAGAGTCAGGTCTCCGGCTCTCAACACCGGTTGAGCCGTCAAGGGTGGCCGCCTGAGGAGGGCTCTCAATCGGGCTGCCAGCACTCTGTTCTCGAACGGCTTGGTGAGATAGTCGTCCGCTCCTGCGTCCAGCCCTGACTCGGTATCTTCGTCCGCGCTCCTGGCCGTCAGCATCAGTATCGGGGTCGAGTTCCCAGACGAACGCAAAGTCCGGCACACGTCCACTCCGCTCAGACCAGGCATCATCCAATCCACTACTATGACATCGTACTGGTACACTCTCAAGAGGTCCAACGCCGTCCTGCCATCGGGTGCTGACTGCACAGTGAACCCTCGCTGACTGAGTGTGTGCAGCAACACCTCACACATTTCATTGTCGTCTTCCACCAATAGGACTTTAGCCATTTTCGTCTCCGCATTACGCCCCGACATGTCAGTCATATCACACAGACCCAGCACTCGGCCATCGCTTCACATCGTCTGGATCGAAACCACCCTCAAAACCTTTTTCTCTTGAGTGAGACGCTCTGACCGTCATCCGGTCCGCGGATTGGAAAGGTCTTGAGGATGGCGACGAATCTGACAGTAGCCATCTTGCTGGTAGCAACTATCTCTGACTCAATTTCTATGGTTATCACTCATGCCCGCCGGCTGTGAGATCGCCACTCTCGCATGTGCGTATGTTGAGAACGCCGTTCACTCTCCACATGGTGTGCTCAGCGTCTGAACCAACTTTGTTTGGCACCTGCACTTCGATGTCCCTCATGTCGTAAGTGATCTCGGCTCCGAGACCGGTGAGCCGCTCGAACAATCCGACAGCTAGATCAGGCCAGTTTTTTGTGTCCTTAGTCGATTCTTTTAGCATAACAATCTCTCCTTTTTGAAGTATGTGATTTATAGTTATCTGTATTCTCAAGCCGCTTCGCGCGACAACATCTGCAAGTGCTCTGTGTCAATGATCTCACCGAGTCCTTCAGACCAGGAGCTCAGGCTGTCCCTCATCAATTGAACGACAGCTTCGAAGGTCGAAATCAACTGCGCGAGCGACCTGGCGAATGACCCGTCCGGTTCGTCGACATGCAGCATGACTATATCTTCCAACATCTCGTCGAGCTTCCTGGCAGAGTCACTCAACCTCACTGAGACGAGAGTCCGATTGCCGACACTGACCAACTCCTCACGGAACAGAACAAGCTCGTCGTCTAGAAAATCGCGAATGCGGTCTAAGAGGCGGACCGCGTTATCGAAGTAGCTCGCACCGCCCGAGGTTCGGGGACCTGTGCGTGACATTTGCTCATATGTATGTCTGCAGATTCTATACTTCAGTTCACCGCTCTCGATTATCGTGCACATTAGACTCATGATGTTACCTCCCGGATTGGTCTATTGAAGCCATCTTCCGACTGTTCAGGAATGGCGGACCAATCTCACTTATCTAGTTTTACTGCCCAGAAGTGAACCGAACGTGAATGGAAGATGAATGGAAGATAGCCTGGAGTCATCAATGTAGATTGCAATCCTGCTTTCCCACCGGACATGCTGGCAATAACGAAAACCGTTCAACTGGCAAAGACGTGCAGGTCTTGGTCGACTGACCTGTCACTTGACACTACACGTGGCGCCACTGTCCACAAGAAAGATTGAGGCTTTTTTAGCAGGGAGGAATTGTGGGCTTAAATCACTCGGCGCGGTTGTTCAATCCGGGGACCGCGAACGTGGCTCAGTCACAGCCGGCTGTTCACATTGGCCGGCCTCAGATAACTTGAACGCAACTGTGTTTATGGAATCGAATTTCGTCTTAATCTGACCACGTCACTGCCATCCGGCTTCGCGCAATTCCTCTGCTCGTTTGCGGATACCAGCACGCCAATCCAGGCTTTTTGAGGACAACTGCTTCATCACAAGTGCCATCCGGTGGTTACCTGCGAACGCTTTTTCGTTGCGCATCAAGAAGTCCCAATAAAGCGAGTTAAATGGACAGGACTTTTCGCCGATCGCGTCTTTCGGGTCGTAAAAACAATTCCGGCAGTAATCCGACATTTTATTTATATAGTTCGCAGAAGCAGCGTACGGCTTGGTGCCCACGTAACCGCCGTCAGCATGCAGCGCCATGCCAATCACATTGGGCACCATCACCCAGTCGTAACCGTCGATGAACATTGAAGCGAACCAGTCATTTGTCTCCTGGGGTTTAAGTCCTGCAATAAGCGCAAAATTGCCAAGAATCATCAGGCGGATGATGTGGTGCGCATAAGCATGATCAATTGAGGTATCTATCGCCTCTTTCAGGCAGCGCATTCTTGTTGTACCCGTCCAAAAAAACTCGGGTAGTTTCTCATTGGCGTTCAGTTCATTTCTTGATTTGTAGGCCGGCATCATCCGCCAATATACACGCCACATAAATTCACGCCATCCGATAAGCTGTCTGACAAAACCTTCCACGGAAGATAATTGAGCACGACCGTCCAGGTATCGACGCTCGGCTTCCTGGCAAAGCTCAAGCGGATTCAAAAGACATGCATTAATGTACGCAGAGAGAACGGAGTGATTTAAGAACGGTTTTCCATGAAGCATTGCATCTTGATGCGGCCCGAATTGATCGAGCCGGTTGTCAAAAAAGTCCTTGGCAGCAAGCAGTGCATCTTCTCTGGTCACTGCGTAAATCCAGTCTTTGCAAGTACCCGGATGATCTGGAAAACAGCGATCTACCATTTCGATGACATCAAATGTGGTGGCATCGGGCGGAAAAATTCGCAGAGGAGTTGAGGTCAAGTTCTGATCCGGAGCCTGGCGATTGCTTTTGTCAAAATTCCAGGACCCGCCTGAGGGTGCATTGCCATCCATTAATAAGCCGGTTTTTTTGCGCATCATGCGGTAAAAGTTTTCCATCGTAACGCGCGCCTCAGGTGAGCGATGAAGACTCTCATAATCATCGGCGCATGAAATGAAATTGCAATGCGGTAAAATCTCTGCAGACAGGACACCAAGCATGCTCAACAATTTTTCTGTGGCGCCGTATTCGCTTTGCTGCATTAGCAAAAAGCGGTCGGGCTTACATTTATAAATGTGTTGATCGAGTGCCGTTCGAAAATCTGGTCTCTCAGCATAGTAATCAACTTTCCATCCAGCTTCTAGCAGTTGATCTCTGAAATGGCGCATAGTGGCGTAAATGAGAACAAGCTTTTTCTTGTGATAACGGAGCAAATTGCCTCTGTCAACCGACTCAATCATCAAAACTGTGGCGATGCGCTTGTCTGCGGATAGAAGCGCAGTGTTGCGCATGGAACACTGATCCCCGGTTATCCAAACGGTCTCAGATCCAGTTTTAGTGGTCAAGAGTTGGACTCCCGTAAAATTAGAAAGTTCTGCAAGACCAATAATCTTACCAGCAGGAGCCGCGATTCATGGTGGTGTGGCAACTTGCCAATGCACCACTCAAGAAGCTTTTGCGGATGCTATTTGACAGAGCGTTCAATTGTTATCTGAGCAAATCTACGAAGTTTTTTTGTTGTTCACGGTAAGTTTACTCTCGAGCAGTATAACTCAAGTACAAAGGCCCCTTTGAGTACCATAAGAATTTCGCTCAGCGAAGCAGTAACGAAATTGTACCCACAAGCGGACTGAGAGACTGAACCGACAAGGAGAAACACTAATGCTTTCCGAAACAAACAACGACACTAAAACATGGACTGACCTGGCGATTGGATTGTACGAGCGCCTCACAGGTCGCGGTGCCGAGATAGTCTACGATATGAGAAACATTGAAATGCAAGTTCCTAACAAGGTGGGACCCGATGCTGAGCACACGCTCTGGAAAGTGAACGGCGTTCTGATCGTTCGCACATGCGAAAACGACACCCACGGCAGCGGCAGCATCTCGTGAGGACCGTGGATATAGAGTCTGAGTTGACTGCTGTCAGCGAGAGCGGAACTGTTAGTTTTTTAGCAAGTGGAAAAAACTGCGTCTTGCGCTTGCCGGAAGTAGGTTCACCAGGACGTGCTGTAAAACTGTTTTCCTATCTCATGAACTTCAGGAGCGCTCTGCGACTTCTGCATGCAATCTGTGACTCGCAGGGCATCGGAGTCGCGGTGGAGGTCGCTGGAAGAATTGTGGTCCGTTTTGGTGATAGGTGCAGTCCAGGTCTGTTCTCCAGAGTACTGGGAGTCTATCCAGTCGAAGTCAAGATGGTCCCGATTTTCGCCACCATCATCGGTGCCAGTCGTGTCCGGAGATGAGCTCCCGAGTCTCAGAGAGGAATCTATGTTGTGGAGCCAAGTGGTGGTGGATTAAGCGTGTCTCGCGTCACGCTCTTCAAATTGAACATGCATTGAACCTGGCGTATATATGAGGATCATAGTCAGCGTTTGTTCACTTCGAGCAGTCCGCGGCAGGCAGACCATAGCGAAGATGATCGGGTACGTGCGATTGCTTGTCAGCGTATCGTTTCTGTCTGGCGATTCGCCTTCTCCGTAGGCTATGAACTTGACGATTTTTGCGATAGAACAATCGATATTGATGATACCAGATATAGTGCCAGTGATCATGCCATGTCCGTGTTCGTCTGCGCGTTTGGCAGAAGCGGTGGAGCGACCGTCAATAGAATACTTACTGATATTTCCATTTGTGCTTAACAGTTTGATTTTGAAGTCGGCTGTTTTTACTTGGTCTCGGCGGCTGCGATCACCATTGAATATAACGCTTCTTCATCGGTCGCATCGATTTCTATGCCACGCAGGTCGAGAAAACCAGATTCACCAATAAAGCTGTATTTCCAGACTGTTCCAGTTCCGCCAATCAAGAGCACTTCGGGTTTGGACTCCCCTTGCGGCATCGCCGCAATCGATCCACAAAATCAGGTGTATCCAAATCTTTCACCTCTGTCGATTGACATCGCAACGCTGCAAAAGTCTTGCCACTAGCGCCGTCCAACCAGTCTGGTGATCCGCGCCCAGACCGCGCCCCGTGTCACCATGAAAAAACTCATGGAAAAGAACCAGATCTTTCCAGTGGGGATCGCTCGCGAATCGCCCTTCCTGCCCGTGGCATGGACGGCGTCCGCTCTCGTCTGGAAGAAAGAGCGACGACAACCGGCGGCTTATTTCTACGGCGGCATCACTTATGGTGCCAGTTTTTCCGGAACCCTTCGGGATCTCCAGTAGAATCTCATCGCGGTAAAAGAGGCTGTATTTCTCCAGAGCCTCGACGATCAAATAGTTGATCGGGAACCAGATCGGACCTCGCCAGTTGGAGTTGCCGCCAAACATATGCGTGTTCGCCTCGCCCGGAACGTAGTCGACACGATACTCCTCGCCACCGGCGTAGAAAACATACGGATGGTTTTTATGCACTTTGGAAAGAGAACGAATGCCGTAGTCGGAGAGGAATTCATTCTCGTCCAACAGGTAGTTGATGATGCGTTCAAGCCGGTTTCGCGATGGTACGCTGAGCAATACGTGTCCGGTGATCGGACATCGATTGCAATAGCCAATGGTATTTTCCAAGTCTTTTCGGTGCTTGAGGAACCATTGCATCCGTTTCTTGAAACCAGGTAACCTGTCAATAGTCGGACCGTCGAGAATCTCTACGGCCAAGAGTGGAATGAAACCGACTAGCGAGCGCGTTTTTAGTGAAATTTCGTTGCGACCTGATTTAAGCTGATCGTAGTAGAATCCATCTTCCTCGTGCCAGAGTCCGGACCCGCCGAACTCGTTCATCGCATCGGCGATACCGATAAAGTGCTCGAAAAATTTCGACGCCATGTCTTCGTACGCCGGATTGTCTATAGCCAGTTCCAGAGAGATGGAAAGCATGGTGAGACAATAGAACGCCATCCAGGCGGTTCCATCAGCCTGGTGAAGATATCCTCCGATGGGCAGTTCCCGCGACCTATCGAATACGCCTATGTTGTCCAGACCGAGGAATCCGCCGGAAAATAGATTGTTGCCCTCTTGATCTTTGCGGTTGACCCACCAGGTAAAATTCAAAAGCAATTTCTGAAATGCGCTTTCAAGAAACGCGCGATCGCGCTTTCCGGATTTGCCTGCGATCTTGTAAACCCTCCATACAGCCCAGGCATGAACGGGTGGATTGACGTCAGAGAAATTGAACTCGTAAGCCGGAATCTGACCGTTGGGGTGCATGTACCATTCACGCAGGAACAGCGTCAGCTGATATTTTGCAAACTCAGGATCGAGTTGAGCAAAAGGCAGCATGTGGAAAGCCAGATCCCATGCGGCGAACCAGGGGTACTCCCATTTGTCCGGCATGGAAATCAGATCGCGATTGAAAAGATGTTTCCACTCCCTGTTGCGCCCGTACTTGCGCAACTCCGGTGGTAACGGTTGATAAGCATCACCATCCAACCAATCTTGGACAACATAATGATAGAACTGCTTGCTCCAGAGAAGCCCAGCATAAGCTTGTTGCATCACGTTACGCTTTTCGGGAACCATGTTCGGATCGATTACTTGCGCGTAGAATTCGTCGCGTTCTTTGATTCGCTCCTCGAAGATCTTGTCGAAGCCGCCACCAAATACAGTGGGCCGTCTTTCGGGCTCGGAGAAGAGGCGTAGCTTAATAGATCTTTCTTCGCCAGGTGCAAGCGTCAACAAGTAATGAGGCGCGGCCTTGGTCCCAACCGCCTGCTTGCTTACAGCATCGCGTCGGCCGTGAATGAGATATTCGTGAAAACCATCTTTCACAACTGCAGTGTCGTTCTGAACACCGAAAAGCTTTTCGGTGTTCGTATGATTTTCTGTGAAAAGAATCTCTTTTGGCCAGGCACCATCAGTAGAGTCATCATTCTCGTAGGCAAAGAAAAACCGACCGAGCGTTTCCTGGTCGGCTTGAATCAAACCATTCTGTGAAAGCTGCAGAACCGGCTTCACGCCGCAGCCTTCATGAGAACATCCCCATGACCAATTGTTCCGAAACCAGAGCGTCGGCAACACATGCAAACGCGCCGTTTCATTAGCACGATTGCACACAGTGATTCGAATCAAAACATCATCAGGTGATTCTTTGGCGTATTCAGCGAAGACATCGAAGTATTTGTTGTCATCGAATATTCCTGTGTCGAGCAATTCGTACTCGGGCGAATGCAGTCCGCGTCTTCGATTTTCCTCAATCAGTTGTTCGTATGGAAACGCGTTTTGCGGATACTTGTACAATGCCTTCATGTACGAATGAGTTGGCGTGGAGTCCAGGTAGTAATAACACTCTTTGACGTCTTCGCCATGATTGCCTTGCGAACCGGTCAGTCCGTACAGACGTTCCTTCAGAATCGGATCCTTTTCGTTCCAAAGAGCTAACGCGAAGCAAAGTCTGCACTCGCGATCAGTTATGCCGAGCAAGCCGTCTTCGCCCCAGCGATATGCGCGGCTGCGTGCGTGATCGTGCGGGAAGTAGTCCCAACTGCTTCCGAATTCGGAGTAGTCTTCGCGAACGGTAGCCCATTGCCGTTCCGACAAATAGGGACCCCAGCGTTTCCAATTTTTTATTCGCAGCTTGTCTTCCTCAAGACGCGTCAGTTCCGCCGTCGATAGAGAAGAAGTTGTCACGGTCGCCTGGGTTTGCATCGAGCCTCCAGAATTCCGAAAGGAACGCACTGGTGCATGACTATTATTGCACCTTCAGTCTCGGCAATAAATGAAAGAAAGAAATCACTAGACCACCAGTTCAGGATCCGTCAGCTCAAGCAAATGCTTGCAATCTGTACGCAATTCAGCTATTGACCGTTCGATCGAGCCGAAAATTGGATTCGAGCTTGAGAATTGTATTCTCAAGATGGCATACTTCGGTGATTTAGAAATAGGGTTGCGAATTAAATGAAAAGTGAAACAGAAGTAGGCGTGCGATTTGAAGAGAAACTATTGCGAATCTGCAACGATGCCGCCCTGGCTCTTATGATCTCGATCGGGCATCGAACGAAACTATTTGACGTGATGAGCGATCTTCCCCCCTCGACGTCGGAACAAGTGGCGGATCGCGCCATGCTGAATGAGCGTTATGTCAGGGAATGGCTCAATGCTTGCACCACTGGCGGTATTATTGATTACGTTCGAGAAAGTCAGCAGTACTCCTTGCCGGCAGAGCACGCCCGTTGGTTAGTGCGCAAGTCGGCGAAAGATAACCTGGCAGCGTTGGCTCAGTATATAAGCGTTCTGGGCAGTGTGGAGACAGAGATCGTCGACTGCTTTGAAAATGGTGGCGGTGTTCCTTATACATCCTTCAATCGATTTCACGAAGTGATGGCTGAGGACAGCGGTCAGTCGCTTGTTCCCGCGCTATTAGAAAGTGTACTGCCGCTCGTTGATGGTCTTGCCGAGCGAATGAACAAGGGAATCGATGTGCTCGATATCGGATGCGGCCGGGGGCTGGCACTAATGCGGATGGCTGGTGAATTTCCTAACAGCCGTTTCGTCGGATATGACTTTAGCGACGAGACAATTCAATTCGCCTTGCAGGAAGCCACCAACAGGAAGCTTTCGAATGTTCGCTTCGAAGTGCATGACGTAAGCATTATCGAAGATCGGAATCGTTTCGATTTGATCACCGCATTTGATGCCATCCACGATCAGGCTAAACCGCTAAAAGTTCTAGAGAACATTTTTCTCGCATTAAGGATGGACGGCGTTTTCATCATGCAAGACATCGATGCATCCAGCGATGTGTCCAAGAATGTCGATCACCCAATCGGCCCGCTTCTCTATTCGATATCTTGCATGCATTGCATGACAGTTTCGCTTGCACTCGATGGTGAGGGTCTGGGTACAATGTGGGGAAGAGAGACAGCAATCGACTACTTGCAAAAATGCGGATTTCAGTCCATACGAATCGAGAAATTAGATCACGATATTCAGAACTGCATCTATGTCATCCAAAAAGAACACACTTTATCAACTACGCTGCGCGAGTGAACAAACCGACGGACGCGAGAGCCTAAGAACAGGTAATAAGTGGCCGATCTCCAGCGATAATCGAGTGAAGCGGAAGGAGAGCGTCACTATCTCATGGCTTTATGTCTTCAGTCTTTGAAACATTTTGAACGTGCGCGTCATGAATATTCGATTGTAGAAAAGCACTCAAAGCAACCTAATCTGATCGATAGAGCGAAAGAGGGTTCAAAACTAAGTCTGCAACAAACATCAGCACTGCATCTGGTGACAATCCATCCGACAAGCGTCGAATGATTCAAGGCGAGCTAACTCTTGGAGAACTTTTTGAAGAGTATCTGGAGCGATGCCGAGCTTGCCGCGCGTCAGATTGCTCACAAGACGATGCTGGAATTAGGCCGGTCAGAATCCGTTGTTCCGATCAAAAGGAAAGTAATGGATACGAAAAATTGATAGCGCTTGCTCCGCGTCAGTCACCACCTGCAGTGCAGGCCGCCCCGTTAAAAAGCCCCAGTCTCAATCAGCGATTGTTTCTCTGAAATTACTGTCAGTGCTAGCCGGAGTGTGATTTTTGGGGCTTATTGGCTTTTTGGTGTTTATTTGCCAGAATATGGCTATAGACTAACAAGAGGCGCACAGCAATGCTCAGCATCACCGCAAATACGTTTAGGGCTGGGCGCAGAAAGGACACAGCAGGTTTGCTG
>JADYXR010000004.1 GCA_021772095.1 Candidatus Obscuribacter sp. | reverse complement strand
TGCTATTCATATCGTTCGGTTTCGTTGATGTCATTGTCAGGTCCTTTCTAGTTGAGCGGTTTGGCTCTGACCTTTGACACAAAATATTTTACAGACTCCGAACGATTCTTCTAAAGCGCAGCTCGCTTATCAAAACGCACTGAGCCAACAGGAAAAAATATTTAAAAAGGACTCTCCGGAGAACTACAGGGCATAAGCTCTGATCGGCAAGACTCGAGCGAGAATCCCGGCTCCGATAAAGTAGAAAGTTAGAGTCTTGATACAAGCAATCCTATCGAACAGATTGCATAGCCTCAATCTTCTGCTTAATGGCAGGCAGTGCCTGGATCGCTGCCTCTTCTCTCGCCTTGATTCCCCGAACGGCATCCTTTAGATTCGTGGAAAGAACACCGATTCCATTCGTTTTCGGATGAATCACAAAATCTGCGTGTTTTCGGCGAGAGTTAACTTTGATGCGGCGACAAGCCCATGCAGCCCGTGCCACGGCTTCAAACGCAGTTAACGCAATTGCGCCCACATGCCCCCTCAAATTCCCGCTCACTGCTAACTTGTTGAGTACTTCGCGACACACGAGAACTCGATTCCTCCAGTCTTCCGCCCAAACTTTTATACGCGGATTCTCGACATTCTCGACCTGCGGCATTTGAACGTCGAACCAACGCTGCCTTACCTCAGCCACGATAGCGTCGTCAGGCTCTGGCTTGGATTGAATAGGGCTCATGTTTTTCTCTTCCTCTATGCTCTCTTTACTGGTTCGTTTTAGAGGTCAAGAAAAGTCCTGGCGAAACCTTGAAGTGGTCAGCCAGTTTAAGTACGAGCGTCTTGCTCAATCCGCGCTTGCCAGCTAGGAACTCGGAAATTACCGACTGTGGAGCTCCCAATCGTCTTGCCAGCTCTGATTGACTCAGTCCATTATCTTCCATCAACGATTCAAGCGCGCGCTGCGGTGTCATTCGTGGTGGCACAGCCTTGTGCGAATCTTCATATTCTCGAATCAGCTTGCCGAGAATGCTCAGATAGTCGCTTTCGTCAGGTGCACGGCTTTCTGCCTTCAAGACAAGCTCACTGAAAAGATCCGAAGCAAGATCGAGCATTTCCTCATCGCGAATTGGTCGCAGTGGAAAACGCTTAATAAGTGCCAGATATTTTTTGCTTGCTTGAACTGTGCTCATAGTTTCCACCCATCGTATTCGGCGTGCGTGCCAATCTTTGCTATGCGAACGATTTGCTCGGTGTAAACGACCTCCGCCACGACTCTGAAGTTATTGCCGCCAACATTGAAGACGACCAAGCCTTTGACATAGTCAGCGCTATTAAAGGTCTTTTTCAAGTCAACCAGCTTAGTCCATTGGGCGGCCTCAACCTTTTCGATCCATTCAGCAAATGGAACTCGGGCATCAGCGTGCTTGGCGACGAATTTGTCGACGGCTCTACGGTTCTCGATTATCATTTCTCAAACCCTTTCAGATGGATTGTATCGCATTTTGCGATAGATGCGCGCGGCAAATTATCGCAAAACGCGAAATTTAATCTTCCGGATGTAGAATTTGTTCGGATTAGAGCCCGATCCCCAATCATGACAGGTATCGGACAAGTCACAGCGCTAGATAAATGATTGCTATGGTGAAGCGTGACTATGAAGAAATAACCACTTCATCTACGAACCATGAGGTCGTACGTTCGAGTCGTACCGGGCAGGTCCATTCAAATTAAGTGAACAAGCCGCTTTCGAAAGACTGGCGGCTTTTTTATCGGGGTAGGCATGTCACCCCGGTGACATGTTGGTGACATGTTTTTGAGGCAATATTAGGTAACATTAGTAACATCGGTGACACTAAATGCAGTGTCGCATCTGGTGGCGGATTGGAACCATGTGGTCGATTATTACTGAATAGATTTTTTCGACGAATACCCGGCTCAATCAAGCAGCGTTTCTTCGTACTGGCAGGTCCATTAAAAACCCAATGACAGCTACTCTTGAAGGATGGACTGTCATTTTTGTTTTGCCTTCAAAATGCTTGCCGCTACTTTGCCGCTACCTTTGGACGAAGTTAAAGTCGAACGAAATTGAGTAGTCTGATCTTGTTCGCCACCATACATACATACATGAGAAAAACCTCGCTGAACTCAGCACAACGTTGTCTCATTCCTACTACTAAACAAGCCTGGAGGTTCCGTTGACAAACTTCAAGATCAAGTGTTAGGGCTAGCCACGGAATTGAAACTTGTTAGACAGTTGGCATTAGACATTGCTATTTTTCTCAGTCTGTCGATAGTCATTGGAGCATTGGTGCTGGCGAGCACTGCAGCCTGGTTGTTAAGACATTCGCGCTTTCCGAAATTTCCTTACCGAGAAATCGAGTCCCCACCTACAGTTGAAGCAGGATTTAGGAAGTAGGTTTGTAGCCACCAGCATGAGATCGACTAACAACGCGCTCACTTCACGCCAAAGACCAGCGGCACGATTGTGATAGTGACAATGGAGATCAGAACGATGGCCATGAGATTGAGCCAGATCCCGGCCTTTATCATGTCTGAAACATTGATTTCACCAGAGCCGAAAACGATTGCGTTAGGCGGTGTGGCCACAGGCAGCATAAAGGCGCAGCTTGCCGCCAGGGTAGCCGGAACGATGAGAAGATAAGGACTAATACCCAGCCCCGGCGCAAGGGCCGCTAGAACCGGCACCAGGGTCGTCGTAGTAGCGACGTTGCTGGTTAGCTCGGTAAGAAAGGTGACCATCGCAGTAACCAGCACCACCAGCGCCACCACAGGCAGACCGGACAGATGCCGCGATTGACTGGCGAGAAACTCGGTGACTCCGGTATTTTGAATAGACTCCGACAGGCTCAAACCGCCCCCAAAGAGAATGAGAATGCCCCAGGGAATCTTGAGCGCAGTGTCCCAATCAAGGACAAACTCTCGTTTCTTCAGACTGACGGGCAAGACAAACAGCAACATCACCGAAAGCATGGCGATACCAGTATCCGTGAGCCCCGAGAATGGTTCTAACTGCTGTCCGACAATGGTAATTCTCAAGTCGTTCATTAGCGGTCGCAGTGTCCATGCCACTGCCGCCAGTGCAAAAATGATGAGCGTAATCAGCTCACCCCGCCCGATGCGGCCGAGTTGCTCTAACTCCTTTTGCATTAACTCGTGCCCGCCTTCCATGGGTGCGCGATCAAGTGGATACAAAAATCTGGTCAGAAAAAACCAGGCGGCAGGCAGAAAAACTGCCGTGAGGGGCAGACCAATTCCAAGCCAGCGAGCGAAGCTCATCTTGAAGCCGTAGGTCTCATCAACAAATCCAACCAGAAATGCGTTGGGTCCGGTTCCGATAATGGTCGAAATCCCGCCGATTGAGGCGGCATAAGCCAGACCGAGCAATGAACACAATGCAAAGTTTCTCACTTTTTTCTGATCGCTCTCGCGCTGGCGATAGAGACTGACAATGCTAAGAGTGATAGGAAGCATCGCTGCGGCAGTGGCCGTGTTGGAAACGAATGCACTCAACACCGCGGTGACCGCCATGATCCCGCCAACCATGTTGACGGGCTTGGAACCGACGCGATTCAAAGTGAAGAGTGCAATGCGCCGATCCAGCTTCCACTTTTGCATGGTTACGGCGATCAGAAAACCACCCATGACGAGAAACACGAGTGGGTGCGAGTAGGGCAAGGCGGCATCGCGCAAAGTCGTCGCACCGAGCAATGGCAAAAGGACTACTGGCAGGAATGCTGTTGCCGAGATATGTATTGGTTCTGACAGCCACCAGATTGCCATCCACACCATCACACCAAGAGTCGCCCGGCCTGCTTGAGACAGCTGTGCCACCCCGCCGCCGGCTAGTTGATAATGGTCCGGCAATGCGACAAATAAAACTAGCGCCAGCAACGGACCGGCGATCATGCCAACGTCTTTGATGATCAACTTGCGCGTAGTCACTTCTTCAAGTCTATTTCTTCTCAGCTATCGATGCGTATTCTTTGGATTTGACAAAATATTGGGATGATACCATTAACCAGGTAAGGCATCATTGCGGTCAGGAAAGGCTGAGATCGGTGCTGATTGCTGTTCGTTCGTTTGCTCCTCAGCTGAACCACCAGTGCCTTCCAGTTTCAAGACTTGTCCTGCTGCCAAAGCTTTCATGCGTCCAGCTAACAGCATGACTAGTTCGCCGCAACCCATTTGTCCGGCATCCCACTCATCAGTAAAGCTGGGTGTATTTCCGCCACTCAACGCGCTTCTTCCATTCTCAAAAGTTTGAACATTATACATGAGCAGCCACAGCGCGTTCTCAAGCACCTTTTGCTCTTTGTGGCTGGTTGTGACCCCCTGAATTGCTCCGGATAAAACCAGCCAAGCGGCAGAATTTTCCTGGCTGTCGACAGCTAAACCGCCAACCACTGAGCGCGGCATAGCCTCTTATTGCTCGCCGGCCTGGGCCGAAAGAAGCGGAAATAATGCAAGTAGGATCGCAACGGCTGCTATGGCAATTGGGAACCGTTTATTCATTGCTGATGGTGGATTTTTGACCAGTTTTCGCGTTCCAAATTTGAATTTTACCGAAGGAGCTGCCGCCGACAATGGATTGACCGTCCGGGCTAAACTGTAGTCCGGGACATAAATCCATCTGTGTGGGGATTTGAAACCCTTTTGGAGATTCCACCGACAGTGGTAGTGTCCATATAGTAGTGAAATTCGGCGCGCCTAAATTGTATGAACTCGCAGCAAATCTTGTGCCATCGCGAGTGGTGGCTAGTGAGCAGCAATTACCTTGCGGTAATTTAAAAGAAGTCAGCAACTGACCGGATGTCACGTCCGACAACTTCAAATTTCCGTTAGCGTCAGCACTTATAAGTTGCTTGCCACCAGTACAAAACTCAACTGCATTTATGTTTCGATTATGACTGGCGATAGTGTTGAGGAGCTTGCTTTCGGGTAACGACCACAATCGCACCTTGCAGTCTTGGGACCCAGTCGCAATCAGCTTCCCGTCAGAAGAGAAGCGAACGCATGAAATCGGTTTGGCCGATTCCGAGATAAGCTGCGATAGAAGCTTTCCGTTGAGATCATATATTTCTGTTTTTCCATTAGACAGACCAACCGCAATCTGCTCACCGTCGGAGCTACCATCCATAGATGTAGGCCGTATAGCGGGAAGTTTCGTGGACAAATCTCCCGTTTTGATCGAATAGAGCTGAACTGATTTCTCACCCCGAGTCACGATGATATCTTTACTTGCGGGCAATAAGATTTGGGCACTTTCTTCAGGGACTTGGATCTGCTTGAGTTTCTTTCCACTGGTAACGTCGAATAGCTGGAGCTCGCCTCGGTTACTTCCGGTTGCCAGAACTTTTCCGGTAGTATCAAATGCAGTATCAGCGATTCGCGACGGAACGCTTTGAAATGTTGACAATTGTTTGCCGCTGGCCAAATCCCACACTCTGAATGTGCCATCATTGCTGGCTGTAATGAGATTCAACCCTTTCTGGCAGAAGTCAACAAGCACGACCCTGTTGTAGGGGCTTGGAAGATCTGAATGACCCGCCAGGCTGCTGACATTGCGATCTGTTTCCAAGCTTCGCAAATGAACCTTTCCATTTTCATCGGCAAGCGCCAGCACTTTTCCATCAGGACTGAACGCAAAGGCAGCACTTCTATCAAACGATTTTGTTTCTTTTCCTGAGACAGGATCAATTATTTTCAGCGTGGAGAAAACGTTGCCGACGGCTATAAGCTTGTCGTCAACGCTAGTTTTCATGCTTGTCGCAGGATTAGCTAGAGCCAGTGGGACATCGACATCAAAGCTGTTTAATTGTTTGCCCGATTCCAGACTCCATCGGCGCACCACTGACTTTTGTTGACCGGCTTCCCTGCTGAAAAGGCTTTTCCCATCGGATGAAAATGTCAGGCAGGAAACTTCCTGCTCGGCTCCCACAAATCGTTTTGACAACTTACCGGAAGGAACTTCCCAGGTCACTATTGTGTGGTCTTTTTTTGCAGCGGCAAGTGCTTTGCCGTCAGGAGAGAATTTCACTGCGTTGATATTTACTGTGCCGCAATCGAGTTTCAAAACAATTTTATTCGCCGCCAGATCCCAGACATAAAGCGCCGGCGATTGCATACGAAATGCGTCGTCTAACCCGTTAGCGAATCCTGTTGCTGAGCCGCTGGATGCGCGGCGAGGAATCTGCGCTCCTTGAGGATCAGAAATTTGACCAGCAATTGCGAGCAGATTGCCATCGCCCGATAAATCTGCGCAAGTGTGGTGCCAAAGTTCGGTTCCATAGCGACCAAGCAATTCGTTAGTTCTTAAATTCCACAGAACGACCGCGGTCTTTCTGCCGTCCGGATATTGTCCTGCTCCGCCCATCACGTTGCCATCAGTGCCCAGCAGCAGTCCAACCTCGGCTTTGCTTGGAGCGCCTAGTAAGGCAAGCGACGTTGCGAGCAACAGAAACAGTGATATTTTGATGGGAAGAGCTAGTTTCACGACTGATCGACGGTTGAAGTAGCTCCAAATGCTATCACAACTTGCCCTTAAACTGATTTGGATTGCCAGCGTTTGGATCTTGCGCCATCGCATCTAGAGCTGGTTTTAAGCATGTCTGCTGTTCGCGTAACCCATCGAGTACATACAGTGAATCCCGCAAATGCCTGGAGTAACAACACCGTGGAATGCAGAAAATTGATCGCTGGAGAAGTTGTAATACGTGATACCGCGGTCAATACCAAAATTTTTTGGATTCGGTCTGCCATTGATTGTTTTTGATCAGGATGGCAATATCACAGACGCGCGACCGGGTAATCCGAGAGTTTTTGCCAGATGTTGTGTTTTGAGGAATTGAATAAGGTGGCGTATTCTTTCAATAACGACAAAGAAAGGAGATACGCCAATGAAGAAAGATACAGTTGTAGA
>JADYXR010000049.1 GCA_021772095.1 Candidatus Obscuribacter sp. | reverse complement strand
CTGACACTCCTTCAGGAGGAAACTATTCAAAACACACGTCGACTCTTGAAAAAAGAGTAGAATCAATTCCAATTTCGGTGCAATTTTCAGTACGAACTACCTAAGTAGAAAGCGCTGGACCGGCGGTCAGAAATTCGGACGAATTTTATCACCGCCGTGCCCTGAAAGGCTGATTGTGTGGGGCTCGATTCTAAAGTGTCGGGCGAACATTAAACGGGAACATTAAAAAGTAACCAAATAGTCACGGATTGGCTGTATTATCAATATCCCTATTCTTTACAACCACCATCCTTACCAGGCAGTCGCTGTTCCAACGGCAGGAAAAATAGAGAAAAATGACAACAGAGGCACCACCAGAGAAACGGACCGACCGGCCTGCGGAGCAACCTGCGGCTGCTGCTGATACGACAGCGGGCAAGTTCTACGAATCTGCATATAATGAATTCGATAAGAAGTTGAGCGAGGTTCCAAAAACGGACGCCCCGGCGGCAGCGCCTGGCGATACCACGCCTGAACAAATGAAGCAGACCGGCTGGCAGCCGGGTGACGCCAACGCGGACAAAACGTTCAAGGATATGGCTGGTGACCTAAATTCGTTCGACACCGCGGAAGCAAAAGTACGCGAAGCGCAGACTACGGGCAATCCTCCGGCGTTCAAAGACACTCCGAACGCCGACGGTAAGTCAGTCAAACGCGAATACGAAGGCGAACTTAAAGGCTACGAACACACTTTCAACAAAGACGGCACCGTCGATTTGAAGACCCCAACCGGGGAGCAAATCAAGTTCGATGGAGACAAAGCGACTATCACAGGACCGCCTCCGGCTCCAGCCCGAGAGCTCGATTCAGCACGCGCGGCCGAACTCAACGCGGCCTTCAATAAGGTCGGCGGTGAATTTAGTTCACCACCACTCGCCGAAAAAGGCGCATGGAAACTGGACGCCAAAGGCAACACTCTAGTTGAGAAAGTGCCTGGTATCGCAGAAGCCACCATGACTATCAAGCCGCCAAACGCCAAAGAAGATTTGAAGTATCAAGGCGAAGTAAAAGGTACGGCTGAAAAGCCCGGCTACTCAACCAAAGCAACCGGCGATAAAGCTACGGGCTACAGAACTGTCGATTTCGACGATTCCAGAAAGACCGCTGGCGACCCAACCAACGTCGCTGGAAAACCGATCGAAGCCTTTATGGCACCGCGCACCGGTGACAAGGCACCACTAACCCTGGTCAGTGATAAAGCTGCCGGCGATGGCACGGTCACAACGATTGGTTTGGATGGATCTGCAGAAACATCTTATAAGCCCACAGCAGAAAACAATTTCAAAACAGGCGACAAGGTTTACCCGCCAGGTCATTCTGAAGTAGTAGAGAATCGCTACGACCCAGCCCAGCATCCAGATGGTTTAGCCTTCGAAAAACGCTCTGCAAATGGCGACTCAATGAGCGAGCGTCGCACCAAAGATGGTGGCCTCGAAGTTGCAAAACGCGAAGCTGGCAAAGACTCAGTTGTAAAATACGCAACACCGGATGACGCCAGGGCAGGCAAGCCTGCGTGGAGTCGCGAGACCGATTTGAAGACCGGCGTAGTGACAACGAATTTCCCGAGCGGCGATATAAAACGCAGCGAACTTACACCGGCGAGCGCTGGTCCACCGGCTAAGGCTGCAAGCGTCAAACTCTTCGGAGCAGACGCAGAGGGCAAACCAACCGAAATTACTGATGCCACGAAAATTACCGATTTCCTGAAAAATCCTCCGGCTGTCGGAGCCGCAGAAGACCTGAGTGAGGGTCGCACACGGCAGACATTCGCTGACGGCAGAACCGTTACCTCTGATGCAAAAACCGGAGTAACGAAAACAGAAACCGCAGCCAACAACGAATTCACATGGAACAAAGATAAGCCGCCGAGCAAAGAAGCACTCGCACAAATCACTGGTTTAAAAGCAGGCGATCCGCGTCTCGACAACGTTACATCGATTCAAACGGGCAAAGGCGTGCAAGCCAATATGGTTCGGGCTACCTACAACGAGAACGCCGAAAACGGAAAAACAATAGCGTTAATTGAAAGAGATGGATCCGGTAATGTTCTTGGCGAACAACGTGAAGGCACCAAAGAAGGGCGTCGTTACGGGCAAGAGATCAATGCCAGCGGCGCCAGTGTTCTTGAATACGAAAAGAAACCAAATCAAAAAGTCGGCGACCAGGAAGTGCGCGATGCTAGCGGAAAGCTGACGCAGACTAGAACATCGGAAGGCAACGTAGTCAAAACTACGGACTTGAACTCCGGCCGATCTGAAACCATAGACGGTGACAAAGGAACATGGACTGTCGAAGAACCAGGCAAGCCGACGGAAAGCGGTCTACTGAAGGCTGGAACCGACGGACGTCGTTTGTATTTTGACAAAGACAATAATTTCAAGAGTCTACAAGTAACCAAAGGTGTGCGCGCCGGGGACAACTTCTCCTACCAACGTGATGCCACTGGCGACCTCAATAAATTGGATATTTCCACAGCGCCTCGCGATGGCAAACCGGCTGAGAAAGCCAGCCTGGAGAGAGACGACAAGACTGGTGTCTGGAGCATCAAACCTGCCGATGGCAAAGTTCCTGGCTTCCCAGCCGCTGATGGCGATCGCAACGCGGATGGCACATTCAAAGGCAAGTTCTCCACCAATCCTAAAGGCGAACTAACTTACGAAACCGGCGACAAAGTCACCAAGCAAATCATGCGCGGCGACGGCACTCGCGATACGTTCAACATGCGTGATTACTCACGTGTGAGAGAAGACGGCACAACCGGCGAAGCGAAGAAACAGTATTGGGACGGCTATGGTTCCAAGGAAAATCCAAGCGACGGCTGGCGCGAAGGCGTTGAGACAAAACTGCCGGATGGCAGAACACAAGTGACTTTCAAAGATCAGCTTGAAGGTCATCCATCTAAAATGATTCGCGATGGCGCAGCCGGCAAAGACTCGTTTGAAGTCGAATTTCCAAATGGTATGAATTACAAGATCGGCAACTGGGCCGACGGTTCGATGAGCCGCACCAGTGGCGGTAAGACAGAAACTCTATATAACACAGGCACCGTCGGTAGTGACGGTCGAGTGCAATGGGCTAAGGGCACGCCTGATGCAACGACTGGCATAGTCAGATTCGAAGATTCACGCGTCGCGTCAGGAGAACTTCCAGCCGAAGCGAAGATCGACAAGGGCACCGTTACTTCGAGATACGCTGATGGCAGCGAAGTAGAAAGCGATCTCAACGGTAATCCAAAACGCATCAAGCCTGGTCACAAAGGCTCGCAATTGATGGAGCGCCGCTATGGACCAAATGGCGATCTGAAAGGATTCCGACACGGTTCCACCACTGCATCAGTAGAACGCGCTAACCCAGCCGATGGAACATCCGATTGGAATATCAACACAGGCGGTGTGGACGGACAAAACCACAAAATCGTCGACGCTAGAGTCGTTGAAAAGCCAGGCGGCAAGTTCGAAGTAGTCGGCAAAGTGGTCGGCAAGGATGGCGTCAAAACCGACGCGAGATATGAATCTAACGGCCGCTTGATCACAAAAGAAAACGGCAAAGACATCGTGATCGATGCCCGTGGACAGAAGTGGACAAAGTCGCAGGAAGGCACCAAGGGCGATACCGCGAGCACACCGCCGAAACCTGGCACGCCGCCAACCTGGGAAACCGGAAATCCGCCTAAGAAATTCGCCGGCGAAATCAAGTTGTACGACAACGGAAACATCGCCATTCAAACCAGCGCCGATCGAGCTGAGACCTTGAACAAAGACGGTTCGACCTCCAAACTCGACGCAAACGGAGTCGAACGCGAGCGCACTAAACCAAGCGATGGCACCTATCAAAAACGCAGTGAGAAAGGGGCTTTGCTGGAGTTCAAGAGCAAGAACGGCGATGTGACAACCCTGTCTTATGATGTTGATCCCAAAGGCAACCCGCTCGGCGTCAACAAAGTAGAAACCAAATCAGCGAAAGACGGCACTGTCAGAACCGAAAAACGCGACAACCCACAACCGCCTGCCAGAGCAGCTTTGAGAACCGAAGCCGGCAACGAAGTCACTTATGACCGCATGGGCACCAGAACTGAAACCAGCGTCAAAGACAAAACATCAACTACATTAGTTACCGACATTCGCGGCAATACCCGCACAATCACAGCTGTTGATGGACGTGCCACTGAAGTGAAGGGCGCCAATCTCAATGGCGCTGATACCAACCTTCAACTCAAATATGCCGCAGACGGCAAAGATCCGAATCCGACCGAAATTCAGCATGGCGACAAGAAGTATGCTCGAGTCGATGGCACTGCCAACGTTTATGACGTCGGCGGGGTGCCTCATACACTCGAGAAAGATGGCTCTTTGAAGCCGACCGAAGACAACGCCGGAATCGATCCATGCTGGGCACAGCAACGCGATGCGCGATCAGCCGAAGTTCCTCGTCCGGAAGCTCCAAAAAAAGAGATGACACTGACCGAAGTCGATAAAATTCTGACGGACAGATACAAACTTCCAGACGGCGCAATGAAGGAGTTTCGCACCTTCGCTGAGAAAAGCGGAATCGGCACCGCACCTGGCGCCATGGGTGCGATCTTGGATTCGGCAAAAGAAGCCGGTCTGCTGGGTCACTTCACTCCCGGTAATTTACAAGCCATGACCACTGAGCTTGAGACTTTCAAAGCCCAGAACCCAGAAGGCGTTCAGCAACTTGCTGCAATTCTGACCAAGCCCGACCAACTGGCCGCGCTCGCGGCCGATCCGGTCAAACTACAACAGACTGCGGATTTCGTGAAGGCGATGCTGCCGGAGAAGCTCAAGCCGTTTGCAGATGCTAAGTTCGTTCAAGCTCTGATGAAACGGGCCACTCCGCCTCCGACTCCAGGCAAGTAATCAATACTTCAGTTCGAAATCAGTACAGTTAGCACCGAGCCTTTCAACTTGGCGCGCGACCGAGTCTTTCAACCCTGGCGCGCGAGTCGTCATTGCGGTTCTGGGTTTTGGAGCTGGGCAAACTCGGCGAATTATCATTGCGGCTTCAGAGCTCTTGCCGCTGCGCGTTTCGTTCTGGTTGGAGCCGTCCAACTTCCGCGAGTCAACATTGTGGTTTTGACCCTCGGCATTTAATCATCATGTTTTGTTCTAAATTCTGAGACGCTCAGGTGCATAAGAAGCTGGCTTCGCTGAAATTGGGTAAGATCTCATTTGAGTCGAATTCAATTGTTGGGGTGTGCTCGTGAGACTAAAAGCAGCGAATTTATTGGTGCTAATTGCTTTGTCCAGTGGCTTGGTATCAGGCTGCGGCGGCAATCGCCAGGCGGTTCCGTACACTCAAAAAGTCTACACAGCGACCTATGAACGCAGCCCCAGCAAGTCCGAGAAAAAGACGACCTTCAAAATGTCGTCAGATGGCAAAGGACACAAAGTCATTGTCGAGGACACCAGATTTTTGCCCGTCACAAATTATCGAAGAATTGATGACCACACAGTCGGAAGAGAGTATTGGCTCGACGCCAAAGAGAAATTAGCGACCTGGACTTTGCTGAAGAACGGAAACAACTTCACGTTTGATGAGGCGTGGCTCAAGGCGGACTCCTGGGTAGGCAAGCTCATTCCGCTGCCGGACAAAACGGTCAACGGGCGCGCATGTCGGGGCTACACATTCGAGTTGCGCTCGGATTCGAAAAACAAGAAACCGTCATCAAATGAATACTGGTTTGATAAAGAAACCGAAGCTCTGGTCAACGCCGCCGGCAAGTCAAACGGGCAGCCGACCTGGACAATCAAAATGACCGGCATCACAAAAGACGCATTGCCGCCCGACACCTTTATGATTCCGGAAGCGTATGACTTGATCGAAGACCCAATAGGCGCGGACAAAGAAGACGCCAGCAATCCATTTGAAGGCGACCATAGCGGCGCCCCATTGTAATCAGTGTGTGAACATCCCGAGAAGCTACCGGAGCCAGCATCCACTGGTTTAGATATTTTGGGGTACTTGACGGCAGTAGACGACCGGTCTATTCTTGGGACTGGATACAAAGAGGAGAACCGGCAAGGTCCGGTCGACACTGTTATGAAACGCCTATCTGTTCATTCATATGATTCTTCCGTATTAGCTGCGGACAACTCAGCCGCGCCTGCCAACTTCTCGTCAGAAGCGCCGGGCGTGCTGAACACGCCTGTCGCGGGCAACGTCACTGCCAACGCGGTAAAGAATCCAAAATCTATCAGCTCGGAGAACGTGTTCGCAACCGCCGCCGGCAATGTAACGGCGATCGAAAATGAGACACCATCTGCGGTGGCACCGGAGAATCTGAAGCCGGCTCCGAAGTTTGAGCGTGGCGTAGTGATCGCTTATGTGGCCTGCATTTTTATCTGGGGAACCACATGGTTCGCTGTCAGACAGTGCGTCTTGCCGGGCGCTTTTGGCCCGTTCACGGCCTGCGCATGGCGATTTGTTTTCGCCACCATTGCCATTGCCGCGATTTTCGCAACCGGCTTGATCAAGGCTCCCTGGCCTGATAAACGGACAATGGCTTGGACTGTGCTTTGCAGCGTCCTCTCGGTGATCAGTTTTGCATTCGTCTACTCAGCGGAGAAATACGTTTCCGGTGGATTAGCTGCCATCATCTCAACAACCACTCCGGTGTTAACCGCTGTGGCTGCGACTCTCACGAGAACCGAAAAGGTCACGAGAGAGCAAGTGATTGGTCTATTAATCTCAATGGTCGGCATTCTGCTCATCTTCGGCGATCGACTCAACGTCTCTGCCGAACAGGGCGAAGGCGTGCTGTTCTTGATTTGCTCCGTTGTGCTGACATCGGTCTCTGGCGTAATCTTGAAACGTCACACCACCAAACAAAATCCTTTTGTTTCAGTAGCCATCTTCATCGCGGTTTGCGCAGTGGCCTTCATCGGTCTCAGCATATTCAGAGAAGGCGGCGCCATCTTTGCAGCACCACCAATGGTGCCGGCATTGGCGGCAGCGTATCTCGGTGTGGTCAGTTCGATCATCTCGTTTGCCTGCTACTTCTATCTGCTCAAGCGGATTAGTTTGATGGCACTCAGCAAGTTGGTTTTCTTTCCGCCCATCATTGCGCTGGTAGTCGACGGTTTCTTCGAAACTCGCGTCACACTGTCAATAATCGCATACGTCGGTATCGCAATCACGCTACTCGGTGTCGCAGCAAAAGTGCCGGCGTTCTCGAAGAGAAGATAAAGCGAACGGTTTTTGTCGTCAAAATTTGATGCGGGAACCTGTGACTCGAAGTTCGATATCTAAATATCGGCCTCGCTTCGATAGCTAAGTTTCGGATCGACAACTAAACGTCGTGTTCGACAACCAAAGATTCGGTTCGCTCACTGAGCGTCCGACTTAATCCCTAGGCTTCCGGCTCAACGAGCTTTCCATGTCTGGCGAAATACAGGCGGATGCTCGGATTGAGTCCGGTGAGCTGGCGGATATCTCGGCAGTAACCTTCCAATTGCGCGGCGTGTCGTCGCGCCTGTTGTTGCATTGCCGATTCGGGAATGTCATCGGTTTTATAATCGATGATCAACCAGTTTCCGTTTTCGTCTTCGATTAACAAGTCAGGGCGCCGCGATTCGATGCCGGAGTCGTTGATGAAAACATACGGCAACTCAGTCAATCTGCGTTTGGCGTTTTTCATCAAGGCAAATAATTCGCTTCCGTAAAAGATGTCGAGTAATTTGTCGCCCTCGGCTACCAACATCTTCAGCTTCTGTGGATGAGCCACCACACTGCCTTGCATCATGGCGATGCTTTCCAGAGTAAATGGATCCGGTCGCTCCATCGAAGCCGGAAGATTTTCAAACACCGAGTGCAGATAGAGACCAATTACGGTGGCATCGAGTGCTTCGACTTCTCCTTTGGAGGGGGTAACTCGTGTCCATCCCTTCCAACGCGAAGTTGGCAATACCGGGTTGGGAAGCACCGCTTCCATCAAACTTTGAGTTTGCTCTAAAGCCTCAACAGGATCGTCTTCCGAATCGATGTTGCGATTTCTTGCCAGCTCCGCATCCGTTGGTGCTACCGATTCTCGGTCGACCATCGACACCCCGAATTCGGCGGTGCCTCCGGTGAATCGCACTGTGCGAACCCTGTTCTCATCGCGCTCGTCATGGAAATCGAGATCTAAAGTTTCCGCCAGCCAGAGTCTGAATGATTCTTGTTGCTGCCCAATATCCTTCTCTAAAAACATGCCGAGGTAATCGCGTGCGCGCGTCATCGCGACGTAGAGAAGCCGTTTGCGTTCGGCGATTTCCATGTCCTGGTCGAGTTGTTTGGCGTAACGGTACCAGGCTGGTCTGGTTTCGGCGTCACCACGGGAGGTATCAAGCGCAAAACCATAATTGCGATGGAAGATCAATTTTCGGTCTTGTCCGAGAATTCGTCCGGACAGACAAGGCAGCGCTACGGCAGGAAATTCGAGACCTTTGGAAGCGTGGATTGTCATCAACTTTACGGAGTCATGACTCTCGAACGGCGCATCCGTTTGCTTCAAATTAAAATCTCGCATCAAGGTCAGTCGTTTGGCAAATTCAAAGAACGATAACTCTTCGTGTTCTTTGGCAAGCGAAACGAGTTTCCACAAATTACGCGAGCGTTGCTTTCCATTCTCCGCACTCATCAGCGCCAGGTCATAACAAGTCCTTTGAATGATTTTGCGAATTAGAGATGTCAGACTCAGTCTTGCCGCGTCATCCATAAAGCGGCGCAATTCATTGACGGCACGAAGCACGTATTCGTAACCAGAACGTCTCGTCGAACACGCCTTCAGGAGCGCTTCCCAGAGTGTCAGGGTGCGATCTTCTTCGCGCATGGAAACGAACAATTCGTGAATGGTGTCATCACTGAGCGCAAACATCGGCGAGCGCAACGCACCCAGCAAAGCGTGCGAATCCTGTGGGTTGCCCAGGAAATAAAGCAGATTTTCAAAGTCGATCACTTCTTGACGGTTGAGAAAACCTCTGCCGGCAAAAACCACATAAGGAATTCCGCGCTCGAGCAACCCGCGTTCGATCACCTGGAAATTGCTGTTCTTCGCGACGAGAACGGCGAAGTCACCGTACTTCAAGCTGCGAAGAACCCGACCGTCGTTGTCCAGAAGCGGTGCTTCATTGTCGACCATGTCCTGAATCCACTTCGCTACCGCGCGTGATTCAGTCAATGATGAAACTTCGCTGTCTCGATCGCCGTTCTCATCTGCGCCATCGAAGATGACCATTTGCACGTTCGATGTGGGTCGCGGCGGCGAGAAATCTTCCGATGACTCGTCGTCTGAGGACGGATCGAATGTCAGGTTTAACGTTGTCTCTTCCGTCAGCGGCTGTTCCAATTGGGCCGCATGTTTAAAAACCGGCGCCGTCTGTTCAATTCCGTTCGCTTGATTTTCAAACAAGTTGTCTTCGGTGTGAATCGAATCGGTATCAAAGGCTTGAGTATCGAAGGCTTGAGTATCAAACGCTTGAGTACGCAAAGCTTCTTCTTCAGCTAAGTCGGCTGAAGCAGCTTCAGCTTGAGCGATCTCAATCCCAGCGGTTTCAGAAGACATTGGAACGAGATCGCTTTCAGCGATTTCAAATAGTGCCGGTGGCAACGATGCACCATTGGCGATATCAAACAAGCTAAGTTGTTTTGGCTGAGCAGGCTCCGGTTCGGAAGCGAATGCCATCGCTCCGCCAGCAACGAGTGTGGTTCCTGAGAAAGAACCTGCGATTGTGAAACTAGCGGAGGATGATGCTGCCGCAGAGATTTGAACTGAAGTTGCTTCCTGACCTGGCACCGTGGAAGTTGAAACCTGACCTTGCGCCAGAGTCGTCGATTTCTGACTCTTCGCAACTATTGTCGATTCTAGACCTTGTGAGATTGTTGATTCTAGACCTTGTGAGAATGTAGATTCCTGGCTCTTCGCTGTTACTATCAACGCCGATTCTTGCGCGGTTGGCATGATCTGTATTGAAGTCGCAGCTTCGCCTTGCAATCCAACGCCGACACCGCCGATGGTGCTGTTATCCAGATTGACCTTACGGAAGGTCGAGAGTGGCTCGAAATCTGCTCGGTAGGGAATGTTCGAAATTCCACTGGACAACAACTTCGAAAACACTGCGTTGACGAATGACACCACGTTTGGATGACTGCGGAACGACACCGTCAGTTTCGTCACCATCGACTCGCCGGTTAAGGTTCGAGTGGAGTCGGTAGATTCACCTCTGAGAATTTGCTTCCATTCGTTGAAGTTCGAAACGTCAGCGCCTTGAAATTTGTAGATCGACTGTTTGTCATCGCCGATTAAAAACAATCGTGTCGTCGGGCCTGCCAGGAAGCCGATTAGTTGAGCCTGAATCGTGTTGGTATCCTGAAATTCGTCGACCAGAATGGCGCGGACCTTATCCTGATAGTGTTGACGAGCGGCCGAATTCGAATCGGAAAGTGCTGTATACGCCATTCCGATCAAGTCGTTGTAATCGAGCTTCAGGTCAAGCTTCTTGCGCTCACCATAAATTCTTTGCGCACGATAGAACAAGTTCGAAACATGACGTTCATCTTCAAAGTGAATCAGATCATCGGCCTCGATCGATGCCGGTAAAGGTGGCTTCCCAAGCAACTTTCGCGCTTGCGACCTTAGAATGCCGAGCCGTTCCTTAATTGCTTTAGCTTCGTCGCTGTGTCCGCCGATACGCATGTCGGCGGCCGCCACCACTTCCAGTCCTTGCCAGAGTGCCACTGCATCTTCGGCTGTCGAATCCAACTTGCCACATTGCTCGTGAATATCTTCCACAGCTTGAACCACTCTCAGACGAAGTTGTTCCAGCTTGTCTCGTCCGAATGTCTCCGCTAAATATGAATGCGCTTGTTTCCAATCAGATCGAACAATCACGTCTTGCAGCATTCTGCGCTGGATGCGCTGACGAGTATCGTTGAGTTGAACGAGCAATTCACCTTCCGGGAGATCGAGCAGCATCAATGCCGCTTCGTTGAACTGCAGACTGGAAGCCAACATTTGTTTCAGCCAGTTACGAACTTCTTCAATATTGTGATCGGTGAGAAGTTTGATTTCCGGCAACGTATCGCCAATCACCTCACGGAAAGTTTGATCGATACTCTCTTCGAGAATCTGAGCTTGACTGACTTCATCAATTACTTCGAACTGCGGATCGATTCCCGATTCAGCAGGAAACTGTTTCAGTATCGATTCGCACAGCGAGTGAATCGTTCCAATGCGCGCCGAATCGATATCAGCCAAACATTGGCGCCAGCGATCAGATTCAGCCTCTGACTCGGTTAGTTTGCGAAAGCGTGTTTTCAAACGCGTACGCATTTCACCGGCCGCTTTTCTTGTGAAGGTCACCGCGATGATACCGTCCACGGTGAGCGCCGGATCGTTTCTTAAAATCTCGATGTATCTTTCGACCAGCACATGCGTCTTTCCGGAGCCCGCTCCGGCTGACACCAGCACGTTTTTATCAACACTGAATACGGCGGCGAGTTGTTGCTCAGTTAGCGAGGTCATTTTTCTCACCTCCCTTGCGCAGTTCCGAAACGCGACAGACACGCTTGTGGTCGCAACGATCGCAAACCTTTGCGACGCTCGGCTTGACCGTAAAGATGCCCTTCGACATGTTCTCCACATAATCGAGAATCAGTTGCTCGATCCGTTTCGTATCAACATAACCGCGCGCATCTTCTTGATCTTGCTCGAACTTCAAACTGCCAATCGACCCGCCCGACATGAAGCTCAAGTATGAGCCGGCCGATACACGGGAGCCCGGCATCACGCAACGCTCGACAGCCAGAGCGTAGATTGGCAACTGCATGTTGCGTCCCTCGTTCGCTTCGCTCGACGGAATAACGGTCGAACCAGCTTTGTAATCGATCACTCGCGCCGACACACCGGTGTAGTTGCGCTTGCCATCGAGGTTTTCCAATGCTGTCAATCCGCCGGCAACATCAACTCTGTCGATTTTGCCGCGAAACTCGACTGTCCGCTTGCCATCGGTTACTTTGAGCGCCGGAGCGCTCACGTCCCTGTTCGAATCATCCATGCCGAAAGCGGCTTCCACAAGGCGAGGCACAAAATCGATTTTGCTCTTGATCGCGCGATCGATTTCTTTGTCGAAGAATTTCTTCAGTCGGAAAATAATTTCTTTCTTCTCGTACTCCCAGAATTCGCTATGGTTTACTCCGCGCTTGCGCTCCAGCCATTCAAGGGCCTCTTCGATGGAAGCATCGAAGTATGTCATTAGCAGTTCGCGATCGCCGTATGCGATGGTGAGATTTTGTCCAATCAGTTTTTCGTAAAACTTCTCTAGAGCAAGGTGATAAGTTTCGCCCAACTCTCGCACTTCGAGCTTCACGGAAGCTTCTTCGAAAGGCGCGAGATTTAAAACATGCGAAGCCCAATAACGGAACGGGCACTTTCCATATTCGTTTAACCGCGAAGCGCTGAATCGTTTTGGCAGCTTCACCGACAGCGCGCCTGATTTCACTGACTCTGCAATGTAACCATTGAAGGGGCTTTCCAGCATTCCTTCCGTTCTGGCTCTGACCATGGCAATCGATTCTTCCATCTGACGATAGAGATCGAGAACGCCGGGGTCACCATTTGCGGTATCAAACTCGAAATCGTCATTCCAGAGTTTTCCAGCAATAAAATTGCGATCCGAAACCGGCACCTTGTCCGCCAGTTTAAAAGGCTCAGCCTCTGTAATTGTGATAGGCAGCGACTCTCCTGTGAGGAAGAACGATGGAAGCAGTTCTTCTCCACTCATATCCCACATTGGATAAGACAGACAAACCCGTTTTCTGGCGCGGTCTAAAAGCGATCGAAACAGAGCATATTCGAATGCCGGGTGCATACGCGGGTTGTGAATGTCGACGCCGTACATTCCCCATCGACTGACTTCTTCAGCATTAACGAAGCCTCTGCCGGCCAATCTGCGCGGGAATTCGCCTTCAACTAATCCGGCGAGAAATACTTCATCGAATCGACGGCTATCGGCCAGATCGACTGAGGAAATTCTGACGCTGTTGCTCGCTGCTGGAGTTCCACGGAAGTTCGCTTTTTCGAATGAGTGCAACAGCTTTTTGATGAAACCCAGATAGTCGGATTTGAAACCGCCACGATCGCCGTACAAGATGGCATCTTCTTGAACCACTGATGCCCAGAGGTTTTGAATCTCTAAAAGAGCGCGTTCTTCAGTCCATCCTTGAACCGGATCTTGAAACTCAGCATCTTCGTCGAAGGAAAGGCAAGTGGATAAAACATCCTCGCACCATGAGACAAAAGTTGTGAGCGGCGCCGTGAAATCCGGTGGTGTCAAACAGTCGAGCAAGACCCGCATCGAATCGCCAAGACCAAGAGCATTCGCCACTCTCAACCATTCAGTGCGACCACCGATAACCTTTTCTTTTTGACTCAACCGGTCGAGAGCCAGGATGTTTTCATCCGACAATCCAAAGGAACTTTTAGTGAAAAATCGACTGGAAAGCGCTCGCACTAATTCACTTCGTGAGAAATCGTTCTCAAACGCTCGCAAAAGCGACAATGCAAACTGCACTATCGGCAGTGTCATCATCCGAATCGACTCATCCACGAAATATGGAACACCGGCGTCGTCGAAAGCAGCCTCTACCGCGCCTTTGTACTCACGTAATGAGGGAACAACTACCAGAATCTCATCCGCCGGTATGCGTTTAACAACGAGCGTGTGTTTAACCTTGCGAGCAATTTCTTCCATTTCGAGAAAGCGATCGACAGTTTTGAAAGCATCGATTGGAACGGTGGAAGTTGGCGAGCCCACTTGCCCTCCGTTGGAAAGGTCAGGATCGTTCCACACGAATTCCGCGTCCGAAAACACTTGCTTCAAGTCCTCGAAGCTGGTGTCTTTCCACATGTATTCGCGCCGCGCGTCATCACTTAGTTCTTCGCTATAATCGAAGCAAAGAATGCTTTTCGTTGTATGGCGACTGAGTTCTCGCAAGACTTGCAGCTGCAAATGATTGAAGCGGTCAAAGCCGTCCACTCCAAACATACCGAAAAGTGGCTTGCTGGCATCCCTGGCAGCAAGCACTTCTCGACATTTAAATGCGATGCGCCGGTTATCCATATAACCAATGCGATCGAGTTCATCCCAGTAATGTTTATAAACAAGAGCCAGCTCGAGATGCTTGGAAGACTGCGCGGCAGAGGTTTCCAAACGCGCGATCACATCATCAGGACTGAGACCGGAACGCTCCAATTCGTCGATCAAATCGAGCAGAGCGGCGTGAGTGCCGACGAAATCCACGATCGGAAGCAGGTGTTCGATTTTACCCTGTTGGTTCAGTTCGGTAAGAACTCGCGACACCAACGCCGGACGCACCGCCTCCGGTATCACGCGCGGAACCACGCCGCAGCGACGAAGAACGAGACTGCATGCCTGATAGAATGATTCGATGTTTAATCCTAAATAACCACGGCGAACGGGTTCACTGGGAGCAAAAGAAATAGAGGCAGGCTCTTCTTCCTCTTCTTCACCGTATTCCGGAAAGTAGTCATCATCCAAACGCGCGGACGATCTGCTTTGCAAGAAGTCGGCTATGCCAATCACCGAGCTTGCGTCTTCCAAAGACGGCTCCTGAGCAGCCACTTCTTTGTTGAACAATTTGACTATACGCCGTTCGACCAATCGTTGATAGCGTTTCGACGGCACGAGCAGAAGCGCGTCGCCCGTGCTAAGCACGTCTTCGCGACAATGGTTGGTCAGCTCGGTGAGCAGCGCAACGGACTTGCCAGAACGATATGGTCCGAGCAAGATTCGTGTGAAACGATCTTTCATTGTTTAGTTATGCAGAATGATTTTCATCAATAGTGCCACGTGCTAATGCCACGCGCAATGCCGCCCGTCTCACGCATGCTATGCGACATATAGCGATCATGCCGCCTAACACATTGCGTATGTTCGCAAATTTAGATAAAAAATCGTGCCCGTTGAGATTCGAACTCAAGACCTTCGGCTTCGGAGACCAACGCTCTATCCAGCTGAGCTACGGGCACACGATGGGCTCATTATATACCCAACAGATAGCATCCGTTCAGTCTTCCACCCCCGCCGCTTAACGCGTGGCCCATTACATCACCCAGACGAAGCCCAGGACGGCGCATAAAACCACGACAAGGCTTCCAAGCACCCAAATAGATCGGCGCTTCAACCTCTTATATGCAAGCAAACTTGCACCGACGGCAACCGTACCGGCCAGCAATCGCATCAGCATTACCATTTCCGGGGAGCGAGTTTCGACTTCTTTGACGTCCGATTTTTGCGGATCCCGCATGATATTTTGCACAGATTCTGGTGCTATTGCGCCGCCAATAGGGACCGTTTCCGAATTGGCTGGAGGCGCAGCGAAATCACCGCGCAAATACTTGCCACGCGTTACCTTGGTTGGGCAGCTGGTTCCTGATTTTTTCTCAACGGCCGGTGACTGAGCGTTTGCTACGCCCGCCGCAAAGCCGAGCCAGCCGACAGCAGCGGCAGCACAGGCCACCTTCTTGGCCATGGCTTGTCGTAAGCGTTTCAAACCTCGCGGACAGTCTTCAGTTAAAACCGTTCCATCGTTCCTTCTATATAATTGAATGCAAACGTTGCCCTTTTTCTCACGGATCAGCTCCACTGCAGCGTCTGCGGTCAGAGCACTGATGTCGTAGACATTTTTTTCGCACATTCCGCAAAACCGCACTTTGTCGTCACCGCTCATGGTGTCCCAGCCAACCATGCATGGTGTGGCTATTTGCACATTGTTAATCAATTCCTGCGATGTTTTGGCTCGCGGTCTTTTGAAGCCGGCAATCGCAGTTTGTAGTAAACGCACAGGCAGAACCCCGCAAGAGACGATCATTAATTCCCCACAAAAATATCTTGCCACACCACCCAACGATCGTGTCACCGGATTATCCCTAGGATGGTTGCGGCAAAAACAGTGAACTGCAATGAACTATGAACACGCAGGTTCGTCTGAGATGCCAGCACCGAGTTGAGCCGCGCTTCGATCAATATTTGAGGCTCGGCGACTGCGCAAAAATTCTGCGACTGAGATTAACCTGAACTGTGGAAATTTCGAACGTCGGCGTGATACTAAATTCAATGGCACTGAGATTGTTCTTACGATCCATCCACCCACTCACTGTCACCACATTGAGCTTCCATCCGGAGTGCGTGTCACCGACGATCGCGGGTGCTCTAATTTGCTCGGCTATTTTCTCTAACACTTGTTCGTCAACTTTATATATGTTCCTCGGTGAATCGTAACTACGCAGGCTATCAGTAGAAACAATCAGGGCATGGTATTCATTTTTTCGACGCAGCAAACAAGAAATAAAAAGTTCGCCCAACTTTTCCGGATCGCACAGCTCAAGTGGCTTCCCTTCTGCTTGAAGCAACTCCTGCATGCGCGGCTTCCGAGTGGCTGGCTTTCCATGAAGATAGAGCAGTCGTTCGCCATCGTAAGCAAAGTTTCCATATGATTTGCTACCCGGCAGAACCACACCTTCCAGGAACAAATCTGCCACAAACACTCGGAGTAAATTATGTTTCTCGAAAAAGCCGCCGCAGTCGATCGATTCAACTTTTTCGACGTTGTAGTTATAGCTGCTCTCTTTATCCCCAAACAAACGGGCTATCCAACCGGGTTTCGGTTTAACAAACTGCTTAGCAAGAAGTTTGCTCATCGCATGCCTATCCGGGGTTGCAACAGGTGTGGTCAATCCAATCTTTTGCAATTGAGCGGAGTAAAATTATCCGGGCTGCCTGACAAGTTGTTCGAGCGCATCCATATTATGGATAGTCACTCGTTTTGATTCGATGTCGATCCAATGGCTGGTTCTAAACTTATTGAGAATCTGTGTGACTGTCACTCTTGACGATCCGACCATGTCGGCAATTTCTTGATGGGTGAGCGGAAACTCTACTCTGACACCACTTGGTGTGACGCGACCATGGCTTTCTGCCAGGGTTAACAGCAGTCTTGCCACGCGGCTTGGCACCTGTCGGAAGACTAAATCTTCGATACGCGCTTGCGCTTGCTTCAATCGTCCGCCGAGAACTTCTATCAAGCGCAGCCCGAACTCCGGGTTTTCGCGGATGTAATTTTGAAATGCTTCGCGCGAAATTTGGAAGATGCGCGCTTCTTCCAGCGTCTCGGCGTAACTGTCGTGCTCTCCTAATTCCCAGGCCGCTTCGCCTATCATGTCGCCGGGTCCTAGCAGTGCCAGGATTACAGTTTTGCCCTCGGGAGAAAGTCGAGTGACGCGCACTCTACCTTTTTCAATAAAGTAGATTGCCGTACAAGGTGTTCCTGGTGCAAACAGCATGTGATGTTTCGGCAATTCCTGCTCTTCCAGGATGCCCAGAAGGCGTCCTAGCTCCACGGGATTGACGGACTCGAACAAATCACTCTGACGTAAGCTGAACAGCCGCTGAGCTGTTTTCATCTCGCCCTCCCGCCGTTGGAAATGATTCATATCTCCACCCGGATCTGCGCTGAAAAATAATCGCGAAAATTTAACTCGCCCATTGAACTCGGCCGCGGTTAGTAACGTCTAAGACATTGGAACCTAGATTAGACAATTTGTTGTCTAACAACCTTTTTATACCCTCTGCTGCCCACCTTTAAAACCTGAGCTATTGTCAAGAACGCGCATCTGAAGAGAAAAGACAAAAATTTTGATCGAGAAATCAGCCGTCGGAGCGGTTTGTACTCGATTCAATTATCACCACATATCTAATAGCGGTACAACCGGCACCAGGACTAGTTTTAATTAGTTTCTGGCCCGAGTGCGGCTATAATTTGCCCAAGGCGTGAAAACGCCGCACCCATGCGCCATACAAGCGATATACAAGAGCTATAGAAGTTGCCCGTCCTTGCAAGCGTGCTTCAGGTCTCGGCACCGGTTAGACTCTAGAAGGAGATACAAAATGGCTTTCGCAACCAAAGACAAGTCTGGAAAGACCGCGAGCAAGAACGTAATGACCGAAGAGAACCTGGAAAAAGAGACGACCGCGAAAGCGTCGTCGCCTAACAAAGACAATAAAGACGCTCCATTTAAAGATAAAGTGGAACCGCCTTCAGCAGAGCGCACCAAAGCGCTTGGATTGGCTATGGACGCCATCAAAAAGCAATACGGCGATGGCTCGATCATGAAGTTGGGCGATTCGAGAAATCAGGCCGTTGAAGTAGTTTCAACCGGCGCGATCACTCTCGATCTGGCTCTTGGAGTCGGTGGTCTTCCTCGCGGAAGAATTATCGAGATCTACGGACCTGAGTCTTCCGGTAAAACCACCCTCGCTCAGCACGTCGCTGCCGAAATTCAACGTAAAGGTGGCATCGCCGCTATCGTTGACGCAGAACACGCGCTCGATCCTGAGTACGCTCGTGCACTCGGCGTCAACGTTGATGAGCTCTTAATCTCGCAACCTGACACCGGAGAACAAGCGCTGGAAATCGTCGAACAATTAGTTCGCTCCGGTGCCGTCGACCTGGTCATCATCGACTCAGTCGCAGCACTTGTTCCAAAAGCTGAAATCGAAGGCGAAATGGGAGACAGTCTTCCAGGTTTGCAAGCCCGCTTGATGAGCCAGGCTCTGAGAAAACTGACGGCTGTCGTTGCCAAAACGAAAACCACAGTTATCTTCATCAACCAGCTCAGAATGAAGATCGGCGTGATGTATGGTAATCCAGAAACCACGACCGGCGGCAACGCGCTCAAGTTCTACGCTTCAGTCAGATTGGACATCAGAAAGATCGAAACGTTGAAAAAAGATGGTCGCGAAGTCGGCAACAGAGTCAAAGTCAAAGTAGTTAAGAACAAGGTAGCGCCTCCGTTCCGCATTGCTGAATTCGATATCGTTTATGGAAAAGGAATCAACTCAATCGGTTGTATCCTCGACGTTGCAGTCGAACTCAACATCGTCAAAAAAGCTGGCGCCTGGTACAGCTTCGGCGAAGATCGTATCGGTCAAGGAAGAGATGCATCGATCATCTTCCTCGAACAAAATCCGAAGATTCTTCAAGAAGTTGAGAAGTTGGTCAAAGCCGATATGGCGACTAAAGCAGGAAAATAGTTTTCAACTCAATTGATGAGAAAACTAATGAAAGCCACCGAGAGTGCCAACAATAGCTAAAAAGCAAGATAAGACCAAGCCTTCATCCAAGAAGAGCGGTGCCAAGCTAATCACGGTCAGAGATTTTCTCTGGCTCACCGGATTCGGATGTTTGCTTGGTCTGTCTTGCCCTGGTATCAATCAATGGTATCTAGCCTGGATTGGCTTGGCGCCTCTCGTTCTTGCCATCTCAGCCAGCAAAAATGTCTGGCAAGCGGCAGCGCGCGGACTGGTTTTTGGTCTGGCGTATAACCTGGTGTACCTCAACTGGTATCTGGGTCTACAGCCGCTTGCCTGGCTCGGCTTCAACTGGTGGCAAGGCTGGATGCTGGCCGCCAGTGCCTGGTTTATTTGCTCATTTCACCAGGCACTGATTGTCGCCATCTTCGCTCTATGCGCCCGTCTCATCCCGATGACGGGCTCGTTTGTTCCGCAAAAAATTCCGGGCGGCTGGAAAATTCCGGCAGTAATTATGCTGCCATTATTATGGGTTCTTATCGTCAACAAAATCGGAAACGCCCCGTCCTTTCTGGGTGTGCCCTGGAGCATGCTGGAGTACACGCAGTACAAACAGATTCCACTGATTCAAATCGCATCGATCATCGGCGGCATCGGCCTTGGTTTCATCATCGTCATGGTCAACACCAGTATCGCTTCTCTGGTTTCTACGTTTAGTGGAAAGTCGCTCTACAAGGCAATCACAGCGAGCAACAAGCGCATGGCTGTGGTTCAAACTTCAATCGTTTTGCTTATCATTCCTCTCTGCCTCGCGCTTGGCCAGTGGCAGTCCGCCAAAACCATGATCAAGGCCATGACCCCAGTGGCGGTGCTGCAAGGCAACATCAATATAGAGATGCAGAAAACTTCGCATCGATACTCACTTGATGAATTACTCGAGCGCTACATCAAACTGATTCCTCGCATCCCGCCTGGCATGTGCATCTTCACTGAGAGCGCCGTGCCTACATATTTGAGCGACAACAAAGAAGTGCAAAATCTTCTCGGTCAAATTTGCAAAGACCGAGAGTTAGACATGGTGGTGGGCGCCATCGGCAGCGATCAGGAAGGCAACCCCTACAATTCGGCTTACGGCATCTCTAGCGCCGGCAAATTTCTGCCCAATTTTTACAGCAAGCGATATCTCGTTCCTTTCGGCGAGTACGCCCCGACAGCAGTGCAGTACATGCCCGATTGGGTCAAGCGTTTGACCAATACCCCGGCAGGAGCCGGGCTTTCATCCGGCAAGCAGGCCGAAGTCCTCGAGCTGACCCGGGGCAACTCCGCCCCCTTGATATGTTTCGAATGTATATCGCCTGAACTGGCCGCCGACAGCACCAGAAACGGTGGGCAATTACTGGTCAATATCTCTGACCTGGCTTGGTTTCACCAGTCGGTGATCGGCGAGCAAATGATTGCGTTTTCGGTTTTCAGGGCAATAGAGAATCGTAGATTTTTTGTTTTTGCCGCAAATACCGGTCCGTCGGCGATAATAAATCCTAGCGGTATGATTACAGAGCGCTCGGCTCTCGACGACACGACGGTTATGCTCGGAAAAGTAGGTTTTTCCTCCGAAATTACACCGTTCACGACCTGGTTTCGTTAGAATCAGAATCAGCTTATTTGGGGTCTCTCATCATTTTTAATAACAACGGGTCAACATCGAAAACCGCTGGTTTACTTCCGGCTGCGCTCGTATTCGCCGTTTGCACCGCCGGCGCATTCGGCTCAGCACTCGAAGCCAAAACGATTGAATCCAACGAACCCCGCAAGTTAGCCAGCGAAATTCCCGCCAGCGCTTCTCTGGTTCCGACTCCGGACGTGCTTCCCAGGCCCTCTAAGAACTGCGTCACTTCGGTGATGGAAACTTCAATCAAAGCTCCACCCGATTTTGTCTGGCAGGAGTTGACGGACTTCCCCAGATATCCGCAGTTGTTTCCGCGCATCGAAAGCTGCAAGGTGACGAAGCGGTCCGGCAATTATGTTTATACGGAAAGCAATTTAAAACCGCAAATGTTTTTGCGCGAAAGCAAACAAAGAATCGTCAACGATCTGAATGGCAAACCGCACGTATTGCGCTGGGCCATGCTCGAAGGAAACTTCGAGTCGAGCCAGGGACGATGGGAGTTGACGCCGGACAACAACGGCAAATCGTGCAAAGTGAAATATACTCTCGAGTCGACCACGGATCCGATTCCAAAAGCGATGGCTAGTTTCACTTTGAAGTTTATTCAAAAAGACATCGTCAAAACATTCAAACGCAGCACCGAAAAAATGTACCAGACCAGCCAGGCCAAAGGTGGCGGAAACCTCGCGGTGAGCGCTCCTTAGTTGTGTTTTGGAATTCAAAGATTAGTTGGTTTCGAATCAAAAAAATAGCGCGGTTCAACTTTGATCGAACCGCGCTAAAAATTTTGCATACTTCAAACTGACTATTTCAGTCCGACGTAACCGATATCAGATTTGGTGCTGACATTTTGTGGAGTCGTCGATGGAAGGCCTGTGGTTGGGTCGACAACCGGTGTTCCCGTTGTTGGATCTACAACAGGAATTTCGACAGTATTGTCATCCTTTACCTGAAGTTGTCTGCGGAATCTGATGTCGGCGATCACACCGCTGACTTGATACGTCGATCTAACTCCACTGCCTGCCTGAAATTGTTTGTACGCGCCTGGAGCACGCAAAATCTGCATTGCAGTGCCACTCCAGTAGAAGGCGAAATCTTCTTGCGGAAGAATCAATGGCAGGGCACCACTGCCGCCACCGCCACCTTCTGACTTGGACTTCGCGCCGGCACCGGATAACGACGCCAAGCCGGTGGTACCAAATCCAGTATCATTATTGGCAAGACGAATCGATGGTTTCTCAACCTTCTTCTGCGAAACCAGTGGATCGTCGATTGGCTCACCAGAGTGCTTTCCGCCATTCATCTTACCTGGACGACGACCGTAATCACGAATGTACAAATCATATTTCTTGGTCAGAATAACTTCGCCATCACTGTCCATGATCGGAGGACCAAGATCGATAGGCTTGATCGAGACAATGTCGGCTGCACCGTTGGTCAAAGCCTCGAATGATTCCACCATCATTTGTTGATCGGAGATCACATAGAATGGCGCAGGATCAGCTTGTTTGCTCTGATAGAAAACGGTTCCAGTCGGAGTGAACTTGAAGATGTGCGCGACGCCATTAGGGATCGGCTTGGCGCCTGCGACACCTGGAGGCCATACGACCGTAGCCGGATTCGGCATGTTCCAATTTTGATTTTGCACTGCAAGAACAGCAGCCACATTGGCTTTGGTTCCGGCTCTCTTCAACCAATCATAGATGGCAATTTTGCAAGCGTTGTTGGCTTGTTTGCCCGGATCAGAAGGTATGGGCCAGTTCGGATCGGGTGTGATCGTGCTGCTCGGATCAGTTGGATAGTCGCCGTTTGAAGCGATGTAGACGTCGGAATTATCGTTACCGTCAGCCAAACAAGTTCCAAGATAAAGATCAGCCAGGTTTCGCAATGCGCAAACACCGTCCGGCGGTCCATCCGGGAAGGATACCACAAGCGCACCAGGAGCCGGTTTCGGGTCGTACACACTGGCTGGTTGCGCGACAGCAACAGCTATGGTACTGGCGACGATACCGCCATCATTGAGGTCTTGAATGGCTTCAGCTCTGACGATCGTTCTGTGCTGATATGGAACGCCAGTTGCAGAAGCGACGAACTTCTGGGGGTCCAACAGTTTCATTGAGTCCCCTACGCCGGCGAACACCCATGTTTTGTTGTCGAAAACGACTGGTTTGTATGAGGCGTAGTAGCCAGCTTTTGTGGCGCCGGCGTTGAACGATCCGCCCCAACCCGATGGCGTCTTGATGTTAGTGATGTTGCCATCGACGGCACCGAGATCGAGTTTCATCGATCCAGCTTTTAAAGTACTTTTTCCAGCCTGGCGAACTTGGTTGGCACGATATGCGTTTTCTGCAGCTAAATAAGGATTCAAAACGTTTCCGTCTTTATCCAACGCAGTTTCTCCCGATGCCCTGCATCTATTTAATTCTGTCTGCAACTGGTCGGCAGCCAGTTTGGCTTTTTGGAAATCAACATCAGCGAGATCTCTCAACTCGTCATTGTCGATCGCTTTACCTATTATGTAGTCGAGCAGGGTCGTGCCCATCAACGTGTTGATGCCATGAACCTGGTTATAGTAGTTATCTGCCGAGGAGGTATCGGTGCCGACAGGCGCAGAGTCCGACAGACCGACATAGCCGAAGTCCGGGTTGATGACGACAATGTTGCTCATCTCACGCGCCGCGGCCAGTGCAGCAGCTTCAATAGCAGTCTTCTGCTCCGATTGCGTCCCGGTCAATCGAACGAAGCCCAGAGCGAAGAACAGCAGCGCCAGCACTATGGTCGCAGTAAACGCGATCATTAGAACAAGCATACTGCCGTGCTGTGGTCTTAAATTTTGTTTTTTCATGGTTTGAGTTTGCAGCGTTTTGATAGGATTATTAAGTGGCATTAATTAACCGCGCCTAATATTTCCATCTTATCCAGTATATGCAAAGTCCGTCAACCACTCGTGCGTGACGCAGGGTTCGTAGACCTTGGAAGAAACCCACAATTCTAATTCCTTAAAGCCAGCCAATAAGCTTGCCGCAAGCGAACACGACTCCCGCGTCTTGTCCGATAATTATGTGATTATTGGACCACTGGGCGAGACTGATTGCAGCGAAGTTGTGATTATTCGCGAATTGTCTTCCGGTCGCCATCTCCTGGCCAAAACAATTACCACTTCGAACGAGGCTGTTCAGGAGCGTTTTCACGCGGCCATCCTGGAGCATGGCCGGTTGCAACAGGAGAATATCGTTCAGACCGTCGATTGGCGAACTTCTGACGACGGACGCCCGGTTCTAATCACCGAGTTTTTGGAAGGCATAAGCCTGAGCGATCTAATTGATGAGGTTGGGACTCTCGAGGATGACGATGAGATCACGATCTTCCTATTCCAGCTTTGCGACGCGCTGCAATATGCTCATAGCCAGAACATTATTCATGGTGGACTTAAACCTTCTAATGTCGTGATAACGAAACCAGACGACGCAATTATCGTCAAGGTTGTCGACTTCGGCGCCATTAATAGAACGCGCGAGCTGCCGGAACGCCCCGATATAGCCGGCTCTCCGTACCTCAGTCCAGAACAAAGAAATGGTGAGGCAACATTCAAGTCGGATGTTTTCTCGCTTGCCGCAGTTGCATATCAGCTGATAACGGGCTATTTGCCTTTTCTAAAAATCGATGACGGTCGCGTCCTTGACGAGGCGGCTTCGGAATTGGCACCAATTTTTGAATATCGTCCCGACATTCCGGAAGCTGACAAACTGGGCGATGTGCTGGCTCGCGCACTCGATTGGGATCCGGCCAAACGCACGGCAACTATCCACGAATTTCGAAAAGGCCTCAACGATTGGTATCGTTCAATCAGCAGCGACTCGTATGAACCGGAAGAAGACGAGGAAGAGGACATTGCTTCGCAGGCGGAAGCGCAAAATAATTTAGCTGCTGCTGCAGCTGTTATGGAAGCGGCTGCTCAAGCGGCGTCCGGAGTACAGAAATCGTTAGCGTCAGCAGCGGAAACAACGGCACCACCAGCGACACCGGAGAGGGTAGTGGTACCAGTATCGGCGGAGTGGGCACCAGCTGTTCCGAAAGCGACAAAAGCACCAGTCTCGGTACCACTAGACGCAGCCACCGCAACTGGAGACAGACCTCCAACCACAGCAGAAGTAATCGATGATGCCAATTTCGGTGATTTTGAGGAGGATGAACCAGAACTTCAACCTGTTGCTCACACAACAATTGAAACTTCTTCGGTTCAGGCGACTCCAATCGACGCGGTTGATGACAGTGAGTTTGAACAATTCAGCGCGGAAGATATCGAAACGATTGCTCGAACATCACCGGAAACACCTTCCATAGAGCCAGTTTCCGAGATCGGTATTATAAGACGGGCACCGGACGTTTCAAGGAAGCAGCCGGGCGATCCTGGTTACGACGAATTTGAAGATGTAGATGATCTGGACGATCTTGACGAAGTAAATGGGGAGGGCGAAGTTACATTTACGCCTCCGGAGAATCCGTTCTCGACCAGCAGTTCGTCAGTGGAACCAGTCCACACCGCCACCGGATTTGGTGCAGACATTGCAGACGACGAGTTCGGCGTAGCCGATCCAGACGAACAAGATATTTCCGTGCCGTCAACCGAGATTGGCAACACACCTGTATTTCCGTCACCAGGAGTTGACAGCGATCGTGCTCGTCAACTGGCAGAACTTGATGGAAGAGCATCCGAATCAACGATTCCGCCGGATCAAGAACATTCCGGACGCTTTTCACAAGTAGCGCGACTTCCAGCATTGCAAGCGGTTCCCGGTATGGAAGCGAGCATAGCGCCGCCTCCGGTTCGAATAAAAACAGATACCGAACTTGAGCACGACAAAGAAAACGAAACGATCAAGAAATTTAAAAAACCGCCAAAGAGACAAAAATCAAAATTGGACTCGACCATGACCAAGCTCATGGCGTTGAGAAGCAATCTGGTGGAGCAAGAACTGACTGTTTCGTTAAAGTTCTCCGAGACGTTCGCTCAAGATGGTCCGAGACGATCACCGAAAGTGGTGATAGCGCGAATTGTTGCAAGCGTGATCATCTTTATCGCCTCCAGTGTTCTACTCGTATCGAACATGAGCGTGTTGAGTAGCGTATGGACAGTCACCTCCAGAACATTGAGTTCGATGTTGCTGAAAAAACAACCTGGCGAAACTGACACCGCAATCGGTACCATCGAAACTGTCATTGTAGATCCAGCCGCAAAGAAAACTAAAGCTGGAACGCCCGATCCAACTACCGCGACAGCACAGCCGCAACCCGGAGCAGCTGTCAATCCGAACGTGGCAATAGCACGAAGTAAACACCAGACAAACATCATCTACGTGCCGCGCATCATCGACCACAGAAACATCGCGCCAAAAACAATGCCGGCGCCCGGCACGACACGATACTCCGGAGTTGTTTATCCATACCTGTTCACGGAAGAAGCCGCCGCTCGCGATCCGAAGCAACCGCGTGCGACCGACAGCCCTGTCAAAGAAGTGACTGGTCAATAGTAGTGCGTAGCGCATCTCGAACGCTGTAGGTTTAGAACCGGTGCATAGCGAACCCAGCTGAGTTCTTAACGACCGACTTTCACAGCTACTTTGACTTCAACTTCAACAGTGTCGCCTTCGATGCTCTTCAGCCGTCCGTAAGCGACTTCGCCCCAGGCTTTATCATCAAGCGGTGTCATGCTTTCGCCGCACTGTGCGACCTTAATGGTGTCGTCGGCGGAATTTGATTTCTCAGCACCCTTGTCAAGCTTTACGATAATCGTCGTTATGCCGTCAACCGTTTTCGGCTTGCCAACAATGTTTCCACTGCCGAATTCGATCCAGCGCTGATTGGTTGTGTTGGTGCCTACTCCCCATTCGAGAAGCTTGACAGGTTTACCCAGCCTGATCATCGAGAATCCCCCAGCGAAAATTAGCTCACACGACAAATTAGCATACTTCCAGCCAAATCACCCGAACATTAAGCGGCAATCAGGCTCTTCAAAAACAGATGTTAACGATCGGACTAAGCCAATTAGAAAAACGGTTTCGACTTAACGCCCAGCGATTCAACGATTGCGGGGAAATAATCGTGCATCGAGGCGTTCGCCACTTGAAAGTTTCCAAGCATATCGTCTTGCGTGCTGCACGAATCGTCACTCATCATGCCGGCGAGATCATTCGTCAAAATTGAACGAGGTAATGCTTTAGCCATTATGCCCATCGTTTTGCCAGAAATTTGACTGGGCAAATTCATCGTCGGGCCGCCAATCTCGAGCGCGTTGCGAGACATCTCGAGAAGTTCGAGCATTGAAAAATCATCTGGTCCGACCAGGTCGAAAGATTTTCCAACGCACTCGCGCGAGTAAATACTTTGCACGATACAGTCGGCGACGTCCTCGACGAAAACCGGTTGAATAGTGTTGGTGCCACTGCCAATCACAGGCAAAAACATTTTAAAAGTGAACACCGGTTTGAGGTGTTCTAGAAACGGAAAGCGATTGCCGAAGATAAACGATGGACGAAAAATCGTCCAGTATTGTTTGCTGTCGCGGACAATTTCTTCGCCGTCCCACTTGGTTTTAAAATAGCGACAATCGGCATCACGCCTTGCTCCCAGGCAACTGACATGAATGACGCGCTGAACGCCTGCAGCCTTTCCAACCTGAGCTAACTGTTCCACAGCGTCGACGTTCACTTCCTCATACGAAGAATTGCGCGCTTCTAGAAAACAGCCTGCCATATTGACTATGGCGGACGTTCCCTCGACAGCGCGCTCGAGAATTTCTTGTTTTGTGATATCACCCATGATGACATCAACACCTTTATGGCGAAGACTCGACACTGTTGAGTTCTGCCAATCCGCGCCACCGCGCGTTACCACCCGAAGCGGATAGTCGCTTGCGATCATTTTATCGATAACAAATTTGCCAAGAAAACCAGTGGCGCCAAGAACTAACATCAGCTTTTGTGCTGACACTATGGCCACATGCCTCCCCCGAATCGGACGCCACCAGTACCAAAACGGACGCCACTGCCGCCGATACCATAGCCCGGATTCGAGTACATCGAATTTCCGTAAGACGGAGAGGAGAAACCGTTATTAAACGATCCCACACCATAGTTTGGCATCGGTGTCGCGTAGCCCATTCCGGACTTCCGTCCGACGACCGCACCGGTCGTCGGGTTAATCAAATTACCGCTGAATTGATCCAACAACATGCCTGTTTGCGGATCGGTAACCAAGTTGCCGCCTCCGGATTGCATCGGATAACTTCCGACCGACATTCCGCCGCCAAGGAAACTGCCAAGCGAATTCATAATTCGTCCAAGCCCACCGCCTCGTTTCTGCGGCTGTTGTTGGGCGATGGAAGATTGATCGGCAGGAATTTGTTGCATATCAACTTGTCCGTCGCCATCAAGGTCTTGACCGCCGGCCATCGGATTTTGGGAAATCGATGGACTCGGGCTGCCTGAGATCGGAATCACTTGAGTGAGCCTGCTGATGCGCTCCGCCGGAGTTCTCGGCTTGCTCTTTTCGCCAGGAAATACCGTCGTCTCCAATCGTTCTATCCTTGGAGCCAGACCATCCTGGTAGGTTTTACCGAAAACTTGTGTTTCCAGTGCGTCGAGTTGTACCGCGAAGCCACTGCTGGCTCCACCGCCAAAACTGGCTGCTCCCCCTCTGGACATTGGAGGTGCCACTGGAGGCATAACGCCGCGGCGAGGTGCAGGCGGCGGAGTGAATCCGGCGTCGGCATCATCGTCATCATCTGGATCTACAGGGGCAGGAGCTCTGCGAGTTCCGGCCGATCCGCCGCTAAAAGGAGTTGTCGAACCGATCGAACTGGGCGATCTGCCACCAATTGCAGGAGCAGTGCCTCGATAAGCAATCGATGGACTCGAAGATCGTGCACCGCCGCCGAATCCGTAAGCGCCTGAGCCGCCGCTGGAATAGCTGCTGCCGCCGCCCATGCCGTAAGAACCACTGCCACTAGATCCGGTGCCTCGATTAAAGGCTCGATTCAAATCGGCGCCGACATCGCGACCACTGAATGATTTGCCCGAATCGCTCGCCGGGACGCCAGGAACTCGGCGTGCAACTGGTGAGCTCGGCGCGGGATAATCCGTTTCGTTTTCGTCTTCGTCGTTCCATTCAGAACCTGCTGCTGGACCACGCGCGACGTCGATACCGGTTTTGTCCTTGAGTGCATCCATACGTTCGCTCAAGTCATTTGAAGCGGATATCTTTCCAAACGCTTTTTTCTCCAGTCGAGTTAAGCGGTCTTCTACGTTTTCCGATTCAAAATCTTTGCCGAACAATTTCTTTTCGATTGCGGTGACTGCTGGATATTGAGTGCCGGCGTCGTCATCGGCAGCCGGTTTGTGCGCAGGCGCAGAGCTTGCGGCGGACTTGGTCGGCTGGTTCGCTGGAGCGCGCTTCGAAGAAGCGGCGGACGAGTCACCACCTGCAGTACCACTTTCGGCGACGTTAGAGGCGCTGGGGACCAACTTCAAGAGACTGTCGAGACGCTCTCTGTCGGCGCCTTCTTTAGCCTCTCCAAAAACCATTTTCTCGAGCCGATCGAGTCTTGCGTCGGACGTATCTTTAGGATACGTTCGCATAAAAAATTTCGATTCCAATTTTTCGTAATCGTTACCGGGCTGAGCAGCAGCCAAAGCGTTCGGCATGCTCAAGGTAGATGCCACCACCACCGCCACCACGGTCAAACCTAACAGTCGCGGAAGTTTCCTTCCCAGACCGAAAGTTTTCGTTATTCCAATTTTCAAGGGTCGCTTTATTTTCATTTCCCAATCACACCGACAATTCGTAGCCACCCGGTCTGTAAACTGTCTTCACAGCAATCTTACCACGTACTTTCTTGTCCTAAATCCCGATTTATCCTGGTACTTCTCGGGGAAAACCCGGTAATAACAGGGCTCCTCGAAACACCTTGGCAACAGACCATATTTACGAGAGACGGACCGCGCCTACCTTTGTTTCCACGTTTCCAAGAAACATTTTAGGACTGGTACAAAGGAAGTTTTTAGTTTCTCCACCGGGCCAAAATGCTACCCTTTCTTGAGTGGGAGCGGCTTTACGTGAATAAACCAAACGAAGAAACACTTTTAATCGACGGCAACGGTCTGAGCCTGGACGACGTGTCAAGCGTCGCGTCAGGTAAGAGACAAGTAGACCTCTCAGAGCAGGCCGTGCGCCAGATAGCCGAGAGTCGCAAAATTGTGGAAGAGTTGCTAGCAAACAGAAGTGTCGTTTACGGTATTACGACCGGTTTTGGCAAGTTTAAGGATGTCTACATCCCACCAGAAGATAGCGTAAAACTGCAAAAGAACTTTCTCTTAAGCCACGCCGTCGGCGTTGGACCGGCTCTTTCGGTACCAGAAACCCGCGCAACAATGCTCTTGAGAGCGAATGCGCTGGCAAAAGGCTTCTCCGGCGTACGCAAACGAGTGGTCCGCTTGCTGCTGGATATGCTCAACCAAGGCGTACACCCCGTTATACCCGAACAAGGCTCCGTCGGCGCCTCCGGAGATTTGGCGCCCCTGGCGCATCTTGCGCTTGTTCTCATTGGTGAAGGGGAGGCCGATTACAAGGGCAAAGTCTATGACGGCCGCGAGGCGCTCACTCGCGCCGGTCTCAAACCAGTGATACTGCAGGCGAAAGAAGGGCTGGCACTGACCAACGGCACCCAAGTAATGACCGCTATCGGTTCGCTTGTTTTACGCGATGCGTTAGCGCTGACAAAAGTTGCCGATATCATTGGCGCCATGACTCTGGAAGCGTTGCTGGGAACTAAAAAAGCGTTTGATTCACAGGTCCATTCGATTCGCCCCCACAGCGGCCAGGTTGCATCAGCAAGTAATCTGCGGTTATTGCTTTCTGACAGCGACCTTATGGAAAGTCACAAAAACTGCGGAATGGTGCAGGACGCCTACTCGTTACGATGCATGCCACAGGTCCACGGTGCCAGTAGACAGGCAATAGAACACGCCCGCGAAGTGATCGAGGTTGAACTTAATTCGGCGACCGACAATCCTCTTATATTCGAAAGCGGAGTTATCTCAGCGGGCAACTTTCATGGTCAGCCCATAGCCCTTGTCGTCGACTATCTCTCAATTGCCCTGGCAGAGTTAGCAAACATCTCTGAAAGAAGAACCGAACGCCTGGTTAATCCATCACTCTCTAATGGCTTGCCGCCATTTTTAATTTTAAATGGTGGGCTTAACTCCGGTTTCATGATCGCGCAATACACGGCAGCCGCCCTCGTCTCAGAAAATAAATCACTCGCGCATCCCGCCAGCGTTGACTCGATTCCAACGTCGGCAAATCAAGAAGACCACGTGTCGATGGGCACGATCGGCGCAAGAAAATCGCGCGCGATTCTCAAAAACCTCAAGTATGTCCTCGCTATCGAATTGCTGTGCGCTGCGCAGGGACTGGATCTGCGCACTGGTCGATACAAAAACGGTGGGCAAGCTTTCGCACCTGAAGGAATCGAATCAAAAGGTCAAACACCCGGACGTGGCGTGGATGCAGCCTACGAATTTGTTAGAAAAAATATTGGGTACTTATCAAAAGATAGATTGATAAAAAATGACATTGAAATGGCGTTTCGATTGATCGATCAGGGCGATTTCCTCCATCATGTCGAAAGTAAAGTCGGCGAACTTAGCTAATTCCGACTTCTTGGACAATGCAACTACGCCACTATATATGGTGCTCAAGTCCGCAATAGCATTCTGTTTGATAGCAACCGCGAAGAAACTCTCGGTAGCAATTTTTGAAATCACAATGCCACCACATACAGTACAAAAAAAATATAAAAGCTCCATGCTGCCTAAGCCAGCGTCAATTACTGCCTACGCACGCTGCGGCAAAATTTGAAAGAAAATTTATAACAGCGAAAGTTGGCGGGTCAAAAAGTCCAACCTTCGCTTTTTATCATGTGTAAAACATTGCCACATTTGACACCGCGGTCCCTGCAAACATCTGGAATTTTGGGCTTCGAAGCGCTACCAAAAATCTCGCCCGTGATTACGGTTGCGTCTGTTAGTTCTGCCAGCGCGATCACAAAGGGGTCTGCGCCGGACCGACCGGACCCAGCCTTAACGAGCATTGGATGCGTAGTGAGGATATCCGCGACTTTTCGCTGGATTGCTTCGTCAACCTCTTTGAAGAAAGCATCTTGAGCGTCACACCATTTGAGGAGATCATCGTCCTCCTTTTCAAGCTCCGTGCGAACCATTTTCGTCGCATAAGAGTAACCAAAGAAAGCACTCTCGCTCAGTTTGACCCATAGCCCCTTAAACGTGTCCGGCGGATAGTATCGCGTGTATGCGTCAATCAACCCGCTCGTGTCGAGGCTGTACTTTCTCACAACGAAACAAGCTCTTCAATTTTCGCGAAGTGTTTTACTTTGACGTTTAAATACTCTGAAACGTCGCTACCTGTCAGCTTTTCTCGATGATAGCCGGCAAGGACTAAGCGAGTGAAGAGTGAGCCCGCTGACGATATTGCTTTCACTGGCGGAGTCGGGCCACCGGATGTTTTGATCTTTAATTGAGCAGCGGCCTGCTGTTCGAAAGCAGTCTGTTTCGCTCCATACTCTTCAGATGAAATGAGCGAGAGCGTTTGAAGGCGTCGAAGGACCACTTGCCGACTCACACTATATTTCTTGCTTAGGGCACTTATTGCCGAATCCGACCAATCCGCCACGTCGGCAAGTTGCGTTTTTCGAATGATTTCCGGTTCGTTAAGAAACGACGATTTCGGAATTAAGAATTCACCCGCGACACCATTGCAATAAACTTCGACTTTATCGCTGTGATTTAAATTACAGATACCAGCAGAACCCAGCGCGAGATGGGTAAATTCATGGATGAGTGTGAATATCCGAGCTACCGCGGCATCTTTGTTATTTAAGACAATAACTGGCAGGACCTGCGCATAGATGGAAAAACCTCGCATCTCCTTAACATCAACATTTGCAGCTTGAAAAACCAGTACGCCCTTGCTTTCGACTGCTTCCTTCCAGTGACTTAGCGCGTCGTATCCACCATCATTTCCTTTCCAGGCAAACTGCTCAGCTAGGCCAACTCCAAGGTATGCGCGGAGTCGCTTGGCAAAAGATTCTGTCGACTCCTGCATAGTCGTCGAAATTCCTGGACCAGTTGGCCCATCCATCTCGCCTTGCAACTCTTCTAATAGCTGAACAGCAGTTTCACGTCGAAAGTTTGCGCGTCGTATCTCATAAGTTAGCTCTGGCGTATAAGCAATGCTACTTTCACCTGGCAGCTTCCTGAAATCCTGCAGCAGCGAAAATCCTTTAGGAGGCGAAGGCAAATAAAATACGGCAACCGGGCGTTTGTAAATCTGGGCAAGCTTCAGCAACTGGTTAAAAGTTGGGCGGGAACTACCGGTCTCCCAGGAAGTAAGCTTCTCTGGTTTCAATTGCATTTTTTTTGCGACCAGTTCAATAGAAAAGCCCGCGGAGTCTCGCCCCCACACAAGTAATTCTGGTTTAACCAGCGCTTCAACCATCTGCGAATTTCCTGAATTTTTAATCTTCAATTAAACTATACCCGGTTTCCGCTTATAAACGATTAGACCCAACTGATCAAATGAAGGCGGACAGCCGCACAGAGGCGATCCAATCGTTATATTATTAGCCGATAAAATGCGCCTTAAACCAGGGCACCATAAGTGGTGCTTCACTGAATACCCATAATATCGTGTTTGGAGTCCGCTTAAGTTGCTGGCCTAATACGCGCTGAACGCGAAATAAGCAAGGGCCTTGCACCTTTTACGAATTGCAATAGGTTAGCGTCTCAAAAAAGACAAGAGAGGTAGCTTTCAGGCTACCTCTCTAATTCGATATCGGGAATCACCGGTTTTATACTGTCACCACAACTGGTGCCTGAGTCAGTTAAGCGACAACGTCTTCCATTTCGATTACGCCCTCAGCCAGATCGCTGAGAATGCCTTCCAGAGTTCTCATCATCAGATCGATTTGTGGTCTGGTGATGGTCAATGGTGGCTCGATTCGAACTGTGCGGTTGGCGTTCATCGTACCGGCAACCAGTACGCCGCGGTGGAAGAGTTCGTGTTGGACACCGGTTCTCAATTCAATGGTTTTGAATTCAAGACCGATGAGCAAACCACGTCCACGAACGTCGGACAGATATTTCGGATACTTTGCCATCAATTCTTTGAGTGACGACATGAAGTAATTACCCATAACGGCAGAACGAGCCGGGAGATTTTCTTCCATCAAAACTTCGATTGTGGCTGACGCAGCTGTACAAGCAAGCGGGTTTCCGCCGAATGTAGAGTTGTGGATACTTGGGTTGTCCTCAAGTACGCGCCAGATTTCTTTGGTCGAGATGAACGCGCCGATTGGCATGACACCGCCGCCGAGCGCTTTAGCAAGACACATAATGTCCGGCGTTACGCCTTCGTGTTCGCAAGCGAACATGCGTCCGGTTCTACCCATACCAGTTTGAACTTCGTCGAGAATCAAGAGTACGCCGCGCTCTTTGGTGAGCTTGCGAACCTTCTTCAAGTAACCGGCTGGTGGCACGTTGATACCACCCTCACCTTGAATTGGTTCGAGAATCACAGCACATGTATTCGGTCCGATTGCTTTTTCAAGCGCATCGATATCGCCGAAAGCCACATGGTGGAAGCCGCTCAGAAGAGGTTGAAACTGTTCTCTAAAACAGTCACGACCAGTCGCGGACAATGCACCAAGGGTGACGCCATGATATGCGTTCTTGGTTGAGATAACTTCAGTTTTTCCGGTGTACAAACGAGCCAGCTTGATTGCGCCTTCAACCGCTTCAGCACCGCTGTTACAGAAGAAAGAATATTGCAAGCTGCCTGGTGTGATATCAGAAAGTTGCTTGGCAAGATGTGCTGCCCATGGGTTGAGCAAATCTTGACTGTGTAAACAAACCTGGTCTAGCTGAGCCTTTACAGCGTTGATTACTTTAGGATGTCGGTGACCGACGTTGAAAATACCGTAACCACCTAAGCAGTCTAAATAACGTTTGCCGTTATTGTCGTAGGTGTAAACGCCGTCGTCGCGGAACTCTACAGCGCCTTCTGCACCGCAGAGTTTCTGCGCGTATGCAGTGTTGAGGTGATTAATAGAATTGGAAAGCGCTTGACCAGCGATTTGTTCGTAGTGCTCAGAAGTGGTCTGGCTGCGTTTAAAGCCGACTGATTCTAAATGCTTTTGCTCGATAACCATGACGAATTCACTTCCTTGTTATGTATCCAGTTCTTTCACTGGATCTCAGTCGAAAGACGCGCAATCAAGTGTTCACCGAACACTGTGCGATCGACTGGGTTTAAAAATATGTATTAGCTGCCGGGATGCCTGAGGCCAATCTGGCGACGCTAATATAAAGTTCATGCCTTTACAGTGGCTACAATCGTTTTCCATAACCAGACAGAATGCCTCTGGGACTGGGGAGAGGAAGATCACTAACGAGGTAACCATGACACCAGTGATAAGGTCACTGTGCTCTGGTGATTAACCTTCCATACCTCTAATGTACACTCAGAGCCATGTTCGAGGCAATATCCACAATGTCTAAAAAACGCATCAAGAATTTAGCCACTATGTCTAACAGAATCTTATCAATAGTCCCGTAACCACAAAAGGGGCTTTGCATACAGCGATTATCCGCATGAAACGCGGTATTCACACAGTTTTCAACTAATCAGCAAAAAAGATCGCCGATAAGCATATTTATGGATTGTTTTCGGAACACGCTTCTTTTTTGGTGGTCATCAGGCATAATTAGTCGAGTTTTCATGAGTAGCGCTGGATAAACAGCCAAACACCGCGGAACATTGTGAGGTATTCAGGTGCGTGCATATAAGGTTCGTTCTCACTCTATTTCTTGGAGTCCCTATACCTATAAGGTTCGTCCCACTCACTCCAAATATCTCGTCGCTCTGTTGATCGCCATGCTGGCGACAGGCGCAGCACGGGCTGACAATCAGCCAATGGCGCCTGACATGATCGTTAAATACAACGACGGTGTTGCCGCTATGAAGTCAGGAGATCTGGACCGAGCATTAAGGGCGTTTAAGACTGTTGTTCTAAGCAACCCTCGCGACCCACTGGTACACCTGAGTCTGGCTGCCGCTCTCAACGAACACGGTGAGGTAGAAGACGCAATCGCCGAATATCGCCGCGCCCTTGCACTGAGACCACAAGACGCTTTTGCGCATGAAACCCTTGGCACTTTACTGCAGGGTACAGGCGACCTGGAAGGCGCAATCCACGAATTCGACACGGCAATCAGGCTTAAGCCCGATGTGCCATTGCTGCGTCTCAACCTTGGCATCGCATTGCGCATCGCCGGTCAGCACGACCAGGCGATCGAGCAACTCAAACAAGTCCTGGCATCGTACCCCGACCACCTCAAAGCCCGCTCCCATCTAGGAGCCGCGTACCAGGACAAGGGCGCCTATCGCGAAGCGGTCGCAGAGTACAAGCGCATCCTCGCCTATGAATCGGGAAATTTCTCCATTCAGTACAACATGGCTAACTGCCTGCTTTATTTGAAAGACCTGAATGGCGCCGGACAAGCGTTCAAACGCGCAGTCGAATTGGACAAAAACGTTCCTGACACTCACGCGTTACTCGCCAGCGTTTACGCCATGCAGAATAACTACGACCAATCTGCAAACGAACTGAGAACCGCAATTTCCCTGAAAGGCGACAATGCCGAATGGCACTCGCAGCTTGGCGATGTGCTCACTAAGAACCGCGATTTCAAGGGCGCGATTTCGGAATACGAGGAATCGCAGAAGCTCAATCCACAAGATGTTGATAGCGGATACAGCCTCGGCTACTTATTACAACTGACAGGCGATCTCGATAAGGCGTCCTCGCAATTCGAGCACGTGCTGCGCATTTCGCCAAACAATATCAACGCTCACTATAACCTTGGCATCATCAAGCAACGTCAGAAAGATCTCGACGCGTCAGATATGCAGTTCAAGGAAGTGCTGAAACTCAGTCCTAATGATGGACAATCGTTGATAAATATCGGTCGCAACCTGGCTTTGCGCGGGGACTTCCGCGAGAGCGTCGCTTATTATCGTCAAGGTTTGAGTGCAGAACCAACGGATGCATCGGCGTTTCAAGAGTTGGGCACCGCTCTGATTAAACTAAAAGATTACGTCGGCGCTCAATCCGCGCTCGAATCGGCGCTTAATTTGTCGCCTAACGATCGCAGCACGCTGATGGCGCTGGCGACCTTGTTCGAATCAACCGGCAAACTCGATCAATCAGAACTGCTGTTGCGCCGCCTCCTGGTGCGCGCTCCGGAAGACACTAAATTGCTGACAATGTTGGCAGGCAATTTAGAATCACAAGGAAAAGCGCAAGACGCCTTGCTCACGTACCAAACGATCATTCGAATCAATCCGCGATCGCACGAAGCATACAATGATCTCGGTTTGGCTCTGCAACGCAAAGGCGAGCTCTCAAGCGCGCTTTCGCAGTTTAAAAAAGCGCTCGATATCAAACCTGATTATGCGCAAGCGCACATCAACCTCGGCAACATCTATTTGTCGATGGACAATTTCGAAGGCGCCGTTCAAGAATATCGCAACGCGATTACGGACAATCCGCAAGAACCGCTTGCTCACTACAATCTTGGTTTGGCTCTGACTAAACTTGGAGACAATGCCAATGCGGTTGCTGCGTACAAACAAGCACTGGCGATCTCGCCGGAGTATGCCAACGCCTATTATGCGATGGCACTTTTGTTGCAGGCGGAGAGTCAGTTAGGCGAGGCTGTGCCTGCTTTTGAAAAGTATTTGAGTCTCGATCCAAACGGCACTTATGCCGAGCAAGCACGCACAAGTCTCGAACGAATTCGCAATCCGACGGGTGCTCCAGTAGACGTGACTAATACCACAGCTGGTGCGGTGCCCACATTGACCGCGCCGAAGACTGCTCCTAAGGCAATCGAGTCCGGCTCCTGGGGCAATAAAAATGCGGTTCCGCAAGTTGCTCCGCCAATTGGAACATCCGATTCGGATTACGGTGCAGACAAAGTTTCGACTGAAGGCAACACCGAGTCGATTCCGACTGCGCCGAACTTCAATTCGTCTGCGCCGGCACCAACTGCTAACGACGCGGCTGGGTACAATCCAGCGCCGACGCCGAGTGGTAATCAAGCCGCGCCTGCTTACAACGAAACACCGGCTGCCGCTGAAGGCGGTCCAATCTACAACGATCCGCAAGGAACACTGCAGCCCGATCCTGTAGCCGGTCAAGAGCCCGCAGCCACACCTGCGGACACTCAGCCGCTGGACGACCTGTTGCGTCCGGCGATTAATTCCACGGACAATCCGGGCACAATGTAGGACGAGCGCATCGTCAAGCACTGTGGATAATGGCAGACGACTTAAATCAAGAGAAACAAAATTCGAATCGCGGCGCAGGAAAAGATTTCTGCGAACTTGATAAAACAGTGGTTCGAATAATTTCGCAAGAAGAAACTCAGGGACAAGAGTCGGCACCGCCTGTGATACCAATAATGATGCCGCTCGACGCCGGCAGCAAAGCCATCGTCGGCACGACAGTGGCTGGGATCGCAATTAAGTCCATGATCGGCTCGGGCGGTATGAGTTGCGTCTATCGCGGACTGCAACCCGGTATCAATCGCGAAGTGGCGGTCAAAATGATGCACCCGCATCTTTTGTCCGACGATACAGCGATGCTGCGCTTCAATCAAGAAGCTCACGCAGTGGGCAAACTCGACCATCCTAATATCGTGAAAGTGCACGATTTCAGGGCAGGCGAGAACGGAAATTCATTCCTGGTAATGGATTTGATCGAGGGTCGCGCGCTCGATGACATTATCCAGGAGGAACAAACCCTCTCCTCTGAACGCGTGATAGATATATTTTCACAAGCTTGTGATGGCTTGCAACACGCCCACTCCAAGGGAATTATTCACCGTGATTTAAAGCCCAGCAACATCATGCTGATCAAAACATCGAGCGGCGAAGAGCGCGTAAAGGTTCTGGACTTTGGCATCGCGAAAATTTTGCCGCAAGAAGGCGACAAAAAACTTAAGCTAACTCAGACCGGCGAGGTCTTCGGAAGTCCGCTGTACATGAGCCCCGAGCAGTGCATGGGACGAGCCGTCGATCAACGGTCGGACATTTATGCGATGGGTTGTTTGATCTACGAAGCGCTCACCGGCAAGCCGCCATTTGAAGGTGCCAACGCATTCGATACGTTTTTCAAACACACTACCGAAATGCCGTCGAGCGTCAAGGCTCTGCGCAGCGACTTTGCGCTATGGAAAGAATTCGACGCGATCATTCTCAAAGCGATGGCGAAAGAACCGAAAGATCGCTATCAATCGATGACCGAACTAAAAATCGATTTAGCTAAACTTCGCTCGCAGAACGATCGAGGTTGGATCGGCAAATTTGCTGATGACACGGAGTTGGCGCGAAGAAAATTTGGCGCGCAAGGCAAACGTTCCTTCAAGTCCGTACTAATTCAGGTCGCCATGGTGGCAATAGTGGCAGGCACCGCCGGTGGTTCCTGGTATTATTTTTCAAATCTGGCCAACACCCAGCAACAAACTTGGGACACGCTTTATCTCCAGGGACAGGAGAGTTTCGATCGTGGCGACTATACAAGGGCCACACAACAATTCGAGTCGGCACTCAAAGTAGCCAACCTGGATAAATCGAAAATGATCCCTGTGCTGAGAGAACTGGTCGATTTGCAAATCGCCCAAGGTTCACAGGGTGCAAGCAAATACGAGTCCCAGAAATCCACTCTAGAGAAGGAGCGCGACAACGCCGTTATTGCAGAACTGGAACAGCTGGTTTCAGAGTTTAAAGAAACAGCTAAGAGTTCGGGTCCCGATGCAAGCGAACGATTAGAAGCACTGGCTCAAGACATCAACGACAAAAACAATTCGTTAATATCACCTGGCACTGAGGCCAGGACTCATATAGAGAGTGCGCTAGACACAGTGATTTCCACCTTTGAAGGCACAGACAAATCACAGCAAAAACTGGGCTACGCGCGAGCATTGCACAACCAGGCAGCAAGCCTTACTTTCAATAAAAAATTGAACGAAGCGATTCCGCTGTACGAAAAATCGGCGAAGATAAAAAAAGAAATTAGTGAGGGCGACCCGATCATCATGACCAGTCTTTTGCAAACGATGCACGCCACAGCCAAAGCATACAACAGCGCCGGCAACCCGGTGATGGCTGAAAAACTTCTCAATCAAAGAGTTGCCGAGGCCCGAAAAATACCAAGCGAAGGAAACCGACATCTGGTAGCGGACAACGCAAACGTCGCGTTCAGCAAGTTTGCACTGGCTGAATTTTATTACTACTCAAAGCATGATCCCAAAGCAGCAAGATTAAGAGTGACTGAGGCGCTCCGGATTTACGAACAACTCGAGAAAACAGAACCAGAGGAGCGCGCCGAATGTTACGCACTGCTAGCGGTGCTCGACTTGCATGACGGGAAACTTCCAAATGCAGAAGAAAATTTTCAAAGAGCAAAACAATTGTTTGAGCCGCTGCATCACAAACGCAGTTTCTTTTGGATCGAAACGCTTAATGGTTTGGGAGAATGCGCGTTCGCGAAGAAGGACTATAAAACCGCCGAACCACTTTTCCGCAGATCGCTCGCCGTGGCTCTCGATCAAAAATCGACATACAGGTCGTTCATTGATAAAGCGTTGGACAATCTCGAACAGATCTCGCACGCGCGCGGGAATGCGACTCTCGAAGATTTGCGATCGCTCGGACTAATTCGAATGCAAATCGACATAGCGCAGCACGGCACAAACAGCTCGGCCGTAGTTCTCGATTATTTGAAACTGTTCGACCTGGCTCGACGCTTTAATGACTTAAAACTCGCCCAGCAATATCTCGATCAGGCAGCCGCTGTTCTTGAAAAGGGCGGCACCAGGGAAAGTTGGGATGGAGCAGCTGTTTTGTTCAAACAAGCTACCTATGACTTTGACACCCGCAAAGTAGCCGAGGGCGAAGCGAGATTCGAAGAGTTGGTTGCGTTGGTCGAGAAACTTCCTGCGCCGACGATAAACAATCACAAGCAGCTCGTAAACGAAATCAGTTATCAACTAAAAGTACGAATGTCGAAAAAACCTGACCTCGAAAAGAGACTACAAAAAATCGGCCTGTCCACAAAGTAATCCAGACTACAAAAACCACTTTTAACACGACCATCCGTCTCGAAACACGAATGGACGGGTAGAGATAATTTAGGTGGAAGTGCTGTTTGAGGCGAATTGAATGAAGAAAAATAAGAATCGCCGGCATGCTCTCGGCGCGTCGATGGCTGAACTCGGTCCCGCCATGTTCGCATTTTTCCTTTTTATCCTCTTCCCTTTGATCAACTTTCTAACAATGGCGACGGGCGCGAGCACCCTGTACTTGCTGACGAAACAGGCAGCCTCGAAAGCCGGCTCTTCGACGACTTTCGGTCAAGGGCTTATCGCCGCTGATGAAGCGGCTTACAGTATCGAGACGGGCGGCTTCGGCAAGTTTGCCAAACTGGTTCCTATCGGTGGATTCAACGGCTCCGGCGTCGATCTGTACATCACTGAAACTAACATCAACACAAACGTAAGCACGCGAAACGGACCCAATACGCCATTCGTCACAAACCCGGTCGACCCGGACGTTTACCTCTACTCGTACGACGCTGTTGCCACATTTGAAATCGGACCGTTCATGGAATTGGGCGGCATCCCCTGGATTGGCTCCGTTCCCGGAGTCGGCTTACCTGCGCGCTTGACCTACACGGCTAGCGAGCAGGTGGAGCACCCTGAAGGTATCATAACGGGGATTGCACCAGCCGACATTCCAGACAGTCGCAACCACAATCAAAACATCAATGGGCACTTCGATTCCGCGCTATAGCGCTTTTCGAACGAACCACACGAAATCTCACCGCTATTGTCATGTCGCACCATCTCATTTAACAGCATCGGCAACTCGATTGATCTAAATGATATCGCTTCAACGTGCGAGATATCCGCAGTCTGGCATCAGCAGTGCAAGCGAGTAGCAGAGATCGTGCACGCGAATTGTGACGAACAGCACGTGCACGCATCAAATTTCGGTCATACGGGCGCGAAATTGTTCAATGTCAGTTTTGTTAGGCAACAAAATCATGGCACCCTCTGGCAGCATCTTCACGTAACGGCCTTCCAGAACGTCGTAGATTTTTTGAAACAGCAATGCGTTGATCTCGACAATCAGATCTTCCAGAAGGTGGTCGTGCAGTTGCACCACTGCAATTGAACGAGGAGTGTCTCCAGACTGAACAATGTACATCTTTCGCGCTGAGTCGTGCGACGCGTGCATCGTCACGCCGAGTGGGGATGCAGTTCGCGCGAATTTTAGTTCATCAGGATCTTTTGACTTTAGTGAAACATCGTTTTCATCTTCATCCCTTTCGGCGTCCCCATCTTTATCGCCATCGGACAGTGCCATGAATCTTCTTGCATCAGAAACGGACAGTTCGGATTGAG
>JADYXR010000003.1 GCA_021772095.1 Candidatus Obscuribacter sp. | reverse complement strand
TCGCCGCGCGGCGATAAGCAAATCGATCCGACCTTCGGTCCATCCGGCAAACAGTTTCGTTTAAATTGATTTCTGAAGAAGCGAGAGATGAAAATCTTCAGCCACTCAGCTGTTTGTTTCTCCGTATACTTCCCTTCGAAATCCGCATGCTTAGCGAGAAATAGAATCTTTTCAGGACGGAAACCAAAACGCAATAAGTTGTACAAGAAAAAGTCGTGCAGCTCATACGGACCGATCAGGTTTTCTGTCTTCTGCGCAATCTGACCGTCTTTCCCTGCCGGCAGAAGCTCGGGCGAAATTTCAGTATTACAAATGTCGATTAAAACTCTGCGCGCCTCTCCTTCGAAGAGGTGTTCGGCAGCCCACTTGACGAGGAATTTCACAAGAGTTTTGGGAACGCCGGCATTGACGTTGTACATACTCATATGGTCGCCGTTGTAAGTGCACCATCCCAGCGCCAGTTCGGACAAGTCGCCTGTTCCCAATACAAAACCGGAATCCATGAGGATCTTCGTTCGCATGCGGGCCTGGATATTTTCGAACATCAGATCCTGACTTCCGGCTGTTAAGTTTTTTAACTCGTCATCGAATAGTTCTTCTGCGGAATTTTGCAAAGCTTCGATCGAGAAAGAACCGCTCTTGGTCAGCCGTTTGCCGACTTCGTTATAAATCTCGGTGATATCGATGCGGCCGAACGGCTTGTGTTTCAATTGCCGCATCTCTTCAAGACAAGCGGCTCTAATGTCGACCACAGGCTCGATTCGAATGTTCAGTTCTTTCATCAAAGACAACGCGTTATTCTTTGTGCGGTTTGTGGTGCCGAATCCAGGCATGGTGAAACCGCGGATATTCTCGCGCGACAGACCGAGTAAATCCATGGTTCGGCAAGCGACGAGTATCGCTAAAGTCGAGTCCAACCCGCCGGAGACGCCAATCACGATGGTCGGTGTCTTGCCGAGCTGCTCCAAACGTTTTGCCAATCCAGCCACCTGGATGCTGAAAATGTCGTAGCAGCGCTCGTCGAGTTTAAACGAATCGCGTGGAACGAATGGTCGCGAATCGACTCTGCGCATCAGCTTTGACGGCGCTTCCGTTTTTGCGACGGTGAAACTGGCGATGCGATACTGCGGAAGCTCTTTCATTCTTCGTCGCGCATCGGCGAAGTTTTTAATCCGCATTCGGTCGGCGATTAAGCGCTCCAAGTCTACGTCTGCGATGGTCAGTTGTGATTCACGACCAAACGGTTTGCATTCGGCAAGCAACGATCCGTTTTCGCAAATTAACTGATGGCCGCTAAAAACCAAATCGGATGTCGACTCATGAACACCAGAAGATGTGTAAACATAAGCTGCCATCAGCGTTGCCGAGCGCATTGTGAAAAGTTGGCGGCGGTAATCTTGTTTACTTACCCATTCCGGACTGGCTGAAAGATTGCCGATTATGGTGGCGCCCATGATGGCATGCATCAATGATGGAGGATCGACGGCCCAACCGTCTTCGCACACGTCAAGCCCGATGACGAGCCCGTCCAGGTTGTCTGCTGAGAACAAAATATCTGTGCCGAAGGGAACAACATCGCCGTCGATTGTGACAGTGTTATTGATCGAGCACTCGCCCGGAGAAAACCATCTCCACTCGTAGAATTCACCGGCATTAGGAAGATAGCTTTTCGGAACGGCGCCCAGCACCTTGCCCTGTGACACGCCGACTGCGCAGTTGTACAAAAGGTTATCGATTAACAATGGCAAACCGACAAAGACTAAACCTGAAAAGTCTGCTCTGGTAGCCGCTTTCACTACTTCTAAACCGGCACGCGCGCCTTTCAGAAGTTCGAAATTATGAAACAAGTCCCCGCAGGTGTAGCCGGTAAGAGACAGTTCCGGGAAGAATACAACCGACACATCGGCAGCCTCAGCCTGCTTGAGCTGGCTTACGATTTCTGCGGAATTGTAGACCGGGTTTCCAACCTTGAGTTTGGGCGTTGCCGTTGCGACGCGCACAAAACCAAAAGTTCCGTTCGACTTGTTTTTGCCTCGACTCGATTGCATACCAGTTTTGCCTTGTCCCGATTGCTCTATAAATAGCTTAAAAGCTTAGCACTTATGATGTGCCCCTTTTAAAGCTCCCTGAGAGCGCTATCGGAATATTTAATCGTCCAAGCCAAGCTGCTCTCTCACTGATGCACTGCTGTGTATTTTTTCTTTGCCTTCACGGACTGCCTCCAGACCACTATTTCCGAGATAATAGTCTTCAAGGTCGTCTAGATGGCTTTCAACTAATTCTCGAATGTAGAAACTCTTGCTGCGACCAGTTTTTTTCGCAAGCTCGTCCAGGCGTTTTTCAATTAAATCGTCAAAGCGAACAGAAGTAGTCATTTTTCATCACCGCGTAATACCTTTACAAGTGTAATACAGATCCAATATTGCCAAGTAGTCCAATGGTTTGACTGCTTACCGCGATAGTACTATCTTAGCGCGTAGACGAAGTTGAGATGCAAAACGCTTGAATCACAAAGGCTGGAATCTGAATTGACTGGTAGGAGAATCTTTAAACGCTTCTTGGTTTCGTCGTGCGCCAAATTCCGTCGACGGCACCGTATCCACGTAGAGGATGGAACTCTACGCTTCGTCTCTCGGATGCCGCGTGAACTCGGCTGGTGTCACGGGCGGTGCCTCGCGTTCTGTTCCAGTCGTTTTGCCTTGACCATGGCCACGAACATTGCGTGGTCACTCCAGCGCCGATTGAGTCCGCGGATGCCGGCTCTCCGGGCTGATGTCCAGCGGCAGAGGCGCTCGAAGATTGCGCCTTTCAGATGTTCAATCGACCAGGTTTCAATTGGCGTGTCGAAAGAGACAATGCCGAGCCGGAGCGCTTTTTCGAGCAGTGCCTGTTGTTGTTCGGCATCTTCGTCGGCGTCCTGATTCAGCGTTTCTGTTTGCGGGCCGTCGATGCGACGGAGTTCAGGTTTGCCCCCGTGCGGTATGTGCAAAATAAACCCTGGGGGAATGCGGGTGCGTCTTAGCAATTCGTGCTGTTTCATAGTGGTGAAATGGTGGTTGGTGATTGGGTTTTAGCTAGCGAGTGCTTTGTCATAGCGACGCAGCGTGTGGTGAAATCTGCCGACGGCAGCTAGACCGAGATCGTAGCGCAATTGAACGGTGGGATAACCGGCGCGGCCCATGAGCAACCAGGCTTGTGCGACATCGCGGTGTTCATTGCATTCTTCAACAAGCGTTGAGAGTTCCTGCATCAAATTGAAACCGCGGGCACACGCCACAGACGGATGCGAGTCTTCCGATTGCAGCTCCCATTCGCGGGTGCGCAAAGAGGCGTTCACTTGCCAGACGGAGTTGCAGAGGATATTGCAGCACTCGGTGGCGCGCCGATTTTGGCGGGTCGCGAGCAGATAAATTCCGAGCGCCAAAGCAGCAGCTGCGAGAAGAGTGAGCACGAAGTAAAGTTCTTGATTCATACGTTTGGTGAGTTAAATTGTTGCTGGTACTGGTTTGTTGCTGTGTAGCTGTTCTGTTTTCGGTCTTTGATAATCACAACTTCCGTTCGCCTTAGCATCCGCACCAATCATGTTGGCGAGAGGTCGAAGCAAAGAGTGGAGAGGAAGCTTGTTCTGTGATTAGTTGAGTGGATTGAGAATTAGAAGAGATACCTGAGAGTAGTTTTTGAAGACTGCTAGATCAAAACTTTGAGAAATGGAGTTTTTGCCCGACCGGCGCGCCATCGAATGGTGTCCTGGTTGGGCGCTCGTGCGGCTGCGCAGGCACAACTGATTGATTTGCTGTGACTCGTTTCATAGCGTTCGTAGTGGTGATTTCCACCTGAATAAACTCGCTTTCGGTCTTGCATCGCTGGGGTAGCCGAGTATGGCCATCCTCGCGCGAACCTTGTTACATTTGGGCGCGATCTGCGGAAGTCAGCGAACCGACATGTGATCGTTGTCGTTTAGAACCTTCTTGCAGCCTTTTTCCAGACGGCAGCGAAACTTGCATAGAGCACCGACGGAAGCGTTTCAAAACCGCCTCGCGCTGGTCGCATCAATAGATCTAAAACGCGCAAAAGCGGCGCAGGGAGAGTACGCCGCTTTCACTTCTAATTCGATTAAACGTTATTGTCCAGCTTTCACTGGCGAAATCGAGGTCACTGCTGTCAGCCCGGAGAGTTGAGCCACTGCGGAGGTTTGCGCTTCGACAGTGATTTCGTTTTGGGCTTTATCAATCGAGACGACCTTGAGGTTTTTCACCTGGTTGAGCGTTTTGATTACCGAATCGTCTGAGGCTGTGCATTTGAGTTTGAGCTTGAACGTTTTGTCCTCGCCGCTTTTGAGTGCATTCAATTCTGTTTGAATCGATGCGTCGAGTTTGCTTGCCGGTGCGCTTGCTTGAACCGGATTTTGCGAAGTCGTTGAAGTCTGAACCTTCTTCTCGCTGGCGGGCAGAACCTGGGTCTGTGTCGGCTTCACTTCGATGACTGGAGCTGCGTCGTTATCTGGAATCGGCGCGCCGTAAGGCAGCGTTGGAGACGTCTTCTGGTGACGTTCGGCGCGACCGGAGGTGTAATAGCGTTCGTCAATAACAGTTGGTTCAATTTGAAACAGATTCATGTCGCGCGCATTGTCGCGACCGGTGGCACCGGTGCGGTCCGCGGCGTATGCCGGCGCAGAACTGCTTGTGTTCACCACCGCGGTGCATATCAAAATTGCTTTAGTAAGTGATGAGAGATTCCCTGCGATACGGCTGTTCATGCCATTCTCCTCTTTGCTTCGTTTGTGTTTCGTGACACAGTAATCGCGCAGTCTACCAAAGGGTGACCAGCTGAAACAGTGAGAAAAATTGAAACTTTTGGCGGGAACAAAACTTGGAGATTCTTTTGTTTCGCCATCCTTGAAAGGTTTAATCAAGCGAAAATAATTTCAACGAGGTGAGTTATCGACAGGCTGCCACTTGATTATTCGTCCGGCGATTCTAACATATCGGTCGCGCGCCAAAAATTAGTGTCTGTGCATGATGCTCTCAACCAGGAGATCTCCGACCGAGATCACTTTGAGAAAGTCGCTTTCTAAACCTACGGCGCGAGGGTGACTATCGGTGACGATTACTTTGAAAAAGCATCCCGAATCCTCGAGGCGTTTCAATGAATCGCCAGGCAGGACGCCGTGTGTGCAGATTAATGCAATTCCTTTTGCGCCCTGTCTTGAATAAGCTTTCGCCGCTTTGATGGCACTACCACCGGTGCGGACCATGTCATCATAAATTACGACAAACTTGCCCTGGACATCCGCTGATATGTCAGCAATCTCAGTCTCGGTGCCGGATACGCGACGTTTGATAATAAAGGCGGGGTGCACCGGAATTCCGCGATCCGCCATGTCTTGTGCCAAAGACTCGACCCATTTGGCTCGTCCGGCATCAGTCGACGCCAGGGTGAAGTGGGCGTCGTCAAGCCAATCTATCATCTCACCGGAAGAAGCGCGCGAGGAAGATGTTTTAACTCGGTCGCCACCGTCTGCCACCGCCGACGCCACCATTGCCGATGATTGCCATTCGCGAACGACGTCGACAATCGCGTCAATGACGATGTCTCGGGCGTACACGTGAACTGCGACCAGGCTGTTTTCAAAATAATGGGGAATGCCTTCGGAATGCAAATCGAGAAGATAAATGCGATTGCCGAATGAAGCGGTCGGAATCGCTGACAGCATGCGGGCTCGGTTCTTCGCTTTAACGACTTCACCGGGTTGCACTTGTCGTTCCATAGTCGAATAACCGAAGTATGGTACCAGCATCAAGAGGCTCAGGGCGCCTTTCTCGACAATCGCTTGTCCGAGATCGAGCAGCTCCATTGTTTCGCGATCGTCAATCGTTCCGCCCATGAGCACGACAGGATAATCTGCAACTTCAGTCAGTATGCGGTGGTAGCGTTCGCCATCGGGAAACGGTTTGTCTTCCAGAATTGGTCCACCGTTGGCTTGACCGCGAGCGATTTGCCCATCGAGAAATCGATCGCTTCGCATCATCTTTTCTTTGAGATAGCCGTAGCTGGCGGTGCAGAACAGGATTGGTTTTTTGTCTTCCATTTTAAACAAACCTTGGTGAGGTCCTGATTTTAGCAGACCGATCGGAAGCGGCTCCTGCTTCACTGCACATATTTTGCATCGAGGCGTTTTTGTGGCTCGGGCAGCCTGTTCCGTGTTGCATTTCTGCAAGGCGGGCTGTAACGCGTACTTATGTAAATATCATGTTCTATCGGTCATTTAAATGATGCGCGCTGATAATGCGTGTTTTCACTGATTTGCCGGGAGTTTGGCTCGTGGACCTGTTCGCCATTAAATGATACTGTTTGTGGTTATCAAGCCCGCGCTGCGTATCGCGTCGGGTGGCTGAGCAATTGGAGAGTCAACATGAATCGCAAATCGAGCAAGGCGTGCAAAACGCAGTACAAAACAGGCTTTCAGTTTGTTGGTCCATGTGTTTCGCTTTCGTTTCTCGTAGCTGTCGGTCCTGCCTACGCCAATCACGCCGATAAATTCGAATGGGATCGTTCTGTCATCAAGCAAATGCGAGGAGAGCGCAGGCTCGCCAGGCAGGACGCTTTCCAAATTGAACGTGCTGCGCGACCGGCTCAAGTACCGATTCAAATCCCCACCGTTTTGCCTTCAGTGGTTAATGATGCGGCTCTCCGCGTTAGGCATAACCAGGTACGCAACCTTGAAAGCGCCGCTGCTCGCAATAATGAGAAAACCTGGCAGCAGGTTGGCGGCGGCAAAACCAGAAACACAAATGGCACAGTGGAACTCAATCTCGGCTCCGGCGACAGAACTATTATTCTTGGTTCGAACTTGTTTGACGGCGGCAATTCTTTCGAAATCGCACTCACCGTCGGTGGTGGCACGCAGAATTATTCGGTCGGCTCGAAAGTTACCGCCGCTGAGTACGCCTCAATCTTGCAGGTGTTGAATGGCGAGTCTCAGTCGCTGACATTGGATGGTCAAGGGCGAGCCGCCGGCGGAACCATGACGCTGCAGTCGCTGACGAACGGCGATAATATGCGGGTTTCCGCGTTGGTTGTTCCCGAAGCAGTCAAAGTGATCGGCAACTTTGGCAATCGTTCTGATTTTAATTTGACTGGTGATCTGGTCAACAATGGCTCCATAATCGCGCTCTCCAACAGAGAAGGCGCTGCCAACGCATCGATCTCTGCGCACAATTTGACCAACAGCTCCAGTGGTTTGATCTCCACAATTGTGGATTCATCCCTGTTGCCGGAATATGGTCAATTGCAATCGTCAGTAGATTTGCGGTTGAAAGCTGATGAGGTTTTGACCAATCAAGGCAGCATCACTAGTTCCGGCAATCTCACGCTTTCTGCCAAAGTGATTTCCAACGAAAGTCGCGGTCGAAGCGCTGCCGTTATTTCCGCTCAAAACAATTTGAACATCGAAGCCAATCAGCTCAACAACAGCGGTTCCATCAGTTCACTCGGTGGTAATGTCGGAATCTTGTCGAGCAACGGTGTCGCTGGTTCAATCGTAGTCAACAACGACGGCGGACGAATCGAGGCTTTGAACGGCAGCATCAACGTCGGTTTGGCAAATTCAATCGAGAAAGTCGATACGACTATTACAGGCGGTGACTTCGTCTCTCGTGAATTCAACGTCGATTCAGGCGACGGAACTTTGGAAATCAACGTCGGCAGTTTGACAGGAGCCGTATCCGCAAAGGCTGGCATCGCGCGCATCGCCGCAGATTCGGATTTGTTTATCGCCAACCTGCAAACCAGCGGCGACCCAACGCTGAAAAGCACAGGTGATCTGACTGTCGGTAACGTCGACACAGACGGCGGACCACTGGCGCTTCTTGCGCGTGGCGACATCAACTTCCTCGCTAACGCAGTTATAGATACGTCTTCTGTGACTGGTGCAGGTGGTGCAATCACCGCGGTCGCCGGTAGCAACTGGCAGAGTTCGGGTGCGAACAACAGCATCACAGGCGGCTCGAACGGTGGTGGTTCGATCGTCGGAACCGGCAACGCCATTCAGTTTATTACCGACGGACTGACAAACGCCGGCGACATCAATTTGATTGCCTTCACCTCGAATAGCAATACGGAGGGCGACATTCTGCTCGATGCTGCAAGCATTTCAGCCGAAGGCGGCGCTGGTGGAAACAACGGCAATGTCACCATTATTGGTGGCGGGCAAGTAGACCTTCCTGGAATCGATGCGCGAGGCGCCGGCAGTATTGCTGGTACAGGAAACGTTTTGCTCAGTTCGTTTAAACCTGTTGTAGTGGGAGGTCCTGTTCTTATCAGTGAAGCGACAGGCGCAATTGTTCAGGGTTCGTTCGGTGTCGGCGCACTGCCGGCGGACACAAAAGATTTGACGATAAACGGTGCCATCGAAGCTGGCGGTGCGGTTTCCGTGAGAGGTGCGGACGCTATCTCGGTCGATAAAATCGACGCGGCGAGTGTTAGTTTAACAGCGCTGTCGAATGTTCTTTTAAACGGCAGTATCACCGCGCCTGGTGGCATCACTATTGTCGCGGGCTTCGACATCCGTATGCCTCAACCTGGCATAGTGTCCAACCTTATAACTGCTTCGAGTACCGCTAACGGTGGCGATGTCACAATGGTTGCTGGTGCTAGTTTTACTGAAACAGCAACGACAATTCAAATCAATGGCTCGTCTGCGACTGGTGGTGCCATTCTTTTGGACAATGGCGGTAATCCGCTCAATGGTGGCAACCTGGGCTTGTTGGATACTCGAAGCTCGATGGTGAATGGCTCCGGTGGCGATGTTACGATGATTTCGTACTCCACCCCTAGCGATGGCTTTAGCGCAATCTTCTTGAGTTTTGCTGAGACTGACATTAAAACTGGTGGCAATGGAACCGGCGCCAATGGCAATTTTACAGCGATCACCGGGGATAATAACGATCAAACTGCACTCGGCCTTAGAGGATCTATTGATACCTCGGGTGGTTCAGCGTTTGGTACCGGCGATGTGTTCATCGCTACTGCTACACCGCAAAGTGGCGTCACCATTGCGAAATCATCAGGAGCAATTACGGCCGGCGATTTCCGTGGCGGGCCAATCACTTTCTCAGGTGGGTTTGTTGACGACATTACAGTTGGTGCGGGCGCGGACATTTCGATTTCCGCTGGACGGTTCCTGGTTCTAACCACTTACAAAGGCGGAACAAATTCGACGCTTAATGTCGCTGCAGGAGAAGCGGTTGATTTCACCAGTCTTGGTGGAATCAATGTAGGAAGAACGACCGTAACCGGAGGCAACTTTATCCAGTTCGCAGGGAGCATCACATCTCCAGGCGGTATTACACTCGTCTCCGGATCCGATGTGGTGGCATCGGCTTTCTCAACATCGCTCTCGACGGCTTCCGCCACGGGTGATGCCGGAGATATCACAATTGTGGCTGGTGCCTCTTATTTGCTGACTGCCGGAGCCGTGACTGTGACAGGCTCTTCGGCTACTGGAGGATTCATCAATTTCGGCGTCGGAATCTTTATTCCGGTCGATGCCATCAACGCAAGCAGTTCGGCAGCCAATGGAAACGCCGGCGACATCACACTTGCGGCATTCACCGGATCGGCCAACACCGGCGAGATTGGCATCGCCTCGACGACCGTGGTTAGTGCAAACGGCAACGGCACGGGCTCGAACGGTGACATAACTCTGGTATCGGGAGATTTAAGTGGCGTCGGAATCGATGCACAGATCGATATTTCGATGACCGGCGGTCTTGCCGGCACCGGTTCCGTTCACCTCGCTACCCTCACACCAGGCGTACCGGTGACAATATCCACGCTTGGTGGCGGTATCACTAGTGGTGATTTCCTCAACGGTGTCTTCAACAATGCCGACATTCAAGTTGGCAACATTACTGTGACTGGTGGCTTTGTCGAACTCTTCGCCGGTGGCAAGCTTCTCGCCGGTGATATAAACGTGTCGGCCGGAAGCATCGGTAATGGCGGCATGATCGACATAATTGCTTTTGCTAATGAGACCCTTGATGTCGGTTTGATCGCTGGATTCAACAGTGTCGGTTCTGTCAACGCGGACGGCGGCACTACTTCGGGAAATGCGGGCACGGTTGAGATCGCTTCGGTCGGGACAGGCGGTCTAAGTCTAGTGGCATTCAACCCCTTGCAGGTTACTGAAGGCGATGGCGGAAACTATGTATTGTCGTCGTTATTGGGTCCATTAACCTTTGATGCAGCAAGTAATTTGAACGTCAACGCGGGCACTACAGGTGCTGTCAGTCACACAGGCGGTTCTGCAACGATTCTTGCGAATACGATAGTCCCCAATCCTGCGCCCACAGTTATTGCGATCAGTGGCGCTGGTACCGGCGGTGGTGACAACGGCTCGCTTGCCGTCACCGTCACCAATCAAGATCTGGTTCTTGGAACCGGCGGAGGTCAGCTCGATATTGGATTATTCGACTCAGTTGTTTTGTCCACATCTAATGGTAAAAACATTACTGTTAACGCCGGTGGTGGGTTCTCTGCCGAGGACGTTAATTTGAACAGCACTGGAGCCGTAACAATCAACGCTCCAATCTCTGCCAGTGACACCTTTGTAATTACCGCCGGTACTTCAGTCGCCAACTCGAGCACCATAACCGGAACAAACGCTCTGGATATAAATGCGGTTGCTTTAAGCAACACTGGAACTATCAATGGCGGCGTCATCAACTTCCAGGGCGCTAGCTTCGCGATGAGTGGAGCGGGGGGTCAAGTAAATGCCACCACCTCTACCACCATCACCGCGACCAACGGCAACATCAACTTATCGGGCACGCAGAACTTCACCGGACCGTTGACAATCAATGCCTTCGCGGTTCCTAACGCGAAAGTTGACGTGAATGTCGGCGCGAATTATGCGGGCGCCGGTCCTGTGACCGTGAATACCTACACGCTCAATCAATTCGGCATCCTGACCGGAACTCCGCTCACGGTTAATACGCTGTTGTTCTACAACATCGTAAACAACACTGGTAACGTCGTTCTCACAAGCGATTTGATCTTCACTGGGAAAAACCTTTCGATCATCGCCGCTGGAAATATCTTCGCGGCCGGCGCCACAACAATTGACTTGTCTTCGACTTCGGTCGATGGTGGGTCGCTACTAATGCTTGCCGGATACAACTTCACTCCTAGTTTGGCGGGGCAGCAGAACACCGGCGTTGAATTGACTGTGACCGGCCCTTCGGCAACCGGCGGTTCAATCGACCTGACCAATGTCTCGATCGATTTAAGCAGCACGACCGGCAATGCCGGGACTTTGACGGCGGTGGCCGCCGCTGGCAATGTCAATTCCGGTTCGATCAAACTTGCCACTATTGACACTACGGCTGGTGGCAATGGCGGAGCCGTGTTAATCCTCGGCGAGGGTGGTGTTCAAGTCGGCAGCATCAACACTCAGGGTACGGGCAGCGATGGCGCAGTGACAATTGGCGCTACCAAAGCGAATATCATCGGCACCTTTGTCGTGATTAATGGGACTGTGCAACCGGGCGGATCATTTGCAACGACGAACGTTCCGACCGCGGGTAACATAGTCCTCGGTAACATCGATGCTGCAGACGCGAGCGTTTCAATAGTTGGAGGATTGCTTGTCTCGAATGTCATCCAAAATTTTGGGTCCTCAATCAACTCCAATTCGTTGTCTCTGACCACGGGCGCTGCAACTGCGAATCTGGACGTGAATATCAACACGCTGTCTGTGATTGGCGCGGGCGACGTGCTGATTACTCAGGGTGCCAAAAACTTGACCATCACTCAGGCGGCCGGTCCGTCTCTGGAACTTGACGTGATTGCTGATGGTCGCATATTCGTCAATGCAGGTAGCATAACCGGCGTCGACAGGCTGAACTTGTCAGCCACCGCCCCTGCTGCCAGCAATGCGATTGTTTTGAACGGACCTATCACTGTGACGAACGATCTATCGCTCACCTCCCTGGGTGGTGGCGACCTAATCGTCAATCAAAATTTGACGGCAGGCGGCACTATCGAGATCGACTCATCCGGTGACGTAAATGTGTCCTCGACAGTAGCGGGCAATACCGTCAATTTGTTTGCTGATGGTAACTTGACTGTCTCCGGGACGATAACCTCACCTACAATTAGCCTAAGAAGCGGCGATAGTCTACTTGTCGGTGATATCACCGGTAATATCGGTAGTGCTGACACACTGTTTTTGCAATCGATCAACGGTTCCGTTGGAACGGCTCTCAATCCGTTCGTAACCGATTCCGCGATTCTCGATGTAGTCGCCGGAGGAGCAGGCGCGTTCGTTCAAAGCACCAGAACCGCCGGCGTCGAGCTTCAGTCCGGCGCGGCAGAAGGTCAATTCGTATTTACTGCCGCTGGTCCAATTTCGATTACCGGCGACATTGCAACAACGAATACGGCTGTCGGTGACATTCTCATAACGCAAAACGGCACAGGCACGCTGTCTATTGCGGACAATGTGAGCCTGACTACGACTGAAGGCGACATCATAATCAACAATGCTGACATCGAAAAGAAAACTGGATTCATCACAATCGGAGAGAATGTCGTCATTAAAGGTTCCGGCACCACGGCTGGTGTCGGTGAAGTTGCCATCGTGCTCGGTGGAGTGCCAGTCACGCCGGTGCTGTCGAAGAAGGTGCCTAAGGGTGTGTCCGTTAATGAGGACGGCGGTGCGTTGGTTTATCTCGGCAAGAAGGGTATCAACGTTAAAAAGCAAACGAACATCACGTTGCAGGCTCTTGGTCGTGATTTGATATTCAGCACCGCTGGAAAACAAAAGAAGAAGAACATCAGCGTGGGGTCAAATACATCGATTACAGCCGATCCTCCGGGTGATGTTTTCACAGGGACCAGCAAAGTTAGACAGTCCGGTTTGAGCCCGATGCAAAACGACTCGGTTGATTTGTTGGGTCAACAAATCACTGGCACTTTGACCACAAGCAGCGCTGATGCGGGTTCCAACGCAAGCGTGATTGACAATCGTTCGCTGCAAAACTTGTCGGCAATTTTGCTTACTGAAACGATTCCAGCGACGGCACTCAGTACGTATCAACAAGCTGAGGTCGGAAACGCTGATTTCAACCAGGCTTACGTTCCTCGCTGCGAAACTTTAGTTTCGGATTATTTGCCTACTGACGCGTTGGGAAATAACGCTGCGAATTCGAATGCAGGTTCCAAATCGTCCGTGCAATCAGGAGCGGCGGGTTCGCAAGCAGATGCGGAGCACGCGTCTGTTAGCGGAGTTGCGAAAAGAACAATTGCTCAACACTCGTTGTCGGATTCAAGCGCGATGTACGCGCCTGCTTCCGACATTGTGGTGAAGACTCCACATGCCAACGTCTCCATCAAACGCGACTCACTGGTTCTAATTGTCGCCGGGTTTCACGGCACGTCTGTTTACGACTTGCATGATTCGTCTCGTGAGGCCGTCACGCTCAACTTCGACAATCAGCAAATCGCTCTATCGCCTGGACGGCATGCGACTGTTTGTGCTAACGCACCAGCCACGTACGCTGCGATCAATCCAGTAGAAGCGATTGCTCACCGTGGCATAAATAGAACGACCACCGCCCGCGGTATCAACGCCTTCACCTCGGAATTCGCACTCCACTCAAGCATCGGCGAGCTAGGCTCAATGAGAAGCATCACGCAGTCAGCACATCCACAGTGCAAACGACTGACCGCGAAAGTCATGAAGACTGCAGCCGTCCTCATGCACTTGTCCGGAGGGCAGAACGGATTTGAACGTCACATACGCCCTCAGGTAACAGCCTACAATCGCTAGACAATTAGCGAAAGCCGGTTATAGACCAGACAAAAAGCGGTTCTCGTCTTAGAGAACCGCTTTTGTTTTCCCCGGTCAAAAAAACTTGTTATGGTTCGAAATTGAGAGGCACCACTCGAAGACTATTGAGTTCAGCTTTCAGTTTTTCGGCAAGGTAAGGGCTGAGGTGAGCACGGAGTGTCAGTTTTTGCTCGATTGAGAGATAGCGAAAACCCATAATTCTGCCGAGGCAGTGACTGGTTTTGCAGTTGCATTTGAACACGCAAGGCGCCTTCATCACTTCTTCTTGCTCGAACATGTCGTACTCAGTGGTGTTGTAATTGAAGGTCAACTCTTCACCATCAGCGATATCACGACCGGCAACGAAATATGGACGTCCCGAGCGGAACCCTACTACGCCATTGGGATTGCAGCTGTGATTCGTGAATTCATCGAAGCGAAACGGATCGTTTTGCTCGGCTTCCAGGAAGAGATTTTCTCCGACTTGCAGTGCCAATGGTGTCGCGTCTTCAATGCGTTTGACACTGCCTCGGAAGGCGAATACGACTTCGCCGTTGTCGTAGGATCTTGTGCTGTATAGTGCCCCACCTTTGTCGATTTCCCTGCCGATGCGAATTCCTTGAGGCGCTTGAATCGGGGTGCGTTTGCGTGCGCGGATTACTTCTTTCTCGAAGAGGTCGAATTGAGCGGCGGCGCGCTGTCCCAGGGCTGTGCAGAAGGCGGGTATTTCTTGGAATGAAAACATGATGATGCTCCTTGTTTTTTGTTTTGTCGATTGCGGTTGGGTTGCAGTTTGCCTAAGAAGCTTTGCGGAGCTCTTCTTGCGTGCCAAGAGGGCGTACCATCAGCGAACGATCGCGGACTTCGAAACCTTTTTTGAGATAGAGATTTTTGGCGTGAACGTTCTCATTCAATACTTCGAGTTGAACCGCGGACAAACCTTTGTTCTCGCAGAAGGCGAACAGTTGATTGAGAGCGATGTTGCCCAAGCCGTTGCCGCGGCATTCTTCGAGGATGAAGAACTCATCGAGAAGTGCGGTCAATCCGCCGTGTTCCAGGCTGAAGAAATAGACGATGATGGCGTAGCCGATTACTCTGTTGGCGTCTTCGATCATCAGTACTTGTCCGAGATTGCCACCATCGATCAGAGCACGAACATTCCTGCGCATAGTGAATTCATCGCAAGGAAGATCTTCGTGAGCGTAAAGCTCGGAGATCATTGAAACGAGGGTGTCGGCATCGGCATGGACGGCTGGTTTAAGTGTGAGGTTGTTCATTGTCTTAAGCTCCGGGAAATTTATTGGGGTTTTGATTTGATCTAATTAGGTTTTAATTTTGGAAATTGAATTTGATTTTTGATTTTTTATTTGGTTTTTCGACTTTTAAACGGCTTGGCTTGCGAAGAAAGCGTCTTCATCGTCGACGAGGAAGTCCTGCAGGAGCCAGTCGGCGCGTTCTTGTCCGCGGATGCATTCTGGCTTCCAATCGGTTTGTACTGATGGGCATGGTCCTAAGAAAGGTTCTGCGACCGCGAGAATTTCTTTGTAATCGAGGTCATCGGCGGTGCAGATGCCGCTTTGTGGGTGGCGGATTGCATACGCCATTGCCGACATCGCTGATGCTGCGACTTGAAGAGTGGTGGCATTCTGACCGGTGACGTGACTTCTGGTTTCGTGAATGTCGAGGCGAGAACCTACCCACCAGCCGTTCAGGTCGTGACCGAGAAGTAACACTCCGACTTCATCCATGCCGGAAACGATCTCGTCGTTCATTACTCTCGTGTTTTCAGGCAGTTCGTAGTTCAAACTTTCTTGCATCGCCAGGCAGTTGAGCGCTTGATCGGCTGGCTTGTAGACGAAGTAAACGCTGGGGCGATATTCGACTTTGTCGCCATCTTTTACAGTGAGATGATCGCTGATTGAGAATACTTCACCATGGGCGGTGATTTGTCCGACGATGTCACCTGATGGAACCCAGGAGTTGGCGAGCGTTTGCATGCCCATGCGTTCGAGATAGATTTTGTTTTGTGGTCCGTGAGAATGAACGATTGCGTCTTCAGGAAGCTCGCGTTCGTGCGTTCCCCATGCCAATTCTGCTACCGAAACGCTCTCCTGATGGAAGCTTTCGACGGACCAGGTGTTGACGAATTCTTCTTTGTAGTTGATCGGCAAACCGCTTTTTTGAGTGTCACGCTCCGAGATGTGGATTACTTTGGTGCCGGTCAACATCGCCATCTTGGCGAAATCGCGTGCCTCAACTGCGGCTTCTAGAGCCTGTCTGCGCTCGACCAGCATCGGCACAGTTTCCAGAATGCGGAGTGAAACTTCTTCCAGTCCGCGCTTGACCCAGTGATTTACCAGTCCGGGGTTGGCGCCGTGTTCGATGATGGCGGTGGTATCACCTCCGGTGCGGCGGCGTTTGAATTCTTGAAACGCTACGTGACGGGCATAAATCGTATCGTCGGCTGCGCTCAAGCCATTGTTCGGCATGTATGGCTCCCAGACTTCGATTGAAGTATTGATGAAGAGCACTCCGTTGTCCTGACACCAATCGATAATGTCGATGGTCGAGATGTTCCATGCCAGATCGATAATCATGTCGCCTTCGCCAACCAGCTCACCGAGCACCGAACCGAGGTTCTCTTTGGTGATTTCGATTTGTACATATGTAGCGCCGGCTTCGAGAATTTCCTTGGCGTTGTCGCGTTTGTCTTCCATGTCGATGATGGTGAGCTTGCTGAAATCCATCTTCAGGTTTTTCAACAACAACGGTTGAAGGCACTGAGACACTGAGCCACAGCCGATTATGACGAGACGGCCGTTGAACTCGATTGGATCGATTTGTTTGCCTTCACTTGTTGCGATTGCAAGGAGTGTTTGTTTGTCTAAAGAAGTAGTCTTCATGGAAATCACCTCGGATAAATCTGAACCGTTCAAGCAATCACGCTTGCGGTCATGGGGGAATTGTTTAAAACGGGCTGTGAGCGGCTCTGCCAGCGTATTACACGCAGGCACAGTTAGAGCCAAGCTGGTTCATCAACCTGCAAATTGGACCTGCAACTGTTTCTGATTTAACTGTTGAACTGGTCTAATTTGTTTAGCTGATAATCAGTCTTTATTTAAATTGGGGAGGAGAAAAACTGATTCTCTTTTTGGGATTCAATCCTTTGCCGGTGCTGCTTGAGCGGTGGCTCGAATCGAATCTGTGAACACGATGATACGGTTGTTCATGACTTGTGTATGACTGTATAATCTTCGGTTCGTAGGATTACGAGAGCCCATCGTAATTTCACTCAAACAGTTCGTATCGCTCGAGAGTCATTGGTATGGCGAAAGTTCTAATTGTCGAAGATGACGCTGCGCTCAGGCTCAGCGTTGCCGATGAATTGGAGCTGGAAGGTTACGCCGTTGAAACAGTGGCCAGCGCCGAGGCAGCCATTGAAATTTTGGCAATCAGTGATTTCGATCTGGTTGTGCTTGATTGGGAGCTGCCAAACATGAGCGGGCTGGAGCTTTGCGGAAGCATGCGGCGCTCCGGCAAGCGTTGCGGGATACTGTTTTTGACCGGTAGATTCGCGACTCGCGATAAGACGAGCGGACTGGATGCCGGTGCCGACGACTATCTGACTAAACCGTTTGAACCGGACGAACTGCTTGCGCGAGTGCGCGCCATCCTGCGAAGAGGCACTGCCAATCGCGATGATCAGATACAGATTGGTGACATTCAGATTAACCTGGTGACGCGCAGTATATTAAAAAATGGAACGGTTGTCGTGCTCAAAGCCAAAGAGCAGCAATTGGTCGAGTTTCTCGTGAGGCACAGAGGAGCGCTGTTTTCGTTGGACGATTTGATTCGGAACGTCTGGTCATCGGATGAATTGGTGAGCTACGACGCGGTCAGGCAATGCGTGAAACGAGTGCGCGAGAAGCTAGACGCGCCTGGGAAGCCGTCCTTCATCAATACGGTCAAAGGCATCGGCTACATAGTTGAATGATGATTGATCTAATAGTCTATATAGATTCATGTAAGGAACGGGAGCCTCTACGTTTCCGCCGAGGCTGGAACCACTTATGTGCAGTCGTTCTATGTGGATTGGAACTGAATTCGCTTCGGCGTGAGTCATCCTATATAAGAAATAGTGGTGACGAAACGAGATGATATTTCGCCTTAACAGTCGCGGCAGAATCGTCGCAATTCTAGCTACAGGCAATGATCAAGATCTGTCTCTCTTGCGCGGGTTTGATTTTGTCAGTCTGGTAGAGGATGAGGATCGCGCTCAAGCGTTGGGGCTTTTGTCCGCAAAGGGTGATCGTGAAGAGGCGCTCAGTGCGGTGGTTCGATTGAAACTTTCGATGTCCGGCAGTGCTCGCTATCGGGTCACCGCATTTAGAGACAGAGATCTTTTTCTTGTCGTCGATCCAATCGATGTAACGTCGGGAAGCCCTGAAGTGGAACGTGGAGAAGCCGTCCACAAGCTGCTTTGGGCTGTTGAGCCGGCGAAGGATATTGTCGATGCCGATTCCGAATATCTCGATGATACAAAGAAAAAGACCAGATTATTGTTCGACAAATTACCCTTGGCACTATTCGTGGTGTCAAAGAATGGAATGATTGAAGGCGCTAACGGCGTGGCTTGCGAGATGTTTGGTTATGACGCTAAGCAGCTCGCGTTGGTTTCAATCACATCGCTTTTGACTCAATCCAGTGCTGAATTTGAACTAACCGAGTTCTTGCGCCGCATGATTGGCCGGACATTTCGAGTTGTCGGCACCAGGCGGGACGACGCCAATTTTCCAGCCGAAGTGCATACGCAATTTCTCGACGACTCGGGCGATCTGTTATTACTCTCGGTGTTTGATATCTCAGAACAAGAAGCGTTGGAACGCTTCAGAAGCGAGTTTCAGCGCGTTCTTCGACACGATATTCGTGGTCCGTTGACCAGTGTCGTTCTCTTTCTCGATACGGTGAAGAAGGGATTGTATAGATCGAAACCGTCAGAACGCCTTGAAGAGAGAGCGCTTCTGATGTCGAGCGAAGCAAGCAAATTGGTGGCACGGATCTCCGGTTTATTAGAGATGGAGAATCTCAATGCCGATCCGGCAACTTATGAATGGGCTCAGGTAGCGGTTTCTGAACTGGTGCGCGATTGTCTGGCGGAAGTTTCGGCTGTTGACGGCGATGCGGCTTTAGCGGGCGATGCAGTTCAAGATCGTCAGGTTTTCACTGACCCCGTGCGTTTGAAGCGTGCTCTTTGTGACTTGCTAAAATTGATGGCGGAAAATTCGGCAGAAAAAATCTCGCTCTCAGTCACTGATGAGCCGCACAGGGTAACGATCTGGATAGCCGGTAATCTGTTGTTGAAACAAACTCGTGAGCGGATTATGCTCAAGTTGTCGATGACTGAAGCAGTGATCGAGGCTTGTGGAGGCGAATTCGACTTTATCGAATCTGAAAACGGAACGAGTAAGATTGTAATTGCGTTTCGAACGGATTGAGTTGTCCAAGTGACTCCACGCGAGTACCACCGCCTTTGCAAGGTGACCATGTCGTGGGCTCGCTGATGCAAACCGTCCACTTTTCTGTGGCTTGACGAACCGATGCCAGGCTCGATCTGCACTTATTGTAGCTGCGCGTCCAGACCGGGTGCTAGAGCCTGAATGGAACTGGTTTAGTTGCTATGTAGTGGTATAGTAGAATGAAATAAAGGTCAAAAAGGTCCAAAAGCGTCGAGAATTCTGCGAACCAAAACCCTGGTAGGATAGATCCTTACCAGAGCTGGGCTCGCAGAATTCAACGACGTTTGGGACTGATCCGCGCAGAGTGGAAAGCGGCGGGCGAACACATTGTTCGCCCGGAACACGATGTCAGCTTACCCTTAGACTCGCTAGCGGTGGTTGCCGGACAGGCCGATTGAGCATTCGCCTGGCAGAAGGGCTTGTGGGACACAATGCGGTCGTCACCGAATGTGGTGGCTGTTTTCGAGCAGGTTGACTACGCGAAGGAGCGTGGCGACTACCTTGGATCTGGGGACTTTGGGGACCTGGCAGGCGAGAATTCGCAGTCGACGCGTTGTCGGCGTGACCGCCTGGGCCTTTCCGTCTCGGTAGCAGAACTCGGAGAGCACTTTGGTCTGATCGCGCAGAACGAGCCTGCCGGCGTAGATCTGCTGGGGCCGCTCGTAGCCGAATGGCAGGAGCGAATCACCGAACCGAGCCACGTCGAGCAGCATGTCGCCCTCGATAGCATCGGCATCGAAGACCGCAACGGGGATCAGGTTTTCCGCCTGGGCGACGTTGCCGGCGTCGACTGCCGGGTGGATTAGAGGAATCGGACGTTTCGCTCCGTCGCCGATGGCGAAGCGGATGAGCAGATTGACCGCGGAGGGCGGTGTTTCGTGCGGCTGGATTCCCAGCCGTCGTTGGTAGAAGTCGTAGTAGTGTCTCGCCGTCTGGTGACGGCGCAGGTCGTCGCGGCTCCAGGTTCGGCAGCGATCGCGCACGGCGGTCCACTGCGACGTGAAATCACAGGTGACTCCGTTCGGTTCGATTTCGACCTGGCAGCCGAAGATGCTTACGCCGGGAGCGTCGGCGGAGCCTCCTGCCTGTTCGATGGCAGCCGTCGTCATGGCGATGCGGTCGATTTTAATACCAGTCAGATTCATTTCAAATCCTCTTGGGAGATTAGTAGGGCTTCACGGGCCCGTAGTCGGGTAGGTTTTCCTGGCGAAGAGGCAGCGAATAAACAGGCTTTTAAACTGATCGAGCAGTCACGGAAATGCAGGCACAATCCATTGTGCCTGCATTCGTCAGTCGGAGGGGTTACTTGGCGACGCGGGTGGCGGTGGCGGGCTTGCGGCGGCGGATCGGCGCGATGAAGCGGGGGACGCGCACCAGGTCGATCGAGTCGATGCTGTCGCTCAGCGGGTTGGCGATGACGTCGTACTCGCCGCCGACGACCTTGCTGCAGCGGACGCAGATTTCGGTCTCGGGCATGGCCTCGAGCCGGGCGTTCGCGATGTTCTTGCCGCAGCGGGAGCAGTTCTTCTTGATCATCTTTGCACCTTGAGTAGAGGAAACGAATGTCCCGGTCGCAGAGTCGTAGGTTTTTCGCCACTGTGGCGATTCGAGGTCTGCAAGCGGAACAGCAAGTGCGGAGGGAGTCGAACCCTCATCCGTCGGTTTTGAAACCGATGCTCTCCATTTGAGCTACGCACTTGGGAGACCGGAAGCTAATTTGTGCAAAAGCAGCCGGATCTGATAATTGAAAGGACAGGCGCCTCACTCATCCGTCGCGGTCGCCAGTTAAGTATGCGCCGAGTGCTGGCGGGTGGTGCGGGCCTTGGCCATTCAGGAGTCGACGTCGAGTTCGTGGTGCTCAGCCTGGACAACGCGCTCGCCGATGTGGACGGCGTAGCTCAGCAGTCCGAACAGTTCGGGGTTGTCTTGAAACATGACCAGTCTCCGTGTGAGCGACCGCAAGTGCGATTCGCGATGTTGAGAACAGGTAGAAGTAGAACGCGCTGAAATAGATCTACATGAATCCGAACCCGTCGAAGCAGAACGCGCTGAAGCAGAACTCGTTTGGAGCAGAGTTCGATGAAGCAAAGCTCTGGAGCATAACTCGTTGAGGCTGAACTGGTAACACTCAAGCTGCCGGTTTGACACGATGCCCTGCCTCGAGATCTGTCCTGGCAGAACGGGAAGTTTTTTCACAGGCATTCTGTTGAGCGTTAACTGGCTGATACCGGGTTTGGTGCGTGCTGGTACTTATGCTCGAAGGCACTGGCGGAAATTCGGATTGGTACTGGTTGCGCTGTTGGCTGGCTTTGGTGTCCTTGAGGAGTGAGGGAAAGTGGATATGCCTAAACCCTATGTTTTGAGAGAAGCGTGAACAACTGCGGAAACCCACAGTGCGAGCCTGTTTATATGATCGCCGGTCACCTCTGTTTGGGTTGTGCCGTTCTCGATCCGCAAAACGAGAGTCGTCGTATTCGTAGTTCTACCATGCCTTTGCGCGAATTTGCCTAGCGCAACAGCGCGCATCGATATTGCCGATATCTGGTTATTAACTGCGCGACACCGATTCTAGTGGCATCAGGCTTTTGTTTAAATCGACGCGACAGGTTGACCTGGCGGGTTCTGCCAGACCGCATGAGTGAAAAGTAGCTACACGACAGCCTCTTTCGTCATTATCTTACTTGTCGTTTTGACCTCGGCAATCTGCGCAACTAGCGGTCAATGTCGCTATACATGTTTATATCCGGATTGTCACTTGCCAGCGTAACGACGCAGTTTGGGTTAACGGACTTGCTGAGCGTGCGCACTTTTTCATCGGACAGCGCCGCGCTGGCGGACGCAAAGATTGCTCTGATCGATGGCATTTTCAAAAACGCTCGTAGTCCTGCCGGTCCAAATTCGTTGCCCGTGACATAAAGTACTCTCACTGATTTGCTGTTAAATAGTGCAGCTTCGCGATCGTCGATGCCGCAATTATTCAAATATAGTGAGTCAATTTTCAATTTGCAAATCGCACGAATCTCGTCGTCATCGAGTTTGTTTTGGGAATAAAAGAAGTTTTTCAATTTCAGTTTGTTCAGTGTGCTCAGACCCTTTTCAGTTACGTAATCCGTATTCGACAGTTCCAGTCGGGCAAGCTTAGGACAGTTGGCGAGCGAGGCCACGCCGATATCCGTTATCTTGCAATTATCGAGTACCAGTTCCGACAGCAGCGGTAAACGCGCCAGCTTTGCCAGGGATTGATCGGTAACCTTGGTGCCCTTTAATACCAGTTTCTGGATTGATGGCATGTTGGCAATCGTGTTGAAGATCTTCTCGCCTGCGTCGGATTGGCTAAGGTGAAGGCATTGCAGCTTCATGTTGCCGATCACACTCTGAAATCCATCGGGATCGAGGTGTTGTCCATAAAATGCCTTCACCGCCTCAATGTTCTTGTCTTGCGGGATGATCTTGAAGTCGTCGCGATAAAAATCGCCGCGTAATCTGACCGATTTGGCATCCGGAGAATAGGTGATGGAAGGCTTTTCGGCTGCATCTCTGATCAAATTTAGCGCATTTGTCTGACTTGAACCGGTCTTTCTTTTTTCTTTTGTGTATCGTGCAGTTGCAGCAGTGGTCTCTATGCGGGAAGCTTTGCTCTGGTCCGCTGGATTCGAGTGATAGTGCTGGTCTTCGTCCGTTTGATCACGCGCGTTTGACTGTTTATGGTTTCCGTTTTGATTTTTCATATTGTGATTAAGGACAACGGAGACACCAACAACCATCACGATTGCTGTCGCCGTAGCCACCATAGTTACTACATTGGGCGCCACCACTGGAGACTTGTTTGACAATGCTGCTGGCGGAGTTGTGCTCGCGCTTTCGTCAGGCAGAAATTCTCCCGTGAGTGTGTTGTAAATTTGGTCGAACGATTGAACCCGGTCGTCTGGTAGTTTTCGCAAGCATTTGTCGATTAGCTCACTGAGTTCCTTCTCAATAGTCGGCCGGAGTGTCATCGCATTTGGTGGCGCTTCGTTGCTATGTTTCGCCAATAATTCCAGAGGTGTTGTCGCCGCGAAAGGCGGCGAGCCGACCAGTGCTTCGAATAGGACGCATCCGAACGAATAGACTTCCGAGCGGACATCGTATGTCCGTGCGTTGGCCTGATCGGGCGACATGTAGGCGGGTGTTCCTACTAAAGTGATACCGCCTTGTGTAATCATAGTATTGTGCTGCGATTGGACATGTTTCGCCAAGCCGAAGTCAATTAGTTTTGGCTCCATGTTTGAATTGTCGTCGAGATGCAGAATCAAATTTTCCGGTTTCAAATCGCGGTGGCTGATGCCGCTCTTGTGGGCATGGGCGAGGGCGGAAGCGACCGCCGCGAACACCGCTCGCGCCTGTTCGTTGTCCAGTGGTCCGTGCTCATTCAGGTGTTGGCGTAATGTTTTTCCAGTCACGTTTTCCAAAACCATAAATGGTTGATCGTTGCGATTCACGCCTAAATCCAGGACTGCTACGATGTTTCGGTGTGTTAGCCGGCTTGTGATTTTGGCCTCGCTTTGAAAGCGCACCAGTTTTTCGGGTTCCATGGAAACTCTGTCGATTATTTTTACTGCCACCGTGCGGTTGAGATAGCTGTCTCGAGCTTCGCAGACGACGCCGTTGCCGCCTCTGCCGAGCATCCGGATAATCGAGTATCGCTCCGGTAAAGCGAGCTTTGCGGAGAGTTCCTTCAGGGCTTCTGATTGTTCTACATTAGCGTTGGCAAGTGAGTCTATACTTGGTTCTAGCGATTCTCGGGAACCTGACCGATTGTTTTCTTCCGGTCCTTTGAATTCGTGAGTGGCATCGTTGGTGGTGGCAACATGCGTTTTGCATGTGCATGAATCGGGACGAAAGATCCATTGCGTAATTGTCGCCCGCTTCGCCTGGCCAGGCAGGATTTTTTGACAGGTCCGGCAAACTAACGGTGCGGTAATTTCCTGCGATTTGGGATCATCGAGCCGTGTGAAGTCGCAGCGGCAACTGGTGGTGTCAAAGATCCAGCCTGTCAGAGTGGCTGACTTGGTCTCTTTCTTCTGCTTTCCGCACAGGGCGCAGGTGCTTGTTGATTTACCGTCGGGCATGCGATGAACTCGTGACTGTTTCGAAGATTATCACATGCCCATACACGAAGGCCGAAGTGGGCTGAATCATGGTCTGGTTGACTGAAACTTTATCCAGGCTTAAAGGCGTCGTCCACCACTGACAATTTACTTACCGATAATTGTTTAACTATGGCATATGGTGAGTCAACCATAGAGTGAACATGTTCGTGTGAATTGAACAGTACGACTTGAGGTAGTATGACTGAAGGAAAAAACATCGTCTCTGGAGAACAGCTTGCTAAGCCGTTTCCAGAGCCGATGAAAAATCAGTTGTTGTTATTTGCCGCGGTCAGCTTCCGAGGTCCGCGATCGTACCCAGGACAAGAAGCGGCGTTCCCCAACTTGGATTGGCGGCGAGCGCGATCAGGAATGCGATGCCGATGATCAACGCGAAGATGAAGGCGAAGACGGTCTTGGTCAGCTGCCAGAGCGACAGATGCGCAATCACGTTGCCGTCTTTCACTTCGACGTCGGTCAGCACTGCGCGAACGACAATGCCTTTGAAGTCGCCTTTCAGCTTGTAGACTGCGACGTGCTTGAGGACCGTTTCGGCTGATTTCTGCACGAGGGTCTGAGCGACTTCCTCGGCTTTGGCAGCCAGTTCCGCTTTGTTGTCCTGAATCTTTTTCGAGTCGACCCATTTGTCGATGAAGCCACCAACCTTGTCGGCGACGTTGGAACCGTTCGCCTGCAGGTCGGTGATCTTGAGCGTCTCCGGCTGAAAGTAGAAGGCGCCGCGACCGTGGTCGTACCGAAGCGTGCCACGAGTGGTCGTGTGCATGCGGTATTCGGTTTTGAACTTCGTTGCCGAAGCGTCGAGCGAGAGGTTGATCTTGTTGTCGGTCAGGTCGAGCTTGACACCGGATATGGTGACGCCCTTCTGAGTAACCGGCATCTTCTCGTCGATCTTGGCTTGAATGCTGGACTGACTCATGGAGACCTCATGGACTCCGAAGAGCGTCCAGGCGATGCCGGCAGCAGCGACGATCAGTGTGACGATCGTGGCTGTCCATGCACATTTGCGCTTGTTCATCTGCATATCCTCGTTCAGGTTGTTTAAGTTCAGTTGAAAACTTGTCCACGGCGCGTCTGCCGGCAGCAAGGCGGAATCGGTATCCTGACCGTCTTCCGCTTGCCGCCGAGCAGTTGCGTAGCCCTGAAGTTGTGACAAGGTAAAACTCAGCGCGCGGCGGTACGCCCGAAAGCGGATGGGCTGGCGCACTGATTATTTGCGCGTCGAAGCCGAGTTGAGCAAGGTGATGCCGGACCGCAGTTATGCGGAGGCGCTTGTGTACTGGGTTCTACGCGTGCCGTTGTAGTCGATGAATTTGACGCTTGTGCCTGTCCCGACTGAATGGAACCGCATGTGCGCCTGGTGTGACGCGAGTGCGCGTCGAGGGTCAGTCCTCCAACTCTTCGTTGACGAACGTGGTGATCTTGCCGTGGCGCCGGTTCTTGGGGCGCGCAACGGCATTGACGCCGATCAGGATCTCGTCGCCGTCGGCGAACGTGCTGCTGCGCTCGACCACCGTGGTGAGGGTGAGTTCGGTCGTCACGTTGCCTTCGCGCGAGTTTCCCGGGTCGGCGCTCTGAACGGTCTCGAGGTAGACGAAGGCGATCTCGTCGCCCTGGCGCTCGACCCGGGTGATGTGCTTCCACTCGTGATCGCGCCAGAGCTCGACGTAGAGACCGCGACCGATGACCAGACTCGGGTCGGCGAGGGCGGCGGCGGCGGTGATGTACTCGCCCTGGCCGCGGCTGATCTGGAACTTGGCGTTACTGCTCTGGAAGATGGCTGCTTTGCTCATATTGGAATCTCCGTCTCAACGTTGTTCTGTCGATGCCGGCGAATGATTTATTCGCTATCGGCAGGAAGCGGAGGGCGCACCAAATGCGGTGCGCCCTCCGGGAAGAGAAAGCCGATGGTTTCGGCTTCAAAACAGCCGGCTTAAGCCAGCTTCGGCAGCACTTCGCTGCTGTGAATCACCTCGATACCCAGAGCGCGCAGATCGACGAGCTCCTGTTCGTACTCACCGTCGGCGAAGGCGATGGCACGGACGGCATCTTCGATGACGCGCACGCTGAACTGCTTGCCCTTGTACGTCTCGCCGCGACCGTCTTTGGCGGTGTAGGACACGCAGTAGCGCAGCGCCAGACCGATGACATCGATCTGGATTTCGTCGCAACCGAGGCGCTCGGCTTCGGCGCGCAGGTATTCGGCAAGCCCCGTGGAGCGGCCGAGGAAGGGATACTTCTCACGGAAGCGCGCAGCCGCCGTGCGACCGTTGTCGTAGAAGCCGCTGTAGCTGTCCACGCGCAGGTCTTGACCTTTCTGGAAGGTCTTCGACACCATCGAGCGATCGAGGTCCGGATGGAACTCGCTGCCCGGCGTGCCGTTGATGCAGTGCGGCCACCAGAGTTGCTGCTTCACGCCGTACAGGGTCTTGAAGCTGAACGGCTCCTTGCCCTTGTGCATCGTGTAGAACGACTTGTGCTTGGCCGGGTGATCGTCTTCGATGTCGACGACCAGGTCATAGAGCCCGCTGCGCGAAAGCGCGTTGGCAGCCGGCACAATCTCGTCGCCGCCCTTCACTGCCAGGGAGCCGCCGGGCATGAAGTCCACCTTGATGTCCACCCGCAGGAGGACCTTGAGCACTTTCTTGGGTTTGGGTTTCATTGCTGCCTCTTCAGGTTTTGGTTCCAGCCAATTGATCTCCGTCGGCTTCTGACCGAGGTATTCTTCAAGCTCAGCTTTCCACGCGTCCGGTGCCGTGTCCGAGGGGAGGTGGCAGTCGTAACGCGGGTTGAGGCTGACCGAGCCCAGCTTGACTCCGTCTGGCTGGCAGGAGTGCTTGTAGCGCTGGGTGATGAAACGCCAGATGTACTGACGCAGGGTAGCGACGATGCCTGAGACCGGATAGTCCTGGTTGAACTTGGCCTGGGAGCTCAGGTAGAGGATCTTGCTGGGACGGCTGCCCCAGCGGTTCCAGTGGTACAGGAAGAAGTCGCGCAAGTCCTTGGGACCGAGCGTGTCGTTCGACTTCTGCGCGTTCTCGCCGTTGCGGCCGACCGGCAGCAGCTCAGGCGATTCGGCGGTCGCAGCGATGTCGTTGAGGACATCGCGCAGCTGACCTTCACCGATTTCGTTTTCGGCATACCAGCGAATCAGAAAGGCAATCAGCGTCTTGGCGACGCCCGGGCTGACCGAATACATGCTCATGTGATCGGCGTTGTACGTGCACCACCCCGAGGCCAGCTCGGTGAGAGTGCCCGTGCCGAGCACGAAGCCGTTGTTCATCAGGATGTGCGTGCGCTGACGGGCCTGCTCGTTTTCGAAATCGAGGTCAGCCGATCCTGCCGGCAAATCCTTGAGCTTCTCGACGAACGCTTCCACAGTCAGTCCGTCCAGGTTGATCCCGAACGGCGTCTTGTGTTCCGACTGCCAGGCGAGCAAGCAGCGCGCCTTGATGTCGACTTCCTTGAGGGTGACGCCGGTGAGCTGCATGAGCTTGATGGCGTTGCCGTAAGTCCGGCTCGTGGTGCCGAATCCAGGCAGTGTGAAGCAGTGCAGGAGCGAACGCGGGATGCCGAGTTCGTCGAGCGTCTTCAATGCAACCAGCAGGCACTCGGTCGAGTCGACACCGCCGGAGATACCAACCACGAACAAGGGTTTGCCTGCCGCGATCAGCTCGGCGACCATCTTTTCGAGACCGCCGCGCAGTTTGGCCAGATAGAGCAGGCGCGTCTTGAGAGCACGCACCTGAATCTTGATCACCTGACGACAACGCCGATTGCGGGTGGCGGGATCGCGCGGCACGAACGGGTAGCCGTCGATTGAGCGCGCCAACTTCTCCGGCAAGTCGCCCGCGTTGAGCGAGAACTTGATGCGCCGGAAGTTGAGCATCGACGCGAACGTACGCCTGCAATCTTCGAACGTGCTGTCGCGCATGCGTTCGTGCGTGACGTGCTGAACGTCGACGTCGGCATAACGGAAGGGCTCGTCTTCCTTGTCGGCAAGCGGCTCCGCTTCGGTCTGGATGTTGCCCAGTTCGCCGAGCAGAAGGTGACCGCCATAGACCAGGTCGGTCGACGATTCGCCTGATCCGGCAGAGGCGTAGGCGTAGATTGCCTGTGCCTGCGACGAGTGAGCGGCGATCATGCTGCGCCGGTAGTCGTCTTTTGCGACCAGCTCATTGCTGGCCGAGAGGTTGATGAGAACCGTCGCGCCGGCGAGAGCCAGGAGGCGGTGCGGCGGAATGACAGCCCAACCGTCTTCGCAAACTTCGATGCCGAACACGAGACCGGGAAAGTCGTCCGCTTCGAAGAGCAGGTCGACGCCGATCGGCACGTCCAGTCCACAGATGTTGACCGTTCGACCGCGCAGGTTGTCACCGCGGCTGAACCAGAGCTTCTCGTGGAATTCGCCTGTGTTGGGCAGATACGTCTTCGGCACGATGCCGAGGATGCGCCCGCGTTGAATGACGACGGCGCAGTTGTAGAGTTCGCCATCGACGACAATCGGAGCGCCGATCACGGTCACTCCTTTGAAAACAGTTTTGGATGCCAGTCGAACTTTGTCGATCGCCTTGTCGGAAGCCTCGCGCACCACTTCCGAGCGGAAGTGATTGCCGCAGGTGTAAGCCGTCGTGCCCAGTTCGTTGAGAACCAGGAAGTTGGCGTCCACCTTGGCTGCGCGCTGCATCATGTTGATGATGCGGTCGCCGTTGTATTCGCAGTTTGCGATTTCAACGCGATGGCTGCCCAGGGCGATTCGAATCAGTCCAAACTTGGCTCGTTTGGTACGTTTCATTATTGGGTCATCCTTTCGTTGACTGAAAAGAAAACGGTCAAGCCGCTCGGGTAGAGTGAGTTCATCACTTTCCCTTGGCGCCCAGGACCGAGTCGACCAGCAGTTGTGCGGTCGGGATCACGTGGAGGAAATCATCCGCGAGCTCGACGGCGCGCGGGTGGGAGTCGGAGACGATCACGCTGTGGAAGCAACCCGAGTCGCGCAGCTTCTGCTTCGAGTCGCCCGGCAGAACGCCGTGCGTCGAAATCAGAATCACAGCCAGGGCGCCCTTAGCGAGATAGGCTTTGGCAGCCGCGATCGCGGAGCCGCCCGTGCGAATCATGTCGTCATAGATGACGACGAGCTTGCCTTTGACGTCGGCGGAGATGTCGGCGACGACGGTCTCGGAGCCAGAGATGCGGCGCTTGATGATGAAGGCCGGGTGGACAGGCAGCTTGAGCTTGACCATGTCGCGGCAGAGCGACTCGACCCACTTGGCGCGACCAGCGTCGGTGGACGCGACCGTGAAGTCGTTGAGCTTGAAGTCGCCTGTGCCGGACAAGACGTCATCGACGTTGGGGGCGTGGCAGTTGAGCTGACGGACGCGCAGTTTGGTGCCCAGCTCGCCACCACAGGTGGAGCCGTCTGAGAGCTTGTGCGACGACGTCCTCTGCCAGCTGCGAGCGGCTGCTTCGACCGCCGAGATGACCAGCGACTTGGCGTAGATGTGCCGCGTGATCACGCCGTTTTCGAAGTAGCTGGGGATGCCCTCCGAGTGCAGGTCGAGCATGTACGCCCAGTTGGCCATGGCACCACGCGGAATGGCGGAGAGCTGCATGGCGCGAATTTTGGCCTTGACCAGCTCGGCAGGCAGGATAGCGCGCTCCATGGTGGCATAGCCGAAGTACGGCAACACCAGCTTCAGGCGCGCCGCACCTTCCATGACCAGCCCGGTGCCGATGTCGAGCAACTCCATGGTGGCGCGGTCGGAGACCGTGCCGCCAACGAGGATGACCTCACGGTCGACCACGTCGGTGAGCAGGCGGTGATAACGTTCGCCGTCGGGGAAGGGCACGTCTGCGAGGTTTGCCGTACCGTCCCTGGCCACCGAGCGCGCGATCTGTCCGTCGACGAAACGTCGGGACTTGAGCATCTGAGCCTTTAAGTAGCCGTACTCAGATGTCGAAAACAAAATCGGTTTTCCGAGATTCATAATACTTTCGTCTCCTGGTTTTGCAGCCGGGAACCGCATGCCATCAGCATTTTGTGCTGATGCATGCGGTCTTCCGGATTGCGGTTTTAGATCACGCCGTTGGTATGCACGAGCGCCTTGCGCGCGGCATCACGTTCGACGGCACGCTTCTCGCGGTAGGTCTTCATGTAGTGCAGGATGGTCGGCGAGTACTCGACCTCCGTGTACTTGCCCCAGGTGGCGTTGGCGCGAGCGGCCTGCACCTGCGGGGTTTCGTTGTAGACGATGCTGCCCTTGCTGACCAGCTTCTGGTACAGCGCTTCGCCGTCGACCTCGTCGGAGCGGTGCGCCACGTACAGAGTGGTGCCGCGCGCGTAGACCCGGATGACGCCAGGGACGCTTTCCTTGCCTTCCGAGTTGCCGAACTTGATGTTGGGCTGACCGTTGGTCCAGCTCCGTTTGAACACGGCAGCCAGAGTGTCGCGGTGCACGAGCTTCCACCAGTAGCCGCCGGCTCCCGGGAAAAGCATGACCGGCTCCAGTCCGGTCTTGAGGCGGAAGTGCGCATAGACCTTGCCGATGCCTTCAGGCGTCACTTCGTCTTCGAAGACGATGACGCGGTCTGGCGTGATCTGCGCTTCGCGCATGGCGACGTGGTAGTCGACGCACTGCGCGGAGATGTCGCCCGAGTCGACC
>JADYXR010000048.1 GCA_021772095.1 Candidatus Obscuribacter sp. | reverse complement strand
TTTGCCGCCACAGTACGAATTCTCGCCCGAAACAGAACATACATTCTTGCAAAGAAGTGATTATCAGGTCGTACCGTCCGAAGTTGCGGAATCGCTGGTCCTCATGGCTGTCCGCGCCCTCCTGGGCTGGTTGATCGCGCCCCTCGGCGGCACGGTCCTCGGTGCAATCTACGACTTCTGCTGGGCTCGCTTCGAGTTCGTCTGGGAAGCGTTCCTGGTCGTCGCGAAGTGGTTCAGCACCTGGATCCTGATGCCCATCGTCAACATCGTCCTCGCCTTCTTCAAGGCGATCGCCGATGTCTGGGGCAGCATCACGGGCCGGAAGTAAGCCTTTCCCGAAGCGGAGTGAAACCCCTCACCGGGTGACACTCCGCTGAGGGTCAGCTTCTTCACTGGAGGGGGGCAAGTAGATGGTGCAAACCATCTGCTTCGCTCCCCTTCTTTTTTGGCGCAAACTACTACATAAATTCGTACTGAGCATTATAATAAAATTTTTCCGTGTACTAAACGTTGATTATGAACAGAAATGGCCCGAAAAGTTGGAGAGGAAACAAGAGCGAGCCGCCTTGGCGACTCGCTCTTGCTCCAATCAACACGCATGGTGTTCGCTCAGATAGCGAACTATGAAACCAGCATGACGACCGCGGTGGCGTTGTCCCGGGTGTTGTCGGCGACTGCCATGGCGAGCAAGTCGTGCGCTATCTCCTGGGCGCTTTTGCCACTGGACAGAATCTGCTGAACGCTGGTCAGGCTGCTGTAATCGACCAGACCATCGGAGCAGACGAGGTAGACGTCTGCGGACTGCATCGGAAACTTGAGCGAGTCCCACTCGGGCGCGGCAGCGGTTCCGCCGACACACCGATACAGCGTGTTGCGCAGGGGGCTGGAGGACAGCTGGCTGGCGGAGAGCTGACCGTTGCGAACGAGCATCGCTCCCAGCGAGTGCTCTTCGGTCAAGCGCTCGAGCTGCCCGCCGCGCAGACGGAAGAAGTGCGAGTCGCCGCAGGAGCCCAACTCGATCTCGTCCTCGCAGAACCGAGCCGCGACCGTCGTTGTGCCGAACCCTTTCAGCGAGTAGTCGGCAGCGAAGAGCGCCGCCATCTTGTTGTTGCCGCCGAGAATCCCATCCGAGAACCAGGCGGAGACAGTCGGATCGACCTCGTCGAACGCCTCGATCACGGTCGTCGCCGCGGTTTCTCCAGCCGCCATGCCGCCCATGCCGTCCGCGATCACCACCATGCCGACACGGCGCGGGTCAGACGCAGGCGGCACGACTTTGATCAGGTATCGATCTTCGTTGTTGGCGCGCCCGCCGATGTGCGTACCACCACCGACGGTGACAGACAGCTGAACCTTAACCTGAGCGCTTTGACCGGACTTCGTCACGTGAGACCTCTGGGTGAGAATGAAGGCCACGGCGGCCACGAGAATGAGAGCCGCCACGGAAAGGAGCATGGTCATGACCGAGTGATCTTGATTGCTTGCGGCGAAGAACGGCATCACCGACTTCGCCAAAAACGCACCGCTGGTAGTGCCCAACTGAATTCCCCTTCAAATTAGGAAGATGTTGTTCAGCTGACGTGGACTTGCGTACGTCAGACTAAACAAGTTGCTTTGAACGAACGTCTCGTGATTGAAACGCTCGTCACACAATCGGCGAGGGAAACGTTCCTTCGCCACTGAGAAACTGGTGTGCTTCGACAAAGTCACTTCACTCTGCAAACGCAATGCGCTCCTCGAGAGATGCGACACCAAGACTTACTTCGCCTTGCGCAGATAAGTCCAACGCACGGCGCCATACAACATGCCAACGGAAACGGCGCCCCAGAAGAGGCTCCACAGAACCGCTGGAACGCCGGTCATCTCCGCCATGATGGTGGCATCGCTGAACGAATCACTCGTCCCCGACAAACCGACCGAGTGCAGCACCAAGCCAATCACGGAAGTGACGGCGTCGAGCGCAGTAATCACGGAGAGAAACGCGACCACGAACTGGCGGGTGGTCGGACCAAGTTTCACTCCGGCATAAATCAGCGCGGAGGCGGAAAGCAGCCCCCAGAACACACTGTAGATGCCCTGCAGCGCGTCGTGACTGAAGACAGCGCCGAGCATAAACCAGAGCGTCGAAACACCAATCAGCGCGCCTAAGCCCATCAGAAGCGACTTGCAACGTTCCTGTTTGCTGCCCAGCACGATGAAGATACTTCCGAAAAGAGCGGTGCCGAGGTAGCCTGTCTGTGTCCAGATCCAGGGCATACCGCCCCGACAGAGTGTCAGCCCGGCGTGCCCATGTCCATCCGAAACCACGGTCATGCCGATGACACTACCGCCGGTGAACAGACAGAAGATGGCGTGACCGAGTTCATGCAGGGTGGTGACGAAGATGTTGAGCGGGGTGAGGATGATTCTTGCAAACGGCATGTTCCACAGAATCAGAGTCAAAACCGTCATGGCAACGAGAATCGCCAATGAAGCGGATCGCTTCGAATCGGTCGAATCCGACATAATTGTGCTCCTGTTCAGTTGAGGAAACGGTTAAAGCTTTTAGTGCGCGGTTTTTAAATCTCAAGTAATTTGGACGAAGATAAGTTCATGGTTGGCAGAACCTAGATTTCAAATCAACGCTAATCTTCGTTTTTCAGCTTCTGGTAACTAAATGCTAATGACGCCACCCTGGCATATCGTATATATCCTCATATCAAAAGTACTTTGGAAGACAGGCAACCATGAGCACTGAGCCCAAGCCCACAGGACAAAACGATGAAAATCCGGTCGTGGTAGCAGAACACGTCCAAAAATCGTTCGGCAAATTTACCGCCATCTCTGACGTCAATTTCACCGTCAAACGCGGCGAAATTGTCGGATTGCTGGGAGCCAACGGTGCGGGCAAAACAACATTGATTCAAATGCTGCTCGGCTTGCTCAGTCCCAGCTCCGGAAAGATCAGAATCTTCGGAATGGATCCGGAGAAAGATCGGATCTCGATTTTGAGACGCGCAAACTTTTCGTCGGCTTACGTTTCCCTGCCTTACAATCTCAAGGTCTGGGAGAATCTCGATATTTTTGCGGGACTATACTGCATCAAAAACAAAAAGGAAAAGATCGATCACCTGCTTGAATTGTTTGGAGTGAAACATCTCAAAACCCGCATGACGGGGAGACTTTCCTCAGGTGAATCGACGCGGGTGAATTTGTGCAAAGCGCTTTTAAACGATCCCGAAATTCTTTTTCTTGACGAACCCACAGCCAGCCTGGATCCTGATATCGCGGACAAGGTAAGAAAACTTCTGGCCCGCTATCGCGAAGAACACAACGTCACGATGATTTATACAAGCCACAACATGCGTGACGTCGAAGAGCTTTGCGACAGAATCATGTTCGTTGCCGGCGGTAAAATTATTGCCGACGGACAAACGTCCGATATTTTGAGCAAGTTCGAAGAACAATCGCTGGAAGAGCTGTTTATCAAAATCGCCCGCGATGGAGAGATCACCACGCTTGGTGGCACAAACGAGGAAACCGCGACATGATCAACTGGCAAGTCGTAGCAGCTTTGGGCAAGCGCTACATTTATATCTATTCGCGAAACAGTTTCAGAATACTCGACATCGTATTTTGGCCGGTGATGGATCTACTGGTCTGGGGCTGGGTTTCGGCATACATGATGACCAGTCAAAAAGGTCTGCCGCAGATGGCGACGTTTCTTATCGGTGCCATCATTCTGTTCAACATCCTGCTCCGAGTGCAGCAAGGCATCACGGTTTCATTCTTAGAAGACATCTGGTCCCGCAATTTGCTAAACGTTTTTGCCGCACCAGTAAGAGCCAGCGAATTTGTGGCCGCCACTTATCTGGTCGGGCTCACTCAAGCACTGGCTGTAATGTGCGTCATGTCTGTTGCCGCATATTTTATTTATGGCTTCAGTGTCAGTTCAATCGGCTGGACATTGATACCACTATTTCTAAACCTACTGATGATGGGCTGGTCGCTTGGACTTTGCACAACCGCATTGATTCTGCGTTTCGGCAATCAAGCCGAGGCGCTGGCGTGGGCGGTGCCTTTTTTGATCCAGCCACTATCGGCGGTTTTCTATCCGGTTTCGATCTTGCCGAAGTTTCTGCAACCGATTTCGTATTGTCTCCCAGCAGCACACGTTTTCGAGGGCATGCGCGAGGTTTTACAACAGAACAAATTTCCGCAAGAACATCTAATCGCGGCCGCCGTTCTCAACGTAATTTATATGACACTATCCGGTTTCTTTTTCGCTCACATGTTCAAAGAAGCGCGCCGCAAGGGCTTAATCTCGAAGCTTGTGGTTTAGCGATTAAGCAGTTTCGATACTTTCAAAAACGTTTTGCTGACTGAATAAAAATAATTTCGGCTGTCAAGCGCGACTACTCAGGATCGTCGGGTAAGAAAGACTTATCGGGACAGTTTACAATAGAAAGTCGGGGTGCACCATGGCAGGACTCTCGAAGACCGTTGCGTCTTTTTGGAAACAAGTTTGGACAGCTTTGATACCTTCAGGAAACGAAAGCGCCTGGGATGACTACCGAAGTGCGCGAACGCTGGCTACACCTGCCGCTCCGTCGAAATATTAGAACGCGATTCGATCGAACTCGCCAAGATTTTTTGCGACTACTTGCTAAAAAATGCAGAAGTGCGCTTCCAATGATAAGCTTACCTGGATGTGTATTGACCCAGACGGGTGGCGCTCCGGCATTCTTGAATGTTTTTTCCAACTATTGCTTCGACAAGGATTTACACAATGAGATTCAAAGTACTCCTGGCTACTTTAGCCGTAGCTTCCACAGCGCTTGCAGCCGTTGAAGCGCAGGACCGAGTCGGTCTTTACTTGCGTGGCACCAATCACCAGCGCGGCGGCGATGCGATCGCGCAGGAAACCGCGAACTTGTACATTTACGATGGTGCCAAAGTCAAAGCTTACGATCAAACCAAAATCTGGGCGCATGATAACTGCAGCGTAGAAGGTTATGGACAGGCAACAATTTGGGCTAAAGCAGAAACCAAAATTCGCGCTTTTGATACCACTCGTGTGATCGCCACCAACTCGGCAAACGTCGAAGCCAACGGCAGCAGCAACGTGGTTGCCGATCAACACGTCAAAGTCGACGCTCACGGAAACGTCAATGTCAACGCTGGAGACGAAGTCGTCATCACAGCCGACGGCAACTGCACGATCTTCGCCCGCGACAAAGCGAAAGTTACAGTCAACGGAAACTGCATCGTCATGGCGCTCGGCAATTCGAACGTAATAGCGACCGGCAACGTTCATGTCAAAGCTTATGACAATGCGAAGGTTGATGCCAAAGGCGATTGCAACATCGAAGCCTGGGGCACGTCCGACATCACCACTGATGGCAAAGTCGTTGTCGAAGCACACGACAATTCCGTCAAGGTAAACAAGAAAGGCTAAACGCGGCTTGCGGTCAGCGTTTCGAACATTCAAAAATTGGAAAGTGAAAGAACCCTGCTCTAAATTGAGCAGGGTTTTTATTTGTCGCGATGCCCGTTCTAGTCGCAGTGAAGTCGATGGACATTGCACTTGAAGATGACTGCCGACAGAAACCGAACAGAACGGTGACTGTCACTGCGCCAGGTTTCTGTCATCACGATGCCGTTTCAGTCGCGGGGAAAGCTGATGCCGACCGACTTTAATCGTTTTGCTCTATTGGAATAAAAAAGAAACCCTGCTCTTCTTGAGCAGGGCTTTCGATCTTTCTAGGCTGTTTGGATCAGGACTAAACCTGATGTCCATTGATTCTGTAAGCTCTACGCGATGGTGACATCTTTGCAGAGATAAACGTCTTGAATTGCGTTGAGCAATTGGACGCCTTCTTTCATTGGCTTCTGGAACGCTTTGCGGCCGGAGATCAGTCCAGTTCCGCCGGCTCTCTTATTGACCACAGCGGTCATGATTGCTTGTTCCATATCGTTGGCGCCCGAGGCACCGCCTGAGTTGATCAAGCCTGCGCGACCCATATAGCAGTTAGCTACCTGGTAGCGGGTCAGGTCGATCGGGTGATCGGTGGTCAGTTCGGAGTAGACGCGGGCATCGGTTTTGCCGAATTTGACTGCGTTGTATCCGCCATTATTTTCAGGCAATTTTTGTTTGATGATGTCGGCTTGAATCGTGACGCCGAGGTGGTTTGCTTGACCGGTCAAGTCGGCTGACAAATGATAGTCCACGCCATCTTTGACGAAAGCAGGGTTACGGGTGTAGCACCACAATATGGTGGCCATGCCGAGTTGGTGAGCTTCCTGGAAGGCTTCGGATACTTCGATGATCTGACGAGCGGACTCATCGGAACCGAAATAGATTGTGGCGCCGACAGCTGCAGCACCCAGTTCCCAGGCTTCTTGAACGCTACCGAACATGATCTGATCGTATTTGTTTGGATACGAAAGGAATTCGTTGTGGTTGATTTTAACGATGAAAGGAATTTTGTGAGCGTATTTACGCGAGATGGTTCCGAGCACACCGAACGTGGTGGCAACAGCGTTACATCCGCCTTCGATAGCGAGTTTGACGATGTTTTCGCCATCAAAATAAATTGGGTTTTTAGCGAATGAAGCGCCCGCAGCGTGCTCGATACCCTGATCGACAGGGAGGATCGAGAGAAAACCGGTGCCGCCCAATCTACCGTGGTTGTAGATGCTGGCGAGGTTTCGTAGAACTTGAGGGTTTCTATCGCTCTGAGTCCAGACTCTATCAATGAAGTCAGGACCAGGCAAATGGAGCAACTCTTTGTCGATGGTTTTGCTCGTATGGTTTAGATAATACGAAGCCTTGTCACCAAGAGCCTTTTCAATGTTAGTTAACTCTGTCATCACTGGCATGAAATAAATGCCTCCGCAAGGTCGGTATCAGATGGCAGCACGACTAATGACGCGCTAATCACAATAAGCTAGCAGCAAAACGGCTATAGCGTTAGAAATATACAAAAACATCACTAATTACTGCAACGCAGCTTAACGGAACTGCGAGTCAGGGGCCGCAATCCTCACTAATCAATCGTGTAAGTTGTCGATCGGCTGCGATAGTTCGAGTAAAACGCCGCTTGTACTTTTGGGATGCAAAAACGCAATAGAGGCACCATCGGCTCCTACTCTGGGTTTTTCATCAATGAGCTTGATGCCCTTTTCCTTTAATTTGCCGAGTTCGTCTTCAATGTTGTCGACGCCGAGGCAGATGTGGTGCAGTCCGGTGCCACGCTTGGCGATGAACTTACCGACGGGTGTATCGGGTCCAAGTGGCTCCAGAAGCTCGATATGAGTGTTTCCGACTTCCAGTTTCGCGACCCGCACGCCTTGTTCTTCGACTGTTTCAATCGTTATACAGTCCAATCCCAGAGTCTCTTTATAGAAACGCAGTGACTCTTCGAGATTATCGACAGCCACCGCAATGTGATCCATTCGCACGAGATGTTCTCCATAAAGGCGCAAGGGCAGGCGCTATGCATCATACAAGAAAACGGCGCGGGATCGAAGCGCTAGCTTCTGCAGTTTCGTTTTAGAAACCGCGATGTTGCCGCCTCGAAGAAGGTTTTTGAACGACTAAGGGCCGAATCCCGACGCGCGCTCGAAAAATTTGTGAATGATGTTGAACTTTCGCAGTTCGCTAAACTCATCGTACTCTTTCCAAGTGCTCATTAAGCGCGTCTGCCGTTCGATCATGCTGACTTGATCGAATGGACTCCAAACTTCGCCTCGCCATTTTAGGTCGTAGTAGAACTTATTAAGAGAGGTCGTCAAGTTGACGGTGGTGTCGACGTTCAAAATGTAGTCCTGACCGTCTTCACGAATAGGGAAGTAAAGACCTTCTCCTGGCGGTGGGACCAGCTGATTACGTGATACCGCATGTGGGGCTGGAATGCGGATTTTTTCCTTTCGATGCAAGAAGAAACCAGCCTCAGCCGGTTGTGCCAGTCCACTCGACACACTGAAGAGAAGAACCGAACATATGCAAATTCTAATCTGCGCCATCGTTATCATTGGTTTTCTCCACTTCCACGTCTGCTCGTCCGGGTCCGAGCCGAGTTGCTCCTGTACCATCATAAGGCATAGTAGTCCGGTGTGCGCAACAACTTAAGCGATCGATATGTCAGACGCGCTTGGCATGAGGTAAACTGTGCGCTTATCAAGTTCGACCCTGGTCTGGAGAACGCGTAATGGCAAAGAGAATCGAGAAGCGCAAAGTTTCTTCCCGAGTGAAAAGATATGGCAGCCTTCTTATTGGAATCTCTGCATGTCTGGTTTCGAACCCAGCGTTTGCTGACGGCGAAGGCAGCGGGTTTGCACAGGCAGCTCAAGATCTGATCGGCGGTGGCGCTGTACAAGCGCAAAAGAGCAAAATTGACTCAGGTGAACTGAGTTACGATGACGCTTTGAAAGAAATGATGAAAACGAACGACATGACCAAATCCGCCGAAAAATGGGGCGGAGGTCAACGCGTCCGTGCTATTCGCGAAGGCGAGGACCCGCAGAAAGTAATTCAAGAAGAATTGATCCAGACACCCGAAATCATGGGAATGGAAAGCGGACCGGATGCACGCAAGGCTGCCTCGTCTATAATCAAAGTCGACCAACCACTGTCTGCAGCCCAGAAGGTTCAACTAAATGGCGATGGAGTCGCAGAAGCCGCGCCGCGACAAGTGAAAAAGATCGATGCCACTGCGCAAGCAGAGGAAGAGGGATGGGATTGGGCAGGCAAACAACAAGCCGCTGCCCCGGTTCAAGTAAAGCCGAAGGCAAAAGCAACAGGTTTCACCACAGTATTTGATGCTGCGCAACCTGGCAGCGCCCGTCCGAAAGCTACTCCGGTAAGTTTGCGCGAGCAAACCAACGTGGCTGCCGAGCCGCAAGAAAGTGCCGCTCCAGCTGCCGACGAAGAAAACGTTCCGGCAGACGAAACAGCAGTTGAGCCAGAACAAGATGCTCCGCCAAAATCCGCAGCCGCCGTCGCTAAAGAAGCAGTGGCAATCTATAACTCCGCTGTTAAATTGCACCTGGCAGGCAAGCTGGAAGAGGCAATCACCGAGTACCGCGAAGCGCTTAACGCTAATCCGGAACTCAGCCAAGCACATTGCAATCTTGGTTTGATCTTCAACCAGCAGCATGACTACGGCAAGGCGATCACAGAGTTCCGAAAAGCTCTGGCGATCGAGCCTAAAGATGCCATCACCTATAATGGCATCGGTGCAGCCTTGAGAGCGCAGAAAGACATGGAAGGCGCGATCAAAAACTGGTCGACAGCAGTTTCAATCGATCCACATCTGGCAACGGCTCACTATAACTTAGGAACCGTTTACGAAATGCAGAAAGACTACGATCGCGCTATCGAATCGTATTCACTGGCAATCAAAAACGACTTCCGACTCGGCGAAGCGTATTACAGAACCGGTTTGATCTACCTCAAGAAAAACAGAAGCGAAGACGCCAAAGAGCAATTCAATAAAGCTCTGCAGGTTTCTAAAAATGCTGAGTTCTGCGCAGACGCTCGCAAGCGTATTGCGTTGATTGAACATCCTCCGACTAGATAAGTCGAAGTTCCGGGCAGCGACTGCCACGGTGACGAGGCTGGCGTATTGGATATTGAGAAAACCGGTGTAACAGCCGGTTTTCTTTTTGTTTCAATGCGCGTGCGAGGAATTGTTTGGGGCGCATTGAATTCTGAATTGCTCAAATTTGAAACTTCGCCCGCGGGCTCTCACTGTGGTGCCATTTGAACTTCGAATTTTGGTCTTCGGTTGAATCCATAAATCATGGATCTGGAGATTTCTTCAACGAGAAGAAGTCCTTTGCTAGACTCGCCTTCCATGCGGCTTTTCGCGGATTTGGTTCAACTTGTTCCGACCAACAGTCGGTATCAATAACGCGTTGAGACAGCCGAGGTGAGACCGGAGACCTAATGATTACGTTCGCCACGGGTCAGTCCAGGGATCGTCGAGTCCGCAAACCCATTGCCTTCGTTCGCCTCGGCTGATACAACATATCGACAACAGATGGATAGTGGTTCCAATTTGCTTGGAACATCGCATCAGAGCTGGGCTTCGAGACTTCGACTCGCCATGGGCAGATCAACACCCCGTTTAAACACTCGAAGGGATCATTAGTGACGGGTTGACCGCAACTACAAGCCCGCAACCTCAGTCGCGGATTTTTTCGACCAGGTTGGTAGTGCTTTTGCCGGGCACGAGGGCGAGGATTTCGACGCGGCCTCCATAAGACTCCACGACAGGAGTTTCAGCCAGGTCAGAGGGCTTGTAATCGCTTCCTTTTACATGGATATCCGGTTTGGCTTCGTGAAGAAATTCGACCGGGGTGTCTTCGTCAAACACGGTGACGTAGTCGACGCAAGCGAGGGCGGCGAGAAGTTCGGCGCGGTCGGCGCTGGAGTTGATCGGGCGGGTTGGCCCTTTCAATCGTTTCACCGAGTCATCGCCATTGATGCCGACGACAAGCAAGTCGCCGAGTGCGCGCGACTGTTGCAGTATGCGGACGTGGCCGACATGGAGGATGTCGAAGCAACCGTTTGTCGTGACGACGATGCGCTTTTGATCGCGGGCCTTTTGAAGAAGAGCGGCAAGTTCGCCTCGTTGCACCACAGTTCCCATCAGTTCAGTTCTCCACCAGTGATACCATTTGCTCGGTCGAGTCAGCTTTTAAGAGATGGTATTTACCTGTCACTTTCTGCCTTGAAACCGTTTGGTTCTGACAATATCACAGACACTACTTGCGCGCGCATGTTCATTTTTCACTTTGGCATGGTGAGCGATTAGAGCGCGATGTGCTGCCGAATCGCTGCCACAGTTTTGCAGCAAAACTGTGCAAATCCGCTACAACACAGGCAATATCACAGACGCTATGCCTGTGAATACCGACCAGTCCTGATGTAGGGGTCGATTGTCAATATCGAAATACGCAAGTCAGTAAGCTGCATACTAGTCTGATTTATAAAGAAATTGTTCAAACAAAAGCAGGACACCACGCCCCAAACGCCCATACCATCGCAATTTCGAGCCGATCAAAATTTCTTGACAAGCGACCCTGCTGCTGACGTATGGTGTCTTATCACCTTCTCTCACCTAAACCCAGGAAAACAAACCAACCAAGGCATCTGCTCAGCTTCTTCACTTTTACCAGCTCATCTCGAGTAGTTAGTTGCTGACCGCCGTGCCACCTGATGTGGTGAGCGGCAGTTCGTTCAACCTCTCTCGGCAAATTTCGCTCAACCTCGCTCAGCAAATTTCGCAACCTCGCAAGCAACCCCGCAATGCCAGCTATCCATCGTGTGGAAGCTTGTCCGTTGCGAATCTTTCCACAGGTACGGAGTTAAACATGAACAAATTCGATTGGCGGAAGCACAAGGGTGCGATCGTCGCAACTGCTCTCGGGCTCGCCTTCATCGCGCTCGTGGGGGTGACTGTTCTGCTCTTGCCGCAGAAGCCGCCTCCGATCGTCATCAATGTGAAACCGCCTGAACGCGATGAAATCACGTACTTCGGCGTCGCCAAGACTGTGTTCGCTCAAGATGATGTCACCATCCTCGAGAAGCACACGCCATACAGCGACGGCGGTGTCGGGCATTTGATCAACCATCCCGACGGCACGATCAAAGAAACGGCGGAGCACTACCCACTGCGCGCCGGCGCTTCCCAGGCGGTTCTCAAGTCGAAGAGCACCTGGTCGGCTGACGGCAAGAGCGTCAAGTCAGGTGAGGTCTATCGCCCGGACGGCTCGCTCTGGTTCACATACAAGGACCTCGGCAGCGGCAAACGCCAGGACACCTTCTACTTCAAAGACGGCTGGAAGTTCAGCCAGAGCGAGTTCAAGCCGGACGACAAGGAGAAGGAGACCACCTACTACCATCCCGGAGGCAATGTCTGGGGCAAGGAAGTTCAGGAAAAATCCTACACCTCGTACAGCGAGAAAACGTTAACGGTCTTCGACGCCACGGGCAACATCAAGCTCTGCAAGAGCGAAGTGGTGCCCTGGAAAACGACGGTTGACGGCTTCGATCCCGGCACTACCAGCGGCAAGCTGGTGAGTTACTACAACCAAGACGGCAAGCGCACTTACCGGCAGTTCTACAACAGCAACTGGAACTGGTCGTTCCAGATCCAGGGTTGCTTGCAAGTGGTGCATGTCTATGACCGCTTCGAGTCGCTCAAGAAAACCTATGAGGTCGAAGACGCTCAGGACACCGTCAAGCTCAAGACCACGTCAAAGCCGGACGGCGCCCGCAAAGTCTTCCGCGACACGGGGAAATTCATCCGCCGGGTTTCGATCGAAAAGGTCAACGTTCAGGGTCAACCGAAAGAACGTTTTCTCCAGATCGGCACCTGCTCGTATGAACTGGACGCAGCCGCCGCGCGCACCGAATACGAAGACACCGAACGCGTCTACGACATCTACGAAATCGCCTACTTCGCTCGCCCCGCCGAGCAGGAGCTGCGCGATCGCAAAACCGAATCGCAAGCGGAAAGCCGCGGCGTTCTAGGACTCCGGGACGACACCGACCCGGTGAAGTGGTATCACAAGCAGTGACGCGCGCTGTCGACACAGAGCGCCGGTTTTTGTATTACATGGACGCGAGGATGCGTCCATCACCTCCGAGCTGAGCCGGTTCAACTGACTTGAGCCGCTCTTCTCACTATCCAGATGGGGACCTACCTATGATGGAAGCGATTTACAATTGGCCTTTGATCCGCTTCGCGGAGCCCATGTGGCTCTGGATGGCGGCGGCCCTGATTCTGCTTCTGCCGCTCTGGAAGCGGCTGCGCCCGGCGATGGCTCACACCAACACCGGCATGCACAAGATAACCTCGTTCGGCTGGCCCAGCAAAATCTGCATGCTGCTGCTCGCCCTCACCTGGCTCGCCTTCACGGGTGCCATGGCCAAACCGAAGCTGACGCATCAACAGATGCGCGAATTCCTGGACGCCCGCGACTTCGTGATCGGCATGGACCGGTCCGGTTCGATGTTTACCGCGGACATCGAATCGAAAGAGCTGCAGGCTGAAATCAACGCCTTCGAGCAAGGCGAAAGGGACGAAGAAAAGAAGATGCGGGACAAGTTTCCGACGCTCTATCCGTACGAAGCCGAGCCTGAGGACAAGAACGCCAAGAAGGACGACGGCAAGGTGATGCGCTTTCCATTGGCTCGCTATGCCGCGATCCAGTTTCTCAAGTCGCGTCCCGAGGGCGACCGAGCGGCGCTTTTCACCTTCGACGACGAGGCTTACTGGGCGTGGCCGCTGGGCAAAGACGTCAACATCGTCCTGCGCAAAGTGTCGGAGCTGTCGCGCCAGTCGGGCGGCGGCACCAACTTCGACGGACCGTCCGGGTCCAACCGCCAGAAAGGCGCTTTCCAGGCGACGCTCGAACAGTTCGATTCGCTGGGCAAATCGAAGACGCAGGTAATCATCTTCATCTCCGATGGCGATGCCGGCATCAACGAGGAGCGCCACCAGTACTTCGTCGAACAAATGCGCAAGGACGGGCGCAACATCCACATCTTCGCTCTGGTGTGCGGCGCCCAAACGCAGCTCACCAACACGGCCACGCAGTCATTGCGCCGGCTGGTCGAAGAAGTCAATCCCAAGGATTGGAAGGATGTGAAAGGCGAGCCGGTCGACGCCGTGATCTGGGCGGGCAATGGCGAAGCCATGAAAAAGGCATTCGACAAAATCAACGAGCTGGAGAAATCCAGCATCGAGCTCGAAGCTGTCGAAAGCCAGAAGCCGATCGAATCCGCGTTTACGCTGTTCGGTTGCATCGCTGGGGGGCTCTTCCTGGGGCTCTGTTTCCTGTTCCGCGAATCCTTCTAACCACGCCCATCAAAGGGCGGATAAGGAAGGTCGCGCATAATTTGCGCACCAGTGACGGTGCCTTCAAACCACACCGAATGCGCAAGCGCGGCGTCCCGTGTGACGCTGCGCTCGTTTTGTAGTGACCTTCCCCTTCTTCTCAAAGGAGACTCAAGAGATGAAATTCCTTCGCAAATGGCTCTGGATGCTGCCAGCAATCGGCTTCTGCGTCCCGGCCGGATTGGCTGCGGTCCAGTTCGTGCAAGGCGAGGTAGCGAACGCCATCACGCTGGGCTTGACCGCCCTCGTGCTGTTCGTCACGACCGCCATCGTCACGACCGCGATCACCGGTGCCTTGCGGCTCTGGTTCCTCCAACAGGGCGAGAACTTCCTCGCCATGTTCAACTTCCGCGCCGGTGGCATCAGCCACCGCATGTGGCAGATCCCTCTGGCAGCCACGCTCCTGGTCGGCATCTTCTGCACGTTCAAGCTCCACCTCAACACGGCGACGGTGATCCACGTCTACGGACTGATCGCCACCTCCGCCTTCCTGCTGCTCTACGCCTGCGTCCTGCTGTTGCACTCCAAGTGGGCTAAGCCGGCGTTCGCCGCGGTTGGTCTGGTGGCGCTGGCCATGGGCTTCTACTTGTTCAACTACAAGTCGAGCCAGGTGGAGTTGTACAACGCCGGCATCGCTGCCATGGATGCAGGCGACCTGCCCAACGCCATCAAGCTGTTCGACGCCTCCATTCTGGCTTACAAAGCCGAAACCGGTCGCACACAACTGGCCCGTCTGGTGCTTCCGGAACCGAGTGCTGACGATGAAGCGCGCGCCCACTTCCACAAGGGCAACTGCCTGGTCAAGGACAAGAAACCGAAAGATGCCGTCAAGGCATACATCGAGAGCCTGTCCAGCAATCCTGGCAATACCTTCTCGTCGCAGACGACGATGGAGAGCGCGGCCAGCCGCTTCAACGACGCGTTGCACACTATGTCCAACCTGGAGAAGCTGTTCACCAGCGGTCAAGGCGGCGGCAAAGCCAAGGGCAACGGCAAGGGTCAAGGTCAAGGCCCGCCGCAACCGGGTCCGGGCCGCGATCGGCAACCCGCCCCCGGCGCCGGTCGGCAACCGCGCGACTCCCTGTGATGTTGCGTGTTTCACCTCACTAACCCTTCCCTTTATACGGAGTGATTCACATGAACATCTTCGGCAGGTTTGTCGAATTCGAGCACCCGGAGTACTTGCTGTACTCCTGGGTGCCGGTTTTTCTCGTCATGGCCATGTGCCTGGCGTCGTCGTACTGGCTCAAGAAGTTGCAGAAGTCTTACGCCAACCCGGAGCACTTGAAACGCTCGACCCGCACGGCCTCCATGGCCGGCACCGTGTTCAAGACGCTGGGCTGGGGGCTAACAACCTTCGCGCTCTGTGCGGCTCTGTCCGAGCCCTATGAAAAGAACGCCGACATGTCGGTGCCGCAAGGCAGCCTGCATGTCGTCGGCGCCTTCGACGTCTCCTTGTCGATGGCGGCTGAGGATTATCGCTTCGTCCGCCCGACCAAAGACGGCGGCCCGCCAATCGGCGCATGGGGATCGCGGCTGGGGATGGCGAAGGAGGAGTTCTCCGAGCAAATCTTCAAAGCCATTCCCGGAAACAAAATCGGGTTGGTGACGTACACCGCCGATGGTTACCCGCAGTCGCCCCTGGTCGAAGACTACGGAACCGTCCGCTACATCCTCAACGACTCGGGCTGGATGGGTATCCTCTCCGCGCCCGGCGGCGGCTCCGACTACGTCCAGGGGATGCGCGTCGCTATCCACACGCTGCGCCGTGACTTCGACGCCTCCAAGCGTCAGGTCATCCTCCTGTTCTCAGATGGTGGCGCTCCCACTTTCGAGGACCCGGAAGAGACGGCGAAGTGGCAAAAAGAGTACACCGAAACCATGGAAGAGCTCAACGCTCTTCGCACCGCGTGTGGTGGCAACCTCAGCGTCATCGTGGTGGGCGTCGGTGGTCCGGAAGAGCAGATGATCCCGGTTTATAACGGACGAACCGGCGAACGAGTGGATTGGTTTCCGCTCGACAAAGAAGAGAAGGCCAAAACCAAACTGGACGATGCCGGTCTGCGCGAGCTGGCCAGCAAAGTCGGTGGCACCTACGTGTGGCTCAACACCGACGGCAAAACCAAGCTGCCGGTCAACTGGGCATCGGTTATCGGTGGGCAGAGGACGGTGCAGGGCAAACTCCCTCTCTCCAGCTACCCCTTGGGGTTCGCGATGTCCGTCATGGCCGCCCTGATTCTTCGCGGGCTGTTCCGTCCTTCGGACCAGATCGCAACGCGCCCGCTTCAACGCGGCAGCGCGAACGCTTAGTTCTAGCGGAAGTTAGTTTTACCGCGGGGCCGTGGGGCTCCGTTTCCCATTCACGGGTGCCACCACTATCGGTGGCATCTCTTGCTCAGGAGATTTTCTCATGACCGTTGAAAACACCACCATCAAGCTGTTCACCCCCGACACCTTCCGCGTCACCTGGAAAGGCTACGTCCGGGAGATGAAGAAGCTGGTCGCCGGCAACGACGACGTGCTCGAACTCATCCTCAACGCCCTGTTCGCCGACGGCCACGTGCTTCTGCAGTCCGTCCCCGGGCTCGGCAAGACCGTGATCGGCAACTCCATGTGCGCCGGTCTCAAGGGCGGACACTGGGGTTTCTTCCCGTTCACCGCCGACCTCCTGCCCTCCGACATCAAGGGCTCGGAAGTCTACAACGAGGCCACCCAAAAGATGGAAGTGATGTTCGGCGCCATCCGGCCCGAGTACAACTTCTTCATCGCCGACGAAATCAACCGCACCACGCCGAAGACCCTCTCGGCGCTGCTCGCCATCATGGAAGAGCGCAAGATCGTGATCGGCGACAAGGTCTTCAACATGGCCGACCCGCAGCTCGTGATCGGCACGCAGAACCCGATCGAGCAGGAAGGCACGTATCCGATGTCGGAAGCGCTGCTGGACCGCTTCGCCATGATGGCCGAGTTGACCTACCTGAACGCCGAAGACGAGTTCGGGCTGCTCAACAACGACGCCATCTACTCGCGCGATCCCCAGGGTGCCGCCAAGATCCAGGCCGTTCTCACGCCCGAGGACATCATCGGCATGCGTGAGTTCGTGCGCACCACTGTGCGTTGCACGGACACGATGACGCGCTACATCGTCAACCTGATGCGTGCCACGCGCCCGGGCTTCGACGAGTTCAAGAAGTGCATGCCCGAGGCGCGCCAGACCCAGGTACGCCTGGGCGGATCACAGCGAACGTCCAAGTGGGTGAAAATCTGCTCCAAGGCGGCCGCTGCCATGCGCGGGTCGGAAACGGTCGAAGTCCAGGACGTCCGCAAGGTGTTCGTGCCGTGCCTGATGCACAAGATCATCCTGCGCGCCGACGTCAAGGCCAAGGCCAAGGGCGAGAACATCGCCGCCCAGATCCTCAACGAGCTGCTCGACCGGGCCGACACCTTCGAGTAAGTCCGTATGCAACCGCATGAATAGCCGACCGGATTGTCCGGTCGGCTTCCTGCGGCTTTTCTCTCACGCTTACAACCAGGTAACTGGAGGATTTCACATGTGGAATTATTTGAAGCGTCTGGATCGCGACGCTGATCATGGAGGCGGCGAAGCGACTCCCGACCTCGACAGTCGCATCGACGCCATCCTGGAGCAGTCCGGCGAGGGCTTCTTCGAGGTGGGCTTCCGCTCGCGTTCGTATCGCACCGGCGCCCGCCGGACGATTTACACCGGTCCCACCGGGGACTTCTACAAAACCGCCGAGTACGTGCGCGGCGAGCACGACCGGCGACAGATCATGGCGCGCGCGTCGGCTAAGACCGGCGGTCGCCACAAGATCGTTCGCGTCTGCCGACCGGACGCTCAGACCACGGTCTATGTCCTCGCCGACGTCAACCGCACGCTCGACTTCGGCAGCTCGCGCGAAAGCAAGCTCGAGTTGATGGCGCGCTGTGCAGCCACCATCTGCCTCTCGCTGGATGAGACGAAGGACCTGATCCGCGCTTCGCTATACGCCAACCAGAGCGTGGTGTACAAGATGCTGCGCGCTCAAATGCCGATGCTGGCGGTGCGCGATTTGATCGCCAACATCATCGAACCGGTGACATCCACCGGTTCGCTGGACAGCGGCTTCGAGGAAGCGATCCAGATCGTGCCGGCGTCGGGGCAGAGCGAAGTGGTTATCCTCTCGGACTTCCTCAACTTCACCGACGCGCACTATAAAGCTCTCGCCGATATGGCGCAAATCAATAACGTGCGCGCCATCGTGATCCAGGATATCCGCGAACGCGAACTGCCGGAGGGCACGCTCTTCATCCCGACCTCGATCCAAGTGTTCGATATGAACACGGGCCGCCAGGCCACCTGGTGGCTGACCGAATCGAACCGGCGCAAGTACACGGCCGAGTTCGAAGAGCACCAGTCCGCTCTGTTTAAGTTCTTCACCGACAACGGCATCACGTACGAAACCGTGCTCACCGACGAAGGTGAAGAGTCCGATCTCAAGGTCATCGGGCTGCTTGCCAGCCCTCCACTTCTCAGCTAAGGAGTTATCATGAACATGAAGAATGCTCTTCTGTGGGGCGTGGTCACCGTCTGCCTCTTCGGCAGTCCGGCGATGGCCCAGGACGCGCCGCCCCCGCGCCTCACCCCGGCCACTGTCAAACGCGGTTGGTTCGAAGACCGGCGCATCATGATCGAGGTCATGACCGACAGCGCCTTCACCCCGCACAAGGACGGTCTGCGTCCCGGTGCCCCCGCCACCTTCCCGTTCGGCGAACACTTCGGAGTGCGGATCGGCAACGTGATTCCGATGCGGATCAACGTTTACGTTCTCAAGCCCACGGCCGGCCAACGGCCGATCCAGGTCGACTTCAACCCGCTCAAGCAGGGGCGCTTGACGATCGATCCCAACACCGACCCGGACTTCAAACTGGCATCACAGGCGGTGCTGCCCAAGGGCGAGAGTCCGGTGTCACTGGCAGCCGAGCCGGTCCCCGTCACACTCAACATCGGCGACAACCAGTACGAGGCTGAGTTGTACGAAATCCGGGTCTATGTGCAAACTTTCCGGCAGCCGCAGCCCATGCGGTTCGCTGTCGAGTTCGCCTATGCCGCCGAGACGGTCAAAGGCACGAGCAACCCGGACTGGAAAAGGATTTTGACGCCCGAGTACATCCTCTCGATGTCCCGAACCGCCGACGACAGCCCCGACATCTCGGCCGGCAACACCACCTTCGTGGCTCAGACGCCGCCAGCTGGAGCAGCAACCTTCCTCGTCATCATCGGCAGCCTCTGCCTGGTGACGCCGGCTGCCTTCCTGCTGATCGGCTATTTGCGCCGCACCCTCAAGATCGAGCGTCTCATCGATCCGGAGGAGCGCGCCTGGAGCAAACTAGAGCCCCTGCTCGACCGCACCCGCAAGGGCACGGGCTACGAGCTGTGCGAGCGCGACGTGGCGAAAGTGGTCGGCATCGTCCTGACGTACATCGGTAAGCCGGCGCTGGCCTCTCACCAGCTCGACATGCTCAAGTACGAAGACGACGACGGCGACTTGTTGATCGAGATCCTCGGGCCTTTGATGGCGATCCTCGAAGGCAAGCTCCCCAAGGGCGAGACGCTCAGCACAGAGCGCTTCGGCGTCCTGATCGGTCGGATCGAACAGCTCATTCCCAAGCCCTGAGCGCTAGCGCGAAAGGCTGAATTCACGGATCGAGACAGGAGGTCGATGCCTCCTGTTTCTTCTTCTTAGATTCATTCCTGGTCGAAACCAAAACGAGGCAGCTGCGCATGCGGCTGACCTCGTTTTGGGCTGGACCAAAACAACAAGGAACTTTCTGATGAAAACCAAACTCGGTTTGTACGCAGCCGCCATCGCGCTCTTGCTGAGCGCCGATAACGGCTTCGCTCAGCAGCCCGACGGCAAGCCGCTGCCGGCGCCGTCGCTGCACGAATTGCTCCAGGGTGAAAACTTCCCGCTCGGCGTGCCCGTTCCTGAGACACCGGACCCGGTCCGGCTCTACAAGGAAGGCATCAACACGATCGCCAAGGAGCACATCGCTCTCACAGGCCACGCGGAGGAGACGACGAACATCTTCATGGGCTTTTGGGGCGGTTCGCGCCCGGTCAAGAAGACGAAGATGCAGGTGTTCCAGGAGAAGTGGGAGAAGCCGCCCTTCGAGCTCAAGAGCCTCGACGACGCGGACCGGGCGATCAAGCTCGCTCTCACCAGCCTCGATCACCGCTTCGACTCCTACCTTGTGCCCAAGGAGGTCAAGCTCGAAGACAAGCGCATCGACAACACCAACGTCGGCATCGGCATCATCATTCGGATGGAAAACACCGAGGAGCTGCTCAAGGCGCTGCCCCGGTCGGCCACCGAAGATCAAGTCGATAAGGCGCTGATCGTCGACGACAGGCACTACCTGACGGTGTCGCCCGTGCGCAACGGTCCGGCGGCCAAAGGCGGCATGCTGGAAGGCGACGTAATCAAAGAAGTCGATGGTAAGCCGATCAACGGCAAGACCTACAAGGACGCCATCAAGCCGATCGGCGGCAAAAAGGGCACCAAGGTCGATATCACCGTCGAGCGCGAAGAGAAGGGCGTCAAGGTTCTGAAGAAGCTCACCATCGAGCGCAATGAGTACGAAGTCCCGGTCGTCACCTTGAAGCACCTGGGCGACGACGTCTGGCACCTGCACCTGGAGACCTTCTCTGCGCGCAACGCCGCCAAGGATGTCCGGGAGTCGCTGGACGAAGTGATGAAGAAGGGCGGCAAAAAGCTGATCTTCGACTTGCGCGACAACGGCGGTGGTCTGGTCGATCAGGCTATCGAAATCGGTGCCTGCTTGCTGCCGGAAGGAACGATCGTCACGCAGCAACACCGGCTCTACGGTGGCTCAGAACTGTTGGAGACCCAAAGCCACGTCACCAAGCACGTCTTCCTGGAGACGCGCCCGCAGGCTAACGGTCAGCTGCCGATCATCAAGCAGCGGACTTTGTCGGTGCCCGCCACCATGCCGATCGTGGTGCTCGTCAACGGTAACAGCGCATCGGCTTCGGAGCTGGTTTCCGGCGCCCTGCGTTTCAACAATCGCGTCAAGATGGTCGGCACTCGCACCTTCGGTAAGGGCGTTGGCCAGTCGCTGATCGACCTGCCCTACGGTCGGCGCTTGCACGTGACGTCGCTCTACTTCCTGCCTGCCGACCGGTTTACCGACTGGGTCGGCGTCGATGTCGACGTGGAAGCGAAAGTCTCCAAGGACGACAAGACGGACGTTCAGCTCGATGCCGCCGTCAAGACGGTCAACGAGATGTATCTCCAGGGCATCAAGGACGCAGCCGACAAGCTCGCTCACGATACCAGGGTGCGTGAGGAGAACAAGGCGGCGTGGCAGAAGCGCCTCGAGATGATCAAGAAGTTCGAGGAGGAAAAGGCGAAGAAGGAGGCCGAAGACAAGGCCAAGAAAGAGGCCGCGGACAAGGCCGCCAAGGAGCCCCAGAAGGACGGCAAACCGGAAGCGCCCAGCACCACCCCTGGTGCCGAGCCGGTCGATACTCCCGCCAACCCAGGCGCGCCGCCTGCCTTGCCGGTGCTCCCGCTGGAAGTGCTACCGCCCATTCCTATGCAGGCTCCGGTCCCGCACCCGGTGCCGACCGATCCGACCAATCCCACGGTCACCCCTTCCACCCCCGGCGCCAATCCGTTGATTGACCCGAAGCCTGGCGTCAAGCCTGGCTCGACCGATGGTTCGGGCAACTGAACCGGAGGTGAATTTCGATTTTTCGAAACCGGGGAAGCCGCTTTCCATGCGGCTTCCCTTTCCCGTATTCGAAAGGATAAACCACATGAACCGTCGTAATTCTAAGCGAACGAGCAACCGCGTTCGCGCCTACAACCGGACGCTGTCCATGCGCGCCATCGCGCTCGGCATCGTCCTGGCACCGCTTCTGGTCGTCGCCCTGCTTCACGTCGGCCGCCCGAAACCGGCACCCTTGCCGGAGCGCACTGGCGCCGCCCTGGTGCCGCAGTTCGCAATCAACGCCACGCCGCAAGAACTGAACCGCGTCTGGAAGGACGTCGCGCTCAACGTCGAGACCCGCTATCTCGAGCGCGACCGCATCGTCACCATGCTGGCGCGCATGCGCAAAGAGTACAAGGACGGCACGATCCACAGCAAAGCGCAGCTCGACCAGGCGCTGATCGACTTCGTCTCCACCCTCGGAGACCGGTACGCCGCCGTGATTTCCGCCCAACAGTACACCGACCTGACAGTCGAGATGTCGGGTCAGGTAATCGGCATCGAACTCAACTTCACGCAGGACAATAACTCCGAAAACTGGGTCGTACAGGGGATGCCGTCAGGCGGACCCGCGTCCAAAGCCGGTGTGCAATTCGGCGATGTGCTGGTGTCGGTGGAGAGCTACCACATCGAAGAACTGAAGAAGATCGGCAACCCGGGCGAGTTGATTCAATTCTTGTTCGCGCAAAACGGCGTGATCGGCAGCAAGGCCAAACTGACCTTGCGGCGCGGCACCGACGTCTTCGACTTCGAAGTCGAGCGCACCATCATCAGGACCAACCCGGCGATCTCGCTCCCGGGCACGAGTGGATTCGACGACCCGGAGATGATGCACGAAGGTGGCATGGGCTTCCCGTCCTTGCGTGACGACGCCCAGTTCGTCAAGGTCCACTTCATGGAGTCAGAGTCGTTCTTCAAGGAGTTCGAAGCCACCATCACGAAATTGTCCGAAGATGGCATCAAGGGTATCGCCCTCGATCTCACCGACGTGCACGGCGGCAACGCCGACACTGCCATCCAGGCAGCCGCGCTGTTCCTCGAGTCAGGCGTGATTACGTACCGAATCAACAACGTGGAAAACGACGCCATCGAGATGATCACCTTCATCGCCAAAGACGGCAAGGTGGTCAAAGAAACCCGCGGACCGTTCCGCAAGGACGCACACGGCAAACCCAAGATCGACCCTAACCTCACAGCCAAGGTGGAAACCCTGGACTGGAAGTCGGGCTTGTTCAAGGGTTCCGTCGTGGTCGGCGTCAACGGCGGAACGCAAGGCTCGGCAGAACTGCTCGCCGCAGCACTGCAAAAGAACCTGCATGCCAAGCTGATTGCCACCGACGTCACTTTCGGCAAGGGCAGAACGCTCACCTACTTCCAGGTTTCGCCGGACCACGTGGTGCGCTTCTCCACAGCTATCCACCTGCAACCCGACGGCTCCTCGATCGACAAGACGGGTCTTCAGCCCGATATCGGCGTGCCCGAAGGCGAGTTCATGGGCGCCATGATCGGCGTGCTCGAACAGCAGATGCGCGTGGTGCCTTTCCCCATCGGTCCCAAGCAAAAGGAGGAGCTCGACCTGGAATCGCTCGGCAAACTGTTTGGCGAAGCCAAGAAACTAGTCGAGAAGATGACCAAGTAATCGCGCATCAAACCCGCGGCGCGCCTTCGTTTCGTCGCGTCAGTCGCGACAGTATTTGGCACGTATAACAAAAGCCGGGGCAACAACTTCGTTGCCCCGGCTGCCCGGTCGAGTCGTACAAGCTCGTCGAGCAAAACTAGACCTCAATAGCAAAGAAGCGACCAGAACGATTCTGGTCGCTTTTGCTCTTTCGCCGCTCTACTACTTCTCGTCATACCTTCAGCGAGAAGCAGCTCAGGGAGCCAGTTCTCAGAATTCGGATGGGCTTCCCAACACCAACCGGCCGACGCGCTGCTGTTTCGAAATCCTAGCGTCTAGCGGTTCTTTGGCGGCGCATTTGTGAGAACTATTTCGGGGCGATATTTGGGTAGATTAACCGACGAGACCTTATGAAGTCCACGCGAATCTCTTCGGCTGTTACAACATGCAGGGGATTTTCACAATCGGCGTTGAATGCTTGAAACGGCGCTCCAATGCCATCTCACATCAGTTTTGCAACGTTTAATTTTTTGTTGCCGCTACATTGATTCAACCGAGGCCGATCGAAAACATTGGGTTTCCAGTCACAGACCTGATGTCGCAGCTCCGATTTTTACGCAAACATTAGCTTTGCGGGATCGCCTCAGCTGTCTTCATGATTCATTGAGATCGGAATGATACAAATTCAGAACGGTTAAGAATCCCGAAACCACAGCTGACAGAGGCTCACGAGAGGCACCACTTTCGTAATAGCATCACGATAAAATCAACCAGATATGGATTCGACCTGAGCAATTGAAATCGAACACGCGAGACCGCTACCGCGCTCGAAGCAATTCAAATCGAACACGCGGCATCGCACCGCGCTCGATTACGTCATTAGCCGCGGCCTGCGATTTGTGTGCGATTTGAATTCACTTGGCGTGCGACTTTTGCAGTGCGCTTGCGACTTGATCGCGAAGCCGTTGACTATTGGATCTGGTGGCACCTTGATTGCGATGGCGCCGACTCGATGCGGCTTGGGTGCGACTTGATTGCAATCGGGTTGATTGTGCCAATGTCGGTCACGCAGGTCAATTTTTACGGACGATTTTTGGGTTTTGTTGCTGGACTTGCGATGAGACGTCTTTGAAGGCGAATGGTCGTTCGTAGGTTGCGTAAATCTGCTTCTCTTCGAGGTTTGGCAAGTTGAGGTCGAAAAGGGTGCGGAGGACGATGCGGAAGGAGTTGACGGGGGTGGTTTGGTGGGTGAGTTGGCTGCGAATTTCGTCGGGGACAAGGTAGGCATTCAGGATTCCAAAGCGTTCGTGCAAGAGATCGGTGGATGGTTTGGATGACGAGACGTAGTCGGAGCAATGTGTACCGTGATCGCCTTGTATGATGATTAGCGGCTTTCGACCGGATTGGTGGGAGGCGTTTAGTATCGAGTCGATCGTCGCAATCGTTTTGGTCAGGGCGAATTTGGCTTGGGCTGCGTATGCCGCGGTTGTGTCTGACGACCAGTGCAAAAGGTGACGTGAGCCTTCGTTGAAAACGGGCTTGCCATCGGCATCGAACAGGAACGGTTCGTGCGGGCAGAGGATGTGGTTGAAGACAAATACGTTTTTGGAATGGGGCGTTTGGGCGGCGATTTGGCCGGATGCGGCGAACTGTTGCAATATTGTTTCACGGGTGTGTTGCCTGAGAGCTGCCATCGCCTGTGGTGACAGAGCAAGCAGAGTGGAACGAATAAGTCTTTCGCTAAATTGATCTATAAAACCGCAGTGAATCAGACGGCTACTGATATCGCTGCCATTGCTCGGCGGCACCGAAGAGTCGATGTGGATGTATTCGTAGTTGTTTTTCTTCAGCACTTTTCCAACGGCGTGATTCCGCATCAGAACAGCAGTTGTCGTAAAGTCGGGACTATTCACGCCGGTCACATCCGCGAATTTGTCGAGATACATCATATTTAGAGACGATGAAAGGGAGAGGCGCGTTAGCGGATAATTGCTTCGACTATTACGCGTGACGAAAAATCCGCGCTCCTCTAGAGCTTTGCGAAACCAGGCGTCATCATAATTTACGTACTGCGTAAGCACATCCGAACTGGCCATTTCGTCCAGGATGATGTAATAAATATCCAGTGAATTGGCTGAAGACTGAGGGATCTTCTGCGTGTTGCTTTCCGAGGTGCTTCGGGTAAGATTTCGCTCGGTGCTTTGCGCGGTGCTTTGCGCGGTGCTTTGCGCGGTGCTTTGCGGGATGCCTAAGATTTCGGCTTGTTGAATTGCTTCTGCTCTTGGTTTGATTATGAATTCGGCGCGCGTAAAATACCAGGTCGTCGCGCCGATCTGCGTTAGCAGAAGAAGCGAGAACAGTTGGCTCATTATCGATGACATCAACGGGAGCGGGCGGCGCGCCAAGATCGGAAGCACGGCGATCGCGAATACTAGAAGAAACACATACGGCAGAAGCATTGGCATCACGGGTAGCGGGCTGAACGGCAAGTTGAATGCGGTGCACAATCCGTTTAGTTCTATACAAAAACTCAACGAGAAAAACACCATCCAAGCTTGCGCAATCCAGAGCGCCCAGATTCGAATCCAGTCAGCTGCGACATCAATCGGACCGTGTTTATCCGGCTCTGGCAGCGGCTTAGCGAGTCGTAGAATTATGCACGGCAGCGCGTAAACAAGGAAAGTCATCGCTAGAACTACAGCGCATGGCAAAAGCAATGCATCCGCTGGAACTTCGGTGACGGCTTGCGTGTTGTAGTACAGCAGAACCGGCACCAAAGCTGCCATGAACGGGTAGAGGGGAATGTCAATTCGCAACTGTTTCATACTAACTCCTATCAACTTGCGATTCGATAATTGCGCAGAGCAGTACTACCAGCGGTGCATTGCATTCGTTTGATTCGCAATCTAAGTGGCGGTTGGGGCCAATTTGGACATGCGATACAGAACCCGGTCGCAGCCGGGAATTGAGTGCTGCTCGTCGATTTTGAAATATCGGGAGAAATAATCCTCGAATTTTTGTTGAGTATATTTTTCGAATATGTCTTGACGATGAGCGAGTAACCGTTGAACTTGAACGTCGTTTTTGGGAACGAATTCAATGATCAAATGTTGTCCAAAACCAGCTATGCATGCGGCAATTTCCTTGAGAGGAATGTTTTGGGCGATGGCTAGATGATGGACGAGAGCTAATGCCAGAGTGACATCGGCGGGTCCGCGCGAGGGGAGATCCATGCGTTCTTTGTTCGACCAACCTGAGGGTGGAGGCGGAACAGTCATGTCTACGACCAGAGGAAGCAGGTTTGCAAAACCGGCTTTTTTCTGGTTTTGGTAGTTGTCTTCAACGCAGCGAATGTCGGCGTCCATCGAGATGGTAAGCGCGCCTCGCTCGGCGGACAACTTGCTGAAGTAGCCGTTGTTGGCACCCACATCCCAAACGGTCGATGGATTGAGAGTGTCGAGAAAACGCACTACCGTTGCGCGTTTATCGGCGGCAGATTCCTCTGTATACGAGTTATCTTGGTAGTAATTGTTCCATTCGGTTTGCTTAGCTTTAATTTTCAGATTCTCGATCGTCGAGGTGAGGTCGTCCAACAAAGCAAACAAATGAGCGCGCGGCATGCGGATCTTGGGTGCCGGATCGGAAGTAATTTTACCAGTCGATTTCTTTTGCAAGTGGGCCCGGCGAGCAAAATTACTGCCTATCAAGTGCGTGACTAGCGAAGGGTTTAGCCACGTTTTCCACGGAAGCAGTTCGGTAGTAAGCTCTAATGGCAGCCCATCGGGGTAGCACAGCAAGAGTTTATTCATTTCCAAACTGCACAGAGACATCACCGCCAGCGGTGCCAGAAAATGCCTTATGAATTGACTGTATGCAATCCATGGAGCCCCTTCCAGATACGTCTCGAACGATCCAGTATCAATTAACAAAGGCTGCCCTTTATAAAACTGGATGTTATAAGCGCTGGCATCTTTTAAGCTCATGCCGTGCTGAAGCGCGACGCGCTGCACTTCAAGAGTTGCTAAGGCGGCGTCTTTCAACTGCCCAAAGCACCATTCATAAGGGTAAGAAATGAACGGAATTCGCTCAGGTTTGATGATCCTGCTGCGCAGCCAAAAGCCTTGCGATTCCGTCCGTGGTGTTACAGACGGTATCATTTCGACATTCAACTCACGCACATTTTCTATCTCCTCATGCGGGATCAGAAGGTTGCGTTCGGTCAGAACTTGATACAGACCGCTCTGCATAAGCTGACGATAGTGAGGTTCGTAAGTCCGACCTAATGCTCTGAGAATCTGCCCGTTGAGGGTGAACACGCAACCGCTCGGATCGCGCAAAGAGAGTGTCCTCATTGATGTTTAGCGGCTCAGAACTTAGGAGTGGATTGTGCGTTACGTGACTTTTTTATTCGATTTTTAAACTTGAAGTAAGACCGTACCGAGGCGCTGGCGGCTAAGAAAAAACCGAACAGAGCTTGTACTAAATAACCACCGGCGCACGGGTCGATGTAAGCGTGGGCGGGCTGTGGAAAAGCGATGGAAGCCATAGTAAGAAGAAGTAAGACTGTTAGCATTTTGGTCGTGTCCTCGAAAACTTTTGTTTGGTGGCCACATTCCCACCATATGGCGTGTTGATGATTCTCGTAAATAGACGAACGCATGTACACGAATTCGCGTATAGACGCAAAACACTTACTAGAAGCCAGTCTTGAAGATAAAAGATTAGCGCGTCGTGTTTGACAAATCTTCACTCTGTGAGGAATCTCCTCACAATGAGGGTAGAAATGAAGCCGCAATCTGGTTGCTGATGGCACCAAATTCGGTATCAGCCCTTCCATCCGAGAAACGCTGCAAAGCTTGACGTACAGGCATACGCCCTGCAGGTGCTGCCGTTGACAAATCTCTTGGAGCTAGTTTCTCGCGACTTCAGGGAGGTCGAAAAAATTGGCGGAGTCGAAAATTCAGCAGAGTCGAAAAATTTTCGCTTAGGTCGGAACAACACACAGGCGATTCTGCTAACCCCCCAGCGAATCGGCACTCATTTGCACAACGGGTTACCATGCCGATCTCGGCAAATCAATTTCGTTCATCTGCGAAATCTGCGATTACAACAAATCGTTTAGACAACCGAGGCGGAACTGAAAACGCAATGTTTTCGTAATCGAAAACCGTTTCAGTTCCCCGAAACCCAATGAATACGTAGTGCCTATGCTGAAACAACAAATCGACGAGATAAAAATATCCATCTAAAACCGCTGCGATTCAACCCGCAGACTGGGTTTTTCGACGTTATCGAGTTTCTGGATATCAACAGCCTGTTGAACAGCCGAAGCGATGTTGCTCGCTGTCACTACTGAGACCACGGCTCCCAGATACAACAGCGACGAGCAAAGCCAGTGGCGGCAACGGTTTTCGGTCACTAACCGACCTCGATTAGTGGTGGAGGCGCAAAGTGCTGACGGCGAACAATGCGAGCGGGTGATCGATCAGCCCGGGTGCGGCGACGCAGCGACAGCGTCGAGACCGTTCCAATTGCGTGCTGGCAGGGCGCGACTGTAGATGGACAGTCCAACCACGCGTTTTGAGAGTCACGAGGGCGACGGGCAGGTGTAGTTTGAGGTGCTCGGGGCGGGGTTAGCGCGAGCGTGGAGGCGGGCGCGGGCCATATTACTAGCACTAGCCGCGTGAAGCCGGAAACGCCCCAAATACGTAATTCTCAGAGACTTCTCATCCAAGTTTTGTAATCCCCTTGAGAACTTGCATAGCTTTAAGAAAGCTGTTGTCTGTAGCGTTCTGGCATAACCTAGTTTTCCACATAACACTTCGATCAGACCGCAAAACATCCTCCACTACAGCTTTAGCGATACCACTTAGATCTCAACGGACCTGAGCCTCGCACTGCCTTGTGGAGATTCTGATTGAATGGCACGTTTAACCGCGAGAATCGACCTCGAAAGCAATCGAGACTGAATCGACTTGAGACCGAATCGAACCGACTCGCGATGTCTTAGATACCCAAGTTTAAAACTGCGCCGAATCCGATGAACACACGTTCCTCGAGCGGTAGCACAGCGAAAGGAGCATTTATGAGCAAACGTCCGAATTCCGAAGACCTTTCCAGAACGGGGCACAAGCCCGGTCTTGGATGGGTTGAGCAATTTCTCGGCGGCAGCCCCGAATCTGAGCTGGCTTTTCTGAAACAGGCGATGGACGACATCAATCTCGTTCAGCGTCGCAACAAGAAAACTGGCGGGGCCAAGACCGAGGCACGCGCTTTTCACGCCAAGATTCACGCCGGCATCGACAACGCCGAGTACGTGGTCATGGACAATATCCCCTACGAACTGCAAGGCGGCATCCTCGTCCCCGGCGCTCGCTATCGAACCGACGTGCGGCTTTCCAGCGCATCCGGTTTGATCCAGCCTGACACCAAGGGCGATTTGCGCGGTTTGGCTGCTCGCGTCAACACTGACCTCGGTCCTCAGGACTTCCTGGGAACCAACGCGGAACAGTCACACGCACGCAATGCGCGGCAGTTCGTCGAATTCGCCAAGGCAGCGTCCGGGTCCAAGGCCCTTATGTTTCCTCGCTTGATCGGGAACCTCGGTCTATCCGAAACGGTGCGCATGATGCGGACTGTCATCGGCCAGGTCAAGCGACCGATCGAAAGTCTGGTCACCGAGTCGTACTTCAGCCGCTCGGCCTACGCCTTCGGCGATCTCGCCGTCAAGTTCAAGTTCACGCCGAATAGCAGCTTCAGCAACAAGTCGGAGCCAAGCGACAGCTTTCTGCGCGATGACCTGGTCATTCGCCTTCAGAAAGCGCCGGTGGTATTCGACTTCCAGGTGCAGTATTTCCTCAACGAAGCCGAGACACCAATCGAAGACGGCTACGCCCTCTGGGCCAGCCTGCCTTTCACGATTGCGCAACTGGTTCTGCCTCAGCAAGACCTGCTGTGCCAGAGCGCTCGCGCGTCGTCGGCAAATGTCGAAGACATCGAGTTCAACCCGTGGCGTACAACCAAAACCATCCGTCCGTTGGGCAGCCTCAATCGCGCCCGCCGTTCGGTTTACCCAGCCAGCGTCAGATTGCGCAAAGGGCGGTAACTTCGCATCCCCGCGAAGACCGCACTCTCCGCGTAAACATCACTGAGCAATTCTCATAATCGAGAAGGACCAAGTCTTATGAACGATTCACCGAAAGATGACGCCGCTTCGAAGCGAAGCGGATGTCCAGTTAATCATGGTGCAAGTGCCGGCGCTCAAGGCGACGGTGGCACCACAGGCAGTATCAGTTCCGCGACCGGCGCCGGCGAAAAACGTTGCCCCTACACTCGCGCCAAAAACGCGTTGTCGGACATCTGGCGCCCCCAGTCGAAGCGTGAGGGCATCGGCCCGATCAAGTATGTGTACTGGAACGCGTTCTATTACGTGCTTCAGGCCATCAACCGCGGGCTGTCACGCGACCCGTACAACAAGGTGAGCTGGGACAAGTGGCCATCGTCGCTCGGACTGCTCTACTTGCTCGCCAAGATCCGCTTCAACCGCTCCAACGCCCTGACCGACCCGTACGATTACGCAACCAACGACAGCAAGGACTTCGGCCCGCCCAAGCAGGAGTGGAAGGACTCGATCGACCCTTCGGGCATCGGCGTCTCCGACGACGAGAACCCGCAGATGGGCGCCAAGGATACCCGTTTCGGCTCCAACATTCCGCCCAAGCGGGTGCGCCCGGACGTCGAGAACATGGAGCCCTCGGCACGAGAAGCAGGCAAACTGCGCTGGCGGCGGCTCGACCCCGAAAGCGGCAAGGAAATCACGCAGTACGCCGGCATCCTCAACAACCTGGCAGGCGGCTGGATTCAATTCCAGTTCCACGGCTTCGGCGGCAACACCAAGCGTGATGCCATCGGTGTCTGCCCGCACATGATGAAGCGCGAGCCGCACGACAACTGGCCAGGCGGCGTCGCCAAGATCGACCGCACCTCGGCCGATACCACGCGCATTACCGATAACGGTCGTCCGACCGTGATCAACGAGCGCGTTCAGGCCTGGATCCAGGGCGAAATCTACGGCACGAGCGAGGAAGAGCTCAACCCGTTGCGCGCCTTCAAAGGCGGCAAGATGCTCGTCGAAAACGACGGCAGTCTGCCGGAAGACCCCAAGAAGCCGGGCATCGATCTCACCGGTTTCTCCAACAACTACAACCCGCTGTTGAGCTTTCTGCACTGGTTGTTCGTCAGCGAGCACAACGCGATCGCCGACTATTACGCTTCCTTCCATCCGGAATGGAGCGATGAGCGCCTCTTCCAGATGGCGCGCCGGGTCAACATCGCGCAGATGGCTCGTATCCACACCATCCAGTGGACCGAGGATCTGCTCCAGCACCCCACCCTGCAGATCGGCATGCACGCCGATTGGTACGGATTCCTGGGTCAGCGCGGCAAGATGTACCTGATGCGTCTGAGCCACCGCTACCCGTGGGTCAATCGCCTGCTCACGCCGCTGCGCAACAGCGACGTGCTGTCGGGTATGCCGGGCTCATCCTGGGAGCACCACGACGGTCCCTTCCAGGTGCCGAAGCACTTCCGCCTGGTCTATCGCCTCCACGAGATGATTCTGGGCGAGACCGACATCTGCGAGCCGGGCACCGATCGCCTGCTCGACCGCATCTCGCTGATCGACTTCGTGCACCACAACACGCGTGGACACGTGGCGAACTTCGGCAAGGACGTGCTGGCCTGGTCGTTCGTGCGCCAGTCGGCTGGACACCTCAAGCTGCACAACGTTCCGCGTCAGATGACACAGTTCGAAAACCAGCAGGACGGCACGCTCACGGACATCTGCGAGCGCGACATCTTCCGTGAACGCACCGACGGCACAGGCACCTACAACGAGTTCCGCCTTTCTGTGGGCGAACCTCCGGTGACGAGCTTCATGGAGTTGACTGGCGGCGACGCTGAGTTGGCTCGTGAAATCGAGATCAAGTACAACGGCGACATCGACACAGTCGACGCGGGCATCGGCATCCTCGCCGAACCGAAGCCGGCCGGTTTTGCCTTGGGCTACACGCAGTTCTACCAGTTCGTGCTCAACGCGCCTCGCCGCGTCAAGAGCAACCGGCACCTGACCCAGCTGTTCAATTACGACTATTACATGGAGGGCATGAACTGGGTCGAACACGGTGGTGGCATGGGCGGTGCGATGTACCGTCACCTGCCGAAGCTGCGCCCTCTGATGGAAGGCGTGACGCGGTTCTTCGCTCCCTGGAAGGACGCGGAAACGTTTCCGGCTCGCGTCCTCGAGACGACGCACACCAACACGGCAAACGTCTTCAAGTCGGATCTGAAGACTCTGGCACTCGGCGCAGTCACTGCAGTTGCAGCGGTTTGCGGCGGGGCGGTCAGCATGACGACGGCGGTACTGCTTCTGGTGTCAATCACGATCATCCCTACGCTGCTCACCGTCAAGCGTATGCTCGCCATGCGCTTCCTGCAGCTGTGCTGGAAGAAGTGCTACACCGACAAGCGCTTCTTCATGTTCGGAACGCTCGAGCGCGCCGAACAGTCGATGGATTCGGCCGCCCACTTCGGCTGCGCTCACGCGCTTGCTGTCACCGGCGTCTCGTTCGTGATGGCGGCAATGTTCTGCTCCACGCATCCCATCGTCGCGGCGCTTCTCGTGCTGGTCGGCATCGCCGGTCTGCGCACGCGGAAGTGGTCCAATCAGTTCGCCGCCAACGCGCAAGTGCTCAAGATCGCTTTGCGCAACCGCATGCGCGAAGGCACCCCGGAAACCGATCCGGCAACCCTGACCGGTGACACGGACATCGAGCGTCGCTACTGGTTCCTCCGGGGTGACAACAAAAGCCCGATCGCTTCGTTCAAGACCTGCTACCACGGTCTGCGCGACAGCGGCTTGCCTGCCTGGAAAGCGCTCGGTTCCACGATTGTGTCGATGATCACCTTCGGTCGCAAGACTCGCAAGGGTCTGACCAGGTCTCTGAAGAAGGAGGTGGGTTTCGGTATCTACCTGCCGCACTTGATCCACGCCAAGGGTTACTCGTCGACGCGGATCTACGCGCCGCTCGACAACACCAAGGGGATCACGCCCGGCGACATCGACATGGAAGAGTTCGACCTGATGTTCCGGCTCTACGCACCGGGGCGTGACCACCTGACGGCTTACGACTTCGCTCGTATGCGCGAGGGCAATGCCCGTCGCGACGCGGACGAGGGTCGTGGCACGTGGTTCTCGCGTCTGACGGGTCGGATGGCCGCCGGACGGCGCGCCACGCAACTGCTGATGCTTTTTGCTGACCGCGTCGTCGAAGAGGACAAGAAGCTGGTGCCCGCCATCAGCCGCGACATGCTGCTGCGCTTCTACAACGGCGCTGCACAAGCCGACCTCTACCGCGAACACACCGAAGGTGACCGCGACCCCAGCCCGACTCCTCGGAGGGACTGAGCCGAAAATCGTCAGTCGGAAAAGAACCTTGTCACTCCTCCAAAGTGCTGTGAGACTTGACTCGCTGAATGAGATTGCGATTCTGTCAGACTAGATCACTGCCCAGCGACGAATAACTCTCGCTCGACGACGACGCTGAAGACGCGCTTGCCGCAAGGCCATAGCGTCCACGCGCCCGTCGTCGACGCGAGAGCCCAACCAACGAGCCGCACCACATTCGGTGCGGCTCGTTTTCGGGGGCGGAAGAATCGGGGTCTCCTGATTCTTTCGCTTGCGCTCAGTGCCTACTACACTATGTCATTCTCCCCAAAATCGCGATTTTGGGAATTGGACTTCCCATTCTTAATGTCAAGGTGTGTCACAGTGCGCCAAATCCGCCTTTTTTTGGGGAAGCGCACTTCACCTTGTCAAAGCACCCTTCAAATTTCGATATTTTTTGAGCGATTTTCGCGAGAATTCAGAATTTTTAGCCGAATAATGAAGCCGGCGACGCGGCCGACAATCGAGCCGCCCCAGCAGCCCTCATCGACAAAAGGCAAATCAATTGAGCCGCGTCTACAAACCGATGCTCCGTCGCCCAAGCAGCGCTCGTCGACAAAAAACAAATCAATTGAGCCGCGTCAAACAGTTCTGGTCTACAAACCAATGCTCAGTCGCCCCAGCAGTTCTTCGTCGACACATCGCCGAGCATTCGATTCGACCCAGTCCACAAAACGCCATCAAATAATCGAGCCGCTCAAGCAGTTTCCGTCTTCTGCCGATGATCGATCGAGCCGCTCCAGCAAATGAGAAATCGACTCACCCAGAGCACCAATCACCATCTGGGTTCTGACTAAAATTCCATTCGCTCGCAGCCCCGGCGGTATGCCCACGGACGGACTTGCTCGCAAAGAATCAATCCTGCAAGGCCCTTGCAGAAACTGAATAAATTTTCTAAATTTTCGCAAAAAAATTTCCGTTTTATAACTGAAGAAGACGAGAACGGAGCAACGTGCATGACTACAAAAACTTACACCGAATCAACCTTCTGGAGCGCCTTTCGCAGCGACCTCGAAAAGACAAAAGGACATTTAATTATCCAGAGTCCATTCGTTTCACCACAGCGACTCAAGCTCGTAGCAAATGACTTCAAATCCCTCGCCGCGCGGAATGTCACTGTTTGCATTTTCATTCAACGACCCAAATATTGGGACACTCCATCTGAAAAACTCTCGACGAAAAATCAGTATGAAAAGCACGAATTGCTAGCTAACATTGAGGAAATGAAAAAATGGAATTGTCATGTCAATTTGAAGAGCAAAATACATTCGAAATTCGCAATCCACGATCACCGAGTTATGTGGGAAGGCAGCCTGAATAAACTAAGCCACTTGAATGGACTAGAGCATATGCGCCGCTGGGAAGATCCATTTGAGGCAAAACAGATAATAGTTAGCCATGAATTATTGAACTGCCAAGCGTGTATCAAAGTAATTAGTTTATTTTCGCCAGGCTATCCAAACCCGGAGCCAGATGCAAAACAGTTTGGCGAATGGCTCAAACGAAATCGAATCGAAGCGGAGATGACTCATCGTCAACTTGAGTCGTTGAGCGGTGTTTCGAGAAGAACAATTTGTAATATCGAACAAGGTAGTGACTGTTTTTTGAATACTGCCGCCAGCCTGATCGAGCATTTAAATTTGGAACTATGCATGATACCCAATTATCTTTTGCCTTCGATTGCCCAGATGTTGCACAACGAGATGGCAGCGCTGAGAGCAAAGAGAAATTCCCGCAAATCAACTAAACGAAGAATGACCGTAGTAAGGGCAGACGCACCCTGAGCAGCTCAGCCTGAAGAGTAAGGCTTGTCACGCAGCCCCTATGGATTATTCGTAGTATAAAATTCCATCTCAAATTATGGCGTTTGTTCTCGGCGAAGAATGAAATTTTAACGGTGGCAAAAGTGGTTGACGACATTAAAATTTTGAGGAGAGAGGAAACCGACAGAATTCCAATAGGGCTAGATCGGCTGTCGATGGGCGGCGGCGAGCGCACCAATGGCGGTGTCATTGATTCCACTGTCGAGAAGAATAATTGTTCGCAACAATCACCGACCGATCTAGCGTCAACCCCACGTTGGCACCGACGTGATCGTTGACAGCAATGACGGCGCAGCAAATTGGTAAGCGATGCAGTTCTGGGCATCCGCCGCGGCGCCCGAGCATTGTACGACATGAGCTAGTATCTGACAAATCGAAAGCCGAATGTGAATAAGCTGTGCGCACATTCACATTCGGCACACAATCCGCTATCGAAGCGGCCTCGCGCGGTTTTTGGTCACAATTCGGCTTCCTCAGCGACGAAAGCCGTTTCTATAGTTGAGATGCGCAGCAGTACCAGAGCCTGTGAATCAGCCCCAGATCAAAGGAATCGCGATTCCAATCAGCATGACCAAAACCGCCACGAGCTTCGCGCGAATGTTTTTCTCCTTCAAAATCTGGCCGGCGAATAAGACCGAGAACAGCGACCAGAGCCGTTTAGTACTGGCAGCATATGCAGCCAGCGTAAACGACAACGCAGCAAAACTGAGCAACGCGCCGGCGGCGTGCACGAAAGAAAACACTGCGATACGACCGCTGTTGCGCCGCAGGGCATACAGGTTTTCGACGGTTGCCGCGCCACTGAAAAGGGCGGCGATCAGATTGCACCCGCCCACGCCGACGAAGAAGACCACGGTGAAAAACATGGCGGACGAAGCGGTGACAGCCTTCTTATCGAGGCTGAACGTAATCGCTCCTGAGATGGCGCAGAGGAACGCAATCAAAACACCAGGGCGCTTCAGGACTTTAAGAAAGTCGATGCCCGCGGTTTTGGCCTCACTTGCAATCAGAAGGTAGAGACCGAGGATTGTGGTCAAGACGCCGATTGCACCCGCGACAGCAGGAACTTCTCCGAGGAAGAAGTAAGCCGTCACCAGCACCAGAGGTGGTGTCAGCAAACGGGTGGGCGCGAGCAACGAAGCTTCTTCGCGTTTCAACGCCTGATACCAGGCGAAGTTCGACGCCGCATTGATTAGAACGATGGCGCAGACAGCCGACACGAAGCCGCTGCCGATTGCTGGAATCCCCGTCCATAAGAGGAACGGCGACAACATCAATCCGGAAAGCATAAAACTCACGCCGACGACAAGCGGCACGGGCAGCTCAGATTTGAGCATTAGCCGTTTCCCCAGCACGTCATACGCGCCAAGAAATGCAGTCGCCGGAATCATCAATACTAGAAAGATCGCGAGGTCGCTGTTCATTTGAATAATGCTTCCTCGAGCTGGGCTCGAAAAAAACTCGAAACTAAAAGGCACGCCACCACTACGGAAGACATGGCGTGCGAATTTAATGAAACATCGCATGTGGAGCGGAAAAACACTCCGGCACGACAGATCGAATCAGGCGCGCAGTTGCTGCACGAATCCGAAAAACACGGCAGGCGAATCAATGAAACGCAATGTACGAGACTTTGGACGGCGGGGCACCACGACCATTAACTAGTTAGTTCGTACTGAAAATTGCACCGAAATTGGAATTGATTCTACTCTTTTTTCAAGAGTCGACGTGTGTTTTGAATAGTTTCCTCCTGAAGG
>JADYXR010000047.1 GCA_021772095.1 Candidatus Obscuribacter sp. | reverse complement strand
CCTTTGCCGGACTTCTCGATGGCTTGCGCCATCTTCTCGCCGAGTTTCATGGCTTCTCCACCTGCGGCTCTTACCATTCCGGCAAAGTCGAAGGCGAATTTCACGGTCAAATTGGCAAGCGTGTTTAGCGCCAGCATTATTATTGTTCCAGTTTCGTCCACACCCCTGAAGCATGCAATCAGGAGCACGATTGTGTTCCAGAAAAGTGCCCAGAAGCAAACGGTGATAACACCCTCAACCCAGTTGGGCAGGGCATCTCGCAAGTGCTTCATTGGCCAGACCCAGAGTCCGGCAACGACTGGTCCGACGCACCACAGGTAGTATAAGTATGCCAATTGGAAGGCGCACAAAATACTCCACGAAGTAACTAGTGAAGCGTTAGAGCTATTGGCCATCAGCCTTGCAGCCATGACCGCCGCGGGTACTGCCTCGTTAGCTCTATCCGGAGGAACGATATAAATTCCTGCGCAAGGGTCATAGATTTTTACTGCAATCAAGTCAGCTTCGAGTTGAGCAAACGGTGTCGCATTGCCCAAAAGAATTACGCCCATTGAAGAAACAGGAATGTCGATTGTGTTTCTGTTCTCTTCAGGTAAGCGCCACGGCATACATTTGATCTCGTGACAAATCGCGTCTCGATACATGTCGGATCCGAACATACGCGTGTATTCATCCGCGATCGTGTGCGTGATCGAGTTAGCAAGGTCGATGCCGTAGTTAACTACTAAATAGGTACCAGGAATTAAAAATATGGCGACGAAGGAACGAAGGATTCCATCAAACGGATTTACCTGCCCGAGAACTGGGTTGCCGGCAGCCATAATGGCCCGGACCTGGGACAAAACGGCACCTGGTAACAGCAAAAGAATGCCCATCGGCACAAATATGTTGTTGCGAATTTGGTTCCATCTGTTGCCACCTTCTACGGTGAAGTTATGCAGATAAGTGGATGTGTAAGAGATCGCAGTTTCGGCCATATCGTGACCGATTTCTCCGGCGACATCGGCTCCTTCAGTAGCGGCACCGGCAGCACCGGCTTGACCAGCTTGGGCGTTCTGCATGGTTCTGCCTTCAAGAGCGGCCTTCTGAGCGTTAGACGTGGCGTTGTTTACTGCCTGCGCGGCGCTGGTAAGTTCTCCGGTGGGTTGGCCTGTCATACCGCTCAAATTCAGAGCCTGCGTTTGCATGTCTCTGATCTCAGGAGTAACGTTTTCCCGCTTTACTGGATCGTTCTGCCCAACTGCGTTGCCAACCTGGTTGCCGGCACCAAGAGAGGTAAAGCCAAGTGCATTTAAGAAGGCGGCAGCTGGGTTTTGGTTGCCGCCCAGAGCGGCGGCGACGTGGGGCCAAAAAGGATTGGCCTGTCCGGGAGGACCAGCTGCGGCTTGGCCAGCAAGCTGCTGGGCGAACAGACCGCCTTTTTCACCTTCTTCTTGTGCAGACCCGGGCAGGGCGCACACCACCAGCGATACCACTGCGAGAAGCAATATGGTTGCCTTTGGTGCGAGAAATCTGAATTTCATATTAGTCTTACTCATTGGTTCGCTGGATCTCCCCGTCCGTATCACGATGAATGGTTATTTGGAACTCGCTTGATTCACTGCCTGATCTGACTTCGACATAATTTGCGAAACCATCTCACCAGCTTTGAAATCAAACGGATTGAAGGGGACGTACATAAGGATTATTAAAAAGGCCATAAACATAAGCATTTCCCAGAGTGTGTACAAATCGAAGGCACCAAGCCATCCCAGACGGACGTCGATACACAGGAGCACCACGCACCACCAGAATCGCCATAACGCCAGATTGATGATTGCATCAACCCAGTTCGCAAATACTCGTATAAATAAGGAACCAGCACCACCGGGCCACGCATAGAGAGCAGCGGCAATCGGTCCCATCAAGAGCAAGTAACAGGCCATCGCGATCTGAAATGCGCAGAGAATGACAAGACCGAAAGCAGCTGCGTCAGCAGTCGAGTTAACCAGCGTTTGAAGCATGATCGTAGCTGGACTTTGCGATTCAACGCCGGATAGAGCCTCTGGCCCCTCGGACAATTTACCAAGAACCTGAAACATGCTCGGCGGAAGAATTTGATTCCTCGCATTTTCAGGCGGTGCTCGGAATACCTGTTCATCGCCCCACATATAGATGTTGAGCAAGTTGATATTGCGATGAACCTCGTATTGCATAGAGTTGCCGACATCTATGGTGTAACTGATAATCAATTGGCTTGCCGGTATCAAGAAGATGGCAATCATCGATCTCAAAATTCCGGTGAATGGACTGACTGCATCTTCATCGTTTTGATTGCCCATAAATCCGCCCGAGATCAAGCCTTTGAGCTGAGTTAGCACAGCGCCCGGCAATAGCAACAACACGGCCATCGGCAGATAGATGTTTTTATAAGCTTGCTGAACCAGATAGATCGCGTTGGCATAAGTCTTCACTGGTTGACTTGCACTGCAGGCGGAGCCGGAAGCTTCGTTCGCCACGTTCTCCAGCGACGTGCCTGAGAGCAGCAACATTGTCGCCCAGGTCGGATTGAACGCATCAGCCATGGCTTCTGATGCGCCTTGCGCAGCACCTTGGGCCTGAGCCTGTGCTTTTTGAAACTGTTTATGTGCGCCGAAACCAAGATCTGAGCCTACTTGGTTACCGGCAGCCGTTATGTTGCTCGCGTTGGTTTGAGATATGTCATTACTTGACGCACCCATCACGCCTTCATACACTTTAAGTTCCATCGAATGTTCAGGGGAGTTGGGCTTGGCTCTCAAGGTCACGACTCCACTACTCGTCAAGTGAGGCACTGGCGGTGGTGTCGGATAGTGCCCGGAGAGAGTGTTAGGTTCACATTGATAGTATGGCAGCGCCCCGGCCTGACACCCCTCACCTATTTGCTTGCCGTTCGGAGGTCCACCGCACGCGTTATACGGCACCTCTTCGCCTTTTTGATACTGTTTGTTTTGAGGCTGTGACTGGAGACTAGGCGCTTTACCCGATCCGCCCTCAGCTCCGGCGAAGCCATCGGTCGACAAGTCGTTCTGAGTATCAATAGGTTGTGCATCCTCGACTCTGCTTTTCAATCCCATGAACTCGGGATACTTTACCTCTGTCGCCCTTTTTTCTGAGCTATGGAGATACGATTCTCTCTGAATCTGCTGAGCATTAGCAGGTGCGAAGTCGGCAATCAGCAACGCTGCCATGAACAGACAAAAAGAGGCGAACTTGAATGGTCGATTATGCATGCAGAAAGCCCTCAAGCCAGACCGTCGTCCGACTTTTTTGATAAATGGAGCTGCTTGAGATAGTAAGAAGGGTTTTGGATTGAAAAAAATCGGGTTGGAGGGAGAGCCAAAACCCAGTCTGATGGCAACCCACTATTTATACGCCTCATTTGTGAACATTTGGTACCCCCTTGGGAACCCCGTTTAATGTAGAACCCGGCGGACACTGCGTGAACGCACGATTTCAATCAGACCCTTGTGGGTCCGTTATCTATATGCCCAAATGTCGCGCGCATAATACACGCACCACACACCCAGACCCGCACTATGGAGGCAAAAACTTTTGCTCTCGGTTACGATCAGCTAACGGTCGCAGCTAAGCAGTTTAATTTCATACGTCAACGTACTGTTTGGTGGAACTTTGGAGCCGTGGCCTTCAACGCCATAGCCGAGTTCCGGCGGAATCACAACTTTGCGCGTGCCGCCCACTTTCATCCCCATGATTCCTTTTTCGAAGCCGGCAATCACTTTGCCGGAGCCAAGTACAAAACTGAACGGGATGCCCTTATCCAGCGAACTCTCGAATCTGGTTCCATCGGCAAGAAAACCTGTGTAATGCACCATCACCATCTTTTGAGCGGTGGGTTTCATGCCCCAGCCCTGCGCTAGATCTTGATACTGCAGTCCATCCGGAAGTGTAATTAGTTTGCCGGGCGGCTCTTTTTTCGTATTCGGATCGAGCATTCTGCGAGTGTTGTAGTCAACCGTTTCGACTTTCTCAAAAATATTCTCGTTGCGAATGCCGCTAGTTTGTTTTACAGGTCCGGCAACAGTGGCTTCATCAGCGGGTGTCGAATTGGAGCAAGCTGTAGTAGCCATCATCGAAATGGCAGCGACAACGTAACTTCGAAAACGCAGGTGAGGATGTTTGTGCAGATCCAATTCTTTCTTCACCAGTTTCATAAACCTTGCTCCTTGCGTGGTGCACAAAATTTTTGGTAACTCTTGCGAGATAATTTCGAATCATCGTTTCTCTTGCTGATTAAAACCTAGCAAAACACAATTCGCCATATCCAGTCAACATTTTTATGTGAAATCCCTTTGCCTGACTTGATTTGCTTAGTTCGATTTTTCAACCTTGTCATTGCGAAAAGCATAGAGATTTCCATCTTCAGCGGTTACATAGATCATACTCTGATCTAATACAGGACTTCCGGCGGGAGCATTTTCCTCGGGTTTAAACGACCAGTTTATTTTGCCGCTAGCGACGTCAATGGAACTGACAGTAGTCCCGGTGTTCACGAAAGTCACTCCATTGGAGATTACGGGTTTCGAAACTGGTGCTGAGCATGTCGTGGACGAAATGATCTTACCGGACGCGACATCGAACACGTGGAGGACGCTAGAATCGCCGTTCTTAGTCGCGCACACGACGAAACCATCAGAGCTGGCAGGCGAGGACATCACTCGATGATCGAGCTTTTGCCGCCAAAGATACTTTCCCGATTCCAGATCGAGAGCGTTAAAGTAGCTTTGCGATTTTGTGTCGGGCTGCGCGCTTTTGTCCACTTTGATTGGCGCTTCCAGCGCCGCTTTAGATACAGGTGGTTCTTCTTCCGAACCGAAGTAAGCGACTCTATCGGAGAGGTAAACGCCGCTTGTGAGCCAATTAGTCTCGATTGGCCCGACCAACTTATTCTGCTCAGTAAACGCAACAGTCGACTTGCCGTCGGATGAAGCGATGAACAAAACACCTTTGTTCACGAACAAAGCGCGGGCGGCACTTGGCTTACACCAGTTCAAAACCAGTCGGTTTTTGGTCTTGCCGGTGGCACCATCGACAAAAGCGATGGCGCGATCAACGCACTCAGTCATGATCGTGTCGCCTTCGATCACGACATTCGGTATGGTAGAAGGTCTTATCTCCTCACTCGAAACCCAGGAAATTAAGCCTTTTTCTTTGTCCACTCCACAAATGGAGCCCGTGCCCTGGCAGTAAACATACTTACCTACTCCAATGATGCTGACACCGGCGGGATCGGACATAGACTTCATTTCCCAGATTTTCTTTCCGTCGCTCAATGAATATGCACGGAGGAATCCGCGCCCAGTCCGTCCCGGCTCGATTTTAAAAACATTCATTCGAGACGTCGTGTAGACCGTGTTTCCATCGACTGCAAAATCCGAAACGTCATCTCGACTGGTCCAAATTTCCTTCCCGTCTTTTTTGTTGACCGCATGCAAGTAAACCTGATTGTTCCAGGGATAACCACTGATATAGAGTACGGTGTCGCCCGCCACAACCGGTGTTTCTGCCATTCCTTTAGCGGACCAGTTTGCTCGACGCAGCGGTTTATAAACCCACGCTTGTCGATCTTGACGCGCGCATGACGAAAGAAACGCCACGACAAAAACTATCAGGAGGCTTGAAGCGACAAGGTTTATTTTCGTAAGTCGCATCTTCAAAATTCATTCCTCGACAATTGGCAAATCTGAAGTCTGTCTCATAGTACACCGAAAGGTCGCCTCTGTCTCTAAACAAATCGGTGAAGGCGAGGGCTGACGCCGCGCTTCGAAGTGTTCGGATCAATTACTAGATCACTTCTTTTTCTATTTATATGGAACTTCAGACGAATTTGCCGCTTTGTTGAACGTCGAGAGCGAACGAATCATTTCCGTTATTGCTTTCGAAACCTTTTTCGGCAAACAGCTTTTCATGCGCGTTTGAAGCAGGCACCAGATCGGTTTCAACCCGCTCGTATAAAAGTCGCGGAGCGAATTCTACGATCACCGTAATCAATTCGCTCAACATTTCAGCTTGATCAAACCCGCTTCCGGAGCTGCCGATCAGTCGTTTAATTTCTAAAACCGATTCGCTTTTTTTCTTCGCGCCCGCCAGTCCAACAATTTTATTTTCGTGTTCGGCAACGAGAAGCAATCCTTCTTTGCCGAAGTAATTTGCTTCGATGTTGCGCAAATCGGCGTCTTTAGTCTCAATCTCAAAAGACGATCCGGACGCCTTGTAGATTGACTCTACAAAGGTCCGGATCTCAGGTTCATCTTGTCGATTGGCGATTCTAATCTGCACAACGACTCCGCCTAATTACTGTACGAGGTAACCGATCAACAACAGCGCGACGATGTTGAGAATCTTGATCATCGGGTTGATAGCTGGACCGGCGGTGTCCTTGTAAGGATCGCCTACGGTATCGCCGGTGACGGCAGCTTTGTGAGCGTCCGAACCTTTGCCACCATGGTGCCCATCTTCGATGTACTTCTTAGCATTATCCCAGGCGCCGCCACCCGAGGTCATCGAGATAGCAACAAAGATACCGGTGATGATACTACCGACAAGAACGCCGCCAAGAATTTTCGCTGCTGCGAATTCTCCAGGAAGTGCTTTAGAGAGCCAGAAGTAACCGAGCATAGCGATGATTACTGGAGTCAAAACCGGGATCAATGCTGGAACAACCATTTGTTTCAACGCCGAAGTGGTTACGATGTCGACGCATTTGCCGTACTCAGGTTTTGTAGTTCCTTCCATGATTCCAGGAATTTCTCTGAACTGGCGGCGAACTTCTTCGACGACCAGACCGCCGGCTTTACCAACGGCTTCCATCGCCATTGCAGCGAATAGATAAGGAATCAAACCACCGAGGAACAGTCCGGCCAATACATAAGGACTGGAAAGGTCGAACGTGAGAGTTTGTGTGCCACCAGCTTTGGTGATAGCCAGCTGCAATTCTTGAGTGTATGAACTGAACAACACGATAGCTGCCAAACCAGCTGAGCAGATTGCGTAGCCTTTGGTTACGGCTTTAGTGGTATTACCGACGGCATCAAGCGGATCGGTGATGGCGCGAACTTCTTTCGGTAGCTCAGCCATTTCAGCGATACCACCAGCGTTATCCGTGATTGGTCCGTATGAGTCGATAGCGACGATGATGCCGGCCATACTCAACATTGCCATCGCAGCTAGTGCCACTCCGAATACTCCGCACAAACCGAAGGAAACGAGAATGCCGACGATGATTGTGACTACGGGCCAGGCGGTTGCTTCCATCGAGATGGCCAGGCCGGCAATGATGTTGGTTGCGTGCCCGGTTTCTGATGCTTTGGCGATGTGTTGAACAGGACGATATTCAGTCGATGTGTAGTACTCGGTGATGCGCACGATAAGACCAGTGACCGCGAGACCCACGAGTGAGGCGACATAGAATTTCCAGGTTGGAACATCGACGCCATTGATTTGCAGACCACCCATCATCATATCGGTGGCAAACCAGAATCCGACTGCAGCCAGAACACCGGCGACGATCAAACCTTTATAGAGAGCGCCCATGATGTTTTTGCTGGCGCCCAGTTTGACGAACATCGCACCGATAACGGAACTGACGATCGAAATTGCGCCGAGGAACAGAGGAAACAAAAGCAGTGTGGAACCAGGTCCTTGCGCTTCGATTTGAGCGCTGAAAACTTGGTGAGCAAGAAGCATGGTGGCAATAGCGGTGACTGCGTAAGTTTCAAAAAGGTCGGCTGCCATACCGGCGCAGTCGCCAACGTTATCTCCGACGTTGTCGGCAATAACAGCGGGGTTTCGTGGATCGTCTTCAGGAATTCCGGCTTCTACTTTTCCGACAAGGTCAGCGCCGACGTCGGCAGCTTTCGTGTAAATACCGCCGCCCAATCT
>JADYXR010000046.1 GCA_021772095.1 Candidatus Obscuribacter sp. | reverse complement strand
TACGTCGGCAGCGAGATGGAACGCACACTCGGCACCTGGCGATACCTCTGGGTTTATCTGATTTCTGGCATTGTCGGATCATTAGTGAGCGTCGCGTTTCAACCATGGAATGTGAGCGTCGGCGCATCCGGCGCAATCTTTGGAATCTTCGGCGCCGCGTTTTCAAATGTCGGCGGCGTGCCATTCGACGAAGTTTTAGGATCGATGAAACGCCGCTTGATGGTTCTTGCCATTATGCTGGTCGTCGTAATTCTTCCTGGATATTTCATACCAGGCATCGATAACTCAGCGCATTTCGGCGGACTGTTCGCGGGTCTAATTTTAGGTTTTGCATTCATCGCGAACCAGCGCAAAGATTTCCGTCCAGCCGTAATCGGCGGCATCGCCGCTGTGACATTAGGACCGCTGCTTGCATTTTTTCTAATCTTCAATCAGTACCGCGACGACCCGCGTCTCAAGAGCCAGCCGTTGTATGTGCACGGCGAAGCGGCTCTGGCTGACAAAAAATATGATGTCGCACTTCAAGATTTTGAAACTGCAATAACGGCTTTAGGCGATGACGAAAAGTATAAAAAAGAAAAATCCGCTGCTCTGAAAGGCAAAACAGGAGCTTTAATTCAACTGAAACGGTACGACGAAGCTCTAGCTACCATCAGCGTTAACGAAACTCTGGCGGAAAAGAAAACGCCGCTGCTTGCCACCAAAGCCTTGATCATGCAACGCCTCGGAAAATATCCGGAAGCGATTGCTTTGTACAAAGAAGCTGCTGAACAAGAACCGGATAATGGCGGTATCAGTAACGACATGGCATGGGCGCAAGCAGCCATGGGCGATCTGGATGAAGCGCTTATAAACGTGAACAAAGCGCTGGCAAAAAATGACAAACAAACCAGCGCGCTCGATACTCGCGGCACTGTTTACTTGCTGCAAAAAAATTACGATGCCGCCATCAAGGATTTTGACCGAGCGCTCAGTCTCAATCCAAAAGAAGGCGCTGCCTATTTTCACCGTGCCGGAGCGAACTTGCAGAAGGGCGAAGATGAGGAGTGCGACAACGATTTGAAGGCCGCTAAGGAATTGAAATACGAACCTGATCCGTGGGAGCCGAAGTCTTTTCCGGACCTGGTGGCACGTTTGAACAAGATCTAGATCACTCACGAATTCTGATTGAGAAGGAATTTGAAAATGTGCCTGTGGGCCACATTAATCGCCCATTTAATGTGGTCCACAGGCACATTTCTACTTTTGGGCATTTTGGGTTAGAAATTTTGGTTCGACATCTGTAGTAGGAGGAGTGCAAGACAAACGATCAAACACCGCGACAGATTCAACTCACTGAAGGAACCCGCCCATGTCCTTGACGGTGTCTTCCTTGACGAAGAGTTGATATTCGCTGTCTACTCGTTTAAATCCAACAGGCTTATCGAAAAGTTTCGGATCCGCTTTGTCTGATTTGGAATATTTGAGCGTGTCGAACAAACGTTCCTTTCCACGTCCTCTTGTTACTTCCATACGAACAGGCATTCCATGGCCACCCGGCAAATGCATCGTTGTGGAAATAAACCGGCACATTTCTTCCGAGACCGGAATATCTTTGGTAAACCAAACTTCCTTGGCGACTTTTTTGCTAGGTACATTAAAGCCTTTAGTATTGAGACCGGCGATCTTCTCACTGTGTCCGGATTCTGTAATGTTCAAAGGATTTTTGTCTTTGTATTTTTCAGACCATTTTTTATATGGCAGCTCGATAAACTTTTTAGTGCTGGTATCAAATATGATGGCGTCGAATTTAGGACTGGTAACAATAGCAGTCAGTGACTTCATCTTAATCCGCACACCGCGCTGGTTTACAACAAGCTGGCCGCGCCCGGCTTCGTCGGAAATTTGATCTAACGTCCAGGTGGTTTCTTTTTTAGCCGCCGCTCTGGTGGCACCTTTTGCATCAACCGGCAAAGAAGTTGTTAGCAAACACATCAAAAAAAGAAATGCCGGCACGTCGGATAAATGAAACCGAGAGGGCGTGAAACGAGGGCTCCGCTCATTTATTTCGAGAGATTCCCCCCCAACAGATTCTCGATCGCGGCTTGAGGAAAATGCTGAATCGGCTTGTCGGGCAATCGTTTTACCGTTGTGATGATGTCTATTCAATTGGCTCTGCCTGCAAAAGGAATGACGGTCTTGGGTATAAATAAATAAGAGTAGGAATCGCCATTATATCTAATTGAGAGACAGGTTAAACCCTGCATGGCTAACGACGTGGATCACAACGATCAAAAGCTTTGTCCCGATTGCGGTGAAACGCACAGCGCGGGACTAGCCCAACGTGCCTGCACCGTCGACGGTGCCATTGCCGACAAGAAGAGCGGAGACGAAAAAAAGGGCGACGTGATTTCTTTCGCGCCCGAAGATCCCCTTCCGCCGCCGAATGATCTGAGGTTCAGACGGCCGTCCCAGCATCAGTCCGCATCGGTTTCGTCGCTGCCCGATTCTCCTTCTGTTTCGCCGTCTTCTGCTTCGCCTACATCCGTTTCGTCCGACCAGAATCACAACACCGGCGGATTCGACCCAACCGTTCGACGCCAGCTATCGTCAATTCGACACGACGGCGCTCCCGAGGACCTTGTAGGTCACACGCTTTCTGACAGATATGTTCTGCTCGAACTGATCGGACAGGGCGGCATGAGCGCAGTGTACAAATCCAAGGACGTGAAGTTAAACAAGTTCTTGGCCGTCAAAATACTCTTGCCACACTTGATGACGAACACACTGAGCCTTCAACGATTTCAGGTCGAAGCACAGGCAGCGAGCAGTTTGTCACATCCAAACTTGATCGTCACCCATGACTTCGGTATAACTGCCGACGGTCGTCCATATCTAGTGATGGAACTTCTCGACGGTCAATCACTATCCGATCTTCTGAAAGACGAAAAGCGTCTGTCCATCGACAGAGCCGTCCCGATATTCATACAAATTTGCGATGCCCTCTCCCATGCGCATGGCAAGGGCGTTTTGCACCGCGACTTGAAACCCAGCAATGTGATGATTAGCACCACTGGCAATGGCGTCGATTTTGTCAGACTGCTCGATTTCGGAATTGCAAAAGTATTGCCGGCAGAAGGTGCTGAGTCAATGGGACTGACCCAGACCGGCGAAGTGTTCGGCAGCCCCAATTATATGAGCCCCGAACAATGCCAGGGCATGCGCGTTGACGCACGCGCCGATGTTTATTCCATGGGCTGCTTGATGTACGAAATATTGGCCGGTCGACCTCCGCTAGTTGGCGACAACATCATGGACACGTTACTGAAACAGATGAACGATCCGCCACCGGGTTTTCGTTCTATCGATCCGAATCTAGACATCCCTCACCAACTCGAGTTGATGATTTTCAAAGCGCTGGCAAAAGGTCCAAACGACAGATACCCTTCTGCCGAGGCACTAGGAGCGGCTCTTAGAAGCTTCCAGCAAAATGTCACTGTACTCTTATTGAAGCATCTGCAAGATCGCTGGCAAATGGTCAAATTCAAAATTCGACCATTCAAAAAACGCGAAAAGAAAATGCTTTTGTTCGCTGGCATAGTAACCCTGATGCTCTTAATGGTGTCCTCGAAGTTATTGAGTTCATATTTAGAAATTAGCGTGCCGTCAGTTTCCGCGGCCAATAAAATTTTCATGCCGGAGCCCGCACCACCACCATCAGCCCGCTTACCTCAAGAGCCACTGTTCATGCGCGATCTCATACATCAGGAACGGATGCTGCTGGAAAATCCAAACTCACAAGCTTACGATGAATATACGCGCACGATTCAAGAGATGGCAGCTGGATACGCTAACTCCGGACATTTCAAAGAAGCGGCGAACCGGTATCGCGTCTTGTTGGATTTGATAATTAAGAACGATGGCAAAAAATCCGCGCCCGCGAAAATAACTTCAGAGAAGCTTGCTGACTGCCTCTTCAAGATTGGACTCTACAAAGAAGCTGAGAAAATTTACGCTGAACTGCTCGTCGACGTTCGCATGAGTTACGAAGAAAAACGTGTTCACAGCAACGAGCTGCGATTGAAACACGCGACCTCACTCTATGCACAAGAGCGCTACTCGGAGGCCGCGCCTGAGTTCCAACGGGCGCTGCGAAGCAGTGACGACAGCACTCGATTTGATAATCCCGACTACGCCATCACGGCAGCTAGACTGGCCGAGTGCTACAGAATGAGAAAGCTCTGGCTCGATGCAATCAGGCAATACGAGAATTCATCCGCCGCATACAAACACCTTATACAAGACGGCTCGTACTTCGCGAGCAACAATCGCAGCGAGGCACGCAGCGCGCTCGTCGATTACTACCGCGCCTTGTGTTTGTTCAAACTGGATAAACTCGAGGCCGCAGAAAAAGCATACAAAGCGGCAATTCCTCGTTTGAAGAAACTTCCGGGACCGGCACAGGAACTGACTGTCGCCGCGCTAATGCAATACGCCGACATCCAGTGGCGCCAAGGAAAATACTTCTACGCGATCGGCACCAGAATGAAAGCACGCGATATGCAGAAACTTCTGACTGAATGATACGCTTCAAAAACCAGCGTTTTCATTTTGCACGCGGCAACGGTTCTGCGCGCGACAAAACATTTCGCACTCCACGATCCACAAATATTCTTCAGAATGAAACGACTTCCGCGCGCTTAAAGATTACCGCGGCTCTCTTGTTCTCTCTCAATCGATTCGAAGAGTGCTTTGAAGTTGCCTTTGCCGAAGCCCTTCGCGCCTTTTCTTTGAATCACTTCGAAGAACAAAGTCGGTCTATCTTCTACCGGTTTCGTGAAGATCTGAAGCAGATAACCATCAGATTCACGATCAACCAGAATACCCAATTTTGCAAGCTCTTCGATGTCTTCGTCAATCTCGCCAACGCGCTCAGGAAGCGAATCATAATACGAGCGAGGCACTTTGAGAAACTCGATACCACGCGCATGCAATGCCGCAACTGTTCCAATGATGTCTCTTGTCGCAATCGCGATATGTTGAACGCCAGGAGCGAGATAATAATCGAGATACTCTTGAATCTGCGATTTGCGAACGCCGATTGCAGGCTCGTTGATAGGCAACTTCACTGAGCCTGTTTTGTTCGACATCACCTTCGATACCAGTGAAGAATACTTGGTCGAGATATCGTTGGCATCGAAGTATTGATAGACGTAGAAACCAAAAACATCTTTGTAGAAATCAACCCAGTAATCCATGCGCTCGACTTCGACGTTGCCGACGCAATGATCGATCGCTGCCAGACCGACGCCACCATCGACTTTGCCTTCAATCGGTTTAAAACCGGGAGCAAAATTACCTTTGTAATTTTGACGCTCGATAAACGTGTGAATGGTGTCGCCATAAGTGTGCACCGCGGCAGTCGTCATGGTTCCGTATTCATCGCTCTCGGTGAGCGGTTCTGCAAAACTCTTAGCACCACGGGCGATGGCAGTCTCGTAGCACTTCTTAGCGTCACGAACACGAAGCGCGATTGATTTAACACCATCGCCGTGTTTGTGAACGTGCTGTGCGACTTCGTCATCGGCATTCAGCGCACCGGTTATAACCAGCCGCACTCCGCCTTGTTGAAGCACGTAGGAAACTTTGTCACGTCGTCCTGTTTCCAGTCCGCGGAAGCCGACGATGTCGAAACCGAATCCGTGATGATAGTAGTAACAAGCTTGTAGCGCATTGCCGACAAAAAACTCGACGTGATCGAAACCGTCAATTGCGATTTCTTCCACGGCAGTTTTCTCTGCTTGACGCTCCATCTCTTTAACCATCGGAAATCTCCCCCGAATGCGACATGTGGCCCTTCGAGCTTAATTGTACGATACAAGCCGCTTACTTAGCGGTTTTTTCGAGTTCCTTAAGAAGCGATTTAGCATCGGCCTGTTCCGGCCTCTTCTCCAAAACTTTTTTGACTTCTACAAGCGCTTCGTCTTTCTGACCGGATTCGCTGTAAGCCTTAGCCAATCCCAATCTTACGGAGCCGAGCAACTGCACCATCGTGTCTTGACCGAATTCTCCCGTTGCAGTTTCTAGATTGCCAACCAGTTTTTTGTAGTAGACAATCGAACCTTTAGCATCTCCGGATTTGCGCAAAGACTCTGCCAGTTTGAACGTTTGCATCGAGCTGAATTGATTACTGCTGTGCGCGCGGCGGAAATGCACGACGGCTTCCTTGTGCTTGCCGAAGTGGTCTTTGACTTGACCCATCATGAATTGCACAGACGAGATGCCGGTGTATTTATTGTCGAGTTCTTCGAGCATTTTCATCGCGGCTGCTTCGTCTTTATCGTTAACCGCTTTACGCCAGGCTTTCAGACAGCCATCGGCGACAGCCTGTTCTTTAAAAATGTTCTGTTCGTACGTAACTTGAGATCCACTGTTCGGATCATTTGAAGGCAGTTTTGCTTGTTGCTCCGGAGTCGGCTTGTCAGCGTACTTTAGCTCTTTCAAATTCTCAGAGGACATGCTTCCATGACACGAGGTCAAAGTCACTAACGCTAGAATCCCGCTCAAATAACTACTGAGTTTTATCGGCCGACGAATTGCTGCTTGAAAGCGTGACTGTTTATGAGCCATTGAGTTTATTTAGCCTAATGCTGGAGAACCGAATGACCGAAGCCATCGACCTCTTGTCCTTTTTCCAATCTTGATGCCGACAATCCACGCGACAGATTTTCATCCGGTAAAGGCAGCGGAACATCGTGCTCCGTCGTGTGGTGCGTATCTAGAACTCTTCTGCTGGCGTGCTCTCCACGCGACTTCGACTGCAAATAACGAATGCGATTGTTGACCTTCGCGACAAATTTCGGCGGAACCGCATTATCGAAGACCAGCTCCACAAGCACCTTTGAAGCATGAAAGTACTGCCCCTGACATTCCAGCAATTCGGAAAGTGCAACGCGCAACATCATCTCTTTAGGCTTGTCCGTCATCAAGTGCGTGAGCCGCTTAACGCCCTCGGCCAGCGACTTCGCGTCAGGTGAACACAAAGTGATTTGGTGATACGCCATGTAATAAGAAGGATCGATTTCAGTCGCCCCTAAATATTCGCGAATTGCGTCTTCAGTGCGGCCTGCGCGTTTGAGCGCTTCGGCATACTTATATTTCAGCGGTGCGCTAGCTGGATTCGAATCCGAAGATTCACGAGCCTGTTCAACCGTTGGTTGATTAGCTTCTGGATTAGCACCATCGACTGCATAAGCAGGTCCGACTCCCAGAGCCAATCCTGCGATGAGACATGCAATTACGAGTGGGTGTTTGGTGGCAATTTTGGTGCGCATCTGAACAGAACTCCACTCCTCGGTATCCTTAAAATCCATCAAAAACAATTTGCGGGTCGCGGCCCCTAATGGCAGCGTCGCACGGGCTAAAGGGGGTTATAGTTGATCTTTCCGCCGTTTGTCAACAACACGCTTCATGCCTTACGGATGAACAGACTATAGCTGTCCTCGGAAAGTTTCACAGTGTCCTCAATCGCGTGCCCTTCTGATTGTACGCTCGACGTAACGCTTTCAAGAGGTTCACCGCCATCGAGTGTAACCTTCAAAAGGTCGCCACTGCCTATCTTGTCGAGAAACAGTCGAGTTTTGACAAAATTCATCGGACAAGCCACACCTGTTAAGTCCAGCTCGTAATCAGCCATCTAAAGCCTCCTCTTTCATTTTTGTTCAACTTCATCCAGATCACCAGCGGCGAAACAGGTCTCTGGAAAGCACCTGTGCGGCTCAGGACAGAATGTGACGTTAGGATATTTGACCCATTCCTTCTTAAAACACGGTCGCGAAAGAACGTAATCTTTAATCCCCGTGAGCACATCCTCTGCCGAGCGCCCACTATCCGCCCCCGAGCAGATAAGACAAAACATCTCATCGATGTTGCCGAGAGCAAGATTTATCACTTGTTTTCTCAGGCAAAGCGGCGCCGAGCACGTATTACAGTGCGATTGACCGCCTTCGATAAGCTCTGAATTGTTGACTTGATCGCTCACGAATCAAATAGGAAACGTCAGGGTCTGATGTGCAAGAATTTATTTCATGGACCGCCGTACATGAAGTCAGGTTAGCAGGAAAAACTTACTCTTACTCAGTGCTGAAACCCATCTACATAAAGTGTTTTCTGTCGTCGGCAATTTTGCTCGGCGCTTCTGCGCCTGCGCTCGCTCAAATGGCAGGCGTCAAGCCACAGTCCATGCCGCCCACTTCAAAGAGTAAAACACGAGAACAGTCTGGTAGGGCAGAAACGTTTGGAGCCGGCAGTAAGCCTGCGGCGACGACCAAGCCCGGCACCGCGAAGAAGACCAGTCCGGCAGTCGAGAGCGTAGAACCGGGTCAGGCAGAACCTGTTCAAGCCGTCGACTCAGCAAAGCAAATTCCGGCTGAAAATCAAACAACGCCGCCGACAACAGATCGTGACGACGACGTTCGAGACGAAAGCGTGTCAGGCAGCGAACCTCCGCAAGGTTCAAAACCAGGTTCCAAAACCGGAGTTAACGCAAACACCAAAAACGCAGCTTCGTCGAAAGACACCACTCCGTCGACAACGGCTGCACAGGCTGGTTCTGGGAAGTCCACTTCGCCGGCGGGCAGTTCAAAAACCACTTCTAAAGCAACAGCAAAGAACGCGGCGACCGCGAAAGGCGCGGCGAAAACGACTGGACAGCCGGGTTCCGGAACACAACCATCCGATGCAAGCGTGCCGGAAACTTCTGCGCAGCCTAATACAGCTAACGACAAGCAAATAGAAGGAATAGAAAGAACGGCGCCACCAGCCGGTTCTGGAACGGCAGCACAAGCTAGTTCTACTGCGCCGCCACAAAACGGTTCTGCCACACCACCGCAGGCTGCGACTACGCAACCGCCGCAGCAGGCTGGTTATCCGCCTCAAGCGCCGACGAAACTACCAGCAATTCCACAGATTCAAAGGTCGCCTTACGGCACACAGCCCTATCCACCGCAGTATCAGCAACCAGGATATCCGGCTCAGTATCCGTATGCACAACAGCAATACCGCCCGCCACAAGCCTATCCCGGACAACCTTATGGTCAATCATATCCGGGTCAACCTTATGCAGGGCAGCCATATTCGCCCTACCAGGGCGGACCTCCAGCGTATCAACCGCCGCCGGCACAAGCATATCCTCCCGGCACGGCAGAGCCCTTCAGCACGCTGAAACGCCAGTATCCGGCGCAGACACCGCCGCAAACCTATCCCGGCTATCCGATGCAACAACAAGGATATCCGGGACAACAACCAGGATATCCGGCTCAACAAGCCTATCCGCAGCAATGGCAACAACAACCGCGCCAATATTATCCCAATCAACAGTATCCCGGACAACAGCCTGGTCAGCCAGGACAGCCGTTCTACAACCCGTCTGCTCAGGCTCCGCCAGGCGATCCGGCCAGACAAATGCCCGCTCAGCCAGCTCAAAGTCTTCCTCCGGCTCAGAGCCAGCCACAACAACAGCCACAACAACAACAACAACAACAAGCACAACAAACCCCGCCGTCAGAAACGACGCAAACCGGACAGCAAAACGGACAGCAACCTGCCCAGCTCACTCCGAACACTCCGCCTGCACAACCCGCCGCTCAAAATGCCACACCACCGCAATCGGCTTCGATGCCCGGTTACAGCGCACCAAGCGGCGACAACATGACGGAATTTCTCGCGAAAGTAGCTGCTGGGCGACAAATGATCTCGAGTGGCAATCCCGCTTTTGCCGTCGAATCTCTGGACAAAGCCGTGAAACTACGACCTCGAAATCTCTCGGTTTATTTCTACCGAGGATTGGCTTACGACGAATCGGGCGATCCTTCCAAAGCCGTCAACAACTATATGGAATCTCTGGAGCGCGCTAAAACAGTGGGTATGGACTCAGCTGAATTGCGAACGAATCTCGGCAATTCATACATGAAGTTGAATTTTTTCAACGACGCGATTGTCGAGTATCAAAAAGCAATCGACATAGAACCAGCCAGTGGTGCGGCTCACATGCAGCTTGGTCGCGCTTATCTGACGAAAGGCGACTATCAGTCGGCGCTGAAAAGTTTGCGGCGATGCGATACGCTCGGCTATAACGATGCCAGCCTGCCTTATCTGAAAGCCCTGTCACTGGCTGCGCTCAAGCAAAAGCAAGAAGCGATTGCCGAACTCGCCCCACTGCTTACCGCAGACGCTGCATCGCGTGTTCCGCAACTCAATAAGCTCGCTGAAGATTTGAAAAACGAATTGAAATAAGAAACCGAAAGAACGAATCAAAGAATGAATCAAAGAATGAATTGGAACAACGAATTGGAAGAACGAATGGAAGAACAAACTGAAAGAACGAATTGAAATTGAACTCACCGGAATGGACGGACGCAGCCTGACAACTGCGCTTTCAAATATGGCAAAGAGGATTTGATGGCATCGCGCAAAGGACACCCTCGAACTGAGACCGACGAATTCGGCGACGTTACCATACCAGCAGGTTGCTATTGGGGTGTCGGAACGGCGCGCGCAATCGAGTTCTTCGCAGCTACTGGTCGTCCAACTCATCCGGCGCTGATCGAAGCGATTGCACAAGTAAAAAAAGCGGTTGCCATCACCAATGGTGAACTGGGTCAACTCGATCGCAAAACAGTATCTGCCATAACCCAGGTCTGCGACGAGATTCTAAGCGGACAGTGGCGAGATCAAATCGTAGTTGATGCTTTCCATGGTGGCGCCGGCATTGGTTTAATTGTCAACATAAACGAATTGATCGCCAACCGCGCATGCGAGATTCTTGGAGATCCAGTTGACGCACCAGCTTCAGTGAGCGCATCCAGGCATGTCAATCTTTCCCAATCAACCGCTGACGTTTATACAACAGCGATGCGCATCGCAATCATGAATTCGCTAAAAAAACTGCAAGTCACCGTAATCGAGATGGAGCGCCTGCTTCGACGAAAAAGTTTAGAATTCGAGCGCATCGTTAAAGTAGGAAGAACATCACTTCGTGATGATGCACCCGTCACACTAGGTCAAGAATTTAATTGCTACGGCTCCATGATCGAGCACGCACTGCGGCGAATCAAGGACGCGGGCACCAATCTGGAAGAAATCAATTTGGGTGGACGTTCTGTCGGCACCGGATTTAATACCGCCCCGGAATTTGCTGCAGCCGCCACACGCAATCTTGCACAAGTGACGAATCTCAGTCTGCGACCCGCTGAGGACTACTTCCGTTTAACTCAATCAATGAGTGATTTTGCCGCTTTATCATCCAGCCTGCGCGATCTAGCTGTCGATCTGGTCAAAATCGCAGGCGACTTAAAACTAATGAGTTCGGGACCATCAGCCGGTTTCAGCGAGATCAAGTTGTCTGACTCCTTATTGAGTTCATCTACTTTATGGGCGGGCGTGATGCCAAAGGTGGCAATTCCGCCATTAACCGAGCTGTTAATCATGGTCTGCTACGAGGTTATGGGAAACGACCACGCCGTCTGCCTTTCCGCACAAGCCGGTCAATTGGAAGCCAATGCCCTTACACCTGCGATTATCGACAATATATTGATGTCGATTTCGACGATGCAGAAAGCTCTTTCCGATTTTAACCATCATTGTTTAATCAAAATCACAGCAGATACTGCGCGATGTAAAGAACTGCTAGACAAGTCAGGCGCAATGATTGCGGCACTAACGACCGAAGTTGGTTACGAGCAAACACTTGACATTATCGACCAGGCAAAAGCCCAAGGGCAGGACGTTCGCGAGTATTTGATCAATTCAAAAGTCCTACCACGCCCAACTCTTGACAAGATCTTCCATTACAAATTTCTGACAACACCACATTTATTAAAGCCCGGAAAGCCGCAAGAGAACTCCGAAGACGATTCCAGGTGAGCGATTCGGGTTCTGTGATCGTCATATCAGATTAGTATTGTTGAAGCCTACGCTCCGTGAATTTGGTTAACATAGGACCTGCGATTGGTTCGAAACGGTTACTATCACTGATTTTTCAGTACTAGCCAAGCGCCAAAAGGCCTACCGCCGATATACGTGGAGACAAGTGCGTAATGCTGAGTGGATATAGACTCGAAGTAATAGTCGGATGTATGAGCGCCGGCAAATCGAGTGAATTGATCAGAAGAATTGAACGCGCAAGATTGGCATATTTGCCGACAATCATCGTGCGCCCCAAGACAGACACACGTTCCAAACCGAACTTCGTTGAGTCCAGAAACGGTTTAGCATCGCAAGCAATCGTGGTTGCTGAAGCCAAAGAGATTCTCAAATATTCATCACACGCAGTCGTTATCGGCATCGACGAAGCTCAATTCTTCAACGACGATTTGATTAGCGTGGTCCAGACCCTTTTAAGACAAAAGAAAAAATTGATTTGCTCAGGTCTCGACCTGGACTACCGCGGGAACGCATTTGGTCACGTTCCACAATTGATGGCGATGGCTGATCGTGTGGACAAACTTTTGGCTGTTTGCCGAAAGTGCGGATCTGACTTCGCTTGCCGCACTCAGCGTATGGTACATTCTGACGAACAAATTCTGGTCGGTGACGCTCAGTACGAGGCTCGCTGCATTCACTGCTTCGAGCCCCCTGGCGAGTACCAGCTGCGGTTAGAACTGCCGCTGTACGAAACCACACCGGTCCCGCTGGCACTCGTGCAAACAGCACCTGTCGCAAGCTAATTGGCTCAGGATCCGTTTTTACGGATCTCACTACTGGACTTCCAACGCACGTAAAACACTCGGTGAAAGCCGGGTGTTTTGCGTTTCCGGACATATTAGTGTTCTTTGCACTCCGGCAAGAGCGCACAGCAAAACATTTTCAATCAACCAACAATGATTTTTGGACGTCTGTCTGGATTCTTTTCGAATGCGCGCAGGATTTCCCGCGTCACCGGCGCCGTTTCGCCTTCGCCGAAGAATATGTATTTGAACACGTAAGCCAGTGGATGCCCTTCTGTCCAGCCGAAGTAGACGTGCGGCATGGTGTTCGTCGAATCCCTCAGATGGAGCAATATCGCCGCGATTGCGTTAGGTATGGCCGGGCACTGGCAACGCAGGATAGAATGCCCGTCGACCATGTGGCCAGTAACTTCCAGAAGTTCGTCTCCGAAGTCGGACGGATCGGTCAGCGAAACTTCCAGAAACACAAAATCTGCTTGTGCGGCGGTTAACTTATGGGTGGCGCGTGTTTCAGCTTCCTTTGGAGCGTAGTCGGTTCCATCGGGTCTATGCGCTAATAGATGAACCTCACCGTTATGATTCAGAGATTTCTGAATTAATGCTTGCCCTTGCTCATCAAAGTGCACTTCTTGGATCCGCAGTTCTAATGACCGCATCGTACGCGAGATAAGGGAGGTGAAAAGAATAGCGGCGATAAAAATCAAGGCTATCTGCAAGCCCTCCGGGCGTTCTATCATGTTTGCAATCGTCGTATACAGGAAGACCAGAAAGATAGTGCCAAAGACAAGCCGTCGCCTTCTGCTTTCATTCCACACGACAAGAGCAACTGCAAAAGCCGCAGATACGAACAGAACAAGAACACCGGTAGCGTAAGCGCCTGCTTGCGCATCCACGTCAGCATTAAAGGCGTATGTAACCAGGAGATTGATTGTTGTGAAAACGATGACGAGCGGTCTCTGCGCACGCGCCCAGTTAGGGGCCATGCCATATCGTGGCAGATATTTCGGCACCAGGTTCATCAATCCAGCCATCGCTGATGCGCCGGCAAACCAAAGTATCAGGATCGTGCTGATGTCGTATATGGTGCCGAATGTTTCACCGAAGTACTTATGTGAAAGATAGGCTAGCGCTCTGCCATTGGCGGCACCGCCGTCTTGAAACAACTGCGGCTCAATTAATGCAGTGGTGACAAAGCTGCTGGTTAACAGCAATCCGGCCATAATCAACGCTGCCGTCAGAAGCAATTTGCCGGTATTGCGGATGCGACCTGACGGATGCACCGGATCCTCGCTCGCATCCCCCTCCACCAACGGCATCACCGCCACGCCGGTCTCGAATCCTGACATACCGAGCGCCAGCTTCGGGAACAGGATAATCGATACGCCGATCATTAATGGAATATTGTGATGCTGCTGGAAAAGGTTTGTCTGCCACTGCTCAAAGTAGACGGGATGAGTAATAATCTCCGACAACGATCGGCTGATGACAATGGCATTGCAGACAACATACGCAGCGACAATAGCGACCGATATACCGATCGCTTCTTTGAAGCCTTTGAGAAAAACGCCGCCGAGAAGCAACAAAAGCACGAATGTGATGATCAAATGATCTGCCGGCCATCGAGTCACTAACGGATTTTGCACGATGTGAGCGGTGGCATCTGCCGCCGAGAGCGTGATGGTAATCACCCAACTCGTTGCAGCAAAACCCAACAATATCAAAATTAGTGTTTTACCTTGCCATCCGGGAAGCAAGCTCTCCAACATGGCAATACTGCCCTGTCCGTGCGGGCTCTCTTTTGCCACTCGCGAATATAGCGGTACCAGCCCGAACAGAGTGATGATAACGACAATGGCGGTAGCGATGGGCGACAACACGCCAGCCGCCAAGAAAGCAATTCCGGGTTGGTAACCGAGTGTGGAAAAATAGTCGACACCAGTCAGACACATCACCCTCCACCATTTGTCCTGGTGGCTCGGAGTTGCCTTTATATTTCTTCTAACGCCTTCGAAGAACCAACGACGAAATTTATTGCGAAACGTCTCCGACCGGCGTTCTGTGGTGGTCACAACTGCTCCCGCTGCCGCTGCTGTAGCAACCGAATGAAACAGTCAGCCGCGATTAAAACTCTGTCGGCATTTAACTTGAGTTTCTGTCAAGGAAGCATCAACACAAATGCGTTCAATATCAAGAAAGTATCAAGGCGGTTTGATCATGCCATTCAAGGCACATCATTCATCTGTTCGAAATCGGTACCCGATGCGCGTTTCTGTTCGAATAAACCGTGGTCGGGTCGGGTCCGACTCAGTCTTGTTTCGTAAATTGGCCACGTGCACGCGTAGCGTGTGTACATCGTCGACAAACTCGGCACCCCAGACTTTCGACAAAAGTTGTCGGTGAGTCAGAACCCGATTTCTGTACTGAATCATATACTTGAGCAGATCGTATTCTTTCGGGGTGAGGTGCACCTCTTTGCCCGCCATTATTACTTTACGATGGATGTAATCGACTTCAAGTTCGCCAACTTTGAATGTCGGTTGACTGGAATCTTCGTCACTGTTCGACAGTCTACGAACCACTGCACGCATTCGGGCAAGCAGCTCGCCCACGCCAAATGGTTTCGTCAAGTAATCGTCGGCTCCAAGGTCGAGCGCTTTGATTTTGTCTTCCTCAGTGTCCCTTACGGACAAAACGATAATCGGTATCTTCGTCCATTTCCGTAGCTCTACGCATACCTCAAACCCGTCGGTTCCGGGCATGGCCAGATCCAAGATGACAATGTCCGGAGGATGTTCTGCAGCTAAATTCAAACCTTCTTCGCCAGATGCCGCGCCTACCACGGAATAACCGGATCTCTCCAGCCCTGCTTTCAAAGCTCGGCGAATTTGCGGCTCGTCATCAATTATCAAGACTCGCATTCAGTCACACTCCTGTAGCGCTGGGCTGCCTTGTTGCAAAGGTAGCGATAGCATAAAAAGGGCTCCGCCACCTTCCCTGTTCGCCGCCGAAAGAACACCGCCATGAGCCTCTACCAGACCCTGGCAAACAGCCAATCCAATGCCAACACCTGGTACAGAGCTTTCTTGCAGCCCATATCCCCGAAAAAACGGTTCAAAAATACGCGGTAATTCATTCTCTGATAATCCACGCCCGCTATCCAGGACGCTGATTTTCGCGTGATTGTTTTCCGCACGCGTTTCAATGTGCACTGAAGAATCCGCCGGTGAGTATTTGAGAGCATTCTCTACAAGGTTTTTCAGAACTTGAACCATTTGTACGCTATCGACATTCAGGTCCGGTAGCCGTTCATCGAGCCTTACCATTATTCGTCTGTTATCCTCAACGCCTAGTGGATCGAGAACCATCCCAATCAACTCGGCAGTTTGGACGATTTCGAATTTTGGCTTCCACGCGCCTGCTTCGAGGCGTGACAAATCGAGAATGTTTCCGACGATACGATTCAAACGATCCGCTTCTTGTTCAATACCTTGATAGAGTCCTAGTTTAGTTTCCTCATCGAATGGTCGTCCTTCGCTGCGGAGAGTTGAAGCTGAGGCCTTGATCGACGTCAAAGGGCTGCGAAAATCATGTGATACCATCGACAATAGAGCCGTCTTCAGTCGGTCAGCATCCGCTAAGGCCGCCACTCTTGTTTGAATTTGCATCAATTGGTCGCGCTGTAATATTACAGCAGTGTGATTGACCAGCGATTCCACAATTGATTTCTGCGCACTCGTCAATGTGTTTGATGGGTGCAATTGCAGAAACACAGAACCAAACTTGGTGTCATTCATGTCGATAGAAAAAACCATGTTGCCGTCCGACCCGCCAATGGCTGGATTAATATCTTGGTCAGGTGGATATAACGACGCGATTGTGCTGACACCCTCTTTGGAAAGAATTACGGCAGCGGCCTCCAGGTTAACCACTTTCGCAATCTGTTTCAGGACCTCGTTCAATGCTGAGTTTGCGTCGAGCTTTGATGCGATTGCCCAGCTGGCTTCCGACAGGGCTGTCGCTTGCCGTTGATGTTCACGCGCTTCAGAAGCTCTCATTTTGAGCAGAGCCATCAGTTGGCCGGTCACGATGGCCGTGAACAGAAACATGCAAAGGGCAATCCATTCGCTAGGTTCGTGCACAGTGAATGTTTGACGAGGTGTGACGAAAAACCAGTTGAATGCCAAAAATGAGCATACAGAAGCCCATATGGCCGCGCCGCGGCCCGAGAACAAAGCAGACAGAATGACTATAAGCAGATAAAGGATGGGGACACTGGCAGGACTCGCGTCTAAATGACATTTCGCTATGATCCACGTCAGTAGCGCCGCGCCGACGCTCACAAAAAAACAATGAAGCACCCGTTCTAATAAGGCAGTTTTTTTCAAATCTTCGCTCATCCGTTGCTTCCACAACTAGATATTCTCTCAACAATAAGTGCGGATTAGCCAAGCTCAACGACTCTTATTCAATCCAACCAGCTACAACAATCTTCATTAAACCGAACTCGGCGGGCTATTTTGTTACCCGTTCGTTGTCAAGGGCATTACTAATTAGGCCAGTTTTTATGCAGTGGAGCGAAAACAATATGTTCACGTCCAAATTGAAGGATTTTGCGATCATCAAATTATTCGCAAACTTGTTCAGTCCAAGGAGAAAGAGACAAGCTACAGAAAGCCCATGGTTACAGGATCTAGACGACCGCATTACTAACTCGATGCAAAATTCAGCAAACGCCGCTAACGAAGCGGAAGAGCAAATGCGTCAGTTGTGTAATGAAGTCCAGGCGGAACTCAACGAATCCGATCGCGTGGTTGTTCGCAAAGAACGGCGCCACGTCGACGCCACATCAGTTGATATGAAAGCGTGGTGGGGCGGAGCAGTCGCTACATGGGATCCAATCGATGGCAAAAACCTCGATTCGATCAACCAACAACGTCGTCCTCGCAAGGCGAAATGGTTCGATTCAGCACCTGGAAGCGATCTCGGTCGCCCTAAATAAACGCCGGATAGGATATGACATTCGATTTATCAAAAACGGTTAACGCTTATCAGCAATTCGTTACAGAAGAAAATCTCGAATAGGCGGCTTATAAAATCCATCCTCCGAACCCGACATCTCCAAAACCACAAATCCCGAAATCCTCACCATCGACGGAGATTGGTCGCATTCGATTGACTACATCTATTGGTCATTGAGCGACTTGAAACCACGCCCTCTTGACAGCACGTGAAAGGCGAGAAGTTCCGCAAATGGCGCTAGTGCCACATCTCGAAAGTTTCATAATCCTGTCGCGGTGGTAGGATAGACTTGGTGTCTTAGCGAAGGACACGGAAAGTATCTGTGGCGATAGAGCTTACAACTCCACATCGTCATCTTGTGGAGGGATTCCATGTTAGGGCGACTATCAGCCGGACTAGTTATCGCACTAGTTTCGATCACAACAGCCAGTGACGCGTCAGCCGCGACAACGACTACTACTAAGTCGAAAGTTCAGACGACCACTGCCACTCATAAGCTTTCAGCATCGGTAACTAAACATCAGACTAAACCACGGCGCATTTCTTATCGCCATCGTGGCAAAAGTTATTTGGTACCACCACCGCCACCATATGCTCCGTCGATTCTTCCTGAATTGGCATACGCGAGACATCATCGTGGTGCAAAACACGTTGTTCAACAGCAACCAGAAAAGGTAGAGAGCAGATACACAAAACTCGGCGTTCAATCGGCTGAAGGATATGAAGATCCAGAACCAGTCAAAGCCAACAAATACGTGACGTACTGGAACAAAAGCTAGTCCATCTACGCGCTGCAAAAATAAGGAAGAGCGAAGTGGTTACTTCGCTCTTCGTGTTTCTGATGCTGATTCAGACTAGTTTTTAAATGCGTCTGAATGATGTTGACTCACGCGTTTCTTATTCAGAGCGGTTCGAATTTGAACGAATCGGTTCCTACTCAGAACGGATCACTTCCTACTCAGAACGGATCGGTACTTATCCGAACGGATCGTATTCCGCGCCGCGTTTAAACGCGCTCGATGATCATTGCGATGCCCATGCCGCCGCCGATGCAGAGACTGACACAGCCGTAACGAGCTTTGCGACGTTGCAGTTCCAACGAAAGCGTGAGAAGCAAACGCGCACCAGTAGCGCCGAACGGATGTCCGACGGCGATAGCGCCGCCGTTGACGTTCACTTTATTGCGATCAAGTTTTGCTTCTTTCTCACAAGCAAGGTACTGAGCGGCAAAAGCTTCGTTGATTTCGAACAAGTCGATATCTTCGAGTTTCAGTTTCGCTTTCTCAAGAGCCAAAGGAATGGCCGGAACCGGACCGATTCCCATGATGCGAGGCGGAACGCCCGTCACCGCCCATGACACCACCCGAGACAACGGAGCCAAACCACGTTTCTTGGCTTCGTCTTCGCTCATCACAACAAGTGCGGAGGCACCATCGACAATACCGCAGGCATTGCCGGCTGTAACCGAGCCATCTTTCTTGAATGCCGGTTTGAGCTTGGTGAGCCCTTCTATGACGGTGTCAGGTCGGCAATGCTCATCCTTTTCTATGGATGTTTCTTTGCCTTTTCTATCTTTCAATGTGACGCCGACGATTTCGTCCTTGAAAACGCCCTTTTCCAGCGCGTCTCTAAAACGATGCTGGCTTTGAAGCGCAAATTCATCCTGCTCTTCTCGGCCGATTTTAAAATCAGAGGCGAGATTTTCAGCCGTTTCACCCATTGATGCGTTCGGAAAAGTGTCTCGAATATCGAGCCCGTCCCAAAGTTCTGAGTGACCCATACGCGCGCCCCAGCGAACACCCCAACTTATGTAAGGCGTTTGAGAAAGCGAGTCGGTACCACCGGCGACGACAATCTTGGCCTGATTGGCGTTGATCAGCATCTCGGCATGCGCCACAGCCATCACTCCTGAGCCGCACAGCAAGTTCAAAATCAACCCGGGGGTCGTTTCCTTGCATCCGCTGCGCAATGCGACGTGGCGGGCGAGATAAATTGCGTCCTTACTGGTTTGGAGAACATTCCCCATAACTACGAAGTCGACATCGTTGGCGTCAACTTTCGATTTGGACAAAGCACCTTTGGTTGCCGCAACCGCCAAATCGGTTGCACTCTGGCTGGCAAGTCCGCCGCCATAGGCTCCAAAAGCCGTTCTTGCACCATTTACTATTACTAAACTCTGAGACATATGTGTGTGATCCCTTGTGAGAACCTTCTAAAGAAAGGCTTCAATACTAAAACTTGTATCAAAGTATATGGAGTTGGCATCCACTCAAGATAAAATCTTAACTTCAAATATGGTTAAAGCTTTTTGCAATGGAGGGCTGTCCCTTGGCCAAGGTTGGAGTTCCAAAAGAAATTAAAGATCACGAGTATCGTGTATCCCTGACGCTCGCGGGCGTCAGCGCCCTCCTCGCGGAAGGACATTCCGTTTACGTAGAGAAAAACGCTGGTGTCGGAAGCGGTATCACTGACGACGAATACAAAGCTGCAGGCGCGAAAATTATGCCTGACGCAGCCGCGGTTTTCCAAGAAGCTGACTTGATCTTCAAGGTCAAAGAACCACAAGCTTCCGAACTTCCGATGCTCCGAAAAGGACAAATCCTTTATACATATCTGCACCTTGCAGCTGACCCGAAACTGGCAGTAGATCTCGCCAAGACCGGCGCCACATGCGTCGCTTATGAGACCGTACAAACAGCAAACGGCGCCCTTCCTTTGCTCACACCAATGAGCGAAATCGCAGGTCGTCTGGCTACGCAAATCGGTGCCAACTACCTTGAACGTCCAATGGGCGGAAGAGGCGTGTTGCTCGGCGGCGTACCCGGCGTAGAACCGGGCGAAGTCGTCATCATCGGCGGCGGTGTAGTCGGAACCAACGCAGCCAAAATCGCTCTGGGTCTCGGCGCTCGCGTAACCCTCTTCGATCTGTCACTCGATCGTTTGAGATACCTTGATGATGTGTTCAACGGACAATTGAGAACCGTATACTCGGTGGGCAAATATTTGGAAGAATTGCTTCCACAAGCCGACCTGGTAATCGGCGCTGTTCTCATCCCTGGCAAACAAGCTCCACGAATCGTCACGAAAGAGATGGTCAAGAGCATGAAGCAAGGTTCCGTCATTGTCGACGTATCCGTCGACCAGGGCGGTTGCATCGAGACCATCCACTCGACAACACACTCAGCACCAACTTACTTGTACGAAGGCGTTCTCCACTACGGCGTCGCCAACATCCCTGGCGCTGTGCCATGGACTTCGACTCGTGCATTGACCAACGCCACCATGAGCTACGGCTTGAAACTCGCCAGACACGGCTACAAAGCCTGTGAAGACGATCCAGCGCTCGCCAAAGGCGTCAACATCCACTCCGGCGAAATCGTCCACGCCGGCGTACTCGAAGCAGTCGGCCAACCAGCCGCCGTTTAAGCATCAAAACACAAGCCGGGTGGCTTGTCAGAAAAATCGCAAGAAATTCTGACAGCTCCCGGCTTTGCTTTTGGTCTCAATCAGGAGTTCTGGAATCTGACAGATGAGCACACTTACCTTCGCTTCGTGGAATGTGAACGGCGTTCGCGCCGTCGCCAAAAAAGGCTTTTATGAATGGCTGGATAAACACAAGCCAGACATCGTAGGCATTCAAGAAACCAAGATCTCGGCAGACCAACTCGTCCCGGACATCTCTGCGCCACGGGGCTACGTCAGCTATTGGAGTCACGCCGAGAAACGGGGTTATAGCGGAGTAGCGCTGTTCGTTCGCGAAAAGCCTCTGTCCATCAGTGAAGGAATCGGCTCACCCAAGTTCGACAAAGAAGGTCGGACACTAGTGGCTGATTACGGCGATTTTGTTCTATTGAACATCTATTACCCAAACGGCAAAGCCAGCGAAGACCGGCTCAGTTTCAAGCTCGGCTTTTATGACGCTTTTCTGACATACGCGCAAAAGCTACGAAAGCAAGGCAAGAAGCTGATCATCTGCGGCGACTTCAACACCGCCCACAAAGAAATCGACCTGGACTCGCCAAAGCGCAACGTGAATATCTCCGGTTTTCTGCCGTCAGAACGCGCCTGGATGGATAAATTCGTCAGCAAAGGTTATATCGATACCTTCCGAGAAGTAGACGCCAACCCGAAAAACTACACCTGGTGGCATGTCATGACTGGCGCCCGCGCGCGGAACGTAGGCTGGCGCATCGACTACTTCTTCGTCGGCGACGAACTCAAGCACAATTTAAACCACGCCGGCATTCAGCACGACATTCTCGGATCTGACCATTGCCCGGTCACATTAACGCTCAATTTTTGAATCTGACGCGTTTTACGATCGAGGGATTTGAACTCGATTTCTATCTGACAGTTTTGTCTGACCGTTTAGTCCTCCCGGTCGACCGTCAAAAAATTATCGGTCCATTGTCCGCAAACAGGTAACGTTTCTTGAGTTACGGTCAGGATGCAATAAAGTTTTCGGGTCAGATCAGATATAAATTCTCCATATGTGGATAAACATTGGAGAGCACTGTTTTAGAACAACGCTCTCTAAACTACACGGGGCAGCATGAGCAAAGACTTTGACAAGTTGATGGAATCGGCCACAGAGGCACTCCAAAACGAGAATTTGGCTCAGGCAGAGACGATGTTCAAGGCGGCGCTTTGGGAAGCGGAGCGCTCCAAAGATCCACTGACTGTGGCGATGGTTCTGGACCGTCTTGCAGAGGTCTATTTCGAGCAGACCAATTATGAAGAAGCAGAGCCGCTGTATCGACGAGCGCTTGAACTTCGCGAGAAGGAACTCAGTCCGCAGCACGAAGATATTGTTCAAAGTTTGAACAATCTGTCAGCAGTTTATTTTTTCCAAGAGCGATATGACAAAGCCGAGCCAATTTGCACGCGGCTGACTGAGATTTATGAGCAGGTCTTAGGACCAAACAATCCAGAAGTCGCGACTAGTTACAGCAATCTGGCGCTGCTCTATGCCGCTCAACAGAAATTCGGCGCTGCCGAAGCGCTCTACAAGCGCTCCTTGGAATTGAAAGCAAAAGCGTTGGGCGACGATCACCCTGAAGTCGGCGACATTTTGCACAATCTTGGCACTTTGTACGTTTCTGACGAGCGCTATGAAGAAGCGGAACAGATGCTTCGCAAGGCGATGAATGTTCTGGAAGTGGCTCTGGGACCAGACCATCCTGACCTGGAAGGTTTGATTCTGAACTTCGCCAACGTGCTCGACCGCAACAACAGCGGCTATGAAGCCATGAAGATGTACGAGCGCATACTCTCACTCAAAGAATTACAGCTCGGACCAACGCATCCTGACGTCGTTGAGATGATAACAAACATCGCGACTGGTTATGCGCGAATCTCGAAACACCAGGAAGCAGAGCGCTTTTACAAACGTGCTCTCGCGATCAAAGAGCGCTCGCAATCGAAGAAAACCCCAGAGGGTGCCGAACTTCTTGCACATCTCGGCAAACTTTATCGCGATCAAAACAAATTACCGCAAGCCGAGGCCTTCTTCACCGAAGCTCTGACAATTTGCGAACAATCGGTCGGACCAAACCACCGCGAAACCGAATATCGAATTCGTGACTTGGCTGGTTTCTATCAGTCTTACAATCGACATACCAAAGCGGAACCGTTCTATAAACGCATTGTTGATATCAAAGAAAAAACGCTCGGCAAAGAACATCCGGATGCGCTATACGCAGTGGGTGAATTCGGGCAGTGTCTAATCGATCAACAAAAATCGGTAGAAGCAGAAAAGCTCTTCAGAGATCTGGTCGCGACGCGACAGAAAGTGCTTGGAGCGGAGCACGCGGACGTCGGTCAAGGTTTGCATGGATTGGCTGAAGCGCTGCGACAACTCAAAAAATATGACGAAGCAGAAGAACTCTACCGCCGCGCCATCGACGTGAAAACGCGAGCACTCGGACCGCAAGATATCAGCGTCGCGGATTCGCTTTTGGCATACTCCACGTTGTTGGAACAAACCTATCGCGAAGACGAAGCCGTTCACTGGAAATCGTGCGCCCAAGCCATTTTCGACAATGAACGCGCGGCGACTTACAAATAAATCCGATCAATTAGGAACCGAGTCAGCCCTTGATTTAGACACTCCATCGGCAGTTGACCTTGGCACCACATCCGCAGCTTGATTCCCCAGCGGATCAGATTTTGCTCGTCGTTTAGAAGATCGCGAAGAACGTGTCAGCGGCGGCGGCGGCTGACATTGCAGTTCAACGTACTCTGCAAATTCTTTTTCGGCATTCAGCAATTCCGTTTTCGCCGCAGCTTCTTTCTCCGCCTTTAATCGCGCCGCGGTGCGCGCCTCCACACCCCGCGCACAGAGCCAGATTTCGAGGAAGAGTGCAAGATATGGCAAGAAAGAAATTTCTAGAGACGTTGTATGCAGAACAAATAATCCAATCAAAGTTCTAGAAAAGGCGCCGGAGGCATTCGTTCCCCAGCGCCTCACTCCGTCCAGCATCAGATACAGTGATAACAAGATCAAAATCAAGTTGAGAATCTCCGGCGCGATCGCGAGCCAGAAGATTATGGTGTCCAAAGTTGCGACAGCGCAGTTGACGGATTCTTCGCGGACCGAAGCGAAACACGCCAGGGGAGCGAAGATGATACAAGCAATAAGAAATACTTTGAGGATTAGTAAAGTTCGGCGCATGAGATTAACTCCACAGAATACCGTAGAGGAACTGGACATTACGCAACTCAGACATGCCACTACACACGGTGCTATATTTGCGTGCTCAAACTTGAGTACTCAACTGTAGCGATCAATGTGAACGCTCACAGTTGGCGCTCCATTGCGAAGGCACGCGACACCGGCCATGACAGCGCGCTGTGTTGCTGGTTGCAAACGCATCGCGGAGACATGCTAATGTCTCGGGCTTCATTGAGAACGCATTCACGAATGCCAAAAGGCATCGTTTAATAGCCAGCCGGATGCATCTAGATTCAGGAGAATCCTTTTGCAAAGCCAGTCGTGGACTGCGCTGCCAATGACAGCACCATATTTAGTGACTGCCCCTCACTGACAATTCAAAGTTGAACCGGGCGATGCATAAATTTGGCGGGCAATGCCAAAGCTACGACAATACGCCGAGAGTGAGTTGCTGTTTTTTTGGTAAGTTGGTCCGATTGAACGTGGACTAAAGCGTCCGCACCTAGATTAGCTCAGGGTATGCCCTATTGTCAAGGAGCAGGTTTGGTATCCGCTTATTGAACTTTTTCCATCTGGTCGATTTGCTGCTGTAATTTAGCGACTTCATCGTTAAGCGCAAGTGCCTTGTATCCTCGCAGCAATGCTTTTTGAGCGTTGACCAAACCGGGATAAATTTCGGTGGCTTTTTTGTAATTCTCAACAGCGTCCTTTGGCTTTCCGAGCTTCAAATAGGCGTCACCAGAGAGGATGTACGCATCAGTGAAATACGGATTTTGCTCGAGCGCTTTCTTCGCGAGCTCGAGTGCGGTCGTTGAATCATTTTGCTTTAGCTTGACCTGACCCAGCACCAGATACGATGCGTAGATTTTGTCATATTTAGCAAGGGCTTGACCAGCAGATTCCTCAGCGTCTTTCAGAGATCCCGAGTCGTTCAAAATGCGAGCCTTTTCGAGCAACATTTCTGCGACGAGAACTTCTTTGCCTTCGCCAAGTTTCGATGCGGCTTCGATGGCTTTCTCAATTTCGACTTTCGCTTCGGGGAACGATCCTTTCAAACGCAGAGCCCGAGCGCGTAAAGAACCCCATCTCGGATCTTCGGCAAGCTGTTCGTCAGACAAATCTCCGATCTGATTCAGAGCAAGATCTGCTTTGCCTGCTTTCAAAAGCGTCTGGACCAACGTGTACCTGAAACCTGCTTGGGTTGTTTCAGGCAAGGTTTTAAACCCTTCAATAAGTTCATTAGCGCTTTTGTCGCTGCGGTCGCTGAGCAATCGTGATTGTTGAACTAAGTATTTGTCGCCAGCACCTTTATCGGTTTCGCGCGTCATGCCGTAGAGGCTCTCGAACTGCGCCCGCGCGTCGCCGTAACGGCCTTCGACGATCAAGAGTGAAGCAAGGCTGCGAATAATGTCTTCACGTTTTGGATCATCCGGGTTTGTGCTGCCCATCAGTTGTTGCAACGCAAGTGCCGTGACGAAGCCGGCCTCGGCCTGCAAATAGTTTTCTCTTTGTGCATAGCAAAAACCTAACGCAACTAAATCTTGGACAGAACCAGGGTTGATGTTCAGCGCACGACGAAAGGCTTCTTCAGCCTTTTCAAAATCACGCTTTGCCGAGTAGATGGCGCCAATTTTTCTGTGTGGACGCGCATGTTTTTGATCCAAGTTGGCGGCTTCTTTGTATTCAAGAATCGCCTCATCATCTTCACCCAGCGCGTGCAAAGTTTCAGCTAAACTATAGTGGAGCCCACCATCCTTAGGTTGGCTCTTAATGGCGTTCTTGTAAGCATCGATCAATGCATCGAATCGTTTCTCTTTTCCTAATAACGTAATCAACGACTTCTGTGCACCGCTATTGGTCGGATCGAGTTTCAGCGCTTCGTTTAAACTCGCGATCGCTTCGCTGGAGTTTCCGTTCTGCGAATACATATTTGCCAGTTCGACCAGTTCAAACGGTTTGTCTTTACTCAGGTCAACGGCTTTCTTCTGATCAGCGATGGCGTCGGCGAAATTACCCTGATATTTCCGAATGGTTGCGCGCGTTCTATAATAGATCGCAGTATCGGGATCGGTTTCGATGGCTTGTTCCAGCTCGGTAAGCGCTTCTCGCAGTCTCCATTGTTGAACGTAAATTTGCGACAGACGGTAATGCGACTTACCATCCTTTTTATTCGCGGTTACTCCAGCCATCGCAAGATCGATAGCACCATCGAAGTCGTTGCGCGTGAGCCGTTCATTAATCAGCATCTCGCGAACTTCACCTTGCGCCGGTTCTAAACGAACAGCTTCGGTAAATGCCTTCTCAGCTTCTTGAGGTTGATTCAACCAACGTGATTGCAAATAACCGAGGGTGCGAAAACCCCAGGCAAACTCAGGGTCTAGTTCGACTGCACGTTTGCAATGTTCTGCCGCGGCGCCGGCTTTTCCTTGTTTGCCTGCCACCGCCGCCAGTGCGAAGTTGATAAACGAATCGTTCACATGGCTGGTAGGAAGTTTTTTCAAAGTCTCATTGGCCAGATCGGGCTTGCCGTCACAGACGTCCTTAAACGCGTCAATGACGACAACATACGCACTCAACTTTTCAGATGGTTTGTTTAAATCAATCCGACTGCTAAGTTTTTTCAGGTCATCGCATTGATTCAAAAACATGTAAGCAAAAGCCAGCCATGCGTGATTGCGCGTCGGCAAATTCGACTTCTGTGTAATCGTTTCAAGCCGTGCAGCAGCAGCTTTCCAATTACCTTGATTCACTAGTTGGAACGTCTTCGCATCAAGTTCCGATGTGATCCGCGGAGGAACCGCACCGTTTTTGAATGACTTGGATTCAGACTTCGATGATTTCTGTTCGGATTCGGTCTGTTCTGACTCCGTGTGTACTGACTCTGTCTGCGCTGAATCGGTTTGCACTGACTCCGTCTGCACTGTCTTCGCCAGTTCTGAGTCATCGGACTTCGAGGATTTGCTATCACTCTTGTCGGTTTTCGAAGCCTTTACTTTTTTGTCCTCAGCGGACTTCGCTTTCTTCGCGTCAGACTTCGCTTTCTTTTCATCGGATTTCTCTTTCTTCTTGTCCGACTTCGCGACAGCCGATGAATCAGCAGACACCGCAGATGGTGGCGTTATCAATCCAAACAAAGAGAACAGGGAAACACCGATTAGCAGTTGCCGACTCACTGCGATTTTACTCATTGCTTCCTCCACCAGGGGCGACTGCAACGGTCGAACGTTCAACTGCGACAGAGGCGACAGAGTTTTGACTTTCTTCGAACAAGGACAACTGCATCACTTCATCCATCGGAATGGTGCGCAATCTTGGACCGTCAAGAATTTTTCCGGCAACGCCGCGTTTTTCCATTTGATTGATCAGATACATTGCCCGATCGATCACTTGCATCGGCAGTCCAGCCATCTTAGCGACTTGCACTCCGAAGCTGCGACTGGCTCCGCCAGGTACAACCGAGCGAATGAATTCGACGTTTCCGTTTGTCTCTTTGACCAAAACTTGATAGTTGACGATCTGCGGGAAGAAGTTCGCCAAGCCATTGAGCTCGTGATAGTGAGTCGCGAAGATTGTTCTTGCGCGCACTTCTTTAGCGAGATATTCAGCCACCGACCAGGCGATAGCGACACCATCATAAGTGCTGGTTCCGCGACCGACTTCGTCGAGTAGAATCAGCGATCTGTCCGTTGCAGAACGGCAGCATTGCGTCGTTTCACTCATCTCAACCAGGAAGGTCGATTGACCTTGAGTCAAATCATCGACCGCACCGATGCGAGTGAAAATTCGATCGACGATACCAATCCGCGCGCTCTCAGCCGGAACAAAAGATCCGATTTGCGCAAGTATCGTAATCAATGCAACCTGGCGCAGGAAGCTGGATTTACCCGACATGTTCGGTCCGGTCAAAACCACAAGTTGATGTTCTTCACTTTGACCGAGCAGCCGAGTGTTATTGGAAACATATTTGCCCATCGGCAAAATAGTTTCTAAAACAGGATGTCGTCCTTCTTTAATTTCAAGAACTCGCGATTGATCGACAATCGGTCTGACGTAACGACGGTCGTGAGCCACTTTGGCAAGAGACAAAAGCGCGTCGACTGTGGCGAGCATGTATGCGATGCGAGTTAGTTCGCCGCCGAAAGAGGTGAGCTGTTTTCTCAACTCGTTGAACATTTTGTATTCGAGATCGGATTGATTCTTCTCAGCATTCAAAATGCGCGCTTCGTATTCTTTGAGCTCAGGCGTGATGTAGCGCTCAGCGTTGGATAGCGTTTGCTTTCTGATGTAGTCATCAGGAACGTTTTCTTGATTGGCGCGAGTCACTTCAATGAAGTACCCAAACGTACGATTGAAGCCAACTTTGAGGCTTCTGACGCCGGTGCGTTCTTGTTCGGTAGATTGGAATTTGTCGATCCAATCTTTTCCGCCACCCAGCAAACCTCTGATTTCATCGAGCTCTTCGTTGAATCCATCTCTGAAGATTCCGCCTTCGGTGATTTCGCGAGGCGGATCGTCGCCGATGGTTTTTGCAATTGTCGATTCCAACTCACAGAGTGCGTCCGGCAATTTCGAAAAACAAGAAAGAGACGTGGCGCGCAAATTACTCATGCTCTCGCCGAGGCGAGGCAGATCAGATAGCGAATTGCCAATGGCGACCAGATCTTTAGGCGAGATGGTTCCTGACGACAAGCGCACTGCCAATCGTTCCAGATCGGAAACACCAGACAAAATCTTGGACAAGTCGTTTCTAATAGTGTTATCGGCGACCAGCTCTGCAACAGCGTCTTGACGCGATTCAATTTCCGGAATTGAAAACAACGGGCTGAGCAACCATTTGCGAAGCAATCGTCCACCCATCGCTGTCGATGTTTTGTCCAACATCCACAACAAGCTGCCTTCGAAAGTCCGATCTCGACTGGTTTCTGTCAGCTCTAAATTTCTTCGAGTGTTTGGATCCAGAAGCAGATGACCGGATACGTCGTATGCTGAAATTCCTTCGAACTTAGGTTTCTGTGCGCCTTGAGTTCGATCCAGGTATTCCATGACAGCGCCGGCAGCACCAACTGCAAGCGGCATGTTTTGACAGCCGAAGCCTTCCAGAGTAGTCACTCCAAAGGTTTCCAAAATGCGGCGATGAGCCGGTTCAAACTGGAAAAACATTGATGGACGCCCGGTTATGCGATATTGACCGACAATTCCTTCGGGAACGTCTGCCACTTCCTTTGGTACCACTTCGCCAGGACCAGGTTTTTGCATCTTCAGTGGAACGATGATTTCTTTTGGAGCCAGTCGTCCCAGTTCCAATAACAAATCAGCTTCATCGAGCTGCGTGACGATAAATTCTCCGCAGGAAGCGTCGACACAAGCGAGTCCCCAGGTGGTTCCGCCGCGCACAATCGCTGCCAGATAATTGTTTTCTCGCGACGGCAAAAGGTGCGATTCGAGCACAGTGCCGGGTGTCAAAACCCGCGACACGACTCGTTCCATCGGTCCTTTCACTTCACCGGGCACGCCAACTTGCTCGCAAATTGCAACGGAGTAGCCCTTAGCCAGCAATCGCGCCAGATAAGCATCAACTGCCCGATAGGGAACACCAGCCATCGGCATGCGTCCGTTTGGAGATGATGACTCCGGTCGTCCGGTCAGAGTTATGTCTAATTCGCGCGCGGCGACTTGAGCATCGGTATCGAAAAGCTCATAAAAATCGCCCACCCTGAAAAGGACGAGAGACTCTGGATACTGTGATTTGATGTCCCAATACTGACGCATCATAGGCGACAGATTTTCGACAACCCTTTCGCTTGTTTCACTAGCCGTCAAGTTTCCTCAACCTCGCAAAAGAATGTGATGTTACCGCATGATAACGAGTCGCCGAAAATCAGCTCAGCAACATGGTTAGTACGTCTAAACGAAACAATATTACAACTTGCTCTGAGGCGGCGCTAATAAGCTTCTGGTAATATGGGAAACTTATCGTAGTCCGTTCCGTTCCAATTAAAGTGTCAATCCAACTCCAAAACGATATCCGCAAAATATAGGTTCAATCATGTTAAGGGCATCTTCCATCAGTCTGATCGTTGCAACCAGTCTCACCCTCTCTGTCTGCCTTCAGCCGGGTCAAACGGCAGGCGATTCAGAATTGATCGCGCAGAAATCGCCAGTCAAAACCGGCGCCGATGCCAAGAAGGATACGACTACAAAAGACGCAAAACCGAAAACTCCAGACAAAGGAACCGCTAAAGATTCTAAGGATTCCAAAGATTCTAAGGACGGCAAGGATTCCAAGAGTGACGGAAAGGTCGAGACTAAAGCAGAAGTGAAGGACGAACCTGAAAAAGAAATCGTTCTGACAAACGTTTCGAACGTCACCATAGATCAATTGATTGAGAAACCGAAAGAGTATTTAGGCAAGAATGTCAGATTCACCGGCGACTTCGCCAGCTTCTGCACCCTGGCGCTAAATTACAAGCCTGCATTTCGTCCTCAGAAAACTCACATCTCATTTCTTGTCCGCAAACCTGACAGCAAAGTTCCGATGTCAGAATTGAAATTGGCATTGCCGATTCCAAAGGAAACTGACAAGACCAAAAACAAATTGCTGACCTCCCTGCGGGATGGAGACAAACTGGAGATGACGGGGAAAGTATTCTCCACGGCGCTCGAAGAACCATGGGTTGACGTTGTAAACCTCAAACGCTTATCGGAAGCCAAGAAGCCAGTCGGTGAAGATAAGGAAGACGAGGAATAATAGAAACAGCGCTCGCTTAAACTAAAGGACTGGGGGAAAAATTTGTGGCTGAGATTAATGATTCGGTAAAACAACTGGTAGCCTCGCTTAACGGCAAACACGGCATCCTTGGTTGTTTGCTCGTTGGTCGGGATGGAACCGTGCTCTGCACTTCGCTGCCGCAAGACATCGAAGTAGCCACAATCGGTGCGCTTTCGGCGACGCTGTTCTCCAACAACGATGTCTCGATTCAACGGATGAATCGCGGAGCGCTGGTTCAAATGACGCTTCTGACGGACCAGGGCATTTTGCACTTTATTGAAACGGCTGGACATTATCTGGTGGTTCTGACCGCTCGCGGACAGCGCATCAACCTCGAGGGTCTGATTCGTTCTGTTGAAGAGCAAGGCAAGTCGCTCTCGAAAGTTCTCGTTTAAACAACGCTCGCTCTATCAGTTCAAATAATTTGTTTTCGCCTTAGTGAACGCCCGCTCAGCGATCTGTTTTGCGGCGCGCACACCTGAAATGTACGCACCAGGGACGGTGCCTTGATGTAAGCGGCTAGTGGCCTCGCCAGCGAAGAACAGTCGCCCGACTGGTTCTGCCAGCGCATCGAATTGTTGGGCAGTAGCGCCGGGATGCACAACTGAATAAGATCCCAGAGCGAATTCGTCCTGACCCCAGCGAGTAATAGTCGAGGCAATCGGCTTGGTTGCAGCCTTACCGAAGAGTCGTTCTAATAGAGCAGACATCGCCCAAGTGATCTCTTCGTCGGACTCCGTCTCCCAATCTTTGGCAGTGTCGGCGGCTACACAGCCGATCAATATTGGCTCTTTGGAGTACTTGTACCAGTTGATGAATTGGCAGACCGGCCGTTTCTTCGCAGGAACGATTTCAATCATGTCGCAATCTTTTGGCCAAAATATTTCAGAGAAGCGCATGGCTACTTTGTTGAACAAACCCATCTTCAGTTCCGAAATCGAAGCCTGCATACTTGCAGGAAGCGCCGGTGAAAATTTCACACGCCCCGCTTTCAGCACACCGAGCGGTAGCGTGATGACCGCAGCATCCGCCTGATGAGTGCCTCTATTTGTCACGACGGTGACACCACCTTCGTTGTATTCGACGCTTTCCACAATTTCTTTGTACTTGATTCTCACGCCACTGGCAAGGCTTTCCAAAATCTCGGCGTAGCCGTTGGGGAAAATTAGATCGCCGCCGCTAAATCCAATCGAGCCTTCAGTAAGTGCGAACAATGACTGCTCATCAATAGAAGCGCCGTTCATGGCCTCGAACTCAATCAGGTGTCGATTCAGAAAACAAACTTCCTGATCGATCATTTTTGTTTCTTCGAGAATTTTCCTTATGCCTTCGCCCACAGAAATATCGCGGTCGAGCTGCTTCGCAAGCCGTTTCAGGCGGGGCAAAATCCGATCAGCGCGACTGGCAAACTTCAGTTTTTGAATAAGGGAAACTTGCTTACCGCGATCATCTATCAAAACCGAATTGGAAAAACCGCAAGGTGCCGTCTTGATTTGATTCCTCAGGGACAGCTCGTAGATTGGGTTTTTAGACTTACCATGAATCCAGGCCGCGCCCAGATCGATTGGAACATCAAGCGAATGATCGGTCCAAATTCGACCGCCGGCGCGAGCGCGCGATTCTAAAATCGTGACATCGAAATTCTTATCGACAAGCTCTCTTGCAGCTGCCAGACCGGCAATTCCAGCCCCGACTACAATTATATTTCCAGCTCTTCTGGTGTTCACCTTATTTGGCTTTCCAGCCCTGCTTGCTTCGATATTCTTTGAATTTGTCGTTCTGTTCAGGCGTTAGCACCTGCGCGATCTTAAGGCGCAGAGCCAGATACTGCGCATTCAAATCGCCTTGCGCACGAATGAACTCTGACTGTGTCGAGATAATAGTTTCGCCTGAGTCTCCAGAGGTTAATGCCTTGAGAAACTCTTCGCGCAGCTCGTCATGCCGTTTTCGTAGCGGGACGATTCTAATCTTGAACTCATCGACAATCGAGGTTATAGATTTCTTTTGGTCGTCAGTCGCATTGACTGTTTTTAAAATAGGATCCAGGTGGGCGCCGAAAGCCACTCCAGAAGAACGTTTACTGATAGTGAGTGTAGAAGTTAACGAGGCCGTCGTATGAGATTTCGTATCGTCATTCTTCGCTTCTTTCTTCGCGCCAGTTTGAGCGTTGACCGCGAGTCCCGCGACAAATGCAGTGGTTAAAAGTAGGGATAGCGTGACTGTTTTCATAAGCGTCAATGAGAAGCGGTGTTGCTTCCCAATATCTCCGATTCTGTGCTCGTACAAATCACTTGACGTCAATGTATCGCTCACGTTCCCGGCTGAGCCCGGATTAGTAACTAACGCAATCTGATCTCTTCGTACTTTGTACCACGGCGCCCTGGCAGCCCCTACAAAACGCTCTTATTGACAAGCCAATGGCTAATAATTGAAGCGTCGATCCTGGTTAAACGCCCTGTCAGGCGCTTTCAGCGAATTGTCACGCCGATAATATTGCATCGTCTATCGGACACAGTTGAGTCAATCAGACAAACAGCGAATGATTCGAGTGATGCGAAAAATCTGCTTTTTCTGCAATGAAAAAACAGCGCATTTCAATCAATCTCAAACTACGGTTAGTCGCCACCCATGCGGCGTTCGCGTCTTGTGAATTCGCGAATTGCTTCGTCAAAATGTCGCGGCATGAAATCAGGCCACAATGCTGGAGTGACGTAAAACTCGGTGTAAGCTGATTGCCAGAGCAAATAGTTGGACAGGCGCATCTCGCCACCTGTTCTAATCAATAACTCAGGGTCTGGAATTTCGCTTGTGTACAAATAGTTTGTCAACAGCTTTTCATCGATGTCTTCGACTCGAAGCTTGCCATCACGTACTTCCATAGCCATTTGCTTGGCGGCGTCGGTGATTTCTTGCCGAGAACCGTAGTTGATTGCTACCTGCAAACTCAACCCGGTATTCATCTCGGTACTTTTCACCGATTCTTCCATGCGGTCGCGGAGCTTGTCAGGCATCGTGGCTTTATGTCCGATGAAACGCAAGCGCACTTTATTTTCCGCCAACTGCTCGACTTCATCAGCCAGCACGTCAGTGAAAAGCTGCATCAGATAACCGACTTCGTCTTCGCTGCGCTGCCAGTTTTCGCTTGAGAAAGCGTAGACCGTCAGATAGCCGAGCTTCAACGCTCCGACGTGTTTAACGAGCCGCTTGAGGCTCTTCACACCCTCTTTGTGCCCGACGACACCCGGCAGATGGTGTTTGTTCGCCCATCGGCGATTTCCGTCCATGATGACGGCGACGTGGGAGAGTGGCAACTTCTCGCTGCCCGGTGCAGCCGGCTTATCGCCAGGCTTGGTTTTACCAGTAAGGTCTTTCACGAATTAAAATTCTGAGCTCGAAAAGTCGCAAGAGCGACGCGGAGTAACCGGCGAATTTGCCATTTTAACCCGGCCAAGCCGAAATAGTTCGATTCATGTAACATTAGTTGGAACTGACAACTGGCTTATCCGTGCCAAGGCTAAATAGATCCAATGTTTCTTAAACCGACTTATTCATCGCCCGGCGACTTGACGACTCTAGATATCGAACAGCTATGCAGCGATGGTATCAAAGGACTCATTCTCGATCTCGACAGCACCTTGATGGAACCAAAATCAGGAAAAATCACACCACAAGTGGAAGCCTGGCTAGCCGGTGCTCGCGGGCGATTGAAAATGGTGGTCCTGACAAACAATCATCGTCCGTCGTACATTGAAAACGCCAGCAAGGTTCTCAATATGGAAGTGATTGGTCACGCGGCAAAGCCCTGGCGGCGCGGCTTTCGAGAAGCGCTTCAGATTTTGCAATTGCCACCGGACGCGGTGGCGGTCGTCGGCGACAGGCCCCTGACAGATATATGGGGCGGCGTATTGTCAGACATGAGAACGGTACTGGTTCGCCCCCTCTCGACTATCGTCGAGCCGTCCATAAAGACATTTTGTCGCAATCTGGAACACGTTTTCATCAGAAAATGAAGCACCACCTGAAGTGGCGCGCCAGATCAGTTGGAATTTAGCAAGCGACAGAATGGGCTATTCAAGCCATTCTCGAACGAGACACCACTGGCGGTGAACGCTATATTTAATAAAGCTATTGCAATTGATGATCAATTAAGATAGCTTGATGAGCATCGCGTATCATCGCTGATCGAACTAGATTGAGGCCGAATCTGACCAAAATCAAACTTTTGACATTAGTCATTCTGGCTTCGCTTTCAGTGCGCGAAACCAGAGCAGAGTCGCTTATGGACCCGCCAACCGCCGGAGCACTGGCGGCTTCGTCTTTAGGCGGCGCGGAACCAGACGAACAGCCTAAGAATGGTACTACCGGCGAAGCTCCGCCACCATCGGCCGGATCTGCAGCGACTGCTCGAGCGCGGGCAAAAATGGCCAGAGCGCATTTCGAAAACGGTCTCAAATACCGTCGCGGTGGAGACAGCGGCAGAGCGCTAGTCGACTTCCTCAAAGCAACGCGAGAAGATCCAAAATTCGTCGAAGCTTATTATGAGCAAGCGCTGATCTTCAGAGAGAAAGGCTTCCATAAGCTGGCGGTCTCGCGATTAGAACAAGCCATTTCCATAAAGAGCCAGTTTCAGAAAGCGCGACTGCTGCTCGCCACGATCAAGTTGGAACAGGGAAATGTTTCCGACGCGGTAGAACAACTGGGCGCATCGCTCGGCTTACCAAAAGCCGCTGCCACAGCCACAAAGCCGGATGAAGCCGAAGAACGCGAAGAGAAGAACCTCGGTATTCCACCGATAATTCTGCAATCAGTGCACGTGGCGATGCCACTGCCCAAGGTGCAACGAAAACAGGCCGGCAAAGCCCAAGTGGCACATAGTTTCGATCGGGATGAAGAGCCGACCCTCGACAGCGATGCTCCGAAGGCAGCTCCGCCAAAACAAGTTCGTAAGAAAAAACCGGGAAGCCGTCGAAAAGTTCGCGAATTAATGGCGAGAAAATACGGCAAGTCCACCAGTGTGAAAAAGCAACAGCGTATGAGCTGGATAGCGAAGATCTTCTCGTGGCCTGAGCAGTTTAAATTCGATGCGTCGACTCCAAAAGTTGCCAGCGCGGAATCAGAAGAAAACGAAGCAACGGCTCGCGGCGCGTCGGATCTGGTGGCGGAATTTCGGTCTAACGAAAAGACAGGCGCCGAGCCTGACTCAGACGATGACGATGCACCGCGTTTTCCAAAGACCAAGAAAACATTGCTCGCATACAATGGCGATCCAGCAGACACGATTGAGTTGTTGAAGGAAACACCACCCTTAAGAAAAGAGACGGAGAGTGCCAAAACAACGGACTCTTGGTCAGGCTGGAATCCCTCGCCAGGTCGTTCTGAAAACACAACTTCAGCGTCGTCGCGGCCAAACCCACTGACCCATACGAATGAGTCGGGTAGTTTGAGTCAGCCTTTTACATCCACTAATACAGCCCATTCCAGCGACACGAGTTCATGGGCTAAGAAAAACGACACCAACCGTAACTCAGAAAACGATCATAACGATGACGATACTGCAGCTTCAAATCCAGTAGCAACCGAGAAGAAAACGACCGTCGCTAAATCGACCGCGAAATCCACCGTCGCAAAGAAAACCAGATCAAATGCGCTCAGTGCCTGGGAAACCGAAGATCCTGAGACTGGCGAAAAAGCATTCGCACTGTCTGCACGACAAGTGAAATTAGCAGCTAAGCCAAAAGGCTGGCTCGACTTTGATGGCGGCGACGCACCAGCTCCGCCAGTCAAAGCCGCGGCAAAGAAACCGATTATAAAATCGCTGCCCGAGCCAATCGTAGAAGACGAATGGACAAAGCGCCTGCGATATCTCGCTGAACACGGAACGTCATCGCTCCGAGCCGGCGAAGCGTTTATGTTTTCCGAAGACACTGGTGAAGCAGTTTTGTTCACCAATCATCAACGCATAAGAAGGGTAATCGCCGAAGCGCAAGAAACTCAAGAAGTGCTCAAACTGCGGCGTCCCGATATGCTGGTTCCAAAAGGCGTTTTTTACAACACTGCGCTTCTGGGCAAAGTCGTAAATTCTCCGCCTCCACAGTTGACACTACCCTCGGTGCGCCCACCGGACGACGACTCACCTGCAGAACCCAAAGAACCGTCCACGCTAGAACCGCCTGGATTCAAGATCGAGCAGATGATGGACAACCCGACTGGTTTTTGGAATTGGTTTAAGGGCTTAGTGAATTTGTAGCTCAGGACAGGCGAATTTTTCAATCAAATCGCCGACAACATCAAACTTCCTTAGGAACTTTCGAGTGTGCATCGTCCGGCGAATAGCGTTTTTCCAGACCTTCTAAGATCCACTGATTAAAAGCATGAGTGTTGTAGTCCATAAAATTGTGGCCGGCCAGATCAAAGACTTTCAGAGTCGAGTTTGGCATCGCCTTGTGCGCCTTCATTACCTGGTCTATCGTCGCCACAGGATCGAAGCGGCCCGCCGACAAATGTACCGGACAATTGAGCGTAAATGGATCGGAGAACAAGTCGACATCATGGAAGTTCTCAACGATTTGAGAGAGGCTGTATACCGGCGTGTTAAAAAGCGTTCGCTCACGCCACGCCATTTTTTCGTGGAACTTGGTTCCTTTCATGTTGCGAAAGGGACCGTTAAGAAAGTGCCTGAACACCGTCGCAATTGGCGCGTACACCTTACCTGGCAGCGCCGCGAGTAGCAGCGTTTGTGTCAGATTTGGATGCGCCTGACCGATCCTGAGACTGATGAGAGAACCGAGTGAGTGACCGATGAATGCAGCCGGAAAGACGATTCCTGACTCGTCCAACGTCTCTAGAACATCGGCAACATGCACTTTGAGATCAGTGGGCTCTTCGGGCTCGTGAGTTTCACCATGCCCGCGCAGATCGATCAGAAAGCACCGATATCCGGTTCGCTCCAGCTCCTCAGCCTGCTTGGTCCACATCTCCGATGACGAACCCGTTCCATGAATGAACACGACATCTACATGACCTGTATTCGCTCCAACAACCCGGACTGAAAGTTTCAAATTTAGCGACTCCCGTAACTCACATCTCCATTATCAACCAGCAGTATGACCGCAGTGTATTCATGCAACAGTTTTTTAATTGCAGCGGCCATTGCAGCGGTCAGATACCGAAAGGGCGCCCAGTGGACGCCCTCAAAGTTTCATTTGCCAAGTTTGCAGTTTAATAAACTGAGCGTCCCGAAGAAACACCCTTGGCCGCAGGCTTGAGCTTAACGCCCGCCAGTTTTAGAACCGAAGCAGCAATGTCATAAACAGCGCCGACTTTGTCTAAACCGTAGGCACTCGGCAGCTTCATCGGATTCTGAGGATCACGCACTTTCACTTTCGCGACGATGTCGACGATGTCCTGAGGTTTGATGATGGCATGCGCCACGCCTTGCTCACAGAGGATTGTGGCTGTTCCCATTTCTTGAGGCATGGGCTTGGTGATCATGTCGATCGCCATTGGAAGCCGTCGCGCGAGCCCTTCGAACGAAGTCAGACCGCCAGCTTTGGTGACCATGATGTCGACCGCGCTCATCAGATCTGCCATTTGATCGTGGAAAGGCAAAACCGCAGTGCGTAAGCCTGAGTTTTTCGCTTCCCTCTTCATGGTCTCGTACAGCGCCTGATTGTGCCCGCAGAGGAAAACAGCCTGGACATCGAGGTTGCTGGCAGCCAGCGCTCTGTAGATCGCCACGGTGTTGCCGCCGCCCGCCCAGCCTGCGTTGAAGCAAACAGTCGGCTTGTTCGGCGAGAGACCGAGATGCGCGATGAATTCTTCTCTATTGGTCGAAGGCGTTTTGATAAAGCTCGGGTGAACCGGCATTCCAGTGACCATAATGCGCTCAGGATCGACGCCAAGCGAGATCAGACGATCGCGACCGAGATCGTTTGGAACAATCGTCAGATCGGCGTCATTGCATGCCCAGCCACTCCAGAAGTCACCATTCGGATCGGTCACGACGGTGACCAACTTAATCTGTCTGCCAGAATCCTTGATGGCACGCGCCATGTAGTGATTGCTCATCGGATGAACCGAGACAATCATGTCCACATCGGCGTCTTTGAAAAGTTTGAGCAGATACGGTTTAGTGCACTGATAACCGTATTCTGAATTGTTTGGTTTGGTCTTTTCGATAAACCAGTAGTAATACTTCATCCCTGCCTGATTGTGACGAAGCAGGTAGTTGTAAAGTTCTACGAAATATCGATTGAGGGGATGGCTCTTTTCAACACCGTTGTCCACGATGATTTCGGCCGACGGACTGTCCGGCGCAATTTCGTTGAGAAGGTCCAAGAGTCCCTGTTCTACAGCTTCCGCAGCGCTTCTGTGTCCACCACCCGTGTCAGAGAAGAACACGCATATTCTCGGGTTTCGCATTAACTTTCCGGAGCTCCTGAATTGTCTGAGTTAAGCATATCGGATAATCTGATAATCTTGGTTAGGTGTAGGCTAAACGAATGAAAATAATTGCTGTTCGTTTTACTAACCTCGAAGGCCGAAGCCCCTAATACGGAACCCAATAAATGTACCATTCCGAAGGAAATTGGATTGCTCGGCTCTCACTGTGCGCTCTCGCGGCCTTGTCACTCTCTGCCAACAGCTTTATGCCCGCTAGCGCGGAGTCACCCCGCTTGACATCGAGCGATGTTGAGACGAAAGACACAAAAGACGACTCGACTCCAAGCATCACTGTCACAACCAGAGTAGTTTCTTACGGTCGTGCGCCAAAAACGAAGAAGCTCCTCAAGAAGTCTCCAAACGAAGTAGCAATTTACGAGTATGACGATGCGCCGCTCGGCGATCGCAGTCCGTTGCTTATGGTCCACGGTTTGCGTGGTGAGTTTTGGCCTCAATTCAGATGGGGCAAGGTCGCGCAGCGATTCAAGAAAGACCCGACTTTCGACAAAACCTACAAAATTTACTTCTGTCGTTATCCGACGCTAGTGCGCCTGGAAAACACGATTCCAAACTTCGCGAAAGAAATCGATCGCCTCTACACCTCGTGCAACGAACGCCCGATCACGCTGATAGCACTTAGTATGGGCGGCAATCTCTGCTACGAAGCGATGCAAGACCCGGCTACGGAAACGAAGGTCAAGGCGCTTATGGCCCTGGGTTCGCCGTTTCACGGTTCGCCGCTTTTCAGTGAAGACTGGATGCAATACAGCCTGTACAAGCGCCTTTCCATGCCCTGGACCAGAATCGATCACAGTTTAGCTCTCAAACTTTATTTCAATCGAAACCAAAACCTGGTTGCTGACCTCGGTTGGGACGATAGCGACAATGCAATCCCGACTCATGCAGGCAAGTTCAAATCAAAATTGTTGTTTGGACCGAAAGGCGACATGACGCATGAGAAGGTCGCGAATCTGCGATTGAAAAAACTCAACGAGACCAATCTGCACATCAAACGCAAGCTCATCACATATGGTGGCTACATTCACAATCCTTACCTCGAGCCAACTCCAGAACGTTATCTGGAAAACGCGGCGATGTATCCGATCACTTTCTTGACCATCAAATTCCCTGCCCACCTGGCTCGCGAACATCCAGTTTTGAAAATGCTTAATCGCGATATCGCATCTGTTGAAGTAAATAAAAACTGGAAAATAGCGAACAAGCCGGCTTTTCTTTATGCGTTAAACGATGGCATCACGCCACTTTCAAGTGCCTTGTTCCTCCCGGGTGATGCACTGAAGACGGTACCACTGATCTCTCCTGCGGCAGTTCGGAAACTCAGAGACAAAACCGACGTAAAGTTAGCCAGAGCATTCAAGAACGTCGATCATTTGACCTATATCGACGGTGATAGACCAATCAGCAAGCTCGAAAAACTAAACGGCAAAGACGTCAAAATCCAGGACGAACTGAGACCGGAAGAAGGTGAGAAAGACATCTTCACCTGGATGCTCGGTGATGTTCTCAACGTGGATAAACTGAATCCGAGATTGGCAGAGGATAAAAAAGCTCTGCTCGCACCTGACGACGAGATCAACCAGGTGCTTGAGTCCGTCACGGATTAGTCAGACGACGTCGCAAGTTCAGACTAGTTTATTCTTTTGTCGTTAACAGTTCCTTGACGCCTGTCGGAATACTGAGTTAGTATTCGAGAGTGACTTCAGCAACTTCGCTTCGGCGCAGTATCGAATTGATTGCAGGCTTATAAGAAGTGATTCTTAACTTCGTTCTCACCAATAATAATAACGACGATGATAACCGCCCAACGCGGTCGTCACGTTTTTGGTGCTAACGAACAAAGCAGCTGAACGAAAGATATGACGACCGCGACTCTCAAAGTTGCGGTCATTTTTTTTGGAGGCGTTATGAGTACAGAAAGGGTTTCGGTCAAACAAGCATCCTCTCGAGAAGGGCATGTAGTGCACGTCGCCGGGCATGTGCATTCAATGCGCGACTTGGGCAAAGTGTTTTTCATCAACGTTCGCGACGCCTCCGGAGTTATACAAACCGTAGTCGAGAAAGATTCTCTTCTGGCTATCGCGCGCGAAATTTCAGTGGAGACACCGGTGAGAATTTCCGGCAAGCTCGTCGCGCAGGCGCATAAAAACGGCGGTTTCGAAATTCAAGTCGAAACGCTGGAACCGCTTGCGAAGGTTGTCGACACGCCGCCAGTCGAGTTATCCAAAGACACAAAAATGGACGGTTTGTCTTTGTCGACGCTTCTGGACTATCGTCCGATTACCTTGCGGAGCCCAAAAGTAAAAGCGATCTTCAAGATCGAAGCAGCCATCACGCGCGCGTTTCGCGAGTTTCTAACGAACGAGAATTTTGTCGAAATCCATTCACCAAAGATCGTCGCAACCGGCACCGAGGGTGGTGCGCAGTTGTTCAAACTGGATTACTTCGGAACCACCGCGTACCTCGCTCAGAGCCCTCAGTTTTACAAACAAATCATGGTTGGAGTGTTCGAGCGTGTCTTCGAAGTCGCGCCTGTATACCGGGCTGAAGAGCATGACACCTCGAGACATCTAAACGAATACATCAGTCTCGACTTAGAGATGGGGTTCATCGAATCGGAACAAGACATCATCGCGATGCAGGTTAATTTGCTGCGCTATATCTTCGATCATATTCGCGAGTACTGTCCCGACGAAGTCGCCATCTATGGTACCGAAATTCCACGGATAGAAACGATTCCGCAGATTACCCTGACGGAAGCGTTGGAGTTATTGTCCAGCAAGTTAGGTTGGCACCAGGAAGCGCAGAACGACCTCGATCCGGAAGGCGAGCGTTTATTGTGCGAACATTTCAGAAAGGAACACGGCAGCGATTTTCTTTACGTGAAATATTATCCACTGGCGGCCCGTCCGTTCTACACAATGCCATTGTCCGACCCGTTATCCAACGGTAAGGTTGAACCACTCAGCCGCGGCTTCGACTTGCTTTTTCGCGGGCTGGAAGTAACCACCGGTGGCCAACGAATTCACGAGTACGAACATTTGCGCTCGTCAATTGCCGGTCGTGGACTCAATCCTGATGACTTCGCCGAATATTTGCAATGCTTCCGTTTTGGTATGCCACCACACGGCGGTCTAGCAATTGGTTTGGAACGCATAACCAAACAACTACTCGGGCTGCCCAGCGTCAAGCAAACAGCCCTGTTTCCCCGGGACATCAATCGACTCAAACCGTAGTTGATCCTTTGGAGCGAATCATACAACCGGACTCGATCAAACATCCGTGAAAACAGCCGACTTAATAACCGCCGGCGCTTGAAGGGTCCGAACTTCCGTTGTCCAACGACTTAAGTCGCGGATGCTGTTTTGCAAACAGCTGAAAGCGACTCTTCAGATCGGCAGCCACGAAACTAGCCGAAGGCATCGGTGATTTATCGCCTTTGCTTTTGGCCAATTCATGAAGCCCGCGGGTGAGTGGTGTTAGTCCAGGACGAAAGCCGCACGCCATCATCTCTTTGAAGGCGCTGTCGAAAGTCCAGTTCTCCATCATTATTCGATAGGCACCAATCATGGTGCCGGTTCGATCGCGACCGTGAAGACAGTGAACGTAAACGGGTGAGTTATCCGCGACACCATTCAAGAATTGCTGAAATTGTTTTGTGTTCGGCTGGTCGAACGCGTATAGCGGAATAGAAATAAACTTCAGGCCCAGCCGTTCTGCCGATTTCTTTTCCTGCTCGATCAGCTTGGGTTCCTCAGCGCGTAGATTGATGATCGTCTTCACACCGGACTGTTTGAGCAACGACAATCCCGCTTCTGTGGGTTGTCCTCCTCGCAGCAATCGTCCTGATACCATTCGCAAATTCGGAACGTCGCCAGGATGGCTCGCAAGTGATCGCAAAATCGGGACGGTAAGCTCGTTTGGATTGATCGGCGCGCGCAGCTTCGGCGCCACCTCACTTGAACTCGTTGATGTTGACCCGGGTACGTCGGAACTAGCCGTACCCGGAATATCCACCGAAACTGGCGCCGCTTGCTGGTTTCCAGGGTCGTTCTTCTTTGCAGTGGCAGGATCAGCTGAACCTATTGATATAGATAGAATCAATATCAATAATTTGGATATAGAGCCGAACGCGCTGTAGCACTCGAATAGAGAAGGTTTCATAACCACACCTGCTCACCTTCTAGATGTGAGCCGTCTAAGAAAACGCATCGGCGCACGATTTTAATCGACGCGAACGACGCCCGAAAGTTCCAGTCGGAGCTGCTCAAGAGTCTTATGAGCAGGGATTAAGCCTGGCGGCAAACTTTTGCTATTGCTCTATTTCGATTTGCGTTTATAGTTATGTAAAGTGGCATCTTCATAATCCCTTTATATTCATGGACCTCCTCCCCAGAGCGTCCATAGGCAACCTTGTGTTTATTACGGAAAGACGTTGCAGTCGCGTTTGCTAACGCGGCAGGAGGTTCACACATGCGGGTAGAACTGATCTACGCTCCTGGATGCGCAAGCTACGAAAAGGTATTGAAGAGACTCCAAAAGGTTATCGCCGAAGAACAACTGCCAGTCCCGGTAGAACTCGTGCAGGAAAATAAGCTTCAACACGATCCGATTTTACGAATTGATGGCGAAGCCATCGGACTGCCGCGGATCCTCACCTGCGCTGACACAATGCGAAACGCTCTAGCTGAAAAATGGAAAGAGATGGCTGTCTCTCCGTTACTTGCCGGCTATTAAACGACCGCGGAACCTGAATCCACACACACACCAATAGTTTTTCAACATTCCTCCCTCTCTCTTGGAAATAAAGAACGAAGCCCGATCTGCACAGGTCGGGCTTTTTCTTCAGGCACAGGGACGAAGAAGGTAGCTCTGATGTGCGCAGCTTAAGGACTTTGAGCGCTCTGGTGGTTATCATATGACAACGTTAAATCAGAGGGATGGCATTCGATTAGATGCTTTTCAATTCTCTCCAATACGCTCTGTTTCTGCCGCTCGTCGTAGCCCTTTATTGGCTCAGTCCACAGAAACTCAGGGTTCCAATACTTTTAGCAGCCAGTTACCTCTTCTATATGAGCTGGCGGCCGATCTTTATTTTGCTGATTTTCGGCCTTACCGTAATCAACTACTTCTTCGGCATCGCGATAAGTAAGTCAGAGAACAAGAAAAAACAGTGGCTGATCGCAGCGACGGTTTTAAATCTCTCGACATTGGTCTACTTCAAGTACGCCTATTTTCTCGACGATGTTGCGCGCACACTTTTGAAGCCGGTCTTCGAAGTTCCACACATTCCTTTTGATATCGTGTTGCCACTGGCGATTTCGTTCTTCGTTTTCGAATTCATTCATTACACGGTAGACATCTATCGCGGTTCGGCGCCGGTCAAATCGTTTCTTTCGTTTGCGCTGTTCGCCAGCTTCTTCCCGACACAGATTGCTGGTCCGATCAAACGCTTTCAAGATTTCGTCCCTCAGTTTTTAAACCCACCGAAGTTTTCAATCGACCACTTCGACAAAGGTGTTCCGTTGATACTGCTCGGTCTGTTCAAAAAAGTGCTGATTGCGGACAATCTCACATTTTTCGTGCAAGGCGGATTCGCGCATCCGGAGCACTTCTCCGGGCTGGACTTATGGGTGTTCGCCTACGCTTTTGCGTTCCAAATTTACTTCGATTTTTCAGGATACACTGATATCGCCCGCGGTAGCGCCAATTTGTTCGGCTACAAAGTTCCGATCAACTTTAATCTTCCTTATCTAGCCAGTAACATCTCCGACTTCTGGCACCGCTGGCACATCTCATTATCGACGTGGCTGCGCGATTATCTTTTCATTCCGCTCGGCGGCTCACGCGGCTCCAATCTCTTCACCGCTCGCAATTTGCTTCTAACCATGACACTTGGCGGACTGTGGCATGGTGCCGCCACTCATTTTCTGGTCTGGGGAATCTATCACGGCGTCGCGCTCGTCCTGCACCGCGAGTTTCAAAAGATCAAAAAATCTGTTTCCTGGCTCGCTCAAGCAGTCGATTCACTTGCCGGTAAGTGCTTGAGTGTTTTCCTCACGTTCCATGTTGTATTAATCGGATGGGTGCTTTTCCGCGCCGAAACAATGACGTCAGCAACCCTGATTCTCAAGAAGATGTTCACGCTGGAGACAGTGCAAGCCGGTGCGCAAGCGGTTGCGATGTACTTGCCGTCAGTCAATTATCCGTTGATTTATCCTAGCGTTTTTCTGCTGCTGCCGATCCTCGCGGTATCACATCTGGTGATGGGCCGGCTCGACTCTACCGATGTCGTGAAGCGCTCGCCAAAGTTTTTAAAAGCAGCGTGGTGCCTCATGCTTATGCTCCTGATTATGGAATTCTCTCCAGACAAATCACCACGTTTCATCTACTTCCAGTTCTAGTTCTAAAACCGACCTATTGGAACAAATCCCGATACACTCTGATTTCACTCTGTTCAACACTACAACTAATCCAGACCTGAACGATCGATCACTACCCACGGTGCCTTAATGACCCGGTTACAAGAAGCAAAACCTCATCTGCAAAAGCTAGCGAAGAGCTACGTTGCCTGGGCTTTGCTTGCCCTTGTAGGACTCGATGTATCTTGCCGAATTGCAGATCACTTTGGTGTCTGGCCAGTAACCGCGTATGATGCCGCTCATCGCAGCACCGTGTTCTGGGCAGCCAAAGATTTCAAGGAAGAAAAACGTACCCCGGACATAACCCTGATGGGCTCGTCGTTGATGATGGCTGCCGTCCATGGCGGCGACGCAACTTATCAGAACGCTTCGCAGAAAGTGGCACTGCATCACAAGAGTTCGTTGCTCGAAGATCTCCTGCGCAAAAAATTTCACACCGATTATTCAACGTTTTCGTTCTCTCTCAGTGGAGAGATGGCATCAGATGCGTATGTTCTTGCCGACACACTGTTGACCGGCGAGAAACAGCCGAAAGCGATCATCTACGGAATTGCACCGCGCGATTTGATGGATAACGCGTTGAAGAGTCCGGCCAGTACTGAGATATTTCGTTTCGTCAGCAGAGTAAAAGATCCAACTGACGTGGCTATTCCGGCGCGCAATACTTTCTGGAGTGTCGCCGAATATGGGCTTGGAAAGCTGAGCTTCCTTTACGAACACCGACCTGATTTTCTGTTTTTGCAACATGATGCCACCAAAGAAATTTTGGCGCACCTTGGTTACAAGGACATAAAAGATGAGGTGCACACCACTTACGAAATTCGCAGGCAAGCGTTTATCGAACTACCTGAAGACAGCGGTCCCAACGAGGTTGTTGTCCATCCGCCGTCAGCATCGTCAGCGAATGAATACAGCGACAACCTACCTGAATATAGATATAGATACTCATCTTTCAAAGAGAAACAGTTCAAAGAGCAAGTCTCATATCTGGAAAGATTTCTAGCTCTTGGCCAAGAGCGAGGTATCAAGATAATCCTTGTAAACATGCCACTTACGAAGGACAATGTCGACACGATGCCGGCTGGATTTTACGACCGATATATGAAAACGATCGGCGATCTTTGTTCGAAACACCAGGCGCAATTGTTGGACCTAAACACTCCTGCCGATTTTCCGAAGCGCTATTTCGCCGACTCAGCACACCTTAATTCGCAAGGCGGAGAGCGCTTCTTCGAGGTTCTCTCAGAACGATTATTCGACGACTCGCAAGTCGCCTCTACAATGCGCGGCATAAAATAATTAGCGAGCACAGTAAGCAGCATGTTTATTATGCGGATTGGACACGCCGGTTTCCGCGCGTGCTGAAGTTTCAAACGCGTCGATGAGGTTTCAATACTCGGTGAAACTTCGGCGCGTTTTGGTCCTGGTTCCGTGCGTTTACTATTCACCGCAGTTTTTCGACTTCGGCAATTAACCGGCTCATGCTGTGCATTCGCACACAGTTGGCTTGCGGCAGAAAAATTTGTATGACAAGCTGTCTAAAAGTTTCGACCGCAGTATATAGCTGAAGACCGGCGAATTCCGTTCACGACTACGGACATTCAACGGTCCCCTTACCAGCCGACAACAACGCACGGACGCCAGGAGATTGGCAGCAATGAGTTTCGATCCGTTTGACTCCAAGTTTAACACCGTGCCACCCAAGCCTGGCACAGTCGCACCGCCTGCAGACGGTGGTGACAAAACCAAGACGCCTCCAGCCGATACCAGCGACAAGGCAAAGCCTGCTGGAACAACAAATTTCTCGCCGGATAATGTTTTCGACGATGCCTATAACCTTGTTCCCAAGCCGAAAGACAAGACTGGTGAAAAAGTAAAACCAGAGACTTCGCTCGATCCAAAAGGCAGTGAACTCAACAAGGTCAGTGATTTTCCAGCCTGGAAACAACCCGCTCGAGATTTCAATCAGAATGGCGAAGTAGGAAAATTATTTACCGACAGCAAAACTGGTTTCGTCAACGGAATGCAATTCACTGACGGCGCTCGCAAAGGACAAAAGTACGTTTTCGATCGCGACGATCAAGGAAACATAAACAAGATTCATATGTTGATGCCTGGCAAAGACGCTACGCCTCCGCAGTATCTGTCATTCGACAAGACCGATAAGGGCTGGGTTTCAAAGCCAGCCGGACAATTAGTTCCAGGCTTCAAAAATTTGAAGGTCGAGAATGGTGTCATAAGCGGTGACTTCAAAGTTAACGCCAGAGGAGACTTCGGATACGAATCTGCTGACAAACAAATTAGAAGCGTCATGCGAATCAACGGTGATAAAGACCACGTCGACATGAAGGACTATTCGCGTGAACGCGAGTTGAAGAACGGAGAAAAGACGACAACGTTTTGGAACGGTTATGATTGGCAGCCCGGACAGAAGAAGCAAATCGCCGACGGTGTCGTCAGAGTCGACTTCCAGGCGCAGCCCGGCAAGCCAACTTCGATGACCCGCGATGCGAAGAGTGATGGCTTCAAAGTTGAATTCGGCACCGAGAAGACTCAATACACTGTCAGTAATTGGAACGAAGGCAAGATGACTCGTCAAACCGGAGCGACGGCGGACACGCTGTTTGCGACCGGTGTTCAAGATGCTCAAGGCAAAATGCAATGGCGTAAGGGTGCAGAAAAAGTTGATGGCAATCAACGTGTGGTCACGTTCAACGACGCGCAGGATGCGCCGAAAGTCAAAGCCGGTGAGCTGCCGCAAACTTCGATCATCAATACGAAAACTGGAGAGTTTCTTTCGGCATTTGCAAACGGTACCAAACTAGCCGCCGATGGTCGCGGCGTGACACAAAAGATTTTTTACAACGACAAGACCCAGGTCGATGTTCTGCGTGATGCAAACAATGACTTCCGCGGTTTTCGCCGATCTGACGGCACCACGATTTACAGAGGAGTAGATCTCTCACTGGCCGGCAACGCGCGGGAATCGGCATGGACAGTGCAGAGACCTGGTCAACAGCCAATCGTACTCAACGGCATGTTGAAGCATGGCATCTCCGGCGCCTTCTCGATTTTGAACGCCGGCAATGAAGGTTTGACCGTCACACCTGAAGGCATCATGTCTACGAAGCTTGGCGGCAAGGTGATTAGCGATCCGCCGCGCCCCGGCGACAAAGCACCTGCACCGGTTGCACCGAAAGATGCGCCAATAACGCCTTCACCACGGGAAGTGGCACCGGTAAAACCTGGTGACAGACCAGCTCCTGAAGCGCCAAAACCAAGCGACAAAGTCACACCAGGAAAAGCACCGATAACCAATGAGCAACTAAAGGCATTGTCGCTCAAGTACAAACTCGATCCGAAGATCCTCGTTCTTACCGCGGCGCGAGCCGAACGGCAGGGACTGCATCAAACGTTTACTCCTGAGAATCTCGAGAAGCTGTTGCAAATTGCCGACAAGCACAAACTGCTATCTGATTTCGGCAACACCGCCGACATGAGCTCCAGAGGACGTGATGGCGCGATCATCGGCAGATTGATCCCCGAGCTGTTGCTTGACCCAACCACAGCAGTGGATAAAGCAGCCGCGCAAACCAGAGAGACCATGGCCAAGTCACTCAGGGATGGCAATGTTCCGCAGAATCGAATTGATGCTGTTCTGCAAACGGTCGACCGCAGATATGCCGAGTTGAGAGCGAACACCAAACCATTTATCACCGAACTGACAAAGGAATTTGCCAACCGACCGGCGCCAATTCCGACACCTTCACCCCTACCTAGTTCACACTGAAAAACGTGCTTGAAGATCGTCCTCAACAGATCTTGTCAATAGACAGGCTCGCTTGGAATTTTCAAGATGCCACCACTTGTGGTGC
>JADYXR010000045.1 GCA_021772095.1 Candidatus Obscuribacter sp. | reverse complement strand
TTAATGTGGTTTTTCTCACACATCGTTACCACCATCCCTCGAAGACCCTCTCAGTGCGCGCTTCTTGGCTTCTTACTATATAGAAGCATAAAACAAGAATATACCATAGAACAATTCAACGAGCACAATAGGAACCGCACCCCCTTGCCAACACGCACTTAAATCTCTCAATTTACACGCTAATTTATCGGCGCTCAGATTAGTGTCAAAGCCACGATAGTGTAAGATTGATCTACCGGTCCGCCTCAAAATAACCGCTGGAATTTGCTTGGGTTCCCAGACCATATACTCCCGTCCGTGCCACCAAAACATTTGATTATGTCGATAGCGTCAAACCGAAAATCAGCAGATTGGACTAAGCACGTCGCCAGTGCCGACAAGGCGACTTTGGAGGGCAAATACGATTATGCCGAAGCGACCTGGCTTCTGGCCCTCCAGGAAGCCGAGGACTTTGGCGAAGACGATAGGCGACTGGCGTTTACGCTTGAAAAACTTTCCGAATGCCTCTGGTTTTTAAACCGATTGGACGAGGCGATGACGTATGGCAATCGAGCTCTCAACGTCTACATTCGCGTGCTCGGTCCAAGCCACCACGACGTCGGCGCCATCTCCGGAAACATGGCGCGCATTCACCACTTGCAAAACAAATATCCCGAAGCCGAAGGGCTCTACAAGCGCGCTCTGGAGATCAAAGCGAGTGCGCTCGGTCAGCAGCATCCTGACGTGCAACAACTGCGAAGCAGCTATGCCGATTTGTTGCAAACCGTAGGTCGACCTGATGAAGCGCTGCAGCTGATGACCAGTGCCAGCATGCCGACTAAAAAACAATGGCGCAAAACTGAAACTTATAAGAAGACAATCAAACCAGTTTCGCAGAGCAAACTGGACAGTCCCTCAACGCCTCGACCACCTCAAGCGTCTGATGACGCCTCTCTCAGCATCAATCTCAGTTTCGCCGAATACAAATCGCAAGCCGAGCGAGCAATGCAAAAAGGCGACACGCTGGAAGCGCTTCGCATCTGGATCATGAGCCTGCCATCCGCTCGCGGAGCCGACGAAAACAATCCCAACCACTGCTACGCACTGGAAAGCATCGCCGAGTTGTCGCTTCGAAACGAACAATTCAAGGACGCCGACCGTTGTTTCCAGAAGTCGTTCGATATCAAGCAACGAGTGTTAGGCAAAAACCATCCAGCCGTAGGCCACGCAGCAAGCAATCTGGCCAAGTTGTATTACGCCATGTGTGATTACGGAAAAGCTGAGACACTGTCCAGCTTCGCGGTATCAGTTTTCGAACACGCTCCTCAAAAAGAAAGCACCGATCTGGCCTGCGCACTGCACAATTTAGCCACTCTATATCACGTACAACGCAAATACGATCAAGCCGAAACCTACTACCAGCGCGCCATGACGATGAAGCAAAAGCTCTTCGGACCAAACCATCCAGAAACTTTATCGATTCTAAAAAGCTACGCCAACCTGCTCAAGAGCACTCATCGCGAAGAACAGGCCCGCCACCTCGACGACTGCGCAGACGGCATGATTACTGGCTCCTGGAAGGTGATCCAGGTTTCGCAAAACGAACAACTTACCGGCGGCTGGAATCAGGTTCTTTTGAACGAAGATTAAGGTCAGCACCACCTGTAGTGCAAATTTCAACTGCAAACCGAGTCGTGCTCGATGCTCAGTCGGTGTGACTATGCCACTGCCCGGCGAACCACCGCAACGGTCTGATACTACCTCCTGAAAGCAAAATCCTGGCGCGATTCCAGGAAGTTTTGTCTACACAGAAACGTAATTGCGCAACGCCTGAAGGTCCGCAGAAGAACCCCCGGCTTCGTGTAGCGATCAAAGTTTTAACGCGTCGTTGCTGATGGCTTCGCCACGTCATCCACCTTTTTCAAAGAGTCATCTATATTCTTCGCCGGGTCATCGGTCTTTTTCTTTTTGCCGTTTCGCAGCTCGTCAATTGCTGCTGGAATCTGATTGACGATTGATTGAGAGAAGGCGAAGTTCTCAGATGCGGCCCCGCGCCAATCACCTTTTTGTGACATGGCGTGGATCAGATACGAGCGCACCGCCTGGTCATCCGGCGCCAGTGTCTGCGCTTTTTTGTATTCCTCGATGCATTGATCGACATAATTGCATTCCAAAAGCATGTCAGCCATTGCAACATGAACCATAGGATCCCTGAGCCCAAGGGCGTCGTTGAACTTCAAGCGCTCCGGGCGCAGCACAACCATGCGCAGATAATCAGGCAATTCAGGGTTGAATTTCATTAGATTGAACGCCTTCGCCTCTGTGGCGGCGCGCTTGTAGTCTGAATCTACAACGAAGTGCTTGGTTCCAATAATCGCATGAGCGATGCCGGCTCTATGCAACGCGTACAGATTCAAATCACTTTGTGGATAAACCGACAGGAGCTGGAGTGCCTTGGTGGCTTCGTTTCCAGCGGCATCGAGTTGTTTTGCGTGGAGAAGACATTGAGCGGACGTAAAATGTGCGGGCCAAAACTTCGGCATCGCTTTCACAAAAGCTTCGGAAATTTTGACTCCATCTTGAGCTCGGTCTTTTTCGCACATGTAGAACTTTGCCAGCGTTTCATAAAGTCCCCAGTTTTTCGAATTGATTTTCAAAGCCTGGTCGAAATACTTTTCTGCTTGCGGTTTGTTGTTTCGGGCGGCTTCCAACTCGCCTTTGAATATCAACATATCGCTGGTCGGGCGTGTCCGGCGCTCCAGGTGCTGCACCACATCTAGTGCCTTGTCGTACTGCCCTTTTTGCATATAACAACGCGCCAGCCTGAAATACGCGCCGGCCGAAAAGCGCTTGCACTGTATCGTTTGTTCTAGCAACGGCAGCGCTTCCGTTTCATTGCCTCGCTGCAAATAATATTCCGCCAACTTCAAACGCCAGATCGGATCGTCCGGATAGATTTTGCTGGCATTGCGAAGATGCTCTTCCTGAGCGACGTCTTTGAATTGAATCGACGCCTGGTTAGCCAGTAATATCTCACGAATGTATTTGTTTTCTGTTCGATCAGCGGCCAATTTGAAACGCTCAACAGCCGGTTCGTCCAGCCCGGACAAAACCAACATGCGCGCGTAGAACATCTGCAGCGCAGGCTGCGACTTATCTATATCGAGTGCCTCAGCCTTTTTTATATACTCCGTGGCAAGCTGAATATCGCCATCACGCCTCGCGTTTCGCGCAAGCGTTGCGTACAACAATGGAAAGCGATCTTTCTCCGGCACTTTCTTGAGCTCGTTGACAAGCCTGTCTTCGGCGTCGAAGTCGGGATAGTCGCGCAACACAGTGGCCAGCACGCACTTGGTAAAAGTGTCTTCAGGACAAAGCTTGTGGGCTATGGTGAACGAGTTTAAACCAGACAAATAGTTGTCGTCGATCAAATAACAATACCCGACAAGAACCATCAAACGCCCCATCAGCAGCCGGTCTTGCGGTGTCTTCAATCCACGCTTAGAACGAGAAATCACGATTGGTGCCAGTTCCTTCAGAGCTAAATCCGAACGGAAGAGAACGAGATCGTCATAGATCCGTTTCAACTTCTTATCCTCAGGCACAAGCGTAAACCGACTAGAAAAGGGCGTCTTCAGCGGAGCACGTTCTGTCACTAGTTTCGTACTGACTGGTTCCGCACCGACTGCTTTGGTACCGACTGATTTCGTACTGACTGATTTCGCGCTGACTGATTGCGTCGAGCGACTTCCAACATCCTCTGCCGCAACTCCACTGCCAACGGAACAACCGAGCGCCACCAGGACACTGGTCGCGACTGCGTTGATGCAAATTGAGCGTTTATTCATCGATTATTGGTCGGATTATCTCTGGACTTGTTGCGGACGGTTTTGAAAAAGTCGGCTAGCAGTCGCTCGCACTCTTCTTCTTCTATACCTCCGATTATCTCCGGCAGGGGATAACTTCGCCCGGAAACGAATAAATTGAAAGCTGAACCGCAAGCGCCGGTACGTTGATCGTACGCGCCGAACACTAGGGTCGTGATCCGCGATTGAATGATCGCCTCCGCGCACATGGCACACGGTTCCAGGGTTACGACCAGCGTGCAGTCGTTTAAACGCCATGAAGATTGACTCTTTGCCGCAGTGCGCAGGGCGATTAGTTCGGCATGCGCGGTCGGGTCCTGCGTTTCCTCTCGTTGATTGTGGGCCTGGGCAATTACCTCGCCGCCCTTGATGATCAGGCACCCCACCGGTACGTCTACCTGCTTGCCGGCCGCCTTAGCGTCGAAGGTTCGCCGCGCCTCGGCTAGAGCGGCTTTCATCCAATCCTGCCAGTTGTCGTTTCCACTCGCCATAGATTAACTGCAATTAATTTCCGCAAATGTGTCCAGAAATTTTTGTCCTCGCATAGATTCAAACACCAAACGACGAGCGTGATGTCCAAGACGCAGGGGTGTTGTTGAAGATGTCATTTTGGGACTTGAGGAATTATGAGGGTGATTCCGAAAGACTTAGTACGCTCGAAGATTGGCTAACTCGAACAGGGGTGTACGAGTTGTTTCTAAAAGCATAACGATACCAGCGAAACGATAATTGGAGGTGAATTCCCGAATCCGGGTCAATTGATTTACATCAAATACTAAGCGGCAAGCAAAAATACCGAGAGACCGAAAGGTCTCTCTCTTTTTGCGTTTGAATTGACGCTTGCGAACGAATTCGATTATCGCGTGTACGTGCGTAAACGAGTCTTGATTCGATTCAGGTTGCCGGTTGAACTCAGGAGTCGAAGAAACGCCCGTCCTATACTTTCAACCGTTAGCGGTTGAAAATACTAAACGTACTTTTTCGTCACGCCAAGTTCAAGGGCAAAACGATAGCCAATCAGTTTGTACGCGAGCTTCGCCACCAGAAAATCTGGAGCGTGCAATCCGGCGATTGGCGAGAGTTCGACGATGTCGGCGGCGACTACATTTTTACGAACGCACAAATGTTTGATCAGCTCCATCAGTTGATACCAGTGCATGCCACCCGGCTCCGGGGTGCCGGTCGACGGCATGATGCTGGAGTCGAGCCCATCCACGTCGATTGTGAGATAAACGTTGTCGGAAAGGGTGTTGACGATTTCGTTGAAATTCCATTTGTCTTGCATGCGAGCCCAGAAGATGTTGATCTTCGGAGACTCGGTTTCCATCCAACGCGCTTCCTGCCAGCTCACATTGCGGATGCCGACTTGCGTGATAAGCGGTTGCGGAAGGTGTTCGTAAAGTCTGTAGCCGATCGAAGCGTGCGAGAACGGGTTGCCATCGTACGATGGGCGCAAATCGCAATGGGCGTCGACCTGAAGAATCGACAGATCTTTGTAGCGCTCTGAACAGGCGCGAACCGCACCCAGAGTCAATGAGTGCTCGCCACCAAGAATCAGCGGGAATTTGTCGTTATCGACAAGCGGTTTCACCGCTTCGTAAATCGATTGAAACGGGTCATTTGCACCAGCTTCGACTTTGCTGACTACTACGGGATCGGTAGTGTGGACGCCGATTTTGAAGGGCTCAGTCCACAGTTCGTCATCGAATAATTCGACTTGCTGACTCGCTTCGAGAATCGCTTTTGGCCCATTGGTTGTACCTTTGCCGTAACTGGTCGTATGCTCGTAGGGAACCGGGATGATGTGAACCCGGGCGCTGGCTGACGAAGCGTACTTAGCCGAAAGACCTAAAAATCCGGGCAATTTTTCCGGCGTTGTTGCAACTGGTTTGACCGCCACTTCGATTTTCGGCGAAGTCACTCTGGGAGCAACCTTAGCCTTTGCCGGCGCTGATTTGCTGGTCACCTTGGCCTTGGTCGCCGGTTTAGCATTGCTCTTCGCAGGCTTGGATTTGGTGGCAGTCCTGGAAGACGCTGCCGAGCTTCGCGCATTTTTAGTCTTAGCCGAGCTGGCGGCGCGCGAAACGGGCTTATTGCGACTCGCGGTTTTCGTTGTCTTCTTGGTCATGATTTTGCAAAAAAACCTGAAATTTGGGTGGGGTGACTATATTACCAACTGGTAATTGATCTAAGGGGCCTCGGATCAACTTTGTTGCCTTCTAACTATGCCCGGTATCACAAGCCACACGTCGCTATTTTTGAAAAACCTGAATGCGGCGCATTTGGACCCGACTGACAACCATCGATAGCCGCGCTAACCGACTCCTCAGTGTTAAGCGCCGCTAATTTCATGATGTAAAGCGGAGCGTTTTACAAGAAGTTACTGGTCATGATTTCTCTATTACTGCTAAACACTAAGAGTTCATCGTGTTTAAAGCATCACAAGGTTATTTAGGAAACCCAGTCGTATAGCTTCTTTCGAACCCAGAAGAAACTTGAATCGCAAGTTCGAAACAGCTCGGCTTCCTGTATGACCCAGATCTCGACGCTCCCCCACAGAAGTGTCATGTCGCAACACGCTCAACAACCTCTTTCAAAAATTATCGGGCTTAAGTAAGGCCCAGAAGGTGTTTATATGGAACTTCACAAAGCACTAACGCTTGTTGCTGCTTGCTATACCGACCCCGAAATCGAACGACTCTACGAAGCCGGGGACAAGTTGAGCAGCCATCAGACAAAGCATGACATCGATCATGCCTGTCAGGTCCGTGACCTCGCAGCAAAGATTTCTTCGGAAGTCTCCAATCGTCATCCCAATCTTCTCGACGCGTGGACGAAAGATGTGGTCATCCCTCTCGCCGCGTACCTGCACGACATCGGTCGGGCCATCGACGTCGACGAACACGCCGCTGCCGGCGCTAAGTGGACGAAGCAATACCTCAGCCGCTTGCGCCTGCCCCACGACACTGAGCCTCTGCCGGTGCCGGTGATCAACCGCATCGCAAGAATCGTCGCCTGCCATCGTTCCCAGATCGTGCTGAACACGCCGTTCAACGATCCGGCCTGGGCTATCGTGGTTCTGGCGGACAAATGTGTCGGCGATGAGGAACGTGTTCGCCCCGTGCGAGCCGCCATCCTGTCGTTGCTGACCATGATTCGCGCCTCCTGGGTTCCGCTCAGAAAAGGCGGCATCCACGACCGGGCCAACTTCGCGATCAAGAAATCCGACCTGGTTTTCGGCAAGTCCGACATCGGGCTCGCTCTCACGGTCGACCGGCGCGTCTGCGAACCGGCGCTGATCTACAACCTGTACAACGACCGTTTCCAGGCTTGCGTCAAGGCAGCCGCCTATCTCGGCTACACCTTCTCGCTCGTTTTCAACGGCGAACGTTTCACCAATGCCGGTGGCAAAAGCTGGGAGCCGGCTTAGGGCGAACTCAAGATGCAACCAGCTATTCAAACGGCCGTGGGCTATAGTCCGTGCGCCGCGCGAAACTTCAGCCGCTAGCAGTTGAAACTCCGGCGCTCGACATTGGGCTGCCAAATAATTTCAACGGCTAGCGGTTGAAAATATTTTCCGCTTTCCTCCGACCGCTTCTTCTGAAGCGTCAAAACTCAGCCAACAACGGCTGACAAATTCCTACGCGGGAGGATGAATGACCTCAAAAAATCTGCTGTTGGTCGAAGACGACATCACCCTTGGAGAACTTCTCCTGCATGTTCTCGACAAAACCGGTCATCAAGCGACCTGGTTTGTCCGAGCGCGCCTTCAGGATGACGTTCTCGTTTTGATGGACGCCGACGGCGCCGAAACTATCTTGCAGCCGGAGAACTTCGAGCTCGCGCTCGTCGATTACCGACTGAAGGGCAGCCCCGTCGATGGACCGGAAGTAACTTCCCATCTGGTCAAGAAGGGCGTCCCAGTTGTCGCAATCAGCGGACTGACACAGCTGAACGACATCATGATCGCGGCGGGTGCTCGAGGCGGCATCAGCAAGGACCGCTTATTTAGCGGGGTCTTGCGCCGCGAGCTGCTCCTCGACCACACGTTCGTGGGAGTCAAGTGAACCAACAAAAAATCGAAATCTCTCCTCGGGAAGCATGGCTAGCGAAAGCTTGTCTGCTTCCTGTTTTTTCGACGCCCTCTCTACTACACCATTACGTCGAAAATTCCGTCGTATGGCGTATCCTACCTCTGCGCTCAACGCATGTAGAGTGGTGGGGGTTCGAGCTGTTAGCGAAGTAGGTTTCGTATGGCATCCACGCCATTCCGGCAAGCCAGAACATTCAATCATCGATCACCATATCTGGTATCACGCACAACTTAGCAAAATGCAAGTTCACTGATCGAGATACTGGTGAGCTAACCAATCAGCGCCTGGGAGAATCTACGCAAGAGTCTTCTGGGGAGCCAATCTTTCGAGCACGATCTTCCTGATTTTTTCCGCGGCTTGACGCGTACTTTCCATAATTGCGCTCGCTTCTTTCTCGGTTGCTTTCGCGAAATCGCTTGCCGCTTTGTCGTTCTTATCGAAACCATCAAGATTGATAAGAACGTTGTAGTATGCGCCTTCCACTGCCGCTAGCGCCATCAAACCGGCGACGCCGGCGTCGCTCAACGAGTTCGGATTACCCTTCTCGACCGCGAGCTCGATTAAAGAGAAACCAGTGGATGCGCGCTTCATGACCTGAAGCGGCACAATCGTTGCCTGCTTGCTGGCTTCAAAGATAGCCTGGTCTCGTTTGGTGGCGTCCTCTGGATTGCCCTTGGGCAGCCGCCTGGCGTCAATAATGCTATTGAAGGCGTTTTTATCTTCATCCACTGCCAACAACAATTCCGTTTTCAGTTTTTGCGCCTTTTCGGCCAGAGCGTTCATGTCTGGTCGTTGTTGCTCGAATCCCTTTTTATCGAACGTCAGACAAGCCACCATCGCGGTTAACGCCGCAGCTGTCGACCCCGCCAGAGCGGCCACGCTGCCGCCGCCAGGAGCAGGCGATTCCGATGCCAGCTCGTCAATGAAAGCACTGACTGTCAGATCTTTGAGCGCCATCGCCTGTGGTGCCACACAATATTCGATGATTTTCTTTTTGGGTTCAAAAGGCGATAGTTCCGCCAGTCCCAGTGATTGGACGGCAACTTCGAGAAGTTCTTCATCCGAAACACCGGTGCAACGGTTTTGCTTTTTCAGATAATGTCGTCCGGCTGCCAGCATCGGCGCCAGCGGCACCAGTCCGACGATTTCGCTGCCGGTCACCCGAACGCCAAGCTGTTCGGCGACGCGGGATACTTCGTCGAAGGCATGATGCAATGACGTAACGGTTGGATCGATTAAGTTAATCGACACCTGCGCGCGCCGATATTCTTCGACATGCCAACCAACAGCTCGACAGGCTTTCAGCGTACCGGCTACCATTACCGGGTTACCACTATTATCACGTTCAATGGCACCTTCGGCGGTGCGTTTCGAACGACCGGCCTCGCGGATAGTCAAGGCGATCTCATTGGCAAGCTTTTTCGACTTAGTGTTGAGGTTTACATTGTATGCGATTAAAAACTGCCTGGCACCAATTACGGTGGCACCCGAAACTGCGTTAAACTGTGCCGGTCCAAAATCAGGTTTAAACGACCGGTTCTCCATCTTCTCAGGCAGAGCCTCGTATTCACCCTTGCGAATATCGGCCAGATTCCGACGAGAAGGCGTGCGCGCCGCTTCCGAATAGAGGTAGACCGGAATACCGAGTTCCTTGCCGACTCGCTCGCCAAGCCGCTCGGCGAGTTTCACGCAGTCAGCCATGGTGACGCCGCTGACAGGAATAAATGGGCAAACATCAGTTGCGCCCATTCGCGGATGTTCTCCGGTTTGCTTGCGCATGTCGATTAAACTGGCAGCCCAGGCGATGCCCTGATAAGCCGCTTCCAGAACCGCCTCTGGCGCGCCAACCAGTGTCATCACCGTGCGGTTAGTGCTCACGCCCGGATCGATATCCAACACGCTGACGCCCTGAACCGCCCGCATCGCGTCGGCGATCGCGTTAATAACCTTCTGATCTCTGCCTTCACTGAAGTTCGGCACGCACTCGACAAGCTGCATGGCATCCTCTCTATATACACACTACCCGATCGGCATATTGTACCGCCTCTCTGCAAGCCGGATAATGAACTTGCATCTTGACTTTTTCTGCCACTTTACTAATATCTATAGCAGTGGGGTGGCAGGCATTTCGATTACTAAGACCAGCAAGCAAGTTTCGTTTAAAACTTAAAGATCTTCTCCAGCAGCGAGAAGTTCGGCAAGTCAGCGGGTATAAGCTGGATACGGATGTTTTTGAAACCCGGACGGGTGGCTCAGGTGACGAGGGGGATGGCATGGGATTTGGATTACGAATTGGTGGCGCACTGGCGTCCTTCCTCGCGTTTTCGATGCTCGCTATGCCCGATGCCGAAGCGCGCCATCGAGTCAGCCACGTCGTAACTCACAAACATCACGCCAAAGCTACCCATCATGTGTCGCACGGCAAGCGCCACGGCGTCGTTGCCAAAGTTTCAAAACGCCACCGCCGCAAACACGACCGCGTCGTTCGCGTCGCAAGAGTCAGACCACGACAAGAGATCGGCGCTCTGGTTTTGACCGAATCGGGCGAAACTGTCATGGACCAGATGTCGGCCATGGAAATGAATCCAGCCTCAGCCGTAAAAATCATCACCACCTATGGCGCCCTCTCCAACTTCGGCGCTGACTATCGTTTCATAACCAGCCTTCATCTAGACGGCACCCTCGATCCCGGCACCGGAATTTTCCAGGGCGATCTTTATGTGAAAGGAAACGATCCAGAGTTCGATCACAAAGACGCAGCAGAGCTGGCCAGCGAATTGAGTAATGCCGGAATTAAACAAATCGACGGAAAGCTAATTGTAGAGCCAACCTTCTCATATCGCTCATGCCCGAATCCGCTCGCCTCCGCCAAAAGCCTTCTCAAAATCTGGAAGAGCGGAACGTATAGAGTTGCAGTGCGCAACGGCGCCGCAGTCGGCGCAGTAGCAGAAACCGCACAAAGCGCTGGACAAGTGGAATCAGAACCACTGCGCGAAACGCTAAAACGCATGATGAGCTATTCTCAAAACGGAGTCGCTGAACAAATCGGCCGCACCGTCGGTGGTGTGCGTCGACTCGAGGAAATCGTTTCCAACGAAGCCGGACTGTCTCCTGGCGCCTTAAAACTGGCTAGCGCAAGCGGTTTAGGACAAAGCCGCGTCAAGCCCCGCGACATGATGTTGATTTTAAAATCATTAAGAACCAAACTCCAGGCCCGGGGCATGGACTATCAAGACATCTTCCCGGTCGCTGGACTAGACCCGGGTACACTGGACAAACGCTTCACCGACAACAGCGAGCGCGGCAGCGTAGTTGCAAAAACAGGAACGCTGCCAGGCACCGACGGTGGTACCAGCGCACTTGTCGGAATGTTCCGTTCCCAGAAAGAAGATATCTACTTTGTCTTCTTCTGCTGGAAGGGCAACGTCTCAAGCTTCCGCCATCAGCAAGACAACATGATCCGCCAGATCCAAGCCAAACGCGGCGGACCGAAAGCCTTCCCGTACGTCCGCCATCAACCAGGCGACGACACGTAATAGATATGCACTTGATCCAAACGAACTAGGCCGTCCAGTGCCTCTCTAAGGTAAGCATGCGGCTTAGCGTCGAAACGTGAATTCCGTTCAATCAATCTTCGCGACTCCGACTCGAACTGCCTCCTATGAAGTTCAAGTCATCTTCAGAGAACAACGACTTGACCACGAGTTCAAGTCAAATCCTCGCTCAACGACCGGCTTCGGCATCGTCGCAGCTCAATCGAAGGTTCGCACGATAACCGGCTGCATTCAGTCTACAGCCTAGCCAAGTGTCCGCAGAAGAACAGACTTCGTTATCTTCGAACGTCCTATTTCTGCGCCATCATAGGCTCGATCGGCTTTGCCGAACCGGGCGGTTTAGCATCTCGCGAGTGCTTGGAAAGAAACTTCCAGATCTCTTCAGACGCATTCACGCCGGCGCTTGGATTACCATCGACGCTATGCCCACTGCCGGGCCAACCATGGCCACTGCCTTTCAGTGTCATGACGCTGAGCTCTTTGCCGGTTTTGCTGTTCGTATATGTGTCACGAGTGACGTCCTTGGTGACAGCCTCGGATGAATGCCGGTCAGCACCATTGGTGGTGCGCCAATAATCACTACCAGCCTCTAGCGATTTCATGCGCGGGAAAAGTGGCGTGAATGCCCGACCTTCAACTGGAACAAGTCGATCTGCCGTTCCATGAATCAGCAAAACATTACAGCCCTCGACGCTGGCAGGTTGTCCAGGATTCTGGCAACCGGACACAGACGCCATCGCAGCGATTCGATCGGAGAAGCGCGCAGCGAGCTCATGCGCGAGCATGCCACCGTTTGAATAACCGGCCACATAAGTGCGATTCTTGTCGATGTTCAGTTTACTTTCCACGGTGTTCATCAGCGTTTGCGAAAACGCCACTTCATCAACTCGATATCCAGGATTGTTGTTCAAATTCCACTGCCGAACTTTGTCGCCCACCCAGCCTTCAGCGTTTGGATAAACGATAATGAAATTTTCGCGATCCGCGATGTCGTTCATTCCAGTGTAATTAGCAAGCTCACTGGAATTGCCGGTGAAGTAGTGATAGAAATACAGCGCCGGGACTGGCTTGCTGCCGTCGTAGCCAGGCGGAATGTGAACTTGGAAATCGCGCTTGACACCACCAATGGTGAGCGACAAACTGTGATCGCCAGGTTTGGTCGGCAAATCGGCCCGATTCAAAAGCTGATCTTGCGCGTACGAAACTAAATCCTTTTCAGTAACGCCCTTTCGATCCTTGTACCAGAGCTCATCTTTGTGCGAGCGCTGGATCTGCTCGAGTGATTTATCAATTTCGTCTATCGCCTTGCGTTCGTTTATATCGAAACCTTTCCCCCAGCGCTCTGACTCCGAGATCCTCTTCAATTCTGGTCTTGTGACATAACCGTTGTCGTCAAGATCAAACGATTTAAGATTGCTCTTGCCGAAATCCACCATCATATCGCAGACGAATTTATTACCGTTTAGCTTGTCCACAGCCGCTAATGAATAAAAGTTAGCAGCCGCCGGCGGCTTCAATTGAAAGTTATTCAAACCATTTTTCGCCGCAAAACCACTGATGTCCCTGGCACTAATATTGCTTTCCCAGAGTTTTTCATCATTGCTAACTTTGGCAATTTCCGAACGATTGGTCCTGACGTATTGCAAAAGTTCCTTTTCACGAGCTGTCAAAGAACCGCTATCCAAGGCGGTCTTCATCTCCTTGTCCGAAAAATATCCATTTTTGTTTTTGTCGATCTTTCCAAAAATCTCCGGCTTGCCAAAAACCGCATCGATTGAATGTGCCATACCTGATTTCTTCATCTGCGCACTGGAAGCCGCATCGTGAGAAATCAAATCGGCTGGGGTGATTTTTGAATCTATCCCCCAATCATTCTTGGCCCTGGCAATTTCATTGAAGTTGGTGCGCATGTACTTGACCAGCTGATGGTCCACCGCACTCAGCGATCGGTTGAATAACCGCTGTTCATCAATCTTTTGGAGTTCTGACCCAGAGATGCTTCCGTCGCCATCAAGATCGAGGTTTCCGAAATTAGAGGTCGCAAAAGCATTCGCCATCGCCGGCATCTGCCCGCGATTGAATAGTTCGTTCGTCACTTCAGTCAACATTTTGTTGGCCACCTGCGGATCGCGTCCTTGTGCGATCGCGCTGGAAACCTCCTGGGATGCGCGATTTACATCGCCCCCCGGTTTAGCTGAATTTTCAAGTTGTTGGACTAGGTGGTCGGTTTCGTTTTTCATAGGATTCGGGTGCCCCGTGTAACACTGTTAGCGGGAACTTTGGCTTGTCTGTTTGTATACCGCCGAATCCATTTGCGGACAATATTTTTCGATTTTTTTGCCGGAGCCAATGGGGCAAACACCAGTCACAGTGCACAATATCACTAGTTTAATTCGTGCACTTTGTTGAACGTTCGCAAACCGACGAATTCTGACAAGGGGGGGGGTTGATATGGAATTTCAACCGCTAACGGTTGAAAATACAAAGCCGCCGTTTCGGGCGAGCAATCTCCTCGATTGGAACTTCAACCGCTAACGGTTGAAAATACAGAGCCGCGGCATGAGTCCCCGAAACGAGCCTGGCGCAACCGTTTTCAGCTTGATTACCGTTATGTGAACGACGCTCGCGAGGGCTCGCGTAACATCAACGACGCAAGCGCTGATAGCGGCTGGGCTTGCTAAAACTGTACTCATGGCAACTCATGAGTTCTGCCCACAATGCTGTCGTTGGCTGCATTTGCGTTCAATATTAGTTAGTAAAAGAGAACAAATCTAAGGAAGTGCGGAGTTACGTTGGTTGCTCGCGTCTGGTCGCGCACCTTAGTCTCCGGTGTCCCTTTATTTTCTCTTTGAGAAATCTCCCCAAAGCACTGGCCAACTGATTAGCTGCACGCGACCTTTTCTTTCGAGTCTTTACCGGGCTCTGGAGAAACACGCCTGCGCGATTAGGTCTGATGCATAGCGGTGCCCGGTGGCACTAGCTTCTGCTGTTCAGTTTTTCTATCGACTCTTACGAAGAGCTCGAGATTCAACCATTCAGACAGAACGCCCAACGAGCTTTCTGTTCAACGAAAGGAAAGAAATTGAGTAACTCACACGACAACGGTCTGATTTTCCCGACTCGCGATGCGGTTCGCCCCGATCGTCCTTGCCCGGAGCTGCCCTCCGGCTGGCTCAATCCTGTCCGAGCTTTCGCGCAGCAGGCTCGCGAAACGCCGAGCGACGTCCTGATCGAAGACAGCCTCGGGCAAACAGCCACCTACGGGGAAGCCTACATCTCCGCGCTGGCGCTGGCTCTTCACCTCAAGAAGCTGCTCAAGCATCAAGCCTACACCGGCATCCTCTTGCCCCCTTCCAGGGGTGGGCTGATCGCCAATATCGCCGTCTCAATGCTCGGGCAGGTGCCGATCAATCTCAACTACAGCGGCGGCGATGCTCCGATCAACTCGGCCATCGACCAAACCGGACTGAGCGTCGTCTTGTCGACGAAGAAGGTGGTCGAGAAGGGTGGCTTCAAGTTCAACGCCCAGATCCTGTACCTCGAGGACATCGTTCCGCAGATCAGCGGTTGGACTAAGGCAGGCGCCTGGTACCTGGCCAATCTTGCGCCGATCGACGGCATCGGGGTGTTCCTCCCGGGCTTCGACGCAAAGCTGGAGGACACGGCCACGATCATGTTCACTTCGGGCTCTTCAGGCGAGCCCAAGGGTGTCGAGCTGACCAATGCCAACGTGCTGTACAACACGATGCAGCAGTCCGCACACGCTCGGGTCGGACGGGAAGTCATTCTCGGCAGCCTGCCGTATTTCCACTCCTACGGTTACGGCGTCACGCTCTGGGCCTCGATGTTGCTCCACTTCAAGATCATCGCGCACCACAATCCGCTCGACGCGCGTGGCATCTGCGAGACGATCGAGAAGCATGGCGTCACCATGTTCGCCACCACTCCAACGTTCGCGCGCAACTACCTGAAGCGCGGCTCGCGGGAACAGTTCAAGACCGTGCGCATGCTGATGCTGGGCTCGGAGAAGCTGAAGCCGGAACTGGCTCGCGACATCCGCCAGAAGCTCGACATCGTGCCCTGCGAAGGTTACGGCACGACGGAATTGTCGCCAGTCGTTTCCGGCTGCGTCAATTTCGAAGTGGCGTCGCCTAAGGGCGGTTTCGTTTCCGGCAACCGCGAAGGGTCGGTGGGACAGGTCGTTCCCGGCACCACCATCGCCATCATCGACAGCGTTACCGGACAAGCCCTGCCGCGCGGTCGGGCCAATGAAGGGCGCATCTTCGTTCATGGTCCCCAGGTCATGAAGGGCTACTACAGGAAACCCGGCGAGACCGGCGCCGTGCTTCGCAATGGCTGGTACTTCACAGGCGACATCGGCGCGCTCGATGAAGACGGGTTCCTCTATTTGACCGACCGCGAAAGCCGTTTCGCCAAGGTCGGTCCCGAGATGGTGCCACTCGTCAAAGTCGAAGCGGCTCTTCGCCAACTCGCCAACGTCGACGAGCTGTCCATCGCACTTTGCGCGGTTCCCGACCCGACCAAGGGCGAAAAGGTGGTGGCACTCTACAGCGCCGACGGTATCAACCCAAGCGAGCTCACTCGCGCGCTGGCCGCCACTGGAATGCACGCGTTGTGGATTCCGAAGGCTAACGACTTCCACAAGGTTCCCGGTCCGTTCCCCCAGACGGCCTCCGGCAAGCTCGATTTGAAGGCCATCCGCAAGACGGCTCTCCAACTCGACGGCCAGGGCTAATTAGGAATACTTCTACAAACATGGAAACGAACTTAGTTCGAATGACGCATGGCTGGAGTCTCAAGATCCAGGACATGCCCTCGCTTTCAGACATCCCCTGGGGGATGGTATTCGGCATCCTCGCCTTCCTGGTCGCCTCCGGCGCACTGGCGTATCGCGTTCGATACTGGTGGAAGGAAGGTCGCAAACTGGTTGACGAACCCGGGCACATCTCTCCTCGGGCGCCAATCTTCGCGCGCATCGCTCGCTGGTCACTGATGTCCCTGACCTGTAGACGCTACGTCGGTCCGACCAAGGTGATCGGCGGTCAATACACGCGCGATCCACGCCGGTTGATTGTTATGATCAACCACCAGACAGAACGAGACGCCATCCTGATTCCGCCCACAATGCGCTTGCGAGTGGTGCGGGCCTTGATGGCGGTCACACAGATTACCGGCATTCGCGTTCCGCTCGCATCGTGGCTCGGCGTCATCGCCGTGCACCACGACCGCAATCCGGCCGCTTCCTTGCGCAGCATGATCAAAGTCCTGCAACAAGACGAAGACAGTGATGCCATCGTCTTTCCGCAGGGCGCGCTCCACCGCGACAACGTTCATGTTCGCAAGGAGTACTTCGACGGCTCTGCCATGATTGGCAAGAAAACCGCCGAGAAGAGCAAGCGCAAGGTGGCTGCCCTGCCCGCGGCCATCGCCTACGATCGCAACCCCTCGCACGCCACGCTCGTGCACCGCTTCTTCATGGCGATCGGCTGGAAAGGCTTCCGCGACTTCTACGGCGAAACCGTATACGGTGCCGCCATCGTGTTCGGTGAGCCCATTCCCATGGAAGACCTGCCCGACAAATACTCGGAAGCCATGGACGTGATCTACGCGCGCATCGTTGAACTCTCGGCTCAGGCCGAAGCCGCGCTCAAGCGTCCTGTCGACCGCAAGTTCTGACCAACGCCGTGATCAAGACCACAAGGTCTAGCCCTCCCGGATCGGCTCCCGGATAGCGGTAAGTAGTACCGCGCTTTTACGCTCAACGGGCGAGGATCACTCGTCCGGTCTGCACACTCACTTCAAGAAAGCCTGAACATGACCTATCCATACCTCGACACCCTGCCCCTCACCGACGCCCAGAAGCAAACGATCACCGAGGCCGGCTACGAAAACGCGCCCACCCTCTACCTGATCTGCAAGGCCATCCCGACCGCCATGAAGCAAGTGCTCGGAGTCGACAGCCTCGACGAACTCGAGAAGGCACTCTGGGACACGCTCACGCCCGAGGAGCGCACCGCCGTCGAAGCCGAGCTGGACGAGCTCAAGAAGCTCTAACCCGGCTGCCGGCCTGATTCCTCACGGATAACGTTGACGCTAGCGGGCATGGGTCCAAACCATGCCCGCTACTTCAACAGAGAACGAAACCTCCCACCAGGTTTCGTTTTCACTCGACTTCGTTATACTATTTACTCTAGTATTAAAAATTTAAAAACACAAAGGACCGGCAGTTGGTTGCCAGTCTTTGTGGAAAGCAGTGGGGGTGTTGTCAGCAGGACGTATTTTCGCCCGAATGCCTGAGCCATTGAGCGGTACGAGGAAATATTTTCAACCGCTAACGGTTGAAAATATAATCCCTACCCGTTCAGGCTCAGGCTCCGAAACAGCCACTACTCCTGCAATGCCGGCGTTTCCGCTGGGGCTAAGACAGCGGCGCTCGCGGTTGGTCCGAAGACGTGCAGCATGTTCGCCGGTACGTGGACGAGGTAGGAGCCGAGAAGGACGTTGTCACCGCTGACGCGCGCCGCTTCGATCGGGGCGTTGGTGGCGACGATGTAGAATTCTGCGCAAGTTTTGTTGCCCTCGACGTCTTCCAGAACGTACAGGTTCGGTTTGGCAAACCGAGCCTCCACGCGCAGGATACGCCAGTTGCCGGTGAGCTCGAGAGCTACCGTGTCCGGACCACAGGGCAACGGATACTCGCGGATGATCTTGGTTTCAGCGCTTTTGGCCATGGATTGAGACCTCCGTGTATAGGATCGTTTAATTGAGAGAGAGAGAGTATCCAGATACCAAAGTGGCCATTCGGCACGTTTGGCTCTTGGAAGAGAAACAGTTGACTGATAGAGACCTGAGCCTCCATCTGGTTCGACAAACGCACACAAAATTACCCCAAACTAAACAGCTGTGTGCACTGGAAGAGCTCTGCTCCTCGGTTGGTTTGGACTGGTTGAGTTGTATATAGGGATGTTCGGGAGAAACCAACGAATGAAATGGATGGGGTGAAAGGCCCTTACTATGGAACAGTGCAGAAGGCGTCTCCAAGCGTTCTAATCATTTGTTACGGCACGCTGAAAGAGTTGTGCGAGGTTAGCGACGTCAAAGTGTTGCGTTTGTTAACGCTTAAAACTTGCACTGGCGCACGGTCTCCGGCAGCACCACAATGCGGTTAATCGAGAACAAACATTATCTGACCGTGGATCTAACAAAGACTTGACGTTCTGCGATGGGCGCTAAGACAGGGTTTTCAGTGATATTGATCTTGAACGAATATAAACAGAAAAGATATGCAATTGCACTATTCGCGTTTTACGAGTTCCCGTTTGGCTTGACTGGCTTAACTTTTCAGGTTCGCGCTAGCTTTTCGTCATTAGCGTCAGCGCAACATTTTCTCAACAATTAGTTCGAACATCTCGCTCAACACGTCGAGATCATGTATGTCTACGTGTTCATCAATTTTATGAATCGACGCGTTAATCACGCCCAGTTCTACAACTTCGGCTCCGGTCGGCGCGATTAAACGCCCATCGGATGTGCCTCCAGCAGTGGACAAGAGCGTGTCGATACCGACAATTTTCTTAATACTTGAAGTGACTGCATCGAGAAGCTTCCCTTCATCTGTCAAGAACGGCAGTCCGGAAAGTTTGAACTTCGCTTCGTATTCGACGCCGTGTTTTTGTAGAACTGCTTCAACAGCCGCTTGCAACTTCTCCGCGTTTTGTTCTGTGGAAAAGCGGAAATTAGAGACAACGTTCAACACACCCGGAATCACGTTGTCGGCGCCGGTTCCCGCGTGTATGTTGGAGATTTGAAACGATGTCGGTGGAAAATATTGGTTGCCCTCATCCCACTGGATCGATACCAGTTCGTTTAACGCTCCCATAGCCGAATGCACCGGATTGAGCGCCTTTTCGGGATACGCGACGTGTCCTTGTTGCCCGATTATTTTGAGCAAGCAATGCAAAGATCCGCGCCTGCCGTTTTTAATAGTATCGCCTATGGTATCACTGGAACTCGGTTCACCGACCAGGCAATGATCGATGACGATGCCCTGACGAGTTAGATGTTCGACTACTTTGATCGTGCCGTCGCTGGACTCGGCCTCTTCGTCGCTCGTGATCAAAACCGCGATCGTGCCTGCGTGCGCCGCGTCTTTCCGAAGGAAACGCTCAATCGCGGTAACGAACGCTGCGATCCCGCATTTCATATCGGCCGTGCCCCGACCGTAGAGTTTGCCGTCGCGCACTGTTGGTTCAAACGGCGGCGACTGCCAATCTTCCAGGGGTCCGGTCGGCACCACATCCGTGTGCCCGACAAACGCAAACAGCGGTTTGCCCGTCCCATGAGTGGCCCACAAATTCGAAGTCTCGCCAAAGTTCAAGCGCTCGATCTGGAAACCGAGTTTCTCGAGACGTTTGATGATAATGTCCTGACAGCCTTCATCTCTAGGGCTGATCGACGGTCTCTTTACCAGTTCAATCGTAAGATCCAGAGTTTCAGACACGTTCGTCTCCTGTGATATGGGCGTTTATTTGACATTCCAGCTGTAGAATGTGCCTTGCAAAACCAGCTCAGCAATCACCGCACGGCAATGGCGAGGCTCCACTACGGGGTGCGCAGCAGCTCATTTAAACTGACTTTCGCCCGGGTCTTCGCATCCACCCGTTTAACGATAACCGCACAATATAGACTGTGCGAGCCGTCCTGCGCCGGCAGGTTGCCAGACACGACGACGGAACCGGCTGGAATTCGCCCATAAGATATTTCGCCGCTCTCGCGATCTAAAATCCGCGTGCTTTGCCCTAAAAACACCCCCATGGAGATGACTGAGCCTTCCTCGACTATGACGCCTTCAACGACCTCTGAGCGGGCTCCGATGAAGCAATTGTCCTCAATGATCGTGGGGCTGGCCTGCAGCGGTTCCAATACTCCACCGATGCCGGCGCCTCCGGAAAGATGCACGTTTTTGCCAATCTGCGCGCAGGAACCGACTGTAGCCCAGGTATCGACCATGGTGCCGCTGTCGACATATGCGCCTATGTTGATGAATGACGGCATGACCACGACATCGGAGCCGATGAAACATCCACGCCGCACCGCCGCTGGTGGCACGATCCGGAAACCGCCAGAACGAAAATCGCGTTCCGTATACCCGGCAAATTTGCTCGGCACTTTATCCCAATAGCTGGTAAAACCGCCCGGCATCACAGTGTTGTCTTCAATCCGAAAGGAAAGCAAGACCGCTTTTTTGAGCCATTCGTTGACCTGCCACTGGCCGTTCACTTTCTCGGCAACGCGCGCCTTGCCGCTGTCCAACAAGTCGAGCGCTTCGGCGACCGCTTCTTCGACCTTCCGATCGGCGGTTCCCGGCTTGATCTCCGCCCTGTGTTCAAAGGCTTCTTCAATGATCGCTTGGGTGTCGGCCATGATTTTTGTTAACTCCTTGATTTAAATACTAAACTGCTAGTCGTTTCACGAAGGCGGCAAGCCTTTCGGCGCCCTCCACACATTCTTCATAAGGCGCAACCAGGGCCATCCGCAATCTTTTGACGCCGGGATTGACACCATCGACGGTGCGGGAGATGTAGCTGCCCGGCAGCACCAGCAAGTTTTCCTCTTCGTACAATCGGCGAGTGAAACTGGCGTCATCGATCGGCACGGACGGCCAGAGATAGAAACCCGCCTGCGGCCGGTAAATATCCATGCATGGTTGCAAAATTTCCAGCACAGCGTCAAACTTGCGCCGATAGATTGCCCGGTTTTCCCGGACGTGCTCTTCATCCTGCCAGGCAGCTGCGCTGGCTTTCTGGGTGGGCGGCGGCAAAGCGCAGCCGTGATAAGTTCTATACAACCGGTATTTGTCGAGAATGCGCGCATCGCCTGCCACGAAGCCAGAACGCAACCCCGGCAAATTCGAGCGTTTCGATAGACTGTGGAAGACCACGCAGTTTTTGAAATCAGACAGCCCGAACTCGTTTGCGGCTTCCAATAAGCCGATTGGTGGTTCACCTTCGTTGAAATAAATTTCGGAATAACACTCATCCGAGGCGATGACGAAATCGTTTTTGCCGGCGATGGTCAGCAACTCATGCCACTTTTCCATGCTCAGACAGGCGCCGGTCGGATTGGACGGCGAGCAAACATAAACGAGTTGGCAGCGCATCCACACCGACGGCGGGATCGATTTAAAATCAGGCTGGAACTGGTTATCCGCGTTCAAATTCACGAAGTAAGGATCGCAGTCGGCCATGTACGCCGCGCCTTCGTAAATCTGATAAAACGGATTCGGCATCACGACAACCGCCTCGTCAGCGCCATTCACCACACTCTGCGCAAACGAAAACAGCGCCTCGCGGGTTCCGGACACCGGCAAAACGTTCTTATCCGGATCGATTGCACCGGCTGGCAGAGCGAATCTCGTCGTCAACCATGTGGAAATCGCTTCGCGCAATTCGATCGAACCAATCGTCACCGGATACTTGCTCAAACCGTCGAGATTCTCGATCAACACTCGTTTGACGAACTCAGGGGCAGGGTGAGCAGGCTCACCGATCGACCACTTGATCGGTCGCTTGGTTTCGTCCGGGCGACTGTTGGCAAGCAAGTCGGCAAGCTTCTCAAACGGATAAGGCTGCAAACGATCTAGATTCTTATTCATGGTGTTTCCGATCTTTTACTTCGAGTCGAAGTGCACTACCAGTCGGCGCGCGGTTTCCGCCAGGATCGCCGTACCGACATACAATCCGGACTCATCGATATCGAAGAGCGGGCTGTGGTGACTGCGTCTGTCACCTTCGATTTCAGCGCCCAGGAACATAAACGCGCCTGGAACCTGCTCCGCGAAAAACGAGAAGTCTTCACTCCAGGTCTTCGGTCTGATATCGACAACGTTTTGCTCGCCGATAAGATCGATAGCGGCAGCCCGCATGATATCGATCACTTCGGAGTTGTTGACGGTGGCCGGATAACCAAGTTCGTATTTGAGAACATAGTCGCCGCCCAGGGCGCGAGCCACGCCACAAGCGCGTTCCAACTCTTCTTTCAGAAGCTTTCTGACATCGTCGTTGAAACTTCTAATCGTGCCTTCCATTCTTACTTCTTCGGCAATCACGTTGCCGCGACTGCTGGAGCTGCGAAACGCGCCGATCGTAACGACCGCCGGCTCGAGCGCCGAGATGCGCCGCGAGACGATTTGCTGAATCGCTTGCACGACCTGGGCACCAATTACGATGGCATCGATCGTCGTTTCCGGATAAGCGCCGTGTCCGCCCTTACCCTTGATGGTGAGCGAGAAACCGTCGACAGCAGCCATCACGGCACCGTGCAGAATCGCCACTTTGCCGGCCGGCAAACTGGCATCGATATGCTGACCGATGATGGCGCTGACGCCTTCCAGAGCACCATCTTCAATCATGCGCACAGCGCCCGATTTGCCTTCTTCATCGCCATATTCTTCGGCCGGTTGCATGACCATGCGGATGGCGCCGTCAGCCCTGTCACCGGTTAGAATTTTGGCCGCCGCCAGCGCACAGCTGACATGCGCGTCATGACCGCAGGCGTGCATGACGCCCTGATTTTTCGATTTGTAGCCGACTTGATTGCCTTCGTCGATCGGCAAGGCATCCATGTCGGCCCGGATTGCCACCATCGTGCCCGTGCCGAGATCGGCTGTCACACCGGTTTTACCGACGCCCTCGCGGACTTTGTAGCCCAGGTCCTTTAACTGACCAGCAGCCAGTTTCGCCGTTTCGTTCTCCAAAAAACTCAGTTCCGGATGTTCATGCAAATGTCTTCGCATTTTAACGATCTCGTTCTGCAACTGGCGTGCGCTCTCGATTACCGGTGTTGCTGTCGACATGGGACTCATTCCTCAAAACCTCAGAAACCAGACGGTCAGACCGGCTGACCGGTTCTATACAAGTTAAAACCTGCTCAGCGACCCATCGGTCTGCCGCCGCCGCCGCTGCCCTTCCAGTTGGCAAAGGCTTCTTCGATAGTCGTCGCCGTGATGCGAATCATGATCAGCGAGAGTGCTGTGATTTGTTCGTCCGTGAATTGAGCATCGCTCTCTTCGAGAGCCTTTCTAATCACTCGTTCGGCTTCAGATTTCAGCATGTCACGTTCCTCATTGAAAACTACTTGATCCGTGCGCTCAAACCTCACGCCAGCTCTCGCCAACGTCGGTCGTCAAATCGAGATCGGCTAGCGCTCTCAATTGCACAGCAGAAGAGTTTATCGCAATGTCAGCGCCGAATGTTGGCGGAAGCTAATATTTTGATATTGAACTTTGGATCGCGTTAGCAAAACCCAGACAGAGTAGGCAATTCGAGCAACGCTGGCCGAAACCACAGCAGGCGCTATCTTGAAAACGACAAACCGCAAACTCTTGACTATCTTTTCTGCAAATCAACTTGTTCATTGAGCGCAGATCGATGGATCCCAGAGCAAAACGTTTGGCGTTTCAATATCAATAGGCCGGACCGGGCCAATTCGATCGGGCATCATATGTGGTGTCATGAGTGGTGATACTACGGTCTTGAGATATTACGGCAAACGGGAACAATAAACCGCAAAACCATGCGGCGCAGGGCGTTCCAGATTCTTGATTATTTTCACCATACTCTGATTTCTATTTGTTTAAAACCATATTAAAACTCTATGGTAAAAGCAACTTTTAGAAAACAAAAACCACAAACACAAGGACAAGAACCACCAAACATCACTATTCAACGCCCTCAATCGAAATTTACTCACGTGCAGAAGCGCGGAGTATAGGACCAGCATTTCGCCCTCTGTTGAAAGTTCGTCAGGATGTGCAATCAGGCAGCTGTGTCTGCAAATGTGCACGTTTCTTTTCCGCTTTGTTCAGGAGTTAGTTTGAATGGATGGATCGACAAACGTGGTTTTGACTAGCGGTCCCAACGCTGGCAAGACCACCCTCATCCGTGCGTTTCAGAAACTCGGATTTCCGGTGATCGAAGAGATGGCAACTGAAGTGATCCGCGAAGGTCGCTACTCGCCCATCATCAACCCGCTGGAATTCCGCAAGGAAACCCTCGCTCGTCAGAAAGCAGCCGAACTCGCCCTGGTCTCGGACTCACGCACAGTGATCCAGGACCGCGGAGCGTACGACGGACAGGCTTACTGCGAAGCGACCGGATGCCCGGAGCCCACTTTCTTGAGCGAACTCGAAAGCGGAATCTACCCGCTCGCGTTCGTTCTCGACCCCGTCCTCAGCTGGGACGACGACGGCATTCGCTACGAAGACGTCGACTTTACTTACAAGATTAACCCCATACTCGCAAGGAGGTACCGCAACGCCGGCGCTCACGTCGTGCACATTCCCCTCATGCCAGTCCAGGATCGGGTCGACATGATTCTCTCCGTGCTCCGCGAGCACAACAACTGCCGTCGCTGAATCGGCAAGGTGACGAACCGACTCATGAAACCAGAACGCTGGTTTTTGGGATAACTTTGCAATGGCTCAGGGTGCTTGCCTGCATAAGGAACACGTTATCGTGGACTTCGCAGACCAGCACTCTGAGCCAATTGCTCATGGTTACAGTAACTTTATTCAATTCAAATTTTTCAAGGACTCAAAGCAACCAAACAGACAGTACGCATGGACTAGTTCAATCCGTCATTACGCTTCATAGCGTTCAGGAAGTTGCTGTCTATCATCCGATCCGGCTAGAAAGCTGGTTTGGAGAGAGAATTTACCTGATCAAACTCACGCATTTCTGAAAGTCGAACAATATGAGAATTGAAGAAATTGAAGAAATCCAATCGAAAGTCAATTTGCTGATCGCGGCGTTGCCCGCCGCTATTGCTGCTGGTGAAGAGACTGTTCTCAGTTGGACCGGCGATTTCGCCATCGTCAACGATTACATCTCTCTCCGATTTGATAAATCGGCATTGGTGAACCAGCTTGAGGAGGCCGGATACCGCTGGGACGAATTCGATCGCACGATTGTCTTGCCCACGGACGGACCAGAGGCACATCGAAGAGCAATCATAAGCGTTGCTTTGCGTTGTCTTCGGAACGGAATGCCAATTCCCGAGAAGCTGAGCGTTCACATCGACTATCACTTCGACACTGTGGGCAAGAAACGGCCAAAGCTGTGGTAGGCGATAGGCTCGGATTCGGTGTGAACGTAGCAAAGCACGACACGTTGCCTTCGCTATTGTCGAGCCCGCTATCGGTCAGCAACTAGTTGCCCCGCTATCCCCGAGAGTGGTCTAGAGCAAACTCGCTCTAGACCACATTTTTGTTGACTTGTTTTATGCTTCTATATAGTATCAAGCCAAGACTTGGACTATTCTCCGATCGCCGGTAGTGGTAGCATAATTCGGCGCGAAGCGAGCCTGCTGTCTGGTTTAATCTTTCCAGAGCGGAGACTCGCTAAAT
>JADYXR010000044.1 GCA_021772095.1 Candidatus Obscuribacter sp. | reverse complement strand
CCTGACCACTATTAACAAATTCATCACCCTTGACGTGTGGGCTGGATTTTGGAATTCAGTCGGTCGCAACGAAACTTCAACCGATATCGGTTGAAGTTTGGGAACGCCACCAACCTAAGCCCCGCAACGGCTTCGAGCATTCACCCGATCGTTGTTTTTTTTGCGCGAATCTTCCTCAATCAACCGCGGTCGATTGTTGTCAAACAACGCGAAAACGGCGCGCAGCTAAACGGGCGCGAGTAAAACGGAACTCAAGCCCACGAAGAATCGCTTGGACCGGCCAGGTCCAAAAACAGCACTCGGTGACTGGGCGCCGCGTGACAACGCAGCCGTTCACTGTAGCCAATTCCAGGCACCCACAACACTCTGTCGTCGTCAGTCAGGACCACAGTGTGCTGGAACGGCGGCGCTCCGTCGTGGGTGTGCAAATACTTTTTGAGTCGTACGAGTTCCGTCATTCCGAACGGTTGGATCGTATCGCCCGGTCGACGCAGACGAAGTTTCAAATGACCGGACACAGAACTTAAGTCGGCGTAGATCTCAAGCGACTGGGCGGCAGGAAAGTTGCCATTCACAGACTCGCCCCAATTGCTGACTTTTAGACTTTTATTGAGCCAGGTGATAATCGTACTTCGACTTTGGCTGCCCTGGTCGGGGATCCGAATGATCGTTTCCTGCGCCATTAAAAACGAGGACGGCTCATCATCGTCAACTATAGGCATCCAGCGGACCTTGTCCTTATCGACGCGAATTTCCCAACCGGAGGACAGCGTCAAAGCGCTATCGCCGTTTCCATCAATTATAGATAGGACATTTTCAACCCGCTCGAAGGAGGGCTCGATTTGTTTATCCCTCAGCATCTGCGCTGCCAGCTTGCGTTTTAGCGCAATGTGGCAGCTGCCGAATGCCGACCTTTGTATAAACTCGCTAGCCTGATCGCGCATTAGCATTGCCGAAAGGGCGCGCACCGTTTCGCCGTGAAACCAGTCTTCCTGTTCGCTGACCAGTAACCGCAAGCGTTCCACTCGATTTTTCCAACCTGGAAATTTGTCATCAATTCCGGGAACGAGTTGCGTTCTAATAAAATTTCGGGCGTAGTGCGCGTCTTCATTACTGCTATCTAAATGCGCGCCGATTTGTTCTATAGCTAGAAAACGCTGGCACTCGGCTTTTGTTTGTTTCAACAATGGTCGCAAAAGATAAACACCAGTGCCAGGAACCATCTCGCGATGAGGTGCCATACCCACTAAGCCGGTTGGCGAAGTGCCGCGAAATAAGCGGAATAACAAAGTTTCAGTTTGATCGTCGAGGGTGTGTCCGGTGAGGACAACCTGAATGTCAATGTCACGCGCGTGATCGAAAAGACAGCGGTATCTAAGTTCTCGCAACAGATTTTCTGGAACGTGGTTAGACGCGGTGGACTCAGCGCTTTGCGCCAGACGAAACGATTTGAAGCCAATGCCTAAATCGGCGCAAAGCGCTTCACAAAATTGCTCATCGAGATCGGACTCTAAACCGCGCAAGCCGTGATTGATATGACATGCGTTAATCTCCCAGCCCATCTTTTCCGACAGCTGCGCTAGCGCCGTCAATAAAGCGGTCGAATCAGGTCCGCCGGAAAACGCAACGAGAAGACGCTTGACGCCAGCTTCTTGAAAGACAGTCGAAGCTAGTTCACTAAGAATTTGCGACATGCGCGTCGCTAATTCTTGAACAAAGTTTCCTTTATCGCATTGCTTATTCTCGGTCATTTCGTCGTTTTTGGCTGCCACTTTTAAAACATTGAATCGTCAATCCTAACTGATTGCCGACCTGAGATAGCTATTCACTTCTTAATTCGGAAGTACATGCAAACGATGCATAGTTGCGCTATCCTAACAATTGGTGGTGTTTGAGGCTACAGTCTCGGTCCTATAGTTTTCGGAGACACGGCGTGAAAAGTCGAAAATTGATTGCGTTGGCTCTAGCACTCGTTGTAAGTGCTCCTTGTGCATTGGCAAACGAACCACTCCAGGGTGGTATTGAAGAAACCGGCATTTTGCCGTCGGAAGCGACGAAAAACGAAGAGATTATCGACATGCCGGCTCCGGTACTACCAGAGGTGCCAAGAAAACCGCTACAAGGAACGATCAAGCAGGACGCGCTTCACGGGCAAGCGGACGAAGAAGATCCGAATTTGATGGGCGGGACGGCAGTACCCGACAGCGATGGCGGCGGCGGTCCGTTGAAAGGTCGAGCCGATTCGGCCGGAAATCAACAGCTGGAAAGCGACGATCCGGACATGGACGACCAAGAGCTGCAGGTAGCCTGGGATCGCTGGCGAAACAACTTGCTGTACGCGGTGCAAACCGGCGTTCAAGAAGCGCTTAACAACCCGGAAGACGAGATGCTGCGCTGGGATCCTGTGCGCAAGAAAATTTTGATGAAGTTCCCTTTGGGCACGACCTCCTGGTTCTACTGCAAAGTGAACAGCAACCGGCACATTGTCAGCCTGAAGATTATGGAACCATCGGGTTTCGCCGGCTATGACAAAGCCGTGTTGAAGGCGGTGCAGGACCTGGAAGGTTCATCAATTTTGAAATTTCCCAAACGCTCGCGACGCATGTTTGTTACGCAATCCGCGGGCATTCAAACATCTGACAGTGGCGGTGGACGCCGCGACTTTAAATTTGGTGACGTGGAACGCTATCGATCCGGCCAGTAAACTACCGGTTTTGCGAATCAATGAACGGAGTCCGGCTGGACTGTGAACCGTTGCAGGGCGGGCGCTTACCGAATGCCAAATCATCAACCGATATCGGTTGAATAAAAAACACCAGCGCGGCGCTTGCAGTCTTGAGCAAAGCCAAAATGCAGAACGACCTCAGTCCAGGCATTCCAAGCTCCAAATCCTCAACCGTTATCGGTTGAATGAAAAACACAAGCCCGTGCGCCTTCCGCAGGTTTTACCCGCGTTCAAAAACACTCAACCGATATCGGTTCAATGTTAGACGTCGAACAGCGCCCGGCCGTTTCAGCAAAGCTTGCGCCGGTAGCACTGCATACAGTGCCAGCGTTATTCGTTTATCGACTAAAAATTGGCACGGGGCAGAATCGAACTGCCGACCTGGCGGTTATGAGTCGCCCGCTCTAACCTTCTGAGCTACCGTGCCGCGACAAAAGTGATTATCTAGAGCTTTGCCGTCAACTGTCAAGTTTAAATCGAGGTTATGATTTCCATTCCACTTTAGAACGCCAGCTATGATGGCAGTATCCGCAATTAGCAGCTTGGTCAAAACCGTGATTATCTTTTACGAAATAGCTTTTCTCATCCTCTTGATTGCAGTTGTTGTCTTCCTCGGGCGTCCTCTTGTTGAGGCTTATTCCGACCGGATACGCTCGCGCACCAAAACGATTGTCAAAGAAACCAGTCCGGTTTCCATCCTCGAAGCGAAAGTTGACCGGCTGGAATCAGAGGTCATGGAATTGAAGTTGCAACTGAAGAGCGTTCAAGAGTCGACAGATTTTGTTTTGAATTTAGCACAAGCAGAACCGCAGCCGCGCTTGAAAGTCGCTGACGAGCAGCACGTAGAGTAATCGCAGCTTCACGAGATTCTGTAGCCAATCGACTATCGCAGAATTGAGGCGACACCACCGACGGTGCCCGTTAAAAACTCGTTAGTTAATTGTGTCCGTTTCTGCATTCCGCGATAAATTTGTCGAACAATGGTTTGTTCCGCGGGTAGTCGCGCTCTGGGTGCCATTGCACGCCGATTACAAATTTACGTTCCGTCAACTCGACTGCTTCGACTACGCCATCGTCGGCGTGCGCCACGACTTTTAAACCCTTGCCGACGCGGTTGATCGCCTGGTGGTGCGAGGTGGAGACAACGAATCGATCTTGCTTATAGATGTCGTACAAACTGCTGTCTCGTTGCACGACCACGTCGTGATTGTTGAAACCCACGTGCCAGCCGTTTGGACTGGCGTGCGGCACTTCAGAGGCTGGAATGTGTTTCTTGATATCTTGCATAAGCGAGCCACCTAAACCGATGTTCAGTAGCTGACAACCAAGGCAAATGCCAAGCATCGGCATTTTTTCGATTTTTAAAACTTCATCCAGGAGCAAGAAATCAAAACCCTCGCGCCGTTCGTCAATAAGCTTAACCGTGTCATCAAGCTCGTCTTCGCAGTATCGTGTCGGCGAGTAATCGGCACCACCGATGAAAAGCACGCCGTCAAGCCGGCTCAGCAAATGCCGCAAGTCTTCATCGTTAAGCGGCGGAATCATAACCGGTATACCACCGCTCTTTTCGACGGCTTCGAGATAAGGAATCTGCAGCGCCGCTTCCGGGGGTGGCCCCTTTTTCAGGTCGACGTTGATACCAATTAGTGGCTTCATATTTTGGACTCCTCGCTGTTCGACTGGCTTGCCGCTTTATGTGTCTTCGCGTTTAGAGTTTTGTTCAGATCGATTAGCCAGTCATCAACATTCATACTGTACAATTTTTGTGCGCAATTTTCGAGTACCTGAGCGTAATTGCGTGATATCTTTGTCAAGCTTACACTCACATATCCAGGGAGCTACTCAATGAGTCTCACTACTTCCACTATCGAATCAGCAGTCGGTGACATCCTGAAGGCAGTCGGAGCGTGGAGAACGGGACACTTTCTTTTGACCAGCGGTTTGCACAGCGATCAGTACATGCAATGTCAACGCGTGATGCAGTATCCGAGGTTTGGAAACCTGTTGGCTGATCTGCTGGTCGAGAAGCTTCTGGAAAACGATGTGAGACCGGACGTGATCGTGGGACCGGCACTGGGTGCGGTTCATTGGGAAGTGTTCGTGGCATCGGCGCTGGAACGAAAAGCGCAAAAAAATCTCAATGATTATTTTTTGTCGGCTGATTCAATTTCAAAATCAGTGCTGGAACAAAAACATATCGATTCAATGGTCAAGGCGGTGTTCGCCGAACGCGCAGCGGGTTCAGACGATTTTTCAATCCGCAGGGGCATAGATCTGGCGGAAGGCACAAAAGTTTTTGTCGTCGAAGATGTCACCACCACTGGTGGCTCCGCTCGTAAGGTAGTGGAACTCCTCAAGTCGCTCGGCACCACACCTGTAGGTGTCGGTGCTATCGTCGACAGAAGCGGTGGACAAGCGACGTTTGATGTGCCGTTCTTCAGTCTTCTCAAACTAAATCTAGCCACCTATCGGCCCGACGATTGTCCACTCTGCAAGAGCGGATCGGCTCCTGAAAAACCTGGCAGCAGCAAAAAATAAATTTACTTAGTTGCGATCGTTGCGATCGCATTTTTACTTAAACTTAGCCCCCCCGCCCGCGCATGCACAGCAAAGCGGCTTGACTCGAGCGCGCCGAGCAACCGCGAAAATAAACTCAGGAAAGGCTCTTCTATAAACGCAGGGAAAGAACTTTTATATTTCGCACTTGCACCGAGTCACACTTACTTAGTTGCAACCCGGGTTCCGCCACCTGATACCGCCGGTAGTGGATGGTACTGCATGGTAGTGTTATAGAGGTCGGCAAGTTTGACTTGTTTGTCGTTCGCTTTGCCCCATTGGTTAGAGATGGTCACCAGTCCTGCTTTCTCATCGAAATCGGTGACCGAAACAACATGCCAATGTCCGCCCTTAGTGCTGTTTTGGTTGTACATCGGATGAGCGGCGTCGACAACGATGATAGCCGGGAGTTTCTGTTCTGTTTTCAAAGCTGTAAGTGAGCCGGTCAACTCACCTTCTGTTTTGATTGTCGCCAGGTTTGGATTACCGGCGTTTTTATCATTGTTGATGATGAACTGTTTGTCGCCAAACAAACGAACGCCCAGATCGCTCATCTCGGAGATATTCACATTCGGTCCACGCAAAGGTGCGTCCACAAAAGTGGTTAATTCCTTGCCGTCAGCATCCTTCTGCACGACCGGTCTCTTCACTGTTATTTCAGCGCCGTTGGCGTCTCTCAAACGTTCGCCGTTGTCGCTAGAACCTTCCGCTTCCTGGCTGTAAAACTGAGGAGCGGCGCGGCGCTGCGCTACATCATTGACCATGACCACGTTCATTACTTGCGTGGCAAATGATCTCTTGCTGTCCGGGGTTTAATTCAAGCTCTCAATAGAGCCTGGTTTGAAACTCTCAGGAGTGATTTTGATTTGTGTGCCGTCCGGCGCAGTCCATCCGCCGGTCATAGCGGCCGTGGTTACCATCTCGCAAGCCTTCGACGGAGCGCGCGTGGTGAGCCGCTCGGCAAGAGTGCTTACATTGCAAGTGCGCTTGTCGCCTTGATCGATCCCGGAAGGATTAGCCAGATGACGAACCATATGTTTAGCGAGCTTTTCTCTGTCTTCTGCAGGCATAGTGCCCTTCTCAGGACCGAGTAAACGAGCGAGCTGTTTGTAAGATTCTTTGACTTCAGAGGCAGGCACGTTCATTTTTTTTGCGCGATCTTCAAACTGATTCAGGTTTTCCCGAAAAAATTCTTGATCCTCTTTGCGAACCAGTTTGCTTAATCGGTCGAGTTTTCGACGTTCTTCCAGATATTCTTTGTTGGTTACGTGGTCGGGCTGTCCTTCTGAATTTGTTGCGTTGGATTTGCGCTCGGTGCCTTCTGTTTTTCGTTCAGCAGCTGATGATTTTTCCGACTTCTCCGATTTTTTTGAACGATCAGATTTCTCGGAGTTCTGTGCTCGCTTTTCAGGAACCTTCTCTTGCGATATCGACGAACCATAGAGAGCGGCGGAGTCACCAAAGTCTAGAAACGCCGAGGATGACTCGCCGGGCTGGTCCTTTGGCGATTCGGTCTTAGTTTTGCTTTGTGCATCCAACAATTTAAGCGCTTCGTTAACGACGGGAGCATCGAAACGAGATTCTGCCGGACTCGACGCTTTAGCTTCTGACTTTTCAACTTTGTTTTCTGACATGTTTTTTAGTAAGAAGAAACTTGCTGTGCCGTTTTGGTGGCTTCGACCAGCAATTGGGTTGTTTGAACTTCCCCATACTAAGTTTCACGGTCTGAACAAAACCTGAAAATTCTTGCCTGAAGGCTTTAGAAGTTTAATTAGCTCGAAAGGATCTGTTGCACTGAAGCATTAGCGTTAGAACTAAATATCTAAGATTCTAGAGTAATGGTTCATAGCTGGTGGGAGTCAAGGGGACGGCGTGTGGCAGGACTCAGGTGGGGAGAACTCGTTTATTGAAACGTGCCCCCCCCTTCGACAAGAATTTTGGTTACGAAGCAGGCGACGGAGAGCCGCTGAAAGGCTCGATTGGTGGAATTTCGTGCAATCGAATTGCCCACGCAAAACGAGCACAATTGCCGCAAACAAAAACGCCAACTTAAAAGTCGAATCCAAATTTTATGCGATACCGCATATGGTGCGCATTAAAATAGCCCAGTGGCGGTTTCAGACAGCAAGTTTTTTCTGTAAGAGTCTCTTCAGCTTTGGAAAGCAGCGGTTCAAATCAACACTGAACTCGTCGCCTTGTCCAAAAATCTCAGCAGCCAATTCCGAACATGTTTCCTTGACTCCCCACTCGTCATCTTTTAGAAACGTCGCAAGTTTCGCATGATAAGACTCCGCTACTCCGGCTTTCTCAGCGTTGTATTGCGCAACCACGGCAGGGGCCTTGCATATCGTCATCAGTTCATCGAGCACTTGGAACGACTCGTTATAGACCGTGTGCTTAATTTCAGCAGCTGGTCGCGCATTTTTTAAATTGGTGGTGCCACGTTCTTTCGGACTCTCATAGACCCACATGTCGCGGCCATAAATCCGACCGGGAAGCTCAGCCATCGTCGGGGGTTCTTCACCTTCAGCTTTCTCCAGCTCTTCATTCAACGATTCCGGCCAGCGATCGATCATATTCGGAGCGAGGTTTATAGTTGCACCACCTTCGTCGAGTTTCTTGCGAAGATGTGCAGGCAAGTTCGCAACCGCCTCATGAACAGCTCGCAAGGAACGCTGACTGACTGCTGCGTGTCCAAACTTTGGCGGATGAACAATCACTCTATCCTTCAGTCCCTTTTCGCCACTGTCCACCGGCGCCTTCGTGGCTGCGACCGCGATTTTTTTAGCCGGCTCCCCTGTCGCCGCCGGCACCGCAATTGGAACTGCGTTTTGTTTTTCCAGCGCTTGTTTGGCAAGATTGATGCTATCGGAGGCTGTTTTTGCCTCAATGGAATCCTTGAAGTTTTTGATTAAAGTCTCGTAGGTGCGAAGCGCTCTCTCGGGCTGACCAAGAGCCATAAAGGTGTGACCGGCATAGAGCCAAACCGGAGGGGTTCGATTGCCTTCCTCAATCGACTTAGCAAAGTGCTCACTGGCGCCTTTATAGTTTTTATGGTGGTAAGCCAAACGACCAGCGTCGTATTCCGCTTGTCCGTTTTCCGCAAAAGCCGAAGTTGGAAAAAGCAGGGCGCAAAACGGCAAGAGAAGAGCCAATTTGCTTACAGCCGAGTTTTTCACTTAATTTTCCCCATCTCTTCTAGATACAGCTTCACTCAGCATACCCAGCGGGGGCTCGATTAATTCTCCTCGTTTCGCATTGAGCGCTCGCGAATGCGAATTCGTCGGTGAATGGCGGGTAGCAAAGCAATTGCGGACTTTTTGTTTCTTCAACCGATATCGGTTGGTGTTTTCGTAAAGATTTCATCAACCGATATCGGTTGATGAAATCAAAATCCCAAACCGGAGGTCGATAGGAGTCCCCCGGGGCCAAGCATGATCCGGTCGGTTTCTCCGGAGCGGGTGCTCCAGCAAGCCTTCACGCGGATTCAAAAACTCAACCGATATCGGTTGAAGATCTCAAGGAGCCAGCGTTTTTCATCAGGTATTTGTCGACCAGGGGAATTATCCACAACATTCCCCTGACTGATTCGATTTGTCGCAACGTCGCCATCGGATCAAGGAGGTGCGTGCGCGGAAAGGGCTGTTTTAGTTTCTCCAGGACTTGCCCGAGCGGATGACGAAGTTTTCGCTGCAGAAGTATCAGGTCGGCCAAGATGTCGGAACCTGGTGTGAGTAGCGGTCCAAAGCCATAGCGAACCTGACCCCATCCGTAGATGTACAGATGTTTGTGATTTGGTGCCACCATTCCCCAGCGAACTTTCACAACAGCGTTGTCAGTTTCAATCAGCCCAGGAGCGAGGAATGGAAACGACACATAAAATCCGGTACCACATACGATGACGTCGAAATCCTCGCTCATGCCGTCGACGAACTCCACGCGCCGCCCATCCAGCCGCTTAACATCCGGATGTGGAACGATTCGACCGTGTTTTAAATAGTGGAGCACCTCGGTATTGATAGTCGGATGGTGTTCGAAAATTTTGTGATCTGGTTTCATCAATCCGTAAGATCTGTAATCTCCGACGACGACGCGAAGCAGCATGGTGAAGTAGATTCTCTGCATCCATACTGGAAGTTTTGTTGTTAGTAATTCGGATGTTGGAACGCCATAAAATGTTTTAGGCATAAACCAATATCCTCGGCGCAATGACATATGCGCTGACGCGCCAACGCGAGCGGCTTCTGCAGTAATGTCGCATGACGAGTTTCCTCCGCCGATTACAAGAACGCGTTTTCCTCTGATTTGATCGGGATCTTTATAGTCTTTGGAGTGAATGAGTTCTCCAGTAAACTGCCCCTCGAATTGCGGAAAGCGTCGGTGCCGGTGGTGACCGTTACAGACAACCACTCCCTCGTGAATGGATGTGGTGCCATCACTGAAACGCAATTCAAAAAATTCATTGCTCAACGGACTGACTAATTCGACGGTTTTGTTGAACGTGATATTAGTCAGAAGGTCGTAGTGTTTTGCGTAGTCGTTCAAATAAGCCAACATCTGGTTGGCACTAGGAAAATCCGGATAGTCGGAGGGCATCGGATAATCAGGAAACTCGGTTGTTTTTCTGGAGGAGATTATATGAGCGCTTTGATAAACACCATCGCGCCAGTTGCCACCAACAGCGGTGCCGCTTTCGAACTGTTCGTATTCGATCCCTTTTTGCTTTAACGCGCGGGCAGCACTGAGACCTACAGGCCCGGCGCCGATTATGGCGAACTTTGGTTTGGCGGACTGAGCACTCATTTCAACGTCTTCTTCTGATGCAGCGATCGCCCGAGGTCATCGGCTGCGCCGTTTCATTATAGGTGATGCAAGCGCAGTCTTCGAGAATCAGATAAGCTGAGGATGTTACAAATTCGTGATTTAACGGTCCGCTCGACTTCCGCCCTCAAGGAAGTGGGAATAACTGTCTATCTACTTGCTGTAGGAATATCGCTATGACTACCGGTGAATTGCAGAAGCAGGCTCGGTTACAACGGCGCGGAATTAACAAGCCGAAAGTCAAGGAAGCAGCGGAGCGAATTCGTTTTGTTACGGACGGCGAGCCGCATGAAGAGGCTGTCGACGATGATTTGTCCCAAAAAATCGCGACCGCTCGAAGCGACGATGATGCTTCTCTAACATCGCCTGCCACCAAATCCCCAACGCTTCCGGATCTTGGAGATCGCTACGAAGTTCTCGACACTCTTGGACAGGGTGGAATGGGAGCGGTCTACAAGGTGTTCGACAAACTAGCCGAAAAAATTGTCGCCATCAAAATTCTGCATGCAAATTTGATTGAAGATCAAACCGCGCTCCGCCGTTTTGAACAAGAAGCGGAAGCCGCTTCGCAACTGGAACACAACAACCTGGTTGCGGTTTTCTCTTACGGCAAGACTGAAAACGGCGCACCATATCTGGTGATGGCTTACATCGAAGGAGAAAGCCTCTCCAGTGTCGTGAACACAGAAGGCGCTCTGCAACCCGAACGTGCCCTTAATTTGTTCCATCAAATTTGTGACGCACTGGTGCACGCCCATGAGAAAGGCGTCATTCACAGAGACGTTAAACCGGCCAACGTAATCGTTACCAAATCAAACGCAGAAGTTGAAACGGCTCGTGTTGTCGATTTCGGCATCGCGAAAATTCTGCCGGTTTCAAATAGAGAAACTCACAATCTCACTGAAACGCGTCAAGTTTTCGGCAGCCCACATTACATGAGCCCTGAACATTGCCTTGGATTCAAAATGGACGAGCGTTCCGACATTTATTCGCTCGGCTGCTTGATGTACGAAGTGCTAACTGGCAATCCACCGTTTCCTGAAAGCGATGCCATTCAAGTCGTAATCAAACACATAAACGACGAGGCCAAGCCCTTCCCGCGAGAGTTCGGGAGCGAGCCCATTCAGAAAAAACTGGAAGGCGTCGTACTGAAATGCCTGGAAAAAGATCAAGCGGATCGCTATCAATCGGTTGGCGAATTGATGAAAGATCTGGAGCTAATCCAGGAGGGAAAAGCGCCTTCGAAGTTCGTGAGGCGCAAAGTTCCAAAACTCGAATATTCCGCGACACAAATTGTGCGGGCCGTAATCGGAACGTTCTTGATCTTGATGTTCATCGGTAACGCGGTTGGCTGGCTAAACCTGGTCGGCAATCACTTCTGTGCTGCAGCGATATTTTTAGTCTGCTTGACCGGAGGCAGTCTGTTTGGAATGGCTGCTGTAGAGCAAAATCGCCGCCTCGCAGCCGGGAAAAACTCGAACGGTGATTGGTGGAACATGCTCCTTCTGCTGTCACTGATCGCGATGTGCCTCAGTTACGTGCCAACTGCATTCGAGATCGCATTATCCTCATTTCAACTACCGTTGCTTGCAGAAAATCCTGGTTTAATTCGTGATTTGATTTCCGGATTTACGCTTGCACACTTACTGTCCATCGGCTCCTCGCTTGTCTGCCTGGTCGGCGGAACATTGTTTGGCAGTGCGAAGAAAACTCGTTTCTATCGTGTGGCGGTTCAGTACGCCTGCGTAATGTATGTTTTGATTCTCGGCACGGTCAGTGTTTTTCCGACACAAGTAAGTTCATTCACAACCAATGTGAGCGACGCGCATTTGCTGGAAAATCATTTCCCCGAAGCCCGCGAGAACTTACTGAACGTGGCGTTGAAACTCGATCCCCTCAATCAAAGGGCGCTGTTTTCACTCGTTGATGTAAACATGGATAAGTGGAACAGCGACAAAGCCAACCAGTTGTTCACGGATTACTTCGCCCTTGAAACGGCCCCTAAAAAACTGGCGGCGGCGCACTTTAAGCTATCATCGCTTGACAAAAACGAGTCCTGGATGAAACTCGATCAACTTACAAAAGCCATTCAACTTTTCCCTCGATACGATTATTATGAGCACCGCGCGCGGTTGCACATGGAACGGGGCGAGTTCAACGATGCTTTAAAAGATTTCGAGGAAGCGATTCGGTCAGAGCCTAGTAGCCCTGAGCCTTACATAGGTCGAGCGCAAATTTTCGCCTCCACTAAGAACTACGAATTGGCCATTCTGGAGTTGAATAGAATTGCCGAGCAAAGAAGTGGTTGGTCAAATATTGACGTCTTTTTTCTCCGGGCATTGCTGTTCGATCAGATGGGAAGAGAACGGATGGCCATGCACGATTTCATGACAGCAGGCGAGATAGCTAAAACCGATCCATATATCAGCGACGCAGACGCCTTCAAAGCAGCTTATAGTTTCGGCAGGCTTGGTGATCCTGTTAATGGTCAGCGATTTGCTGACCATAAGGAGGTCGATAAACCAGCTGCGTATTATCGGGATTTGTATAAACGCATGGGATTGACGCTTAAATAAGCGGTTCGAATTCGCGTCGAGAAGCTCAAATTTCGGTCTTAACCGAGATTCTCGAACGCAATCAGGTGCGGCGTTGTGGGCAATCTATTTATTCAACCGATATCGGTTGAGTATTGGCGCTTTGACGCTCACCGCGCGAAAAGTCTCTTGGCGAACAAGCCATATTTTTCATTGATCGACTCGAGGCCAAATCTTCAACCGATATCGGTTGAATAAACTGTCTGAGCCGAAAACTAGCTTGTTGTGCCAACTCATGTTGTCGCTCAAAGCGTCAAGCTCCAAATCAACAACCGATATCGGTTGAGTTTTCGCAACTCCTCTAAAACGCCGGCAGCCTTGCTATGCCGCAGTCGTAAGCAGACCGATCAATTCGTCGCGCAGAGTGATCAGATCCTGATATCGCCACAACGGATCAGTTGCCATCATTTTTCGAACCATCGCGTCGAGCTCCGAGCTGAACCCAGCTTCCGGACGCGCTTCGATAATGGAGGCGGGATGGTCGCCGAAGTGGTTGCACATGACGTCAACGTAAGAGCTACCTTTGATCGCACGTTTGCCGGTTAACGCTTCGAACAGCACACAACCAAGCGAATATATATCGGACCGAGAGTCTAAAGCCTGGCCATGACATTGCTCCGGACTGAAGTAGGAAAAAATTCCTGCCACGTTCGCAGTCAGGGTCAAACGCCTGGTCTCGGCGTCAGAACCCGTGCTTGGCGTTGTCACTCCGAATTGGATCACTTTAGCTGTTTCTTTCGATGTTCTCGCATCGACAAGAATAATGTTTTCTGGTTTTAAATCACGATGAACAACTCCTGCATCGTGGGCGGCGGCTAGACCTTCGATCAGTCCGACAAATAGCGAGATGCAGCGTTCGAGGTCGAGAGGACCGTCTTTTTTCAGAATTGAATCCAGCGATGCGCCTCCGACAAAATCGAAAACGACATATGGTGTGCCACCGTCGACGACACCAAAGTCATGAAGTCGGAGCAAGTTAGCATGGTTGACTCTGCTTATAGACTTAGCCTCACGCAGAAATGCGGCGATCTGCGCGCCATCTCGTTTTTCATGATGCAAAAGTTTGACCGTGACTAGAAGTTCGGTGAACAGATCTCGCGCCTTGTAAACAATGCCCGAGCAGTCTTCCAGGACAAGATCCACGACCAAGTATCTGTTGGCAATCCGAACATCATGATCGAGTCGTTCTGATTGAATTAGTTCATCAAGCACATCGCTCAGAAAGGTTTCTCGCGACAGAAGAGAAGTAAGCTTGAGCTTGGCATCGCGATCTCCGGCGTTGGCGGCGCGATGATACCACTTTGCTGATTGTTTAAAATTAGGCAATCGCTCGCCATGTCCTTGCTCGAACAGACTGCCCAGGAACAGCTGTGCTTCAAGGTGGTCTTCCTCAGCGGCTTCGCCGAGATGACGCAGTGCAAGATCAAACTCGGTGTCGTCATTTAGAATCAATAGCCTGCCCAGCTCGAACTTGCCTTCAGCGTCGCCAAGATCGGCTGCCTGCCGGAACAAAAGCTCAGCTTGATACTGTGACTCAGCGACGCCGTCACCGGTCAGATGCATACGGCCAAGTTCAACTTGGGCACCGGAATGATTTCGTTGAGCCGCCAGGATGAGCCAACGAGCCGCTTCTTCACAGCTCTGTCGCACGCCCCAACCGAGCGAATACATCATGCCGAGTTTATACTGCGCTCGTACGATTCCAAGATCGGCGGCCTTGCGATAAAGTTCGCAAGCTTTGCGCCGGTCGCTGACCACACCGGCACCATGGTGATAACAGTCGCCTTGCCAGACCAGGGCATTGAGGTTCCATTGCTCGGATGCGTTTTTAAAACATTGGAACGCTTTCCGCTTGTCTTCGGGAACTTCGACTCCGAAATAATATTGCAATCCGAGCTGAAGCTGAGCGTCGGAATTGCCACCACGGGCGGCGCGAGTCAGCAATTCCAAAGCTTTACTTTGATCCGGCTCAAGTCCTAATCCTGACCGATAGCAAGCGCTTAGATGCCACTGTGCACCAGTGTGTCCTTGATCGGCCGCTCGCATAAACCAATGCACCGCTTCTTCATAATCGCCTTGCACGTCTTCTCCGTCTTCGAGCAGCCGGGCCAGACAAAATTGTCCTTCCCTGTCGCCAGCTTCCGCCAGGGCGCGCCACTGGCTGGCCGTGCGCTGCGGGCCGATAGCGGTCTTAAATTCTTCTTGCACCGCCTGTGGTGCGCGCTCGGCGCCCTCAACATCTTCGAGAATTTCCCGAGCCTGCCGATTACCAAGCTCTGCTGCCTGAATCAACCAGCTGTGTATCTCATCGTGAGGCGGGCGAAACATTTCAGACAGAACAATCGCCAGCTGCACCATCGCGTCCGTGTCGCCTTTGCGTGCCAGGCTTCGCAAAAGTTCAGCAGACTTGGCGATGTTTTTCTCAACCCCTTGTCCGTGTAAATACAAAACAGCCAGGAGTTGTTTCGATTCATCGTCTCGGTCAGCCGCCAGATGAAGCCAAAACGCCGCTTCCACCGGATTGCGCTCAACCAGATCGCCTTCAAAAAACATCCTGCCGAGAGTCAATTGGGCAACCACGCTGCCCTGTTCGCCTGCTTTACGCCCCCAGAACAGGGACTTTTCGACGTCGGGAACGCTCAGATCGGCGCCGTTTCGATAGATATCAAAAAGAGCCAGTTGTGACCATTTAAATCCGCTTTGCGCCGATTGTTCATACCATTTCAGTGCTGTTTCGATGTCGTACGCAACGATCTCGTCGCCGGTGAAAATTTCGCCAAGAAAGAATTGCGCCTCGGCACAATTTTTGTTGGCTGCTTTCGAAAACCACTCGAATGCTCGGTCTTGATTCTCGGGAAAGTCGATACCGTAGAAGTATCGTTTAGCAAGATCGGTTTGGGCCTCAACTGAACCGTTTCGCGCGGCCACAATCAGCCAGCGGCATCCGTGCTCAAGTTCTTTGCCATAAGCACTGTCCACATCCCAACAACGGTCATCGGTGGATGAATTGTCGTCTAACATCAGAAGCGCCAATTGGTATTGCGCGTGCGCATCACCAGCCTCTGCCCTGCCGATCAAGTTTCTCATTGCATCGTCGTTCAAGCCCGTTCTCCCTGATCCGCTTAGTACACGCTACAGCAGAGTGTCCGTTATGGAAAGACGGTAAATGGTTGGATCAGTGGGGGTTTTACCACGACCGGATTAGAAGAAAACTTTCACTTGGAGAAAACACTCAACCGATATCGGTTGAGTATTTTGGCGCTGAAGCCGTGGGCAGTAGCCACGATAAAACAGGCGGCACAAGTTCGATCATCGAAACTTGCAACCGGATCGGTTGCGTACTTCGGCGCTGAAGCCGTGGGCGGTAGCCACGATAAAACAGGCGGCACAAGTTCGATTATCGAAACTTGCAACCGATATCGGTTGCGTACCTTAAGCGCTGATTGGCGCAGCTAGGCCGATAATCAGGCGGCACAAAGTTCATTTCAATTCCTTCAACCGATATCGGTTGAGCATTTCAACTCGTCCATAATTAAACAGGCCGGCGACATAGGGCTATCCTCTTCGCGGTACGGGAATAAGACTATAGTCGGTGGTCAGCTTAAGCTCTAAACTTGAGCCCAACGACCTGATCTTTCAAGAGCACAAATGCAGAATCGCAATCTTGTAATTACAAAACGCTGGCACGGTTTTATTCAGCCGGTGCGGTTGCTCGCTCTTGCAGTCAGCGTTTGCTTGATGGCTGGGCTGCCGGCCGGTGCCAAATCGCTTAAGCCGGTCAAAGACGTTGAGACCGAAAACGAAGTGATCAAGCTGTACAACCAGGCGTTGAAGTATTCGAAGGCGGAAAGGAACGTTCACGCCCGCGTGCTTCTCGAGAAAGCCGCGACATACGATCCAACCTCTGTGTCTGCCTATATTCATGCGACTTTGTCGGAGATTTATCACGACCTCGGCAATCCTGAACGGGCGGTTCAAGAAGCGCAGAAGGCCTTGCGTTTCGACGGCTCGATGAAAATCCTTTATTACAATCTCGGGCTCTACTGCAAGGACGCCAACCGTTACGAAGAAGGCATCGCGTATCTGACCAAGTTTGCGGAGACGGCATCCGGCGATCGAAAAGTGAACGCGCTTTCGTTGATCGATAGTTTGCGCACTGAGCAATCCAAGATGGGCTCGTTCAGCAATAACGATCCGGACTATCTCGGTCAATTGTTGGCGGAGAACAGTGCTCACAGTTGGGCGGCGTCGCGGGTTCCGCTGAAGATTTATATTGAACCAACCTCATCGGCTCGTGGCTTTTTGCCCGGCTTTCCGCAGATTGCCCGCAACGCGTTTGTGATCTGGTATCAGGCTTCAGGGAAAAAACTGTCGTTCAATTTTGTCGACAATGTCGCGGACGCTGACATAAACGTCGAATGGACAGACGGTATGCTGAAGATCGGCGACGAAAAATATGAACGAACGAAAGCCGGTTTGACCACGACAACGCGAAGACAGGCGGGCATCGAACACGCGCGCATTCAAATCCGCACGGTGCGTGCGTTCAGCAAAGAACCTGAGCCTGAGGATCGGATCAAAGAAACTTGTCTCCATGAAATCGGACACGCCCTCGGATTGAACGGTCACTCGTCCAACACCTCCGACATAATGTATTTCGGCAACACTGCGCGCCAGTTGCCCGCCTTGACTCGGCGCGACAAAGCAACCATAGCTAGACTGTATCAGGCTTATCAGCGTTTTCCGATGCAGGGCGTGGACACAAGCTTCCCATATCCTGCGCCGGCAACGGATATTCCCCGGCTCACCGACGACAACCAGGGAGACACTACTGGTGGTGGCGAACAGTTAGGTTTGTATCAGCCCGCAGCTGGGTCGTCGACTGACAGTGATAGCGGTAATCCCGGGTATTCGGCCAACACCAACAAAACAGACCAGCTGTTGCCAATGCCCGAAATTGAAAGCGAAACAGCACTTCCAGGAATAACATATCCGACACCGGAAGATCGGTCAGCAAACGCATCGAGCGGCTTGCAACAGTCGCCTCCGTCTTATCAACAGCCTGCGTATCAGCAGCAGCAGACATATCAACAGCCGCAGTTTCAGCAGCCGGGTTTCTCGCAACAACCGAATTATCAACCCGGTTATCAGCAACCGATGCCGTTTCCGCAGCAACCGGCTCAAGCCTGGCAGTCAGCGCCGGCACCATATTATCCTGCCAACAGCTATCCTGCCGCGCAGGCACCAGCTGCGGTGCCCTACTCGAATCAGCCAGGACAATCATATTCGGCACCAAATACGCCACCAGGGGGATATACCCAGCAGACTACTCCATACGGGGGCCAGCAGCAGTACGGACAACCTGGCGGTTATGGAACTGCAAATTCTGCCAACATCGGTCCAGAACAGACGCCGTCGACCACGCCTCAAAACAATCCGATGATGCAATTCGCCCAGCAGTTCTTTCCGCAAAACGGTCAAAACGCTCAAGGTGCGCAGTCCGCGCCGAATCCAATCATGCAGTTTGCTCAGCAGATGTTTAAACCAAACCCAAACAACCAATCTGCTCCCGGAACGAACGCGGCTCCTGGACCAGGTTTGCAACCGATGGTCGATCACGTGATGAAGATGTTTCAGCCACCCCAGCAACAGCCGCCACCGACGCAGTAACTGACTGCGAAGACGGCTCACAGCGCGACCAGGCTTGCCGCGATACCGCGTTCGAAGCAATCAAGTTTAAGTTCATTCTTTGAAACGAAAACTATTGCTGATGCCGTTTCTGCATCAATGACTGGAGGGCTAGCTGCGACTCATAGTCATTGGGCATCATTTTCGTGGTCGCGAGTAACTCGGCAATCGCTCCGTTTACGTCGCCGCGCTCTTTGAGAGCCATTCCGAGCGCCTTATGCAGTTCGGCATTTTTCGGATTGATGGTGACGGCCAGTCTGTATTGCATGACTGACGAAACGTGGTCACCGATTTGCGAATAAACCCAAGCCAGACTGGAGTGCGTGTCGGCATCGTTTGGTGCCAGCGAAACCGCCAGACGTGCCTCTTCCAGAGCCTCGGGCAACTGTTTCGTGTTTGCCAAAACCCAAGATCTGCCGACGTGACCTTGCGCGTAATCCGGATCTAAGCGGGTCGCGGTGGATAATTCTTCCAACGCCTGATCCCACTTTTTCATATGCCCGAGCGCAACGCCGTAGCGCGAGTGCGTGACCGGATCTGAGGGGTTGATGGCTATCGCTTTTTGATATTGTTCGATTGAAAGATCGGGAACTCTTGTCGCCACATAGCACTGGGCTAGCACCAGGCGTGGTACCACCGATTTTTCATCGAGTTTGATTGCATCCTTGCACTCTTTGATGGCGGCGCGGTAATCACCTTCGTTTCGGTAGCACTCGCCCAGATAGGCATGCGCAAGCGCGTTGCCGGTGTTTGTTTTCAACGACGTGCTGTATGCTTTTCGGGCATCCTCATAACGTCCCAACATGCGCAATGCTTCGGCTTTGTTAAAATGCGCATCGCCACTCATGGGGCGGATTGAGACGACTTTTTCGAACTCCTTAAGCGCTTCCTCGTAATCAGACATAGCCATCAAAATCTTGCCGAGCATGTAATGCCCTTTTGTATTTTCGCTGTCGAGTTTGACGATATCTTGATACTCGATCATCGCGTTGGTGAAGTCGCGGCGCTGGAAGAACGTATCTCCCATTTTCGTATGCTTGGCGATTTTGCCAACGACGTCTTCGGAAAGTTCCGAAACTTCAGGCGATGAAGTTTTCACTTTGGCGTCGCCTTCCTCGGCTAGCCCTTTGTCTTCAGTCTTGTCCGTGCCGTCTTTGTCTTTCGATTTGTTGATTTTCGACTGCCAGATCCCCACCGCTTTATCGACAAACGACACAGCTTCTGCCGATTGGGCGCAAAGCCCGGTCAGAAGCAACGCAGCAATAGGCAGCGTAATTGGTTTTCGAAAGCGGGAAGGCGCCATGGAACTCTCACTCGGCTCGAGAAATCGTGCTCAACGTCATGAAAACGGGTCACAACGGGCCAACAACTTTATCATTAACTGGCTGGTTTTGCCTGTCCTGTCGATTCGGTCGCCGAGCGCAACTGGCTTTAGCCGCTCACAGACTTGATTTTCGAAATCTTGTCCACCCTAAAAGTTCTTTCAGCTTGGGCCCGGCGACAAAACGCGGAGAGATATAGATTGCCGCGACTGTGAATCAGTGCCGTGGGCTGAACGTTTGGAGTCGACTTGAACGATCCTTGATACTCCATCACCATCGACGCGCTTCGTTCAATTACTCCGCGAATTGCTTCAACAATCAACATGGTTTGCTCAGGCAGAGAGTTCATGGTGCTCTCGGCATGGTGGTCGTAGTCAAATTTGCTGACAAAACCATTGATGGTCAGATCATTCCATTTGTTCAATTGATAATCTTGAAGCAGTCGCAAGAAAACATTTTTGACGTGGAAGCTGTCGGAGAGCGCCCGGTGATAATCACCCTGCGGCAAACTGAAGTGTTCAACCACTGTTTTAAGTTGATGATTTTTGGTTTCGCGCAGAAATTCGCGCGAGATAGTCAAAGTGTCGACCACGAAATTGGCTGGACAGGCGGCTCCTGCTCGAGCTAAATTGACGCGCAAAAACTCGACGTCGAATGGTGCATTGTGCGCCATCATCACCGAGTCGCATCCGGACCATTCCACGAATTTATTCACCGCGTCTTTAGCGGTTGGTGCTCCTTGCACCATGTCGTCGGTTATCCCGTGTATCCCCGTAACCACGCTTGGGATGGGGACCTCAGGATCGATCAAAGTTGAGAACGTTTCAAACGTTTCGCTTCCGCGCCGAAATTTGACACCAGACAGTTCAACCAGTCGATTAGCTACAGGAGAAAGGCCGGTAGTCTCGACGTCGAACGCGACAAAATCGAACTCAGATAAACACGTATCATTATCAAACTGCACCATTGCTGCCTGCCAGTGAAAGTTGGTAATAGAACGGGAATATGTTCCTACAGCCAGGGGTCGGCCAAACTAAAATCAGCCAAACATTGGTGCAAGAAAATCTGGGCTGTATGAGTACACGATACGATTGACAGCAGCAAACATATACGGCAGTTATAAACGGCAAGACGCCAAGGCCCTGCATATAGAAAGGCTATAGCGAAGGCGCGAAGCCCGCCCGATATGCAAGCAATATCAAACATGCGTATGATTTTAAGAAGTGAAGTCGTTTCGCTTTGGGATCACAGGAAGGTAAATGGTCAGAATTGCTCGACTTTCTTTTTTAGCAATCGTCTTCTCGGGATCCCTGTTGAGCGGCTTTACCAGTTCGGAACCTGACGGTGACGTGCATGCCGGAGTGGTTCGCGAAGGACTATCCGGCACCATTTGTCCGGCCAACATCGAAGTAATAATCAACGGCAGCAAGGCGCAAGACTCGCAGGCCAACGACGCCGACAGCGAAGAGCAAAGACACTTCGAGACAAAAAACGTGAATCGCTCATACGAGTATGTCAAACGAGAACAAAAAAAGATTCTCAATTATGCCGCCGACGCAGATTCCAATGCAGAAAGCAGAACGCGCGCGCTCTACCACTTCGGAATGATGCTGCACACGGTGCAGGATTTTTACAGCAACACCAATTATTTGAAATTGAAGGTTGACGAATTGGACCGCACTACTGATGGTGGCTTTGATCCTTACTCGATCGATTTGTTCGACTGGGCCAGGTTGAGTGAAAACAATCCGGCCGCGGTCGGCGGTGCCGAACTGAAAGTCGACCCGGCGGCAAAAGCAAAAATGAGCCAACCTTTGCAGGATACGACTTATGGAAAAGTGGCAAGAGGGCTGGCCATTCGAGAGACAACGAGACAATGGACGTTTCTTGAAGCGCTGCTGAGAAATAAGTACGGTGAGCGTTCGGCTACGATACTTTTGGCGTTGCGACAGGCCTCGTGCTTACAGAGGATTCCGACTGAAGCTGAGGACGCGATTGAGGCAGGGGATTAGGTCGCGCTTGAGTTGGCCGCGCTTGGTTTGGTTGAACCATATCAATCAACCGATATCGGTTGAGTTTTAGACCTGGCGGACTTTGTCATCGTGCGTGGGGGTGGGTCGAATCTTCAACCGATATCGGTTGAGCATTTCCGACAGCGCAAACGCACCAGGAATCAAGTTCTCCAAACTCGAGACGACAACGGATGCAGAAATTCAAAACATCAACCGATATCGGTTGAGTAGATTAGATCATTTACCGCGGTCTGCTGGCGCGTCCGCAATCGGGGCAGTCCTGCCGTGGATCAAGACCACGAATAATCTCAATTTCTCCGCTTAAACCATCAACTTTCCAAAGTTCGTTTCCTTGTGATGCACCAAGGTTGGCCAGCAATTTGATCGATTCCGATGCCATCAAGGCGCCGGCACACGTGGCAATTGGTGCAAACGTAGAGCGTTCTACCGGTGTAATCGGGAAATCATCAATTCCAGCCCGAGGCAAAGCGCATCGAAGGCAGGCTGACTTGCCTGGAACCATAGTGAAGATTTGAAATCGCAAACCGGACGAACCCGAATGTATCATCGGCACGCCCAGCCGCATGCAAAAATCGCATAGACGAAGTTTAAATTGCCAGTCCAGCGAAGCTTCCACCACGAGGTCGACATTTTCAATGATACTCTCAGACACCTGATGGTCATCACCACTGGTGACACCACTTGCAGGCAATTGGTGGAACTCAACAGTTACGTCAAGGTTGCCGGCGTGAGAAGCTATTGCACTCATTGCACTTAAACTGAAAGCTTCTCCAATCACAATGATTTTGCCAACACCTGCGGCAATTAAATGTTTTATTGTTGTTTCCAGTGGAGCATCGCCAGCGACAAGCAAACAGCTGGACGAGATCAGTCGTTCTTGCTTTTCTTTGGTCATACCAGGCATAGAGAGTTGATGCCGATAACGCTCAAGCTGATCTTTCGTGAGACTAATGATGCTCGGTCCTTGATGATAATTAGAAGTTCTAATGGAACATGCTCGCCGTTCAAATGGTATCACTTCGACGAAGTGCGCATGTGTAAAACGCTTGAGCTCGCACGATTGCTGCTTGGCTGGACTTCTCAATTGAGGTGAAAAAAAATCTCCAACCGATATCGGTTGAAGATTTTCACTCAATTGTTATCCCTCTAGAATGACCAAAAACCCCCCTTCCGGGAGGTCTCTGGCTGGCGTTGGCGGGGGAAAGCTATTTAGCTGAACAGGTTGGCATCGCGGGCGGATGCAACGAGCCAGTTGATGCAACCAGGTGTTGCCAATCCACCGGTGACACCGGCGGCTCCGAACAGAACCTTCTTCATCGCATCGTGAGAACCAGCAGCCATGTGCATGAAGCCCATGATCATTGTTGGTCCACCCCAGGCGATACCGAGGATTTCCATACCGTTAGCGATGATGTTGAGCAACGCTTCGAGGTTGGCCAGGTTGTTTACGCGAACCGTACCAGCGGTGTTAACACCCATGATCGAGGTGGCATCTCCACCTTGTGGTCCGATTGTACCGTTTGTGGCACCTTGAAGAATCGGTGCGGCACCATTGTTGATTTGCTCAGTCTGAGCTCCGGTGTTATTAAAAGTGTTATTGCCGCCACCGATTTCACCCATCGTGGCTTGCGAGGAGAAAGCATCTCCGAATGATTGTGCGAAAGCTGGCGTAGAGAGTCCGACCAAGAGTGCGGCTGCGACGGCAATACGTGCGAATGACTTATGCATAGAGAGAACCCTCCGGCAGGTGGCGATTGATTGAGTTAGTAAGTGATTGAACTAGAGTGATTCGAAAAATTGAATCGTTTATAGATTAATCGCTAAGGGGCATGAAGTCAAGCGCTGGAATGTAAAGCACAATACATTTTTAGAAACTATTGACATCAAGCCGGCTTAAATCTCTTCAGAACAGCCTTTTCACAGGAATCTATGTCGAATACAACAACGTATCGAACGTAGTTTGCAGAGACTCAAAAGAAATTCGCTGCACCATTCCACCCTGGGGATCCAGAAATGAAACTTCGCCGGACTGAGGCTCCCAGCCAACTACAGCACAGGTATGTTTTAAAACGCTTGCTGAAGTGTCTTGTTCGTCGCGAGGAAAACGGCAAAGCACCATCATTCGCTCGTGCATCCACAGCGAATCTATTTGATTGGCCAATTCGTTTGAACACTGTTCTTTTAGCGAGCTGTATCGCACTTCTTTTCCCACGAACAACTGCGCGATTTGATGAGTGACGCTTAGTGAGTGGTTTTCCATTTTCGAATTCATCGTATGTTCGAGATAGTGACCAAAAGCGCGCCCAAGAATTTTCGCCCACACTCCGTGTTTTGCGGCGAGTCCGTATTCGTGAATTTCTTTTTGCGCCGGCAGCAAAACTCTAACCGGGACGTTTCGGTCACCACTGAAGGTGACAACAAACGCACCATTGTCCGATCGGCGCACCGTACGAAGAACCTCTTCCGGATCGTGCACAATCACTGCAGCGACTACAGACATAAATGACTGGTGAGCATCAACGCAATTATTGATGGCACCAATCGAAATACTTGCAAGAGGATTTTTCTCGTCTGCGTACAACGTCTCATCATAGTCTGAACGGAGTTCGCGACTAGCCCAAGTGGGCATGTCCGCTGATGCAGACATAGGTGCTCGATTATAAACGTCACACAACATCAACCGAGCAGCATGCCGACTAGGTTTCCATTGTTCAGCGTTAAAACCATAAGCGCGAAAAAGCGAAAGCTCGTTTAATCGTCTAATCAAACCTTCCAAAGCCTGACGAAGCTGAGCGGGCATCACTAATTTTTGAAGAGCCAGTTCAAAAGCCTCTGGCGCAATAAAACCGGTGCGATTGGGATCGAGAAAATCTATCACCGTCTCGATTTGAGATAGGAGTAGTTCATCTATATCGTTTGAAGAATTTCTATTTCCATTTGCTGTCAGGTCGAGAATTTCCTTAAGAGTAAGTCCTGCAGCCGCATGGCCAAACATTCCGCGCCTGGACCACTCGATTCGTTTAAAGTGCGTCCGAAGGGAGTTAATCAACGGACGTTCAGTTTCTTCGCAACTATGCAAAGAACTTTCGATTTCAGCAAGACTCAAACGCTCGTCGCCATTTGTATCGACTCGATAGAAAACATTGAGCAAATTGCGCACATGTTCTTCTCGAGATTCTCTGACTTTCTCGTGTTTGAAGCCTCCAGCGAAAGTGATGGTCATGCTGGTGCCATCGGAATCTTCAACGCAGCATCCATCGGATGTTAATAGTACGATTGCGGAGCGTTCACCGCCGTCGGCAGAGCAGAAAAGATTCTCGTGATGCGCATCTCTTAACCAGCCAATGCCGTTTTGATCTAGGAACCAGGCGACTCGACCTGCAGTATCGCATCGCCAGAACGAGAACTGCGGTTCGCATAAATTTGAACGATGTTCTTGTTCTGGCCAACCAGGGTTCGTATCTTTGTGTTCCACCCATTCCGAGTCGATAACAGAGCCGTTCGGTGTTTGAAGTGCTTGCAGCCAAAAATCTGACAGACCGCCAGAAGTTGGAAGGGCTGGTGAGTTTGCGAGGTCCAAGTCATCAACCGATATCGGTTGATGATTTGATGATTCGTTCACGCATTCATTACTCGGTAGAACGACCAATTCGTCGACGAGATCAGGCAATGCTTCACGACTCGAAAAATTTGCGGATGATTGCAAAAACTCAACCGATATCGGTTGAACATCGGCACCGGACTCAAACATAGTAGCAGCGCCACTTTCACTCAGGTTCAATGCAGTGAGCCCGTCACCAGGCTCGGTGACAATTGAACTTTGCGAACCTCCGGATTCGTCTTCTTCATTCTTTGGAGGCGCAACTCTTGGCTCTGGGACTGCGTTTTCGAAGGTCGCATTATCGTCGGACCAGAATCGGTAACCTTCAGGAAGAAGCGAATTGTTGTTCTGAGTCATAATTCAAACCACCGCGAGCCACTTGACATCAGTCATGATAGGCGCGCCTTTATCAGTTTTTAAAAACGGCGTACAAAACTTAATACTCGCCTCGACGACAAAAAAAAAGAGAGGGACAAGTCCCTCTCTCAAAATTCGAATTGATTTTTGCTGAACTACTAGCTGAACAAGTTCGCATCACGAGCGGATGCAACGAGCCAGTTGATGCAACCAGGTGTTGCCAGTCCGCCAGTTACACCAGCAGCGCCGAACATTACTTTCTTCATCGCATCATGAGAACCAGCAGCCATGTGCATGAAGCCCATGATCATTGTAGGACCGCCCCAGGCGATGCCCAAGATTTCCATTCCGTTGGCGATGATGTTGAGCAAGGCTTCCAGGTTAGCCAAGTTGTTAACACGTACAGTACCAGCGGTATTGACGCCCATGATCGAGGTCGCGTCTCCGCCTTGTGGTCCAATCGTTCCGTTGGTGGCACCCTGCAAAATCGGAGCAGTTCCGTTGTTAATTTGTTCCGTCTGTGCGCCGGTGTTATTGAAAGTGTTGTTGCCACCAGCGACTTCGCCCATTGTGGCTTGCGAAGAGAACGCATCTCCAAAAGATTGTGCGTTTGCAGGGGCAGCGCCAAGACCGATGATTACTGCAGCGGCGACTGTAATTTGTGTGAGCAGATTAGTACGCATAATAGAACCCTCCCGGGCAAATCTGTTTTGAATGTTGAATTAGTAAATCCGAATCGAGAAACTGGCATATCAACGACATGCAGAAGTCAGTATACTGACATCAATCCGAATGTGCAACCACGTTGGTGATAGAAAACGGCAGTTTCATGCGGTTTTTCCCACTGATGTCCAAATGAATTTTGCTAATTTCGTTTAGTCTGGCTGTTCTCCGAACCAGATGGTTAGACTGAACTTGCTAAACATGGCTAACAATCAAGTCTTCATGAACGTCGCTCGCGAACGCAAAGCAAAAGGGGAGGCTTCGCCTCCCCTTCTAAATTTAAATGACAGACTAATTGATTAGCTGAAGAGGTTAGCATCGCGGGCGGATGCAACTAGCCAGTTGATGCAACCGGGTGTTGCCAATCCACCAGTCACACCAGCGGCGCCGAAGAGAACTTTCTTCATTGCATCGTGCGAACCAGCAGCCATGTGCATGAAGCCCATGATCATTGTAGGACCACCCCAGGCGATACCGAGGATTTCCATACCGTTTGCGATGATGTTGAGCAAGGCTTCCAAGTTAGCCAGGTTGTTTACACGTACTGTACCAGCGGTGTTGACACCCATGATGGAAGTCGCATCTCCACCTTGTGGTCCAATCGTACCGTTGGTGGCACCTTGAAGAATCGGTGCGGCACCATTATTGATTTGCTCAGTTTGAGCTCCGGTGTTATTGAAGGTGTTATTGCCACCACCGATTTCGCCCATTGTGGCTTGCGAAGAGAACGCATCGCCGAAAGATTGTGCATGAGCTGGTGCGCCGGTGATACCAATCAAAAGGGCTGCGGCGACAATCATCTTAGTAATTTTGTGCATAAAAAACCTCCAGGCGGTCTGCAAGTGCTAAGTCGGAAAGAGAAAAAATCTAGTAATTTGTTTCAAGCATGTCAAGTGTAAGCGCAACCCAAGAGGAAGTCAAGCACCTAATTTCAGGAATTTCCATGTCACAAAAATGCCACGAAAAAGTCACAAATGGAAAACGCGTTTCGTCGATTATGTAGCCGATGTCCGTTGGAATCGAGAACGGAAATTGGCATGGATGCTTAAGCATCCGCTTGACGTATGCTCGCTCGTTGCGTAGTTGATCAACTGTTGAGAGAGCCCGAGAGTCCCAGTATCTCAAGTTCCTACTTCACATTTTCCTGCTTCCTACAGATTGGTGCGCACGGGAAACGCTTCCGAGCAGTAGACGAACCAATCTGGTTCAATCCTCCACACTCAACCGATATCGGTTGAGTAATTGAACCCGAGCCAGAGCACCAATCTTCAACATATAAATGAAAGAGAGGGGCGGCGGCCCCTCTCTTATAGTCTTGGTTATGTACCGTAGTACTAGCTGAACAAGTTGGCATCGCGAGCGGATGCTACGAGCCAGTTGATGCAACCAGGTGTAGCCAATCCACCAGTCACGCCAGCTGCGCCGAAGAGTACTTTCTTCATTGCGTCGTGCGAACCAGCAGCCATGTGCATGAAGCCCATGATCATTGTAGGACCGCCCCAGGCGATACCGAGGATTTCCATTCCGTTTGCGATGATGTTGAGCAAAGCTTCTAAGTTAGCCAAGTTGTTAACGCGGACAGTACCTGCGGTGTTGACACCCATGATGGAGGTTGCGTCTCCGCCTTGTGGTCCGATTGTACCGTTGGTGGCACCTTGAAGAATCGGTGCAGCACCGTTGTTGATTTGCTCAGTCTGAGCACCAGTGTTATTGAAGGTGTTGTTACCACCGCCAATTTCACCCATGGTGGCTTGCGATGAGAATGCATCTCCGAAAGATTGTGCGTATGCTGGAGCGCCGGAAACACCGATGACAACTGCGGCTGCGACGAGCATTTTAGTGAAGTTACGCATAAGTAGACCTCCTGCAATTAAGCAAGTGAAAGGTATGTAGTAAATAGTAAGGTTCGGACTGGTCGGTTGCGAAAAGTGCAACCGTCGAAGAAATTCGATGCGATTAGACTACGTTAAGAAACCATGCAAGTCAATACGTTTTTTGTTGTCTAGACTACAATTTTCAACTTTTTCTTAAGAATGTGCCAAAACTCGAGCAACTCGGCGATTGCTGGTCATTAAAGCTTCAAAAGTGGCGGCTGCCATTCCATCTAGAGAGGTTTCGCCCAATCTCTTTTCTAACTGCCGAACCGCAGCTGCCACGTCCAGATAACTGACCACTTCAGCGTTTCGAAGTTTAGCTATAGCTTTGGACTGTAGTTTAATCAATCCAAAGATGATTGCTAAGTGATTGAACCCTGTAATCAAAGAGAGCTGGCCAAAACCAGCGCCGAAATAATGCTTACCGAAAATTCTAGAGTAAAAGTATCTATAAATGAGATCTTCGATGTCGGGGTCCGTGGACGGAAACGGCATGCGTTCAAGAGTTTCGAACGAATAACTTTTGCCTGGTACTCTAATTTTTGTACCGGGAAAGAGCCCCTGAAAGCCGGTTTGATAGAGGAATCGATAGAAATTGAAATCACCTTCTCCGCGACCCAATTTATCAATTGGAAAATAAATTTTGTGGAGAGCCGTCAGCAAATTTTTGTCTAACCAGTTGAGATTTGCCGCTCCATCGGTAGACGCCACGGCTGGGGCAACTGCAGATCCACGCGCCTCTTGCATGATCCGAGCCAGATAATTTGAACCGTTCAAGAAGCGATTCTCTAGAGAAACGGAGCGGTCCTTTATATACGAAATCAACTTTTCTTCGTGTGTAAGATATTGGTCCCAGGTCATCGAGATGCCCGTGGTCAGCTGGATTTGGGACCAATTTGGTTGGTGATCTGGATAAAGTTGATTGAACTCGGCGAATTTACTTTCAAGATAGTCGCGTTGTTCAACTAGCGCTCTGCCACTGTTGTTTACCGCACCCATGCTGTAAAAACTTATAGTCGCGTAAGTACCACTGGGAGTTCTATTAAACGAGTACGGAAACAACTGACAGATCGATGGTTTGGTTTTCGAATCGAATTTGGCGTGAATGAAACAGAGCTTGTCCACAAGGAAAGGGCAGTGTCCATCAGCACCTTCCATGATGGCATGCGTGTATGGAGTAGACTCACTCTCGTAATCACGCATCTCACGAAACAAACTTTTGCCGAAATATCTTTCGGGAGATTGCTTTCCCCAATCAATATCAGCTATTCGAAAATAATCTTGTTCGGTCAAGGGCACTGACCAACCGCCGCAGCACTTACCGCATCCTGTGCACTCGTAATTGAGCCCTTCCGGAATGTGCAATGTCTCCACTGATTGCGCTGCAGTCATATCATGCTCCAAATTATTGTCAAATACAGCTTACCCAGAATGGCTCGGGTTTGTCAGACGCAAAAAAAATTCAACCGATATCGGTTGAGTAAAAAACCTTTCGGCTAAGAACTGTAATTGTATGCGTGACGTGATGCGGCTTGCCAAATATCCGGTGATAATATAAGCGAAACAAATGGGGGACCAAATTCATGGCTAAGACTGTCCAATTCGCCCAACAGACGAAATTCGGCGAAGAACTATCGATCGGCCGAGGCAAACCCTCAAGGAGGGCTTACGGCTTCGATGAGGTAGCGCTGGTGCCTGGGTCATCGACGTTGGATCCGGAAATTTGCGACATCTCAGTTGAGCTGGCTGGACACAAACTAGAGGTCCCCATTCTAGCGAGCGCCATGGACAGCGTAGTTGACGTAAAGTTTGCCGGGCTTATGAGTCAACTCGGTGGGCTTGGCGTACTCAACCTGCAAGGCATCCAGACTCGGTATGAAAATTGCGACGAGATTTATGCCGAAATCATTTCGTGCGATAAAAACCAGTTCGTCGAAATCATGCAAAAGCTTTATTCAAGCCCGGTCAAAGAAGAGCTTATTGGAAAGCGAATCGAGGAAATCAAGAAATTGGGCGGTGTCGTCGCAGCTTCAGTTACGCCTAACCTGGCAGAGAAGTACGGTCGCCTGGCCATCGAAGCCGGCTTAGATATTCTGTTCGTGCAGTCTACTGTAACCGGCATCGAACACCGAAGCGCCAGTGGCGAAGCCGGTCTTGACCTTACAAAATTTTGCGCATCGATATCGGTCCCAGTAATTGTCGGAAACGCAGTAGCCTATGACACGGCATTGGAACTGATGGAAACTGGAGTCGCGGGTATTCTGGTCGGCGTCGGTCCTGGGGCCGCATGCACATCAAGAGGCGTTCTGGGTATCGGCGTGCCGATGGCTACCGCAATCGCGGACTGTCGTGGTGCTGCCCAAGTCTTTGCGCAAAAAAACGAGCGCATTCCTTTGCTTATTGCCGATGGCGGCATGGTCACGTCAGGTGACATTTGCAAAGCCATCGCCTGCGGTGCAGACGCCGTTATGATCGGTTCGCCGCTTGCAAAATCAACAGAATCTCCAGGCCGGGGTTATCACTGGGGGATGGCTACTCCTAGCCCAGTACTGCCACGAGGAACGAGAATCAAAGTTGGAACAACCGTGAGCCTCAAACAAATATTGCGAGGACCTGCAAATGTCGACGACGGAACCCAAAACATCGCCGGCGCACTTCAAACCAGCATGGGCACTCTAGGTGCGGCGAATTTAAAGCAAATGCAGGAAGTTGAAATGGTAATCGCTCCCTCCATCTTGACTGAGGGAAAAGTCTATCAATCCGCACAGCAGCTGGGAATGGGGCGATAGGATTTCAAGGGAACAACAAAAACTCAACCGATATCGGTTGAGTTTTGACAGCAGCCGCCTGACATCAATTAAAGTCATTCTCAGTCCTTTGCGATAGATTGAGATGATGTGACCTGCGTAGCGCGCTAAGATCTGAATGGGATTCCGGCTCCGCTTATGTAAGATCAAATGGAGATACTCGATGACTAACTGGAAACGATTGGTTGCTCTAGCTGCAATCGCTCTTGTATTCAGCGCGTTCATTTTGGACAACAAAATGTTCGCACCTGCGCGAGCCGAATCAAGAAACAAGCAAAATGAGAGTGCAGCTGGCAGAGCGACGAAACTTCTGTCAGCGCTATCCGATGACGGCAACACTCTTCTGTTCCAGGGCAATCGCATAGCCGATATCGCAGAAGCGGCCGCACCGGCGGTGGTGAATATCGAAGTTGAAAAACCAAGCGCACCGGGACTTCAGGCAATGATGCCGTTCGGCCCGAACGGCGGCAGATTTTTCTTCAATAATCGCGAAATCGATCCAGAGCGATTAGCTAATCTGCGCCCGATCAAACAAACTGGCTCGGGGTTCATCGTGCGTCCGGAAGGGTTCATTTTGACCAACGCGCACGTAGTCAAAGGCGCCAAACGAATCGAAGTAACCTTAAACGATGGAAGGAATATCGTTGCCACTATAGTTGGTATCGACACGTTTTCGGATTTGGCTGTTTTGAAGATCGACGCAGCTAATTTACCTATTCTTCAGATGGGTTCATCGACGAATTTAAGACCAGGGGAATTCGCTATCGCCATCGGCAGTCCGTTAGGATACGACCACACTGTCACACTGGGTATTGTTTCGGCCGTAGGTCGAAATGTTTATGACATCAATGACAATATCAATTTCATTCAAACAGATGCGGCAATCAACACCGGAAATTCCGGCGGACCTCTGCTGAATTTAAAGGGTGAAGTGATTGGCGTAAATACCGCCGTGGTGAAGGGTTTCGTTGCTCAGAACATCGGTTTCTCAATACCCGTCGATATTGCAAAATCCGTGTGCGATGACTTGATCGCACACAAGAAGATATTGCGACCATGGCTTGGCATTGCGATGAAAGAGCTTTCCGAAACAATGACAAAAAGCCTCGGCATGCCTCCTACCACCCGCGGCGTGGTGGTAGTAGAAATCTATCCTGGTAGTCCCGCCGAAAAGGCCGGACTGCGCAAGCAAGACGTGATTCAAAAGATCGATGGAAAAGATGTTCAGTCGAGAAAGGATGTACGAGATTATGTTCGATCCAGAAAAATCGAGGACACGCTAAACTTCTACATTCTCCGGGGCGGTACCGGCGAAGCGCTTGCGGTGCACCTTGGAGAGTATCCCGATCACTCATCTGAAAGTTCTCAGACTAGCGAAGAGTAAAATTGCGCACCAGATATAGTGCTATGGAATCCTGACCGACGGCGGCGAAACATACGCGCGAACCTGGGAATCCTTTATCTCTGCAGCTTTGCTACAGGCTGCAATTAACGAGCCTTGCCCCCAGCGCTTTCGATCCGTAAAAATCCACACGGCGCAAAGATACAACTGAAGATATTTACGGCTGATCCCCTGATACGTCTCGATGATGATACCGGTAAATTTCAACACTCGTGACGATTGGGCGCCATCACAGATTGGTGGCGCCGGCGGCTTATCTCGCGCATAGAGATCGCCCGGTAAAAATTTCACCAATCCAAGGCTTTTCAAATTCAATAGCGATAACGCCAGTTCACCAGAAGTGAGCGCTCCGCGGATAAGCAGTTGATCGCTGGACAACGGTTTGTCCACTTCCAGCAATTTGAAAATACCCAACTCGCAGACGTCCAATTTTTCAATCAATGGCGAAACCAAATCCTCAACAATCGATGTTTCGACCTGAATTTCACTTCTTGGATGTTGATTGACGGGAGTCTCAGCACTTCTCCGCGAGATCGCGTCTTCGAATTCGGAAGAGTTAACTGTGCTATGCGCGGAGAGTTCATTCACCACTACCATCATGATTTTTTTGAGCATGTTTAACGAAGTCGACGATGCGATGTTGAAAAGTTTAGCGAATTGGGCCGAATTCACTTCGACTCCTTTTTCGAGAAACCATAGACGCCCTAACCATGCACGCGGAGAGCGAATGTTTTCAAAAAAGGTTCCTGCAGTTACAGAGTTTTTTCTATGGCATTTGTTGCATTTGAAGGTTCGTCTATCAAACTCGAATTGGTGGTTGGATTCGTTGCAAAATGCACAGATCGGTATTTGTGAATGATGAGATCGTTTCCATATTTCTCGGTAGCAGTGGCTGTCTGTGGGATAAGTCTTATTGAAGGTTTCCAGCGTTTTAAGTCGTTGGTCTTCCGAACTTTTTGCTCTTTTTGTTCGTACCCGAAGGCTTTGAATTTTCATTGTGCAGTCCTCGATTGCCGTGTACTCTTTAAAACGGAAAATCGACGAAAAAAGTTCAAAAAAATTTTGAGGAATTTGCGCAAAAAATTACTAAACCGATATCGGTTCAAACTTCAATCAACCAAAACGCAGACGGAGCCACCGCCTCCAGATGTTGGACAAATCCGCAAGGTCTTGCGGAATCCTGTACGACGAGAACAACATACAAAAAATCCACCTTGCCAAAGTGATTACGAAAACACAAGAATAGACACCAAAGTTCTCAAATTGGCTAGAGCGCAAAGTTCGCTGGACTTATATGATTCCTTTTGATGACACCGCATTTAGTACCAAGGTCTATTAATCTCGAAGACGCACTTCAGAACTGTGGCAGCAAGTGCGCGCGACCGTAGCCAACGGTCGCTTGCATCACGAACTCGCCAATCTTAAACATTTGGGAACTATTCAGGAAATATTAAATCGTCATGTAAACTTATCCCAGTTGCGGGCGGATTGTGCCTGTGCAGTACATCCTTTTGACCGATCATCGGAGGGTCTTACATGGCCGTTATGCAAGAAAAAGAATTGCTTTGCAAAGAATGGTTGAAGAAGCCGAAAAAGCTCCTCATCAATGGAAAGTGGGTGGAGCCCAAGTCCGGCAAATACTTCAAGGTATACAACCCGGCAACCGAAGAGCTTTTGGCTGAAGTAGCAGAAGCTGGAAAAGAAGACGTCGATATGGCAGTGAAGGCTGCACGGCAGGCTTTCGAGGACGGTCGCTTTCATAGAAAGATGACTGCGGCTCAGCGAGCCAGATGCTTGTACAAGTTGGCCGACCTGATTGAACAACATGCCGATGAATTGGCGGAACTCGAAACTCTCGACAATGGCAAACCCATCAATGAATCGAAGTACGTCGATGTGCCGGCCACCGTTGAAACGTTCCGCTACTATGCGGGCTGGACAACCAAGCTGGAAGGCGAGACCATCAACGCCAACAACAACTTCTTCACCTATACGCTCCGTGAGCCAATCGGAGTAGTTGGTCAAATCATTCCTTGGAACTTCCCTATGCTGATGATGGCATGGAAGTGGGGTCCAGCGTTGGCATGCGGCAATAGCGTCGTACTCAAGCCCGCCGAACAAACTCCTCTCAGCGCTTTGAGAATCGGCGAACTGGCTCTTGAAGCTGGTTTCCCTGAAGGCGTAATCAACATCGTCACTGGTCTTGGACCAGACTCTACAGGCGAATTCCTGGCAAACCACGACGACGTGGACAAAATTGCTTTCACTGGCGAAGACAAAACCGGTCAAAAAATCGTTCAAGCTTCGATCAAAACATTGAAGCGAGTTTCTCTGGAATTGGGCGGCAAAGCACCGAACATCGTTTTTGCTGATGCTGATATCGATGCAGCCGTAAAAGGCGCAATTACCGGTATCTTCTTCAATCAAGGACAAGTTTGCTGTGCTGGTTCGCGTCTTTTCCTCGAGAAACCCATTCATGATGAATTCATGAGCAAACTCCTCGATCGCGTCGGCAAGATGCGTCAAGGCTCCGGACTGGACGAAACAACCCAGATCGGACCACAAGTATCCAAAGAACAACAAGAGCGCATCCTGAGCTATGTCGACATTGCTCAAAAAGAAGGCGCGACCCTTGCTTGCGGTGGCGTTCAACCGGAAGAGCACAAGAAAGGTTATTTCGTGAAGCCGACCATCTTCACCAACGTCAAAAACGACATGAGAATCGCACAAGAAGAGGTCTTCGGACCAGTTCTTGCGGTAATTCCATTCGAAGGACTTGATGATGTTTCAGAACAAGCGAACAAAGTGCGCTTCGGATTGTCCGGCGCGGTTTGGACTCGCGATGTTAAAAAGGCCCACAAGTTTGCCTCCCACATCAAGGCTGGCACTATCTGGGTCAACTGCTACAACGTCTTCGATCCAGCGGTTCCGTTCGGTGGCTACAAGATGAGCGGCTATGGTCGTGAACTTGGAAAACACTCGATTGAACTGTACTCGAACATCAAGAGTGTTTGGGTCAACATAGGCGACTAGTCGAAGCTGTTGCCTCAGGCGACAGACCAGACATGTGAATTCAAAAGCCACGCCTTAAACGGCGTGGCTTTTTTCACGAAGTCCCGAAACGACCGGGTGGCGTTAGCATCGGGACATTCGTCTACTCAACCGATATCGGTTGAAGATTTGAACCCAAAACCATCAACCGATATCGGTTGAATGTCAGCCAATCATTTATGATGTGAGTTAATCCCGGATCTAACCACAATCTTGACAATCAAAGTTCCAAATCAATCGAAACCCTGCATGCTGAGCCGCAGTCTCTTAGCCGCTTTCACCTTGCTCCTTGCCGGCTCTGCTACCAACTGCGCAGCAACTGCAGCCGATCGCACAGATACCATCACCGCTGGATCAACGTTTATGACCGGGTCGAATACGACTAGAACACTGGCAACCGGAATCACATATCAACGCTACGAAATCGATCCTCGGGCAACCGCTCACGTCGTCCGTATTGATACCAAATCCGGTGCCTGGGGCATCCGTCCATATTTGTCCGAAACAACAGAAGCGGTATCAACCGCCGCGAAAAAACTGAACGCCTTAGTGGCTGTAAATGGTGGTTTCTTCAACCTGAGCGATGGCGAGAGCACCAGTTACGTTTGCATAAACGACAAGCAGTTGTGCGAACCCAAACACAACATGGCACTGGTTAACAACAAAGGGCTCCAGCCGTTTTTGACCAAGATTTTCAATCGGTCAGAGCTGCGTTTTCTTTCGAATAAATCGGGGCGATCAAAAATTACGATTCAGCCGCACGCTGATGCCGTGCCTCGCGACTGGAAACTAATTCACTCGATTCAAGCCGGTCCTCAGCTACTGCCTGTGTTTACCGGGCGCGACGAAGCATTTATTCGCAGGCCGCCTGGCGCCACCAAAGACGTTGATTCGATTGGTTGCGCGATGCGCGCGGCGAGGACTGCCTTTGGTATCACCGATGATGGCACGGCAGTGATCGTTTGCGTACAAGGAAAGCGAAATAAGGAATTCTCCGAGGGCATATCGCTTCCTGAACTGGCTGAATTCATGAAAGGAATTGGCTGTGTGCAAGCCCTCAATTTCGATGGCGGAACCTCATCGACAATGGTGTTTGCCAATCAAGCTGCGGCAAATTTTGCCGATTCCTCGGGCTCATGCGAACCGCAAGACAAAAAAGGCTCCGCAGTCGCGGGCTCAGAGAATCTACTCACCGTTGTCTCATCCCAACCCGAGCGGCACGTCAAGTCGATTATTTATGTGACACCTGGAAAGTAGAATTGTCAGATTGGCGAAGGTCGTTGGTCGTCAAAAATCAGCTTCCGAAAGTGCGATTCGCACGGTCCTATGGAACGCTGCGACGATTGCAATTTTCCGAACGAACCATCTTGCCTGACGCACACTGTTGCCGGGTTGCCGATATATAAAGCCAGAATCACCGTCAGCGTTTATAGAGCCATAGGTCGGGGAATTAAGGGTGAAGCACAAAACATATACTAATAAAGATATGCTCGGAACACAGTTGAGATGAACGACCTCACCACCGGTGAAAAACGCCCCCATCCTCTAGTGGGCACAGTCGTCGAACCATATGCCATCCTTGATGTCATTGCTGCCGGCGGCATGGGCGTGGTCTTCAAAGCGCGACACATGCTGACCGACCGAATTGTCGCAATGAAACTGTTGCCTTCAGAACTGGCGCGGGACGAGTCGAACGTCCAACGCGTCAAGCTGGAAGCCAAAGCGTTGGCGCAGCTCAATCATCCTAACATCGTCACCACATTCGATTTCGGCTTCACCTACATGCAAGAGCCGTTTATCGTCATGGAATATGTCGCTGGTCAGAGTCTCAAAGAAGTACTGGATCGCGAAGTTTTGCTGCCGGTAGATCGAGCGATCAAGATATTTCTTCAGGCGGTCGACGGCATGCGTTATGCTCACTCGGCCAAGATTTTGCACCGTGACCTCAAACCGCATAACATCATGGTTTCCGACGAACCGGAACCAGACCATGTAAAAATCCTCGATTTCGGCGTCGCCAAGTTCGCGGAATACACTCAGCAAATCACCAGAACCGGTGAGGTCGTTGGAAGTCCGCTCTACATGAGCCCGGAGCAATGCACGGGCCGTCCCACGGATCATCGATGCGACATTTATTCGATCGGCGTAATGATGTTCGAAACGCTGACAGGAAATCCGCCCTTCCGCGGTGAGAACTACATCTCCACAGTGCACCTCAAATGCACGAAGCTGGCTCCCAACTTCAGAGACGTGGTTCCAGGGCGCGTCTTTCCGGACCGACTGGAGATGATCGTTCTTAAGTGTTTGGAAATAGAACCAGATCAACGCTATGCCAACATGGCAGAGTTACGAGCCGATCTGGAGCTGGTAGCAGGAGTGATACCAAAAGTTGATCGTCCTAAGACCAGCCAAAACTTGAACGCAAACGTTCATGCGGGTGCCACTGCAGCGACTAAGTCTTCAGAGAATCAACCGAAGATAAACGCTTCACCTGGACCGGGAGAAGTGGGATGGAAGCCCGCTTGGTCAGGAGCAAGCGCACCAAGCATGGTACCAAGCGCATCAGCCGACGATTGGAGTGATTCCATTGTGACAGGCGTAGAGTCTGAGTCTCGAAGAGGTTCTGACGCGCCAGCCAATCAAAACGGACCAGGCGGTTTTGGCGCTGGCTCCGCTGCACAGATTCCTGCCGGTTCCCATCCGGCGGGTCAAGGTCAATTCAACCCGCCCCCAAACTTGCCGCATACCGCCAGCTCGGCGGCTGGACCAACTTCCAGTCCAACCAGCGGGCAATCGTTTGGTGGTTCACCAACAAATTTTGCAAATCCAAAGCAGGGATTCAAGCCGTTAGTGCCTGAATCCGAAGGTCTGACGGGTTCCGCTCCCCGAGTCGATACTTGGCGCGATCAGTCCAGTCCGAGCATCGGAGACGACTCCTGGCGTGAGCCTTCCAGCCCGAATTTGAGCGCGGATGACTGGAGCAATCTGGATTCTCGACTATCAACCGGTCTGACCGGACAGTGGCCTTCGTCACCGCCGCCAACGCCGACGCCGGCGCCACCGCCTGTGGTTGCACAAAACTCGACGCCTGAAATTCCGAAAAGCACTCATCAGCCGCAAGACATGGCATCACTCTCAGCTGCATTGGAAGCCTCGAGTGTCTCAGGCCCGCAGCTCACTTCATCCGAGCCGAAGACACCGCACACGGCGCCAACGCAGAGTCAGGTGATTACAGGAGACCATCCGACCATCCAGGTGGGATCGGTTACAGTTCCGGTTCCTACACCCAATAAGGAAGCACCGGATTCTCACTTCGTGTTGACATGGGACAGTAAGAGCGGACCCGCGTGGAGTGCAACTACAGCGACGCCGCAGAAACCACGCGGACCGTCACCGATTTCGCCCCATGCGACAAACACACGAAACCCAATTCAGACGGCAAAACCACAGAACGTTTCGCAAGGCGGACAACCCGGACAGCTAGCGATCGAGCAAGATAACACGCCGCCGACTCAGAGTTCTGTCCCTGCAGCCGCAGCGCCCCAAAACGGTCCACCAGGCAGCAGTACCGTTCAGCCCGACCAACAAACTTCATCGCCGGCGTGGGCTCAAGCTCCGCCATCCGAACAACAGCCTTCGCCATGGGAGGGCACCACATCTGGTGTCATCAATCCAGCTTCCGCATATGGCTGGAGACCGGCCGCCGCAGAACCCGACCAGGCGAATATGCCACAGGGTTCAAGCGAAAATTCGCAACAACAACAACAACAACAACAACAACAACAACAACAACAACAACAGTCCGGACCGCCGCCGCTACACAGAACCGGCAACAACGCTGCGGTCACCATGCCTGATGGCTCCTTAGACACTACTGCACATCCGGGTTTAGCCACCCATCATCTACCCACCCTTAATACTGGCAATCCGAACCAGAGCCACCATGGGCTGACCTCGCACTCGGGAGCGCCACCACCACCGGTGCACAGCGGGCATCCACCAAATTCCTCAGACGCGGGAGATCCGGTTCAATATAACTCAATTGGTATTTCGCAACCGACCGGTCAAAACCCGGCAATGCAATTATCGAATGCGCCGCCCAACCAGGGACCAACCGGTTCTGCACCTGGGAACAGGCAAGCGCCGCCGCCGCAAAACGAATCCATACCCCACGGCTTCGCGCCGATGCCCGCCAACAACCAGGCCGGTCCCCCCGGCTCCCAGCAATTCACCAGCGGAAACCTACAGGCTCAGACTCAAGCCACCACCCGAGATGGTGATGTCGATCCCTGGTTGGAGCAAACAGTGGCTCCCAATCTGAAGGCGAACTCTGCCGTTCCCGGCAGCACAGCACTCGGATACATTCAGTCCAACGCTCCAGGGCAAGCGCCACCAAATATGGTGACAGGTTCCAATACTCCACCTCACTTGAACGGACCACCTAGTCCATGGGGTCAACAACCGCAGCCGCCTGAGTTTGTCGACTATCATTCATCGGTCAGACCGCCTAGCGGCCCGCCTTCCGAAAATCCTTTCACGACAGGGGCGCAGAGTGCCGATGCCGGCTCGGCAGTGAATAACCAGTTGCAACCGCCCCCGTTTGGCGGCCAACCTAATTCATCGCCCATTCAAGAGCTTGCTCAGCGCATGGCCGATAGCACGGACTTCCGCGACGATCCATTTGCCAATCACAACACCGAAGAGAATGGTGGCACCGAATGCAAAAATTACGAGCCAGTTTCGCTGGCCGAGTTAAACGCCATCAAAACGCCGGCCGCCAAGATGCCGAAGCCGACAGTGGACGCGAGCCCGCCGGTCATGCGTCCTCCAACCCCGGAGCCGATTGCGCCGCCTGCACCAAAACCACGAACCCGATTCACCGAAAATGAAAGTGACACCGACCATGGTGCACGTTCACACGCTTCGTCTTTGCGTTTCAATACCAGCCGAGGCGGAAATGACGGCAAGAAAGTAGTATTGATTACACTGGTAGCGGTTGCCCTGGTAGCGATTGTCGCCACAGTCGGAATGATGGTAATCCAACACAAAGGCCCGAACCCGCAAGCCACAATCGATCACAACAAAGCTCTGAACATATCAACCGAAAAAGACGTTGAACCGGCGGCGGCGACTGCCACTTCAACAACGAGTAAAGCTAAAGACGAAACTAAAACCGCCAGCGATACCACCGCGCCAGTCATTAAGCCGATCAAGTCTGCTCAAGTGAAGCCATCGATACCGGTGAAGAAGAAGCCTACGGTTGCTGCCAAACCAAAGAAACCGAAAAAAAACAAAGTGGTGGCAAAAGAACCAGCATCATCAGCAGACGTTCCGACGACCGTGAAACATAGACGAGCTTATTCAACGTACGACTCGTACTACGGCAATTGACGTTCGCGAACTTAGTAATGACGAGACGTTTAGGTGTTTAAAATACTCAACCGATATCGGTTGATTGCGAAAACCGAGCCCGCGCGATGAAGCGGCGTTATTCAATTTGACCGTAGCGCGCGGTCGCGAGAATTCTGTCGAAACCGGCGGTCGATTGACCTCACCAGCCGATCTTCAACCGATATCGGTTGAAGATCACAAGCGCACAAAACCCGGTCAGCATGAGGTCTTCCCGGGTTTAATGGAAATAACAACTCACTTAAGGAAAACAGTCAACCGATTATCGGTTGATTATGCAAGCAGACCGTCTATCGGCCCCTGCGCCTGTCGCGCGCGATTTCAACAGCTCTCAAACGAGCAACCGCTCGTGACAAGGCCATCTCTGCCAACTGCGTATCGAGCTTATCCACCTTCTGGGTCTTCTCGGCCTCGGCACGTTGCTCAGCTTTTTTGGCTCGAGCTTCGTCGATTTCAGTTCCCAACTCAGCCGAATCACTGATGATGGTGACAATCAAATCGTCCGGGTTATGGGCTTGATCGGTTCCAGCTGTGGCGGTCTGATGGTTTGCTACTTCCAGAACGCCGCCAATTACGGCTGCCGACTTTTCTTCTCCATCTTCCCAATATTTCAGTGCATCTATACCAAGCGCAGTCACGAGTGGTTCGTGATGGGCCAGTATGGAGAGCTGTCCGTCGCGCGCTGTGGCGGTCACTTGCGAAACCACAGTATCGAGAACGACACGCTCGGGGGTGAGAATTTTAAGATTGAAAGTACCGGACATGACCTGAGCTCCCTATGAGTGTTGAACAGTTGAATCGGGACTTACTTTTTGCGGCCTCGAGCTGTTCCGGCAGCAGCCCGACCACGAGTGGTCTTGCTGGCGGCAGTTGTTTTCTTAACGACCGCCGGCTTTGCTTTCTTCGCTGCGCTGGCGACGCTCTTCACCGCCTTCTCCGGAGCTTTCGCTTTCGGCGCGATGGTGAGACGTGCAGTCGGCTTTCGAGTTTGATGCTTGAGCATTTTATCGATGATGCCGTAGGCCAGCGCTTCTGGCGCGGACAAGTAATAATCGCGTTCGATATCTTTACGGATTCGTTCGCGATCTTGACCGGTGCAACGATGAAGAAGCTCTACCTGAGCGGCACGGAAACGTTGCCCTTGAAGAGCTTGAATCTCAAGAGACGTGATGTCGCCTTCGGCTTCCCAGATGGTTTGGTGAAACATCAGAGTTGAGAACTCGTACGCCGATCGCTCACCCGTTCCGGATGCCAGAATTTCACAGGCACCGGAAAGTGCGTGGCCAAGGCAAATAGTGTTCACCTTCGGCGGGATGGAATGCATGATTGCGATAATCGCGTCAGCATTGTATCCATTGCCACCAGCGGAGTTGATGTATAGATTGATCGGTGTCTTCGAATCTCTCTCCGTCAAACGGAGAAGTCTTCGAATCACAGGCATCGCTACTTCGTTCTCTAATCTGCCGAAAACATAAACATCTCGATTGGACAGCTCGTCCGGAAGTTCTCGTTTTTCCGATTTCGCTTCAGCTTGATTTCTTTTGCTCATAAATGCCTTAAAGGGATTGCAATCTCTTAGCTTCTTCTCTTGCTTCTTCGATGCTGCCAACCATGTAGAAGGCTTGTTCTGGCATGTCATCACATTCGCCATCCAGAATTTGTTTGAATCCGGAGACGGTATCTTTCAGTGAAACGTACTTGCCTGGGCGTCCTGTGAAGATTTCAGCAACGTGGAACGGTTGGCTCAGGAAGCGTTGCAGTTTGCGCGCCCGGGTGACGATCAGTTTATCGTCTTCGGAAAGTTCGTCCATACCGAGGATAGCGATGATGTCTTGCAAGTCTTTGTATCTTTGCAGTGTACGTTGAACGCCACGAGCGACCTCATAGTGCTCTTCGCCGACGACGTCTGGTTTAAGCGCCGAACTGGTTGATGCGAGTGGATCAACGGCTGGATAGATTCCAAGTTCGGCGATCTGACGGGACAAAACGGTGGTGGCATCCAGGTGACCGAATGTGGTGGCTGGTGCCGGATCGGTCAAGTCATCGGCTGGTACGTATACCGCTTGGACTGACGTGATCGAACCATGTTTGGTCGATGTGATTCGCTCTTGCAATTCACCCATCTCGTTACCCAGAGTAGGCTGATACCCTACAGCTGATGGCATCCGTCCAAGCAGCGCCGACACTTCGGAACCGGCTTGAACGAAACGGAAGATATTGTCAACGAACAAAAGAACGTCTTGCTTGCTTACGTCTCTGAAGTATTCAGCAACTGTCAGAGCTGACAAACCGACTCTCATTCTGGAACCTGGTGGTTCGTTCATCTGACCGTAGACGAGCGCCACCTTGTCGAGAACGCATCCGCCTTCGACTTTGGCATCTTTCATCTCGTGCCAAAGGTCATTGCCTTCACGAGTTCTTTCGCCAACGCCGCCGAACACGGAGTAGCCGCCGTGGTGCCTGGCGATGTTGTGAATCAATTCCATGATGATAACTGTCTTGCCTACTCCGGCTCCGCCGAACAGACCGACTTTTCCACCTTTGATATAAGGTTCGAGCAAGTCGACAACCTTGATACCTGTTTCAAATACAACGGTTTCAGTATCCAAATCGGTCAAATCAGGGGCGTGACGATGAATAGGCCAACGCTCGTCGCACATAACCGGACCAGCTTCGTCAACAGGCTCACCAAGTACGTTCAGGATACGGCCAAGAGTGCCTACGCCCACTGGAACGGTGATTGGTTGACCGGTGTTGGTGGCAATCATGCCTCTGGTTAAACCATCTGTAGAAGACATGGCGACCGATCTAACGCGATTGTCACCCAGCATCTGCTGAACTTCGCAGACGATCCGCTTCTCTTCACCGGCTGGATTTGTGCCAACGATTTCAATGGCGTTATAAATTTCAGGCAGGTGACCGCTTGCAAACTCGACGTCGATAACGGCGCCGATTACCTGTACAACCCGGCCCTGTGTCGCTGTAGGGGCATCAAGAACTGTGCTCATGTCGTCTCCGTTTGGTTGGGCGAATGGAAATGTCGGTTTCGCCAAAGTCGAAAACCCGATCTTATCAGCTTAGAGTAGATCGGCTGCGGCACTTTTGGCGTTCCGTTTATGATACTTTTCGTATGCGCTTTGATTTTGTTTACTTTAGGTAAGACCCAGGCGGCTCCTGCTGTAGTCCGTTGCGCTCACCGGCCCTCGACTGGTTCTGCCGAATGTTCGTCTTTTACCTCGACAAGCCCACTTAACAAAGGCGAATCTATTGTTCTACCTCGCGGTCGTTAGTCCGCTTCGAACGCCCATTGACTCGATCCGGTTTGTCCGGTCGTTTAATAAGTTATAAGCACTTCTACACTGAAGTCCCCTCTATTCACTCGATTCGCTGCACTGACAAAGCCTAATATAGTGAGGTCCCTCATTCGTTCGAATCGGCTCGTCCGGTCTTCACTCGACTGGCTTCCGTATAGCGGAGCAGTTCCCTCTACATTTATAATCCGTTGTGCTTCTGCACTTATATTGGCTTTAATTACATTGGACGACCCTAAGCTTCGGAGATTTCTTTCTCACTTAACAAAACTGGTTGTGCTGATCGGGCTGGGCACAGTCGGTTTCATGACGGTCGAGCGCTGGAATTTTCTCGATAGTTTATTCATGTCTGTCACCACGATAACGACAGTGGGTTATGGAGAGGTTCATACCCTGACCGATAGTGGCAGAGTTTTTGCAATGTTTTTAATTCTTATTGGGGTGGGCGCGTTTCTATACATTATCACCGACATGGTTTCCCTTTCACTGGACATGAACTTAGGTAGGCGAATGAAAAACAGGATTGTCAAGCTGTCCAACCATCAGATCATTTGCGGTTTCGGCAGAACCGGACAGGAAGTCGCCAGCCAATTACGTATAAATAGAATTCCATTTATTGTGGTCGAACAAAATCCGTCGGTGGTAAGAAAGGCTGAGGATGCCGGTTTCCTTGTTATTGAAGGCGACGCGTCCGCAGATGAAACATTGATGCGCTGCCAAATTACTAAAGCCAAGGGCATCGTCTGTGTGTTGCCCGACGACACGCACAATACATATATCGCGCTCACCGCCCGTGGTTTAAACGAAACTATAGATATCGTCGCAAGGGCCGCCAATCCCGGCTCTGAATCAAAACTAAAACGAGTGGGCGCCCGCATGGTGATTTCACCTTATGTAATTTGCGGACAACGCTTGGCAGCGTCGATCACGCATCCTCTGGTCACCCAATTTCTTGACGTCATTACTCATACGGTCGAAGGCGATCTGCGAATAGAGCAAATCAATATCGACGAGGGTTCTCAATTGATCGGTCAAACCTTAAAGGACGCCAATATAAAGCAAACATCCGGGGCCATGATCCTGGCCGTAAATCAAAATGGTAAGCTGATTACTAATCCAACGCCGGACCTGAAGTTTGGTTTCGGCGATGAGCTTATCGCGCTGGGAGCTCAACTGGAACTGAATAAGCTGGCTAAGTTGGCTGGAAGAATGGAGAATTAGCATAACAATGACTAACGAAACCCCGACAAACCCCGGAACAGATGAGGCAATCATCACGTTGGAAGGTGAGGACGGCACGTCGTACAACTGCCAGATACTCGATATCATCGAGTTCGATGGTCAAGAGTACGGCATTCTTCTGAAACTCAAAGCAGCTGACGACAAGACTCCTCCTGTTGAAGACGCCGACGGCGAAGAAGAAGAGTCGCTGGTAATCATGCGCTTGATTCAACGCGACGATCAATCGATTTTCAGAACGATTGAAAGCGACGATGAGTTTGAAAAAGTAGTTGCTTACGTCGAAGAGCTCGCAAGAGCTGCTGCTGGAGCCGAAGAGTAAGCAATCGAGGGCAGCGCTCATGTCCAATCAGTACGTTGACGACTTGATTGGCACGAAGTTTGGCGATTTCGCATTGCGAGAATTAGTGGGAGAGGGCACCTTTTCTCACGTTTTTCGTGCCCTTGATAAACATAAAAACGAAAAAGCGATCAAAATTCCTCGTCGGTTCTCAGGCAAAGAAGAACGTTTTGAATTTGTCCCCACCCAAGTTTTCATCAAACGCGGGCAGCGGTTCAGTCCGCAAGAAGCCTCACCAATTCACATTCTCCGCATCCAGGTCGCACGCACAAAACAGGTGATCGATCAGGGCATCGTTCGCGTCGAAGACTATTCGTTCGACGGTGACAACAGTCATTGCCGCATGCCGTTTCTGGCAGGCGAAACGTTGCGCGAGTATATGCGCAGCGGTCCGGTTCCGGTAGCCGTTCTGCGCAACCTGGCGCTCACTTTGTCTCGCCTCAATCATCTTGATTCCTTCGGCTATCACGGCGACGTCAAACCCGAGAACATGGTTGTCACCGCCAATGGTGTCATACTGGTAGACTGTGGTTACTTCGGCAACGTCCAGGTCGGAGAACGTTTAGACGATCAGCAAAAAACTTTGATAGTCACCACTCCACGCTATTACCCATTGCTTCGCCCCGATGACCTTCTTGCTTTCGGTTTGATCATGTGGGAAGCAGCCATGCGAAAGCCTCTTCTGGAGAGCGTCGCATACTCGGGCGATTTTCCGGACAATAATGTTTCCGACCGCTTGAATGATATGGTGCTCGAAGAAGAAGGGTTGGGAAATTTCAATTTAACGTCCATTCTAAAAGCCGAAAGACCAAGCCACGTGCGGCAGGGACTGCCGCCGCAAGTGGATAATTTACTGCTCAAAGCGGTGCGTTTGCAGTTCAATAAAAAAGACGAACTTGATTTCGATGAGGGTTTTGAAAACTTCGAAGAGATCGCAAACGAACTTCGAAAGCTGGCTCAAGCCGGCATTCACTATTTGTGATGACACAAGATCAAAGAGCAGATAACGACAGATGCAATTCCTGCGGGAAGGCGATCGCGCAGTGCCAATGCGCCACAGTTCGCGTGGACATGGACGAAGCCCTGGCGATGCAATTGCGCCAGTCACTCAGTGAAGGCGAAATCGAAGGGCGCTACCGCATTCTGGAAAAAATCGGCGTCGGTGGCATGGGCACGGTGTATCGTGCTGAGCATGTGGTTTTGCACAAACAAATAGCTGTAAAAGTTTTGCGCACCGAATTGCTAAACGACAGCAATGCGATGGCCCGGTTCGAACAGGAATCACGTGCCTGCGCCGCTCTAAGTCATCCCAACCTGGTTGCAGTTTACGACTGCGGGATCACCGGACTTGGTCAGCCTTATCTGGTGATGGAATTTCTAGCCGGTAAGTCACTGCAAGAGATCGTCAAAGAACAAGGCGCACTGCCGCTCGGCAAATTCTTTGCCGTCTTTATCGAAGCGACTGACGCGCTGTCGTACGCTCATATAAATGGCGTCGTTCATCGCGACTTAAAACCTTCGAACATACTCGTCAACCCCGACCCACGCGGCGGCGAAATTACCAAGATCGTAGATTTCGGCGTCGCTAAAATCGAGGACCTGGGCGGCGAATTTCAAATGCTGACTCGGACCGGCGAGGTCTTCGGAAGTCCAGCTTACATGAGCCCCGAACAATGTCATGGACATCAAGTCGATCAACGTTCGGACATCTACGCTCTGGGATGTGTGATGTATGAGGCTTTGAGCGGCAAACAAGCGTTCAAAGGCGCCAACATCATGACGATTATGAACAAACAACTGGAGTCGTATCCGCCACCGCCAGCGCGTCTGGATGGCGAAGACATTCCAGTTGAGCTGCGAAACATCGTCATGAAATGCTTAATCAAGGAGCCCGAGAATCGCTACCAGAGCATGGAAGAACTGCGCGGTGACCTCGAGCGCGCCTTTGAACTAATGTGTTTCGATAAACCGGTAAAATTCGGTTCAACCAAGTTACCGAACGCGATCGTTCCAATCATGGTATCACTGGCGGTGCTAGTTTCAATTCTGTCGTTTCCGATGCTTTTGCCAGGCGGTTCATTGCAAGGTCTTGCCACATCCTTGAACTCGGCTCCTGCTGCCAGAGCCATGCTGGGGGTATACAGTCAGCGCCGCCATATGGACGATTATTCTTCGGAAGTTTTATTATCACTTTTAAACGGTCCTGAATCTAAACAGTTGAGCCCAATCGATCGGTGCGCCGTCGCCGTGGTTTTGTTCGATCAACTTTATTACCACACGGAAAACGGTCAACGAAAGTTGTTGGAATTGTTTGGCAAGCCGGTGTCAGAGATTCTGGACAACATCGAATTGTCGGCAAAGAAGGACCGCCAGTCGATGGCGGCCGCAAGCTGGTCGGCACCTCTTCTCTACTACTATGCCGGTGGCTGCCAGGAATCCAACGAGCAGCCCAACGACGCTCAGAAGAAATATCGCCATGGTCTGGCACTGGCAAATTTGCTCGACTCACCAAAGTGGGTCAAGGCCAAGCTCAACGAAGAACTCGGCGAACTGTACATGAAATTGGAACCACCGCAACCGCTCGACGCCCTCGCCCCACTCAAAGAAGCGCGCCGGCTGTTGCTGGCGGAGCGCACGATAATTCGCGACGGGCGCGAAAAAGCGCTCAAAGACACGACTAATTTATTGTTCGAAGCGCTGCAACAAACCAACAAACCGCAAGATGCGCTCGCGCTTATGGAATCCTACGTGCAGTTGGAGCAGGCGCAGAAAAAAGTAAACTCGAACATAGTGGTAAGTAGCATAGACAAACTGATCGACCTCTACGGCAAAACCGGTGACCATTCCCGAGTTAAGCACTGGCAAAATGAGCTGGCCCGATTCGACACGAAAGCACCAAAAGACGAGAAAACGGACTCTATAGAATCCGCACCATATACAGTGCAACTCGTGCGTGGTTTAAACGCCCGCACAGATCAGTTCCCCATCAAAGAAATCATGGAGCGGTTTAACGTCGCTCTCACAACCGCAGAAAAGAAGCACTCCGCCGACATCGACAAGCTAGCGATCGGGGCCGCATGCATGGAAATCTGCAGCGAGTATTGGATGCCCTACGATGGCGAGCTGATGTTTAAGCGAATCGAGCCCGTGCTACAACGCGTGCGCAAACGCATGGATAAAGCACCTAAAGGCGAGTACGTTAACACCGGACACGCGGCTCTAGCACTCCACCATCTTGCCCAGGCAGAGTACAACGGCAACGCCTTCGACAAAGCCAAATTTTATCTAGAGATGGCCAAACCTTACTGCGTTGGACAACCGGACGGAGATTGGATCGCTGGACGTTTGGATGTTCTGAACGCAAAAGTTTTAGCCGCGCAAAACAAAAATCTGGACGAAGCGGAAAGAGCGGCCTTTCTCGGCATCAAACGCCTGTCCGCCCGCGGCGACAAAAAAAGTTTCCGTCTAGCCGACGCCTACTGGGCTCTCGCCAAAGTGCTAAAGCAGAAAAAAGAATATCGGGCAGCGAAAACCGCTATCGAGACAGCGATCTCGATCGTCAAGGACCGTCCAGGAAATGAATGGCACATCGACAGTGAGTTTAAACCAGAACTCAGCGGCATCGAACAAGAAGAGCGCAAGTCGGAAAAGTAATCAGCCCCCGAGAAGCAACATCGGCTTAGCAACAGCTTCCGGCTCCTTAATGATATCCATCGCCACTTCCTGCACGACTAGTTCAAGTGGCGCTTGCGAAGCAAACTTTCGGTCCTTCGTGCCTGTCGTCCAACTCTTGTCTTCATTTTTTCCAGTCGCGTAAACGCTGATGAACCGCGGTCCGGCGTGAACTGTGTATAAAACAGACTGACGCTCAAAATCCTGCCAACGCTTTAAACCAAGCGCCTCGAGAATCGGCGAGCCCGGATCTGAAGTTTTTCCTGGAGTCGGAATACTTGGGTTGCCTTTTAAGAGCACGTTATAGACAACTGCCTTCCAGCCGACGATATCCTGAACTGGAAAAATCTTGACCGGAGCCGTTTCTACAAAAAAACCTTCATCCGTCTCAGATAGCTCCGGAATTATTATTTGTTGTCCAACTGCGTAAAGATAAACCCGAACCATTGACATAGAGAGCGCCTCAAGTAGCCGTTATAAACAATGTAGCAGGCGTGTAAAAATCGAGGATTAAACTAGTGCTAGCCGTAAGTTAGCGCCTGATGATGGACTTGACAAGATCCGTTGTGAACTGACGCTCGGCAAACGAAAATACCAACCGATATCGGTTGAGTATTTTCAACTTCAGATCTTCAACCGTTATCGGTTGAGTATCTCAACCTCAGATCTTCAACCGTTATCGGTTGAGTATTTCAACCTCAGATCTTCAACCGTTATCGGTTG
>JADYXR010000002.1 GCA_021772095.1 Candidatus Obscuribacter sp. | reverse complement strand
ATAAACGACTGTTTTTTGACACCTCTCTAAACGACACGATCGGCTGCCGGTCTGAGTGGGTTTCAGCAGCCTGCAATTCATACCCGTTTTTTGACACCTCCTGTCGATCGCCACCATACACTCTGCACCAAGCTGGACGGAATCAAGCAATAGACCAAACTGTGGTTTAGTATCGTGGCATGTGATCGATGCGATTACTTCTTAAAACTGGGGTCTGAGGTTCAGTGGAACGAAAAACAGAGTTAAGAGGACAATTTGAATAGCCAACTGAAAATTGGGAAAACGCGTTTTGGATTTACATTTGCATCCGCAGCAGTCGTGCTGGGGACTTGCCTGACCGTGATGCTACGAAGCCGTTGCGACTCTGTGCGCTTGGGGCCGTTAGCGTAGGAGACACGGATGTCATTGCGCGCCTCGTACTCGAAGCTGACCTTATTCCACCCCGACGATGTCTCGGCGTAAATGATTTCGTCAGGAAGGTGGCGGCGCGAGGTGCCACCGTTCGGGCGGACCTCGGGGATGATATAGCGGTAAAAAACCTCGACGCCAAATGCGGTCTTGGTCCTCGAGAGATACCACCGCACTTCCTTGGTGCCGACCGCAGTGCCGGAAGGGGAAAGCTCATCCTGGTACTCGATCGCGTTGGCGTCGAGGGTTCCAGTGGCTCCCGCATTCATGCCGTAATAGCGGGTGAAACCATCTTTCAACGCCGTCCACCTCGTGATCCCTGATGAACCCGTGACCTTGGTGAAAACGGTGAAATCATTCTGCTCGGTGCGGTAGGTGCCGTCCTTGACCTCGATAAGCTCTTCGCCGTCGATCCAAAAAGTGTCGTCCGCACTCATCTGCGCTATGCCGCCATATTTGCTCTTGCGCTCGATCGACGACTCAAACGAGAGCCCCCAGCCTGCGCCGAGCGGGCCGTTAGGGCGCTTGGCCGAATAAACCAGTGCTAGCGACGGAGCCTGTCCTGCAGGCCCCGGAAGTACTTCAAGAGGAATACGGGGCGCGTACTGGCCGCTTTCTGGCGATAAGTCGGATACTGCTGGCGTGTAGTCCAGCTTGCCGTCCGGGATCTCGCGTGTGGCTCCGACCGTTAAGTCAGCGCGTGCAGAGAGGCTATAGATACCCGCGAGTGCCAGCAAGAGGAAGGTTAAGATCAATACCTTCGTCAAAAAAGAGGGGTCTATCGTTTTCCGCATTGTAATGTTCCCCGCGAAAATCCTTGGGCACTTACTTTAGAAGGCTGAAGCCCTTGGGAAATTGTATAGCGGTTCTCAAGCTAGTGGGGTACAGCCGATCCCCGACTGGAAAGGACTTCAAGGCTGGAAGTGTACCGCACCAGACTAAGAACCGCTATAGTTCCCTGCCTCAGGTCACATGGCAAACTCGATAGACTCAAAAAGCGAGGGCTTTTGGAACAGGTTAAGAAATATTATGAGTTGGAAAGAAAGCCCATAGCTCTGGTTATCGCTGCATAGAGTGGGCAAAAGGATGATTCAAGTAGGGATCATCCTTGCAACGGTACTTGTAATGACCTGTAATACTAATCGCCCAAACCTGGAAATTATCGTGTTTTCAAACCAAGATTAACTGCCAACTATGATCTTACTTCAACTAGGATAATTAAAGTGCAAACAGGCTGAAATCGTTGATGGAAGAAGCAAGAAGAGTACAGGTTCCGAAAAAGGTTAAGACACTCGTGATGAACTTGATAACTTAACTTTGAAATTTTGGCGACTCGCTTAATACAAAAACATTAGAGTTTAAGTCCTGACTGCCTGACAGAAGTAGGTGAAAGTCAATAGCAGTGGGCTAATGGAGAAGGGTAGAGAGACATGAGAAGCTGGAGTTACTACACAACAGCGATCTGCCATGCCACCCTCTACCCAACTGTATGGTCAATTATTGGGTTCCTTGACGTAAAGGTACGTAAAGCGACATGGTTCTGCCCAGAAAAGCGTTGAGACAAGCCATTTACGCGGATTTCCTTTCCCCTGTTTGAGCTTGGGATTTCAGGATGTTTTTTTGGGGTGGAATGCCGACCGAATCCCGGCGCTTTGCATCGGAGAAGTCGTACTCCCCGAGCCGGTTGATATGCTCCCATAAGATGACGGAATAGTTGGCGACGGCAGCCCGGATCGCCGCTCTACGCTCGTTGGTGGAGGACTAGCCGAGGTCAGGCTCAAGGACACGGTGCACTCCCGTTTGTCGGGAATGTCATCGATCACCTCCGAGTCGGGAGGGCGGCTTTCTATCGCTATTTTCCGCTGGATCGTCTCCGAGGACTTCGCAATCAGGTCTGAACGTCGACCCTAGGCCATGTCGCTTTACGTACCTTTGCGTAAAAGAACCCGCGGTTCAAAGTCCAGCCTCAAAACAAAAGCTCCCGTTGTCTAGAGGGGTCTGAGGTGCAGGGGAACGACCGTGACAGCTTTGCCTCTGTGACCGGGTTAGCCTGCGGCACGCAGTTGCCTCAATCACCCCTAGGAGCAGCCGATCAAAAAAGGGTCCTTTCTTGACACCCCTTCCAGATCAACAGCAAGTGCCACTGCTAAGGAGTTTTAGCAGCCTGCATTTCATACCCCTTTTTTGACACCCCTGGGCGATCGCCACCATAGGGTTCTTTTACGCAAAGATACGTAAAGCGACATGGCCTAGGGTCGACGTTCAGACCTGATTGCGAAGTTCCTAGAGGCGATCCGGCGGAAAAGAGGTTGAGTGATCGAGTGCGGATGGCTGTTGTGGTCTTCCTGCCTTTTCTGCTTGAGTGCTTCGATTCATGACCATTGTCAATAAATCGGCAATCTGCTTGGCATCCTGAAACAGCCGTGCTTTTTCCTGCGGTCTAAAGTGTCGTCCTAAGCCCTTGCTCAGCATCACCTCAAATTCCCCTGAAAGCAAAAAATTGCCATCCATCATGATCTTGCTGATGCTCAAAGGTCGATAACGTGAAAGTGTTTCGCAACACGCGTGGACAAGTGGTTTTAGTTGCGCATCTAAATCTTGGTACATATCGGCGGCAATACCCTCATTCAGAACGAAGTCAATGCCAGCACCGCGTAACTCAAATTGGAACAAAAAAATAGATACGTCATTTCCAGCGATATTTCGCATTTTCTTGCCTTGCTTCACTGCCGTCAAACCCAATTTCCTAAGTAACATTTGACCCCAACCTAACGAAAGACCCAATTTGGACCAGCGGGGGCCTTTGAACAGAAACCTCTGGTTTTGAGTGAGCGGAGCCATTGCACGCCTAAGCCGCAGGCTGAAACATTCATGCCACCGTGTCTTGGTTGCCTTTCAATGGAGTGATGTCGAAAGTTTGACCAGTTTGAGAGCGCACTGAAACATTTGCTAAGCAACCGTTTCAAACTAACCGTATCTTTTGGTTCAAAGGCCCCTGCTGCGCCCTGAGGCAATCAGCAAAGGGAGTGACCAAGACCCAACCGAGCGTATTAACCAGAAAGCGGAATTGTAGCAGGATGTTGCGCCCTTCTGATGCAAGACCACAACATTGCCGAAAAAAGTGGTTGATCCGCTGCTTGTAGTACGGCTCAAAACCCTGCTGGAAAGGGAATAGAGAGAAAAACAATGCCGAAAACAGGCCTTTTCGGCATTGTTTGGGGCGATAACGATTGAGATCACCTGCCGCTATGGAGCGCAGCTCCATAGCGGCCAGGTGCAACGCCTTGTTATCCTGCGCGCGTACCGGGATTCTCGAAGTCGAATCGCTGCCCAGCTTTCCATGCCTTACGGTCATTGCCTTCGTTCGGAATCCCGCCAGCCGCCTTGAGCAGGCGTGCAAGGTGCATGCAATTCCAGGTCATGATCGTGGTATTTCGTTGTGTGAAGTCATTGTCGAAGCCGACACGCCCGCCCTCTTCAATTTCGTCACCATAGGAAGGGCCGGGACCAGCCTCGCCAATCCATCCACAATCAGCTTGAGGTGGTATTGTGTAGCCCAAATGGTTGAGTGCGAATCCGATCGTCATCGCCGTGTGCTTGAGACCGTCTTCGTTCCCGGTGATGACGCAGCCTCCGACTTTGCCATAATAAATCGACTGCCCCTTGTCGTTGAGCTGTTCAGACATGGCGTAGAGTCGCTCGATCAGGAGCCGGCAGATCGAGCTTTCTTCCCCTAACCAAAGCGGAGTCCCTACGATGAGAATGTCAGCCGCTTTTACTTTCTTCCAAAGCACGGGCCACTCGTCTTTAGTCCAGCCGTGCTCTGTCATATCAGGGTAGACGCCTGGGGGACAGTCGTGCGCAGCTAAATGCAGATGTTCGACCGAAACACCGTTCTTCTTCATAATGGCCGCGGAAGCACCAAGGAGCAACCGCGTATGGCTTTCATCGCTCCTCCTCTTGAGAGACGTATTAATGAACAGGGCGCGAAGAGCGTCGAAATCCGTCATTGCATCCCTCGGGGCGAGTTGGCTTTGGTGCCATCGTGAGCAGGATAACGGTTGCGGTCAGCGGCTGCCGATCCCCTTGAACTCAGCACCAGTTGGTTCCTTCAATCCGTTGCACTGCAATGTTAGCCAGCTTTACGGAGTAACCAATCCTCTTTTGCTAACTCAAATATTTGCTCAATACATAATTCACCCCTGAATTCTACCTCATCAGATCGCACGAAACTCATTCCCAATCGCTTAAGCAAACGAACCGATGGTTCATTTCGCATGTCCGTGATACCTACAATCTTGCTGATGGTTCCACGCTGAAACAGTGGATCAAGCAGAGCTTGAATTGCTTCTTGTGCATATCCTTTACCCTGCTCTTCACGCCCCAAAGTAAAACCAATTTCTACGATCGTTGGGTGTTTAAGATAAATCTGCATCCCGATGTCACCTAGGAGCAAGTTCGATTGCTTATGTGCGATCGCAATTTGAAACCATTCACCTGGTATCCCGATTGCTGCTGTCTGCATGTCGTTGATAAAGGATTGTGCTTCAGCGTCAGAGAGCATTGACCAACCTTGGAATCGGACTACTTGAGGGTCTTGGCGATAAGCAAGAAACCGTTCCCGATCCAGATCAATTAACCGACGGAGAATCAGCCGTGCAGTTGCTTGCGGTAGAAAAGTCTCTGAAAGCAAGAGAAACTTGCTCCTTGTTGATTAATTGAGATATTGAGATGTGCTCAACACCTGCTGGTTAACGCTCCTGTTGAGCGGCGACCGACAATACTGAAACGAAGTAACAAATCTTCATTCGCCGCTCCAACGACTTGTTAGCTGGCTGGCAACTGAACACT
>JADYXR010000043.1 GCA_021772095.1 Candidatus Obscuribacter sp. | reverse complement strand
CGACGTCGCCTGTGTCCGGTTGAACGGCTCTCCGCTCACACCGTACTCGGCAAGCCGGTACTCGTAGTGGCCAGCACCACGGTTCTGCCGGGTGCGGAAAATTGCGATTGCGTTATCAGCGCTCATGGTAAGTACCTCCAGGTTGGGTGAAACAAAACAGCGCGTGGACGGCGGGATTGCCGTCCTGTCGCGCGGGAAACAGCAAGCGTCCCGTCGCGAACGACGAGCACGGATTGCAGGGGTTTGCGGTCATCAACCGGACATTGCCCGGTCGGACCAGTACAGAATGCTCTGCACAAACTCCTCGGCCGTGTAGACCCGGGGAGTGCCACCGGCGCCCTCGGCAAGACCGAGGTGGGCAGCCATGTTACGGGCCATCGCTTGCGGCGTGGGCGGCTCAGGCTCGAAGGTGTCGCGTGCGTTGACGCTCACCACCTGCCATTCGCCGACCTGTATGACCGCATCGTTTGTGCCCTCAGGCGTGTACGTGCGCTCCTCGACGGAGAGCGCGGACACATGGTAGAGGACGACTTCGACAAAGACTGCAGGAGCCTTCTTGCCGTTGACCGCCACTGAGTGGATGAAGGGTCGTTCGCCGGTGAGGGCGCGATCGCGAACGGCGCAAACCGTCTTGAAGACGGTCGTGTCGTCGGCGCGAACCACACCGGAGAAGAAGCCCTTGCAGTCCGCCGACGCGAGCGCCAGCTTGATGACTTTGCCGTCATCGCGACTGTTGAACAGCTTGGGTCCGTTGGAAACGTCCACGCTGTCCGCAGTCGTCCACGTCGCCTGCTCGAATTGGCGCGCAATCAATGCGTCCAGTTCGGCAAACGTGTGAGCCGGAATGCCCGAGGCGGGCTCGTAGTGCGAGAAGCGCGACTGCGCTGTCTGGCGAAGAACAAACGAATTGAGTTCTGTTTTCGGCATGAGTAAGCCTCCAAGTTCTGCGTTGGGTGATTGAAAAGCCCTGGCGGCAACCGTCCCGGCGCTGATACCGGGTACGGTGCCTTATCTCTGCAATCACGTCAGCGCAGCTCAGCCCGCCATCAACAGCAGTGTTTGCTGCCGGTGGCGAGTTTGGGCTTCGAGAGCGTGCTCACATCGATTGCCTGGAATCGCGCGATATGCGCGCCGAGCCATGCCAGAGCGCCTTCCATGTCGGTGAACTCACCGGCATGTTGAGCTTCCAGCACGGCATCTTTGACCACCCCGACGATGGGACCAGCCTTGAACCCGGCAGCGATGATGTGCTTACCGGTCATGAGGCACTCGGCATCAGGCCGACGCGACATAACCGGGTCATTGCGCATCTCCGCCATCGTGTCGAGGTAGAAACCCATCAGCGAAGCCGACTCACGGTCAGCCTTGCGGCGTCCCGTTCCCAGCGAGTCGCAGTGCTGCATGACGATCAAGTCGAAGACGTCAGCCCGTTGCATGAGCCGAGTCAACTTGGTGCGCTTGATCTCCGGGTTGTCGAAGTGGTGCATCTGCATGTGCATCAGCACGATTTCCTTGACCCGGCTGGTGATGTCGGCCGAGAGCTTGAACCGACGGCAGATTGCCTCGGCCATTACAGCTCCCTGCTCAGCGTGACCCTGGTTGCTCACCCGCACCCGGTAGGGCAGGATGAAGCGCAGCCAACCACGGGTCCGCTTGGTCACGCCCCAGCTCTGGGTGCGGGCCTTGGCGATGTCGTGCACCAAAAGAGCCAGCCGGAGCGCGAAAGACGACAGGCTGGTACGGATGCCGTCGATGATGAACTCGTCATCGGCAAACCGTGCAAGCACGGGCGCCATCGCTTCCTCAGTGGCAGCGACATTGACGACCATCAACGTGTGCGTCAGAGCGAAGCGCTCGGGATGCCAGAACGGATCCTGGAAACCCCGAAAGCCCTTCAGCTCCAACAGTTCCGGCAGCACCTGCTTCATCAGTCCAGTCTTCAGCATGAGCTTCAGACCGACCACCGGTGCTTTGCTGGTCAGGATGCCCATCATCTCGACGGCGATACGCTCCCAGGAGACGATAACTCCGGGTTGCAGGTCGCTCGAGTGCTTCTTCAGGGCAGCCATCAGCTTGCGGTCAACGGTGAAGCCGAGCTTGGAGGCGAACCTCACCACTCGCATCATCCGCAGCCGGTCTTCGGTGAACCGCTGAGACGGGTCGCCGACGGAACGAATGATGCGCTTGCGCAGATCATCCTGTCCACCGAAGAAGTCGAAGACTTCGCCGGTTTCGGGGTCTTCGAACATGGCGTTGATGGTGAGGTCCCGCCGAGCAGCGTCGCCTTTCAGCGCCACCAGCGGATTGCTTTCGGTGATGAACACAACCGAGTCCGGTCGACGTCCATCTCCTTGAAGTCCGTCATTGCGTAGCGTGGCCACCTCGACCTGAACACCTTCGCGAATGACGATGATGACACCAAACGCTTCACCGACGAACAGACAGTTGTCGTTCTCGAAGATGCGCTTGATTTGGTTCGGGGTAGCGTTGGTCGCGACGTCGAAATCCTTCGGCTCAACGCCAAGGAAACGGTCGCGCACACAGCCACCGGCGAACACTCCAATGTAACCGTTGCCTTTGAGCTGTTTAGCAACAGCCGCGGCAATTGTGCGTGCGTGAGACATAATAAGCTCCTTTCTCTCGAACTTGTGGCTCGATGTTAGGCAGAGCAAATCAGTCGCGAAGTCCCATGGTGAGTGAGTCTTGCGGCTAAACTTTGCAATTCGTTCCTGAAAACGTCTTCGTTCACTCATCATGAGATGGTGATTGCTAGAGGATTTTGGATCGGGAAGTTGCTCTGGGTGTTTGTTTGAATTTGTTGTTTGGAAACGGAATGGAATTCCAACCTAAATGTTTCACACGCGTAAGAGCAAGAAAATAAAAAGCGTAACTGTTTGATTCATGATTGCTTTCATGAGATCACTACGTGTTTCCCTCACTGAGGGCTAAACTGTGGTTAGCTCAACTAGCGCTTCGCGAGCCGGTAGGTTCGTTAAACCTAGCGCTAGCGTTGATCAGAAACGAAAGTTACCTTCAAATTTTTGAGTGCCACCGGCCTTAGTGGCGAGTTCAAGCAGCAACGCCGATGGCACAAATATCACGAGCACGAGCTGCTCTAGCAAAAATAAGTATTAAAACGGCTCCGTTCCATTATTCGGGAATCTTTGATAGTTCTGTAAACGTTTGGCAGGTAAGGGTTTTGCGCTCTAGTCCTTGTGAGTTTATTCGATACACAAACATTGGAAATTGCATCTCTGTTTTGTACTGTCGATGCACCTATCTTCTCGAAACTTCTTCAAAGGACAACCACAGCGCGCACTCCGCATCAGCGTTTCCGAAAGCAAAACCAACAGCATTGCGTCCTCAATCGAGGGCTGTTGCATTTCGCGTTTCGAGTTGTTGAAGTTAGTGTCGAGGATAGGGACAGGGATTGTTTTCGGGGCTCCTCGGAGCCGTGTATCTCAGCGAAACGGTCAAGGAAACTCTCGCCTTGGAGGCGGTGGCAACCTGACCTCACATCTCTCTTTCCGGAGAAATTCCACAATGCGAAATGCGAATCCCCTGGTCAAGCTGTTCGGCGCTTCGGCGCTGTTGACCGCGATGGTGATCATGACCGGCTGCGCCGGCGACCGCCGCGACACCCTCACCCTCGGTGCCGGCGTCAGCGTCGATACCTCCAGTGGTGCGGACAAGAAGAGCGACAACGGCAAGACCGACTCGTGCTGCAGCAAAACGGGTACCAAGCCGGCCAACGTCCAAAACGAGTGCGCCACCCCGAACTCCGCCGGCTCCTGCTGCGCCAAGAAGGCCGCGACCAAGTGCGACTGTCCCGACTGCAAGTGCTGCAAGGCATGCAAGACGGACGGCAAGTGCGAGTGTGTGGACTGCAAATGTTGCGCCTCGTGCAAGGTTAAGGTCGCCGCTGCCGCTGCTCCCTGCTGCGCCAAGAAGGCTGCGACCAAGTGCGACTGTCCCGACTGCAAGTGCTGCAAGGCATGCAAGACGGACGGCAAGTGCGAGTGTGTGGACTGCAAGTGCTGCGCCTCGTGCAAGGTGAAGGATGCCGCCGCCAAGGCCAGTGCGACCGCCACCGGCAACCCCAACGCCCCTGCCGGCGCAGCCGTGAAGCAGTGCGACTGCACCGACTGCAACTGCTGCAAGGCGTGCAAGACGAACGGCAAGTGCGAGTGCGTGGACTGCAAATGCTGCGCCTCGTGCAAGGAGAAAGCCGGAGCCGACCTGCTCCTGCCCACCGCCGGCCCCTCCAAGAAGTAACCCCGTTGGCTATTCGGGGCTGATAACGTTCGCGCGCTGGCGCTATCCATGCGGGTTACTGTTCGCGTCGACAACTCGTCGTCGCCACGCAGTTGTTCTCGTGACCAAATAAGAACTTTTCGTTCTTGTTAATCGCGAGGAGCGAGCGACCCGTAATCATGCGCCGAAAGGTGTATGGATTCCGGGTTTGCTTGCTTTGGTCGCTTTTTGTACTAAAACGTTTAGTATCTAAAAATCCAGGTTTGACGAGCGAGAAATTCGGTAGCCCGAAGTACTCCATCGTCAAACTAAGGCGTCACTCAAGGATAGAGTGGTGTGCCTACGCGAACATTGCGATCTTGCTGTAAATCCAGTCGATGTCCGCTTGTTCGTGAATGGTTTCAGACTGAGCCGTTCCTGTGACCGGGTGTCTGAAAACGACTTCCAGTACTTCCTTGGTTCCGCCGGAGTGCGTGTCTTTTCTCACGAGGCGGACTTCTGTGTGGTCGACGAGCAACCCGCTTTTGATGCGAATCAGCATGGTGTTCTCAAATGTGAATCAGCGCTTGAATGCGCTGGTTGTTGTGGGCCCGCAGGCTGGAGCAGCCGTGAGAAACGGCTGCTCCAGGTTTGGGGGGAATGCGTTAATTGGGATCGATGTCGCCGTTCTGTTCGGCGCCTTCGTCCTTGCGATCAGGGTCCTGGTCGCTGCGATTGCGCTGGTTGAGCGCTTCGAACATGCCCTGGATTTCCTGCATGATGAAGCTGAACATCACGCTCAGAACGATGAACACCGTGAGAGCTTCGCCAAGCGGATTCGTCGGTGCGGGCGCGGCGCCGACCAACGAAGGCACGGTGCTCATCAGGATGTAAATCGAAGTGATGAAGATTGAGAAGATAACGCCCATCACAATGGACAGGCCGAGATTCGGTTTCATGTTGTTATCCTACGGTTGAAAGAGAGGCACGATGCCGCTCTTCTCCAGGGAGAGCCCTGGATGGTTTGAGTTCAGAACCATCCAGAGAAGCCTGGTGGTTTACGTCGAATGCCGACTCTTGAGCCAGATGGCAGTGACGCCACCGAGCGCGAAAGCCGCATGGATTCCTGGAAAGAAAGCGAAGAAACTGACGGACGAGAAGCACAACCATGTCACCGCCAGTGATATCAGAAACATCACCACTAGCGATACCGTTCCTTTCCCGATCGGAATGCCGAGCATCGACGCGGAAATATCACTGCGTTTGTGTTGCTTCGGACCGCTAGTCAGGTTGAGAGCGAAGCCTGCGAGCGCGAGGAGGAACGCTGAAGCGCACATAGCAGTGAGGCTGCCGGGTGCGTTTTCGAACTTGAAACCAAACGCCATCGCGCCGAGTCCTGCGAAGAAGTAGGCGAGAGTGACAAGCATCGGCGCCATGTCGGCGGAGATGGCAGGTTCCGGTGTCGCTTCGTAAGGCCAGGTGACAGACTCGACTTCAGCGCGACCGAACAGATGACGGACGACGGTGATGGTCGCAGGCTCAGACGAAATAATCTTCGCGTGTTGCTCGATGGAGATTTCGGCAAGATGCTGTTCGCCGCTGTCGGTTCGAAACCAGCAATAGCGAGAGTTGGTGCTTTGTCCGAGGTCTTCCAGTCCAGCAGTAATTGGCACAGCCGCTCCCTGATAAACCACTGTTCGAGTGGACTTCCAGAGGCGGCTAAGAGCAAACGGAATCCCGGCAAACGCGAGCGTCGCCAGAAGGATGGTCAGGGTCATTGTTTTCGTGGCTCCGGTTGTTGCGGTGGGTCGACTCGTTCTGTCCTTGAGGGGCAGATTTATCCGTGAGAGATTGGCTTTTATTGGGAAACGAGTTTGATGTCCAGCAATTGAAAGAGCGATTAAGATGCGAGAAATATCCTAACTTTGTTCTTCTTTTACTATCAAGAAAAGAGCTGTTATTTATGGTTTATACCTGGGCATTTTTGGCTGGGTGGTACTTCTGCGCTCAAGTGATAAACATTAGCGAGGCCTGCGCGAAGTTCACTCTTGGCTGTGTCACTGTTCGAAGACGCCTCGGTTCGGATCAAGACGCAGGGCTGTGACCAAGTTCTGTTCTGCCCGTTACTGCCCTGTTTCGCCACTTTTGCACGGTTTCGCGGTGCTTCGGTTTTGTCCAGCTCCCGTAAATGTGTCCAATCGCCCACATCGCGCCACAATGACATCCGGCACTGGAGCGACGACTAGTGGAAAAAACGTTCCTGTCGCTAAACATGCATCATGTCAAGAAGCCTGATAAATATTGTGTTTGTGGCTCACCTTTGGCAAGAATCGCGAACTTTCTAAACTGCGGATAGGCACCATATACGCCATCTTAGTGGCACCGCCGGTGCCATCGAGGATCGACCACGATCTATGAAATTTTTTGCTTAGATCACATCGTGTGTTATTCTTCGTGGGTTACCAATTTCGCCTCTATAGAAGGAGCAGTGCATGAAAAGAACACCACTGATACTCGCCCTAGCAGGTGTTCTGTTGTTGGGACCTTTAGGACCGGCAATGGCACAAACTTACAATGGGCAGCCGCTTCAAGGTCGAGTGACTTATGTCCCAACGGGCACCGTCGTCGACGCCACATTGACCAGTCCGATCGATAGCGCCGTAGCCAAGGCCGGTGACATCTTCAACGCGAATCTCTACGCTCCGATGTTCCTCGGAAGCGATGTGGTGCTTCCAGCTAATACTAAATTGGAAGGACAAGTCGTCGGTGTGGACAAAGGTGCGATGGCCGGAAAGAACGGCGTCATTGCTCTAAGACTGACAGCAGCTGTCACTCCTGACGGTGTGCGTTATCCACTCTCCGCAGTCATTACTGCTGACCAGGTTCCTGATAAGAAGGTTGTTGAAAAAGAAGGCAATCTAAAAGGCCGAACCACATCATCGACCGTTAAGAGCGGTGTGTTGAGAACGGCTGCATGGACTGCTGGCGGTACTCTTCTCGGTATTTGCTTCGCTCCGATCGTCGCCGGTTCCGTCGGTGCCGGTGCAATCGCTGGTGTCGCCACTGGTGGCGCTGTCGGTTTGGGAAGCAACCTCTGGAGAAAAGGAAAAGATGTGAGAATTCCTAGCGGAACCCGCATCAAGTTCGCTCTGGATCAGCCAATGGCAATGTCTAACGAAATTGCAGGCAGTGGAAACGGCGTGCTTCGTTAATCATCAAGTTTAAAGTTCGTTTGGAACTTTGATCAAGGAAACTCGGAATCTCGGAATCTCGGAAACCCTGAAAGTGCTGGTCCATGTGACCGGCACTTTCTATTTGCGTAGTATTGATATTGCGAAGATTTTTGAATTGCCGATCGCCGAAACGTTTTCAGGTGAAGCGTTTGCAGCATCCGTGTGGTAATTCCCATTACCTCGAGTCAGTGCCTTGTAGTAATTTCGTATCCGCTCTAATGAGAGCTCTGGCTGAGCGTTGGTGTTGAGGACAACATCGTGGACCGACCATACGACGGACAAGTCGAACAATCGCAAATTAAGGACGTTCGCGCCGACAAAGGTGCGGGGCAATCTCTGGCGGGTGAGGCGAGCGAACTTTTAGAGACTTCGACTCTGGCTAAACGCGTTGCAAACTGCGAAGCGGCCGGGCTATCGTTCACTTCGATAACCAGTCGAATGGATGCGAGCAGTCGGGGCGCGATGGACTTCGCTGTGATGAGCGGCATGATCGATTCCAGTCAGCACAAAGGAAATTTTGGCGCCGCTTTTCTGAACAGTATGCTCGATACCGGTGGCAATAAGGTCAGTATGGACGCGTCTTCCGGTAAGTTGCTCACCACAGATAGTGGCGGGCGAACTATCGATTACGATTCCAAATTATCTCAAGAGCAATCTTCGCAACGTAATGCGTCGATTATTCCAGCGCTGTTTATGGGATCGCCGTTCGCGCTTTTCGGCATGGGTGCTGCTCTTTCGATGACGGATAATGTTCAGCAACACGACCATAAGCAAGAAGCCAATCGTATTAAAACGACCCTTGGTGCCGAGCACGAAGTGGCTAAACCGGCTCAGCAACAGCAAAATCTCAAGGCCGCGAAAGGCTACATCAGCGACATTTCGATGATGTCGATGTTTCAAGACAAGAAATTGTCGCAATCGACAAAAGAAATTTACAGCCTCTCAAACCTGGCGCCGGAGCTGTTTCAAAATCAACACGCCATCGAACGCGCCGGTCGCGCCAAAGAAAATGACAGGAAAAACAAGAAACGCGTCGAGATGGACAAAATGGCAAGTGTCGATCGAAAACGGCAGCAGATGCGCGTCAAGTTGATGACAGATCGCAATTCCCGTTCCACGAAGAACCTGATTAAACGCAAAGGTCAGCTGGAGAACGAAATCGAACTAGCTCAAGGAAACGCCAGTCTGGCAGAAGTTTCGCGCATGCATTCCGAACTGGAAGTGTTGGACCGCGCACTCACGCGCATGTCGGCATTGGGCATGTGATGGAAACTAGCGCGTGCCGAAGGCGGCGCCGTTGATTCGGTGAAAACGGTACAGTTGAGGCGGGACGCCGCCGTTCAAAAGTAGCGTCGCCGCATCGGGGCGTTTATAAACCACCGTTGTTTTCAACGGCGCCAGCGATTCCTCATCGATCAGCAGGCTGGCAATCAGTGGCCAAGCCAGTCTGTGTCCTGCGTCTTTTGAAACGAGTTCTGAAACATCCATGAATTTCGATTTGGTTCCGAGTTCGCAAAGTATCTCCGGTTTTTTGCTGAGCCAAACGGCCGCTTCCGGAGGATTGTTCAAGCCGCCAACAATGGCGATGTCCGCGGCTTGTTCGAATAGCGTCGCCCAGCCGTCCATCGTCGTGTAGTCTTTCGGACGCGTTTTTGGTTGCGGAGCGTCAAATGGCCTGCCCAATCTAGGTGCACCATGCATCAAGTGCGAGGTGATGAGAGGACCGTCGCGATCGGAGACAAAAACGAAGATCCGCTCCTTGACCATTTGTTCGAGTTTTTCTAAACGTTGTCGCGCACTGAAATAGTCATAGTCTGACGCGGATAGTATTAACTTGTCGATTGGCGCGCGTTCAACCAAATCATTTTTGTTGGTGAGCGCAAAGACGAGTCGCGTTCCGAGGCTGTGCGCAACGATGTAGAGCGGGCTCGCCTCGTTTTTCTCAGCCACGACTTTCTCTACGAAAGTAGTAAACGCTTGAGCGCTCCACTCAACGTTGGTTTCGTCTTGTGAATATTTTTGCAGTTTGTCAGCTGATGGCCAGGTAAAAAGTATTGGTAGAGTCGGGCTCTCCCAGCCATTTCTCCGGTCTTGTTCGTAAGCGACGACGGCGGCATCTCTTACGGAATTGTCGAATGATTTTAGATACCCGTGTACGAAAATTGTGATCGGTCCTTTCCAACCTTTTATTTTGGATGAAAACTCCTGTTCTTCAAGAAGCGCTATGGAAGCCATTTGTGCGGATTGCCACCTGGTGTCGTTTTGATTCATCGTATCTAAATAAGTTTGCCAGGCTTTCTCTTTTTCAATTGGTTTTAGTTGCGCTGGTCGATTTACTTTGACGATGCCGTAGTCCAGCGAGCCTCGACCAAAGTCTAGATGTCGACGTCCGCCGTAATAGGGCTTTCCGCCGCCGCCATTTTCGTCGAGTCGAGTGGTGGCAAACAGCATCGGTCTGACTCCTGGATCTCGCTCATGCCTGTCGAGACGAAACTTGCTGTTCTCGGCGACTGCAGGCGCGTTTATTGCGAGTGGGAAACCGATTGAAATGCATGCCAGACTGATCAGGATGCCTGGCGAAACCATCGGCAGGCGGTGGCGCATGTGGTGGCGTGGATTCTTGAGTGGTGTCAATTTCGAGTTTAGTCTTTTATGCAAAACGATTATTGTTCCAGAGTTCGAAACGTCGTCATGTCGTTCGGAACGAGTTCTTGCATATGATATCAATTGTCGGTATCTCTTCGTTCACTATCAGCCTCTTCACCGTTTGCACTATGACGGAACTTGTGGTGGTTCGCTTGCGCTAATCCATGCTGATCTTCCTCTAGACCGTTGCTCGATTGAGGCTTCGAGTTAAGACCGTTAGTGCCCTGCTCGGAGTTCGGGCTGAACCAGGCCGTGCAAACCGTCGTGAAAACAAGAGAACTGCGACATATCTTTTAGGACGCGCCAGGAACGCGGTTCGCTCAGGCGCGGATGGTAAAATGCTGATGCGATCATGGTGTTGCTTTTCACCAGATTGCTCCCCAATGATGAAATGCGCGGCAGGGCTCTGATCGTTGAAGAAGAAACCACACGAAGTCAAACCACTTTCTGATACCAGTCGCGAAGCCGAACAGGTGCAACTGGAGATATTGCGCAAGAAATCACCTGCTGAAAAATTGCGGATGGTCAGCCAGCTGAACGACACTGTCCGCACTCTGATGATGAGCGGAATAGCGCTAAGACATCCGGAGCTTAACGAAGAACAGTGTCGCCGAAAATTAATGGATCAAGTTTTAGGCGAGACTCTCGCGGAGACAGTCTACGGTCCACCGAATTATTCAATCCGGTCCGAGAATCAGGTTGAGAGATGAATGACGATATCTCAATTACGCTCAAGGTTGTTCAGATTCTGGATCGTCTGGAAATTCCATATTTAATTGGTGGATCACTTGCCAGCTCAACTCATGGGCTAGCAAGAGCCACAGCTGATGCTGATCTTCTCGTAGATTTGAAGGTGGAGCAAATAAATGATTTTGTAGATGCTCTAGAGACTGACTTCTACGTGTCGAAAGAGTCAGCCTTCGACGCAGTCGAGTGCCGTTCAAGTTTCAACTTAATCGACTATTCATTTGGTTTTAAGGTAGACATTTTCATTCCAAAAAATCGCAATTTTGATCGGCTGCAATTGTCGAATAGAGTTCAGGTCGCCGTCTCGCCTGATGATAAGGCATTCTTTGCATGCGCAGAAGACACAGTGATAGCGAAACTCGAGTGGTATAGGGCTGGAAATGAAGTATCCGATCGCCAATGGAACGATGTTATCGGCGTGATCAAAATGCAGGGGTCTCGCTTAAAATTGGAGTATATGCGAGAAATGGCAAAGGACCTTTTCGTTTCCGATTTGCTTGAGCATGCTTTAGAGCAAGCCGCCGATTAGATGTCAGATTTGACGTCCTCTCCGTCCTGAAGAACGGGAGATTCCTGGGTTTAGACAACAACCTGTCTCAGCTCACCACAGGCGATCGCGGCGAGTCCCGCAGCTCGGGAGTGTGGAAATAATACTATGGGGTATAGTTATTCTGCCCCCAAAAACCAAAAAAGAAAGGGCTAAAAGTCTGGCTCACCAGTAGCGATAGCCCTTCCCACCAGGCAGGCAGCCTTGAGGCTGCTCTGCTCTGGTCCGACAGGGTTTGCGATGTGCGTTGACCGGGTTGCAGCGCAGTCGATTCCGCCCTTACTCGGCGGCAATGCGCTCGGTCACAAGCTCCTGACGCGCTTGCTCCCAGTCGCTCTGGTCGTGACCGTGGCTGTAGCCCGAGGCGGTCCAGATGAAGTACGCGCGCAGGGCGACCTCCTCTTCGGTGGGTGGCTGGGGCAGCGACACGACCTCGAGACCGAGTTCGGCTGCCACGCCGGTGCCGTGCCCCGACTTGCCCGAGTGACGCGGCGGCGTCACGACGAGCGGGTGTGGCGGCGCGTCGGGTGCGCGCTGGCCGGTCGGCTGGGTGCGCACCGGCTGCTGGACCCGCACGCGCTTGATGCCCAGCTTGCGGTTGCAGCGCTGGCAGACGCACTTCTCGTTGCTGCACTGCTCGCAGACCCGGGCGTCTGGCAAGCCGGACACGTCGGTCGAGCAGTAGACGCACTGGCGCGCTTCGGTCGGGGTGGGCGTCTCGCCGCTTTTGGTGGCGCGGGTGGTGCCGACGTTGGCGCTCAGCGGATCGAATTTGATGGCGGGCTCGCTGCTGGCGATGGCCGCGATGCGTGCGGCTTCCAGCTTGCGGCGAACGGTACGGGCACACTTGGGTCCGAACATGGGAAAACTCCAGGTCAGTGGATAAGCCAGCGAGAAGTTCTCGCCTTCCGAAGTACCGATGCTTAGTCGATGTGACTGAGCCACCGGCGTAGACGGGCGAACAAGAGCGGACCGCCGCAGCGGTCTACTCGGGATTGTGGTTCCACTAAAACCGCGGCGCCGAGCCGAGTTCAAGAGTGGTTCCTAAAGTTGACACATCCAATCGACCACGGGCTCGACGCAGATGCAGTCGAGCCCCGGTTCAACCGTGGCTCTGGGAAGTGGTCACTCCCACTCGAGCGCGATCTCGACGCAGCGATGCAACGCCGTCCGAGTTTCACAAGAGCCGGCGCCTGAGCCGTGGCGATTGCAACTCAGCTCTTCAAGAGCGAGTTTGCCGATGATGTAGTCTCGCAGCCGATAACGCTCTTCGGGCTTCATCGTGTCGGCGAGCGACTGGACCGCGTTGAAGCTCGCTTCCGTGAGCTTGAGTGTTCCGATGAGAACGGTGGAGATTTTGGGATGCTTCTTGAGCAACGCCGCCACCCACTCAAGCTCGTCGAAGCCCTTCCATCCGAGGCTTCTCAGATCATAAAGGCGGATGGCATAACGCTTGGTCAGCTCCACATTGCCTCCCCACTCAGGAGATACGTAGCTGTTCATGGTGATTCCTTCCGGAAAAATGGTGTTGAAACTGTAAACGCTGATTTGGAGTCGACGCTTTGGTCGCCCTCCTGGTGGTTGATCGGGCACAAAGTGCTTTGGCGCCCGGAGGCTTCGTGAGCCCCGGGCCCGTTTCTTCGTTAACGCGCGGGGATTAACGGCGCGACTTGCGGTTCTGGGCCTCCTCCAACCGAATCCGGAAGCGTCGGCACAATTCCCGGTCCGACAAATCTTCCGGCTTCGGCTTGACCGTCTCAGGTGTGTTCACCTTCAGCGCGAGCACGGCGTCCTTAGACGATGACGCGATGTCGCTGAGGTAGTTGATGATCATCAGCCCGAAAACAATCACTGACCACTCAAAAAAGCCCATGACGAGCTCCTTACAGGAAGGATCACTTTGGAAACGTTGATCGCTCAGGCGCTACGTCCCTTGCGATTCGGTCGAGCGGCAAGCTCTCGATGGGCGGCAGTGCAGCCGAGTTCTCGCTTCAATTCTCCCGATTAACCCCTTGCTCCGGCGCGCACCGTGGTGGCTTGTGGTGTGAGCTGCACGATCATGCAGCACGCGCACAGGAATCCGATGGTGGAGCCGATCAAGTGCGCGAAGAACGTGAAGCCGGCGGCCGTGATGTTGACCGCGCAGTACATGTTCAGACCGAGCACCGCGAGCGGTAGCATCGAGACGAACGGTCGTCGCCGGATGAACAGTACGACGAACGCACCGAGAACGCCGCAGACTGCCGAACTTGCACCAAAAGAGGCTCCGCCGTCATGGACAATTGCGCCGTAAGCAGCGCAGGACAGAGCCCCTGAGAGCAAGTAGAGAATGCCGAAGCGCAGCCGTCCGAGCCGTCTTTCGACGCTTCTTCCGAACAGAAAGAGCAGCAGCATGTTGGGTGCGACGTGCAGGTAGTCTCGCTCGTGAACGAACAGGGAGCTGACCGAACGCAGTGCCTCTGCCGTGATGGCGGAGTAGTCCTGGTTGGCGATGCTTTGCCACATGCGTTCCGGGAAGAAGGCGTAGTCATTGACCAGGGCGCGAGCGTCTTGTTCGCTGGGACCGGACATGATTGCCCAAATAGCGATGTTGACGATGACGAGCGCGAGGGTGACGACGGGGTGGCGGACCTCCGCACGAATCACCACTTTGCTGTAATCCCTGGGAGCGGCCGCCGGCGACAGAGTTCCGATGTGATGCATGAGGAGTCCCTTTCAGAATGGCAGAGTTCCACGCACAGCGATTGCTGATAGTGAAAGTACTGCTGGTGCCTGGTTATAGGTAAACTTGGGTTGCTGCTTGTTTGAAATCAAAGAAAGAAATGTGTAACTCGACACTACGGTTATTGGGATCTGATCGCAAATATTCTTCTTTAGATAAACAAATGCGAAAATCGGCTGATATCAACCGTTTCACGTTGCATCTGTATTCGGACGTGAATATGTTCGTGCGTAGAATCACCACTATTGGTGGCACATTGGAACTGGCGTCACAAGCGATATCGATATTGGTAATAACGCTTGTGTAATAAACACAGTGACCAGGCAGTGACGTTCTGCTGGCTGGTCAGCATGGCGCTGCTGGAAATGTTTTTCGCGTGGTTGCAAAAACAGCATTTGATGGCGAAAGAACAACAAGCTTGCTGGTAAAAAAACAGCAATTTCGATGGCAAAAGACATCAGCTTCACGCGAAAAGGACAACGGCCTGCGACTTTCTTTCGCCTTAAAGATTAATTGATCAGTTTTGACTACGTAGCCTCACCATGGGAATACTCCCCATCATAATGGGCTTCTGGTAAGGTGTGAGAACGCTGTACGTAGAAGCCGATTCTGGTAGGTAACCGTGGGATCAGATTCCGACTCAGGCAAGTTTCACGACCTGAGTGTTTATCAAAACAAGAGCAATTTCGGTCTTATCACCGAAGCCTTCAGCTCGCGTCCGGAGCAGACTCTTGGCGGAGCGACGATTGGGATTGCTCGGGATACGTTTGATAAACCTGACAATGCGCAGCAAAAATTTGAACGGGCCGAAGAAAACGACATGGCCAGTCACATTGCAGCCGACACGGTTGCGATTGTGCCGAAATTCCGAGCGCTGACCGGTGGATTGGTTCGCGCAACTATGCTGGTCAATCCGCATCAGGGGCTGCAAGAAAATCTTGGCGCGTTTACTCTCAATGTCGGTGAAGGCGCGGCGCTCAATACTGTCGGCAAAACGATGTTGCCTGGAAGTCGGCTGCAGAACACGTTGGCGAGAAACATCTCCAGTCCTTTTGCTAAGGAAATTGCCACCCACCTCACGGTTGGTGGTGGTTTTGGATTGGTGAAAAGCGGCTTCGATACCAGTAATTGGGTCGATGAAAATGGTAACTTCACACCCGGAAAGCTTGCCACCAACGTCGTGAAGAGCACTGCTACAGGCGCTTTGATCAACGTTCCTGCCGGTATGGTCGGAGTGCGGGTGATGAAGGGGGCGATGTCGATGATGGCTGCAAAGGAAGCGCCTAACCGTCTTGCCACAACCATCGCTGCTGCCGGGAGCGGCTACACGAGCGGCACGGTTTTTGGCGGCATTGATGCGGTGTCGCAGGGCAAGAGCTTTAACGAGACTCTTTCGGCGATGCACTTTGCCGGTAAAGTCGGATTGGTAACCGGTGGTTTTGTCGGCGGCCTCGATAACGGCGCGCTTCACGCCAAACATCGCGCGATTGTCGATAACGTTTTGAAAGCTAATAGTTTATCCGTCCAGGAAAATGTGCCGACCGCTCGAACCGAAAAAGCCGTCGCGCGAACGGCTGATGGTGCCGAAAGTCCCAGCCAAAAGAAATCGCGCGATCAATTATCTCCGGAAGAGCTTGCCAGCGAAATGGTTTCTCGCGATGTTAAAACGTCTAAGGCCGATGGTTTGGATTTCGTAGTACTAAACTCGAAGTCTTCGGACTTAACGCCGCGTTTGAAAAATCCGCGCCGGGAAGTCGAAGTGGTGCACCGATTGAAGCCCGAGGCTGCAAATAAAACGTTCAGTACGCTGGAAGAATTTCGCGCCAATACTCAACCAACCGAAGTGAAGATGAGGGTCTTCGATATCGAGGGGCACAAGGCAAAACTGGTTGTCGAAGAAAGCCTGCTCGCGAAGATGCAAAAAAATAAGGCGACACTGGCAGCGCTAGAAGCTGTGGCATCGAAAGACATTCCGTTTGACACGTTGCCGTCAAATGAGCGTCGCAAAATTTCATTGCAGATTCAGAACACTGATCCTGAGCCGGCTCTGGTTCAACAATTCGGATCTGCTGTGGGCAAGGAATCCGCAGTGATAATGCGTGCGCGTCAGGCCCTCAGTACGACTCCGCGGCTGGCGCAGCCGGAAGATTTTGTTGCTCTTCTCGACGAGGTGCCGAACCGCGCTAAGATCAAACGTGTGGTTTTGTCGGAAGAACCGAACCCTGAGGATCCATGGAACAAAGTAAAATTCGAAAACGCTGATTTCGAGTCGGCTGCCACGGCTAGTAAGGACGGAACGATTACGTTTTATCTTACAAAAAACATGTCGAGTGACAAGGGTACTTTGCGGACGTTTATGGGTCACGAATTCGGACACCTCGCCGCCGACAATGCCCCTGAAGAAGCGGCTCTTCATTATTTAGCGATTCTAGTCGACAAGGATGTTCCTAATCCAAAATTTGATGGCACCGCGGGCAGTGCCTCGACTAAAGTGGTGGCTGCTGATGACGCTGCACGAGCAGGCTTGCAATTTCCTGAGGCACCGTCGGATAAGCCGACTGACAAACATTTTTCTCGGCGTTACGCGCGCTCTAATCCTGACGAAGATGGTGCCGTTCATTTGGGCGAAGAAATGTTGGCGCCTGACTCAGACAGATTCCTGGTCTTTGCTGAGAATGCACCGGTGAGAACCGTTTTGCTGGGGCGTTCTTTGACTAGAGTTGTGGCTCAAGCCGCGCCGACAGACCAGAGTACTCACGCCAGGCAAATTTCGAATCGATTGGGTCATGTGCAAAAGGAAGTTTATCCGGATGCGCTGAAGTTGTTGGAAAGACGCACGAAGCATGGCACTCCGACGGAACAAGCGGCCGCCGCCGAATTACTTGGTCACATCGGTAATAGAGAAAGACACGCTCCAGTTTTGCGGAGATTGGCTTCCGATCCTGACTCGAATGTGGTACCGGCGGATCTGCCCGGGTTGACGCGAAACGGATCAACTGCTCCTGTGAGCACCTCCCGTAGTGGCATGCCGGGTTTGTCATTCGAATCTTCCGGCAAAGGAAGAACGGTTGCTGACATAGCTTTCGATAATTTGCTCAGGCTGCATTCCGGCAGTGTACATGACCAGTTGGCTTTGCTGGTAAAAGAGGCCCGTCCCAATTCAGCAACCCGCGAATTGGCTCTGACCCGCCTGGGGTCTTCCACCCACTCGTCTAGTCCGGGTTACCGCAAGCTCGCAGAAATGACCGGCAATGCAGATAAATTGCCAGAATTGATTGATCTCATGAGAAACATGCCGGACGTGGAAGGGCGAATGTTGGTGTTTCACGAGGCCTATGGACTCGGGCGAAACAGTCCAGAATTCACCCGCAGTTTAGTTGCTCGTGGACTGGAGTTGCCGGGTGTCGCCGCGCAGGCTCTAGAGCTGATGCCCCCGCAAGACGCTGCGATATTTGAACCACAACTTCGCAAATTGACCAGGCAAACATGGGACAAGCCAGCCCACGACAAAGCTAACCAAATTTTGAGTGATCTGGCCGCCGGAACTGACGTTGGACGCGTGATGCAGTTGCTTCGCAGCGATAATCCCAAAGGGGTTCAACAAGGGATCGACATCGTGATCGCATCGAAGTCTGCCGACAATCGCTTGATTGAACCGCTTGTGGAAGTGGCGAACACCGCTCCGGAGGCAACAAGCCGAGCCGCCCGCCAGGCGCTTCTACGCTTCAACGCGCAGCTTGTCAAATTCCATTCGCAAATGGTCACGAGAAGATCGTTGCACGAAAATCACGGAGCGAATTGATTTTCTATCTCAGTTGTTGTGCCGTTGAGGGCTGATGATGAGCTTCTTCAGTAATGCGCACCCTTAGAAGTACATCCGTGCGCATACTAATTCGACATCTGTTCAAATTTTTTTGCGTTGAGTTGAATGCAGTGGTTGTTTCTGTGGCCGCATTGAAACCCATGCTCCAGCAGTATGTTTCGATCCATGCGGAACAGTTTAGTTGTTAACAGAACTTCGTCGCGACTTTTAAACTGGGTGGAACATCTCAAACAGTCTGTTCATGGAAAGCTTGAGACGCACTGGGCGACCGTGTGGGCAGGTGTCGTGGCGTGGGGTTTGCAACCATGCGGAAACCAATTTGATGATGTCGTTGGTCGAGAGATGCATGCCGTTTTTAATCGCGGATTGACAGGCTATCGACTTAGTCGCTTCCAGTTCGATGTTTGCGTTTTCCACATCTGCCAGATCTTCGACCATTTTGTGGATGATGTTGGCGTAGTTTTGATGTGCCAGTTCGAGTGGAACCTGAGTGCATGAAGCAGAACCATCTTCGCCGAATTCGAATTCGAAACCGAGCGATTCGAGGGCAGCTGCGCCGTTTTTCAAAACATCAGCTTGTTGTGCGCTGAGGTTTAAAGGCGATGAAATGCAGAGTCGTTGAGCATGCTCGGAGATGCGTCCGCGCGTGGTTTGAGAAGCCAGGATGCGCTCATAGAGAGTACGTTCGTGTGCGATGTGCTGCTCGATCACTTCCATGCCTTCCGGCGTCTCGAACAAGAAGTAAGTGTTGTGAATGTAGCCCGCCAGTCTCCAACCCGCAGGTAAAACAATTTCTTCGTCGAGCGGCAAGGACAGCATGGTTTCGGATGGTTGTTCGTATGTCGGCTGACTGGATCTCGAAGGCACATAACCGAGTTCGCCTCGGAAGCTCAATTGTTCGATCGATTGAGAAACGGCATCATAAGAGGCGGTGCGTTCTCTCAGTTCTGAACCGGATGAGGCGCCGAGGCTGTCAAAGCGATTGCTGTTTTCCGAACCGCCATCGGGCGCAAAGTTGTAACGCTTCTCGAAATCGGCTCCTGGGGCGTTGTGCAGCATGTGGGGTGCGCTGGTTTCTATGTTCTCGTCGCGGCTGTATAGTTTCAAAGACTGAACGACAACGCTTGAAGCATGACTTCCTGCCGCGAGCAGTTGTGCTTCTTTGCCGCCGGCCACCAGTTCTTCCTCGGATAAACCGGCGAATTGTTCCTGGTTGTGGTGCGGCGGTGCAACAGATTCGTCGAAAGTAATGCGCGGACCGTTGGCGTCGGCTTCTTCCTGGCGAGCTTGATTGATCGCTTCCATCAGTTCGCGACGCGGCTGTCTGAGCGCGTCTCCGATGGCTCGGTGCAGCGCCATATAAATTGCGTTGCTATCCGTATATTTGATTTCTTTTTTTGTCGGGTGAATATTCACATCGATATGTTCTGGATTGATTTGAATATTGATCACCGCAAACGGATGTCGACCGCGCGGAATCAAGTCGGAGTAAGCGTATTCCAGAGCTTTGTATGTAAGTGGGCAGCGCACCGGTCTCTGGTTTACAACACTGAGAATTCCCTTTCGATCGCCGCGAAAATGATTTGGTCGTGCCACCACTCCGGTTATGGTCAGTCCGAAACGCTCGTCAAAACCGCTGACTTCGACAAATGATTCATTGCCTGAAAACATTTTTGCATCCGTCGCCGCTTGAGCGGTATCGCCGGTGCCACCAGTACGAAATGCGACTGTGTCTCCTTTTCGCATTTCAAAAACTACATGAGGATGGGCGACGGCAAGGCTTTGCACGATTTCTTGCGAGTGTCCGAACTCGGTATTAGCTTTTTTGAGAAACTTCAATCGCGCCGGAACGTTATAAAACAGTTCTGCGATTTCCATGACTGTTCCTTGTGAACAGCCTGTTTCAGTGGCTATGACGTTGCCTTCTTTTACTTCGACTTTCGTTCCAGTAGCAGCGTCCCTGGTTCGCGTGTAGCAGGTGAACTTGGAAATCGACGCAATGCTCGGCAGTGCTTCACCACGAAAACCCAGTGTCATCAGGGTCGACAAATCATCGGCGCAGGCGAGTTTTGAAGTTGCGTGCCGTTGAAAGGCCAGAACCGCGTCATCGGGATCCATGCCAAAACCGTTGTCGGCGACGCGGATATCGCGCATGTCGTGACTGACGGAAATTTCGATGTGCGTAGCACCCGCGTCGATCGAGTTTTCAACCAACTCCTTAATCACTGATGCCGGGCGTTCTACGACTTCTCCGGCGGCGATTTGACTGGCAATGTGGTCTGGCAATACGGCGACTTTAGGCATGGCGTTTGTTCCTGATCTATAGGCTTCGCCATCCTATCATTAGTGTTCAAACCTTCCCTGAGAGCCGACCTCATGAGATCCGCGATAGGCGCCAAAAGATGTTTAAGTTAGACAGATATCAGATCTTAGTAGATATACTTTCGATGTTTTCAAAAATGCGTTTGATATCGCGGGCGATACCATCGACTAACGCCGTAACCAATCGCTCGCCCTTTTCTTTCGAAGCCTTTGTCGGATCGCCCCAGGCGCCGCTTGGTGAGTAAACGGCGTCCGGGCGCCGTTCTCGCGAGAATGGCCCGGGGCCGTCTCCGTGGAAATCGAGAACGGCTTGTTCCATTTTGACGACATCAGGCGCCATATAAAGCATGATCGAAGTCTCGATTTCATCGGCATGCGTGCCGCCTTCTTGTTCTTCCACTGCCAGTCTCACAGTTTGCAGCAACACTCTCAAATCAGAATACGTTACTGACATTCCTTCGCGTGCAAGTGCTTCGGCAGCCACTTTCAGCGGTCTAATTGTTGATATGCCGGTGTTTAAAAAGTAAAAATATCTCGGTCCAAAACGGGCAAAAGAGCTGACAATATCACAAAACATCGAGCTAGCTGTTTCGCTTTTCAATGATACCGAACCCGGATATTCTGCCATTGCAGGATAAAAACTGTAATTGATAGTCGGCGCAATCACCACTGGGAGCCGTTTTGCGATGGCGTGTTTTAAATACTCAGCCATCAGAAAATCGTTGTTGAGCGGCAGGTGATATCCGTGTTCCTTCGACTGGGCGCCGATTGGGATGACTACAACCGTTTTGTTTGTCAATAATGCTTCGGCATCTTTCCAATATAAATGTTCGAGAAATTGGCCTTGCGCTATGTCCGTCATATCGAAACCACCGCAGTTTGTTCTCTTTGACAACTATCTGAAGCTAAGTGAGCAATGCAGTTTATCGCATCTGCATTTTTAAAAGTTAGCGCGAGGGCCGCCGAATCTTAAGCCGATTATAGCTACGGTTTGTTGCACGGTCGGCGGCCGCGGTAGCGAATGGGGCGGTCTGATGAATAGGGTCAGTTGTTCTTTTTTGCACCTGCTTTTCGAGTTTTCACCACAACCCCCCATCGCACATCCCAGTCACCACATCACCAATTCCAGATATCGCCTGATATCCGGTATCACTCGACGCAGCTGCATTTGATGAAGAACAGGTGAAGATGCCTACCTTCTAAGGGGTGTCTATCCGACAAACAATTTAGTCGGATCGCGAACTTCGGAACCAAGGAATCAACGAGCATGAACTATCTGAACCGCCTCGGACTGTCCGTCGCCGCTCTCGCCGCTGTCCTTTCAGTCCAGTCCTTCGTCGCCCCGGCGCACGCCGCCGATGAACCCGTCGTCCAATTCGCCGTCACCAAAGCCGCCAGCGCGGTCGACATCACGGTCTATGGGGAAGGCTTCGGTCAGGTCGAAGAACTCCGCAGAGTCCAGCTCAGCGCCGGCACGAACAGCTTCCAGCTCAACGGCATCGCCGCCAAGTACCGTCAGGACAGCCTCAGCATCATCAGCGCCACCGGCCCGGGCGACTTCAAGTACAAGTCCGCCAACTACCAGGCCGCCAACCTCACCCCCGAGCGCGTACTCGAACTCTCGGTCGGCAAGCAGGTGACGATTACGGTCGGCAGTGGTGCCACCAGTCGATCGGTCACAGGCGAACTGCTCTATGTGCGCGGCGGGCAAGCCATCGTAACCACCGCAGGTGGTGGCACGGTAGTCGGCAATCCCAGCGACATCGAAGTCGGCAAGCTTGCAGCCGGGCTCTCCGCCTCCGCCTCGCTCGTGATCGAAGCCGAAGTCACAAAGGCCGGCGTCTACAACCTGAACTTCCTCTATGAGACCGATGGGCTGGGCTGGAACGCCAAGCATACCGTCGTCTACAACGAGGATAAGCAGGTTCTCGAGAGCTTCAACACCACCGTCAACGTCGTCAACCAGTCCGGCACCTCGTTCGACAACGCCAACCTCTGGCTGCTCTCCGGCAACGTCCAGGCGCCCCGCAATCGCGGAATGCGCGTGGCTGCCGCCGAGTACGCCGCCGCGCCTGCCATGTTCGACGCCCCCGGTGGTGGTGCCTCGGTCGAATCGGTTGGCGAACGCAAGGTCTATCGCATCCCCGGCCGCGTCAGCATCGGTGATGGCCAGAGCCGTCAGCTCCCGCTGTTCAGTGGCGCCAACGTGGCAGTCGAGCAGGAGTACGTCGTCCCCGCCCACCAGCAGTACTACGGCGCCGAAGCCAGCGTTCTGTCGCCCGTCAACGTCCGTCTGAAGCTGAAGAACTGCGCCGAGCACAACCTCGGAACCCCGCTGCCGGCCGGCAACGTCAAGGTTCTGCAGCGCAACTCGGAATCGCGTCTCCAGGTCGTCAACAACTACTCCCTGAAGGAACTGGCCAAGGACGAGGTCTTCGAGATTGGTCTTGGCACCTCCAGCGACGTCAAGGCCGAGCGCGTGCTCACCAAGTCGACCACTGTCGTCAGCAACGGCCCGGCTCCCCGCCTGCGCCCCGGACAGGATGCCCCGGAATGGCAGGACCAGGACTTCGAGGTCAAGGTCTTCAACTTCAAGGATAAGAAGAACGTCACCGTGCTGATCGAGGTCGCCACGCCCGCCGACCAGAACGTCGTGCTGCCGCTCACCAGGGTGACCGCCACGCTCGCGACCGGGAAGGTGTCCGTCACCGCCGGTAAGAGCGAGGTTCTCAACTACACGCTGCGCGTTCGCACCCGGTAATACCGGCGTCACCGCGCGACGACGAACGATAACTTCAAGCGCTAGCGCTTGAAAATATTGAGATTGGAACTTAGCGATGCGCGACGAGAACAGCGATGGGGTTCTCGTTGCGCACGCTTACTTCAATCGGGATCCAAGGAGCGCTTTGTCGCTTCTTGGGTCTTTTGTCCTGGTGTCTGGAAAACGACTAGAGATAGTAGAGCGAAGGGTTAAACCAAGACTGCGACGGCGGATTTGCCGTCGAGTCCTGGTTTCGCGAGGTCGGGGAGCGTTTTCGCCCGAGCATTTCGCGTCCATGCTGTTGTGATGACGGTCACCGGATGTGGTATCAGCTCGTCGTGCTGTACTTCGGTCGGGTGAACTGCGCGACGACGTAGCGAACGGCGGTGAGTGCGGCGAATAGCACGGCCCCGCAAGCTGCTCCGGCCATCGCCCAGACCGATGTGACGTGATGTCCGGGTGCGGCGACGATACCGCACATGGTGGCGAAGGCGATCAGCATCAAGGCGGCGCCCACTTCGGTCGACAGCGAGTTCGAGTCGAAGGTGGGGATGACCAGCGGCTGGGCGGAGGTCTGGTTGAACTGCACGGTGCCGTCGACCACGCTGAGTTCGTACGTGAGGCGGCGACCGTCGTTGACGGCGAGGCCGAGAATCCGGACGGCAGGCTCGATCACGTCGACGCGGTAGGTTTCGCCTTCGTGCAATAAGAGCAGGCGCTCGTGCGTCTTGCTGACGGTAAAGCGGGACGGATGGCGGCTGAACCTGACGTGGCAGTAGTCGATGGCGAAGCCCTCGGCCAGCTGCCGGTCGCGATTGTGAAACTCGTACTGCCGCGCCATCGCCAGCGTCGAGACGTCCGGGTTGACCTGCAGGAGGACAAGAAATCCGTCTCGATTGCCGTCACCGGCCTCCGTGATCCCCAGTCCGTTGGCGTTCTTGCGGAGCGAGCAATCGCTGAGCTGGAACTGGACGTCGCCCCCGGCGATGGTGAGCGGTTTTCCGTCTAGCAAGCTGGGATCGACTTCGATCAAATCGCAGCGATGCCCCTCGTTTTGCGTTCCGGCATTGGCACGGGTGACAAACGGGTATCCGAGCCAGGTCTGCACTCCGTTGGCGGTACGGCGGGCGGTGCGAGTGATGCCCTGGAGGAGGCGCAGCCCGTCCTTGTCGAGAATCGCAGTCATGCACTTCATAAAAACTCCCTGGATGCAAACGGCGCAAGACGATCCTCACGAAAGGAGAATCATTGGCGACGTTTAGGTGAAAGAGATTGTGAGGCTGTTTGATTACAAGAAGAGGTGAGATATGAAAAGGCATCATGACCTTAGATTCAATAAGAGCCTGAATGTCAAGTAGTGGTGCGGTTTTTGATTTGTTTGGAGACGGGGCAATATCGAAAGGCGATGCTCGTGCGACATAGTTGGATTGTGAAATTCAGTGGTGGTAAAGAGAGTGTGCGCCCGCTCTCAGCCTGCATCTTGCATGCTTGCAATGAGGCTAATCGCTTCGCAAAATTGGCAATATATCATCTTGGCGTTAGCGTAATTCTTGATGATTCTCTCTTTGTTTTTGTATGGTCATGACGTCCCCATTTAAACCAACAACTAGATTCCAAGCGAATCTAAAAGAGTAACTAACTAGAACACTCCTTGCCACATCAACATTCCGCAACAGAGAACACTTTGTGTTCGGCGGCGGGTGTCGTTCTTCAAGCTCTGTTGGTATCTGATTTCTGTGCTACCGGCAAAACGCGCGGCAGCACTCCTTTTACACAGGGAATACACTCATGAAATTCGCTAGCATCGTTACTACGATGGTGTTACTGCTGGTGCTTAGTGGTTGCCGGGAAGAGTCCGTGGACATTTCACAGACTGACTTCCCCAGCCTGCTCAGGACCAAAGTCGAACTTCTTCGCAGCCGCGACAACAAAGGCGGACGAGTTCGAGTCGTTCTTCTCAACGAAGACAAAACCAGGGTGACCGGCGCTGAAATCGAATACGAAAACGGCGTCACCGAAATCGAAGAGTACCGTGAAGACGGCACGCTTCGTGAGCTCACCGGTATGTACCCGCTGGCCGACGCTAAGTCGACAAAGCGCACCCCGAGTCGCTCGGTGCTTTACGACAAGGACGGCAAAACCGTTCTTTTCGAACGCATCTCGCGCCCGGACGGAACCACCGAAAGCCTCAACCGCAGCCGCTCAGGCGGTGGATTCGAGACTGAGATTTTCTACGCGGACGGCAAGACCACAAAGACCCGCACGGTGCTGTCGTCCTCCAGGGAGGTCTTGCTCGAGGAAACTTTCCGCGCGAACGGCAAACTTGAAGTCCAGCGCCGCAAGCTCGGCTACTCGGAATACGAGGTGGTCGAGTTTCGCGAGAACGGTACGCGTTCGTCTGCCACCACAAGTGGTTCGAACCGCTGGTCGCCGATCGACAAATATGTCTTCGCCGCCGACGGTGTGCTGATCGAGATGAAGATCCGATACACGTCATACTCGGTCGAAGTCGAATACCGTCGCGAAGACGGTACGCTTGCAGAAAAACGCAGTTACTCGCCTTACGGCTCGATGACTGTGACCGTCTGCGGTCCGGACGGCAAGCCGCAATTTCGCCAGGAATGGCGTGGCACTGCGGCGACCGAATGGACCGATGCCAGCGGCTATAAGCTGCGCAGCATTGAAGAACTGAAGCCCGACGGCACCATTGTTCGCGAGATCGAGTTGCACGACGACGGCGTCACAGCCAAAAAGATTCGCACCAGGGATGGTGTCAATTACTATTCCGGCACCTATCGTTATTTCCGTCCCGACGGCACGCTCGAGAAAGAAGAGATCAAGGAAAACTACGACAAGGTCAAGGAAACGAAGGAGTTTACGCCCGAGGAAGGCATCAAAGAAACGCTTCCGGAAAACTACCTGAAGCTGCCCAAACGCACGCAGCCCAAGTTGCTCTCCGAGATGCCGCAAGCACAGCCTTACAACCAGTACGGCGAGGGCTATCCTTATCAATTCGATGAGCATGGAAACATCATCGACATCGATGGCGACGGCGACCCGTTCAACAATCCGTTCGGTGGCGATCCTCACCCGTAAGGAGTGCGACTGTGGGAATTTCAACCGCTAGCGCTTGAAATTTCATAGCCGCATGGACACTTCCGCGACAAGAGACTTTTGCCAGCGACTATCGGCATAACCGAGAGTCGCTGGCTGTAAGTCGATCCGAGCCGGTCGGCCTCAGGCGATCAAACCTGACCGAGCGGGTTCGGTGAAATTGCGGATGTTCAATTCCAGCGAGCAGCGAGAAGAACAAGTGTCTAACAACACTTGCTCTGACGCTGTTTTTGCGAAAAAAGAGCAATCGTTTCTGGTCCGCCAGACGTTTAGCCCTTCTTTGGGCTTGTCATTTAACTAGTT
>JADYXR010000042.1 GCA_021772095.1 Candidatus Obscuribacter sp. | reverse complement strand
TCCAAGTTGCCGTCTTCAGATACTAAATCTCCGAACGTAGTTGGATAAATTTGGACGTGATGATCTAGTGGACTGTCGACATTGTTCATTGCCTGTCCCTTTTTCGGTGTTTTAGGTATTAGGAACCAATCGGTCCACAATAACCACATTAGCAGTTAGGAACCAATCGGTCAACAATTATTAATTGCGCCGAAGGTTTGAAACCCGAGTTCGATAGCACCGAGCCAGGCGTTCTGATGGTTTGAGCCTGGCGGGTGCAGTCTTTTGGACGATCCAGCGCACTTGGCAGGCTTGCTATATAATGCCTGAATGACGCGCCGAGATCGGACTCGAAACATCACCATGCAAGATCTTGGCGTTTTGCTCTAGAAGCGTCACAGTGCCTACTCCTCGAATAGCCATCGGGTCAATAATAAGATGAATACATTAAGCCATCCTATCCATCCGATCTTCAGGCAAAATGCCTTGCTGCTGGTCGCATTCATCGGGTTTTGGATAGGCGGTCACGTTCAACCCGGCCTTGACGCCATTGAAAACATCAGCGAGATCATGAGGTCCCATCCTAACGATGCTGAGTCTTACTTCTTACGCGCCGAGGCCAAGTCGGAACTCGGAGACTTAAAAGGCGCGATTGCGGACCTCAGTCGAGCGATCGAATGCGATACTAGTTACACAGATGCCTATTTTTGGCGCGCTGATGCGTTGGCGGCTCTCGGAAATTATCATGCGGCTCTAATTGACTACAACAGCGTTCTCAAGGCTAACGAATCCATTCATGCGACTCATGAAAGGATTGGAACGATTGAAGAGACACTGGGTGACACTGCAAGCGCATTAAATGAACTGGATCTTGCTGTATCATCGGATCCGACCTGTCCACGCGTGTTCGACAAACGCGGCGCGATCCTCGCGAGAATCGGTAAAACTCAGAGCGCTATGAGTGATTATAATCAGGCCATCAAACTCGATCCTAAATATTCTGGAACGCACCGTCGTCGTGGTTTCCTGAGACTTCGCATGGGAGATTACGGCGGCGCCGTACAAGATCTCGTGAAGCACGCATTTCTAAAGGACTGACGGTTTGTAGTCCGCCTTTGTAGACCTGTAGCATCTATCTCCTCGATAAGCACCTTCTAGGGTGCCGAACTGGCAATGCGATTCCATCGTGTGTCAGCAGATTTAGATTACTGAGTTTTCGTCCAGCTGATGCTCACAAGTGTTCCGTTGCTCTCTCGATGTTTTCTGCAGGTCAGGTAGATTGATTGCTTTCCTTGCTCTGCGGTCAGCATGTACATCTCGCCGCTCTTAGCGAACTCTGCGAGCGCTTTTGCTGATGGCACTCGGACTTTCCAATTGGCGCGTTTGCAGGCGGCGTTGTAGAAGTCGAAAACGGTTCTCGGTTGATCGCTTGTAACCAACGTCGCACCGGCGGACGGTTTTCCTTTTGTCGAGTGAGAAAAGCTTTTGCTAACCACATTGCTTGTATAAGCAGGCACCGGAAAATTTGTCGGCCAGGTCTCGGAGATTGCGACATGATATGTTTCGCTGAGCAGTTTGGTCAGTTTTTCCTTTGACTTATACGCTTCGACATTTTTCATGGTTTCCTGGCTGGCATTTTGATATGTTTGTGCCACCGCGGGTGATGCTGCAGAACCGATGATCATGCATAACAATAATTGTTTGCGCATGTTTTTGATCTCCTGGATGACTAGAGTAGGCTTGGAAATGCAATGCCCAGGGAATAAATTTCGGTCCAGCGTTTAACCCGCAGATTGCCTAAACATGAATTGTATCCGCTGCCTGGTGTCCAGTAGACATCCTTATCCCAGAGTCCCCAACCAATTGGAGTAGGCGGTAAGAGAATACACTTTGGAAGCGGTTTAGCGGAAACTTTATTGAGCAATACCGCGGGGCAATCGGCATCGTCGACCAATTTCATCTCAGTGCCATCAGGCTCTTCGCCTTGCTTGAGCAGCAGCCAAGGAGCTCTGATCAAAGCGAGATATTTCGGCATTATTTCTATAGTTTCGCCATCCGCAGAAAACATATAGAATTCTGTTTGTTCTGCCAACAAATAAAGAATTGTTAGCGGGTCGCTGAGGCTATCGTGCAATTCGTCAACTGATATGACTTTGCCTACTTTGCCTATCATCTCGTTGGCGCGGTTGACCAGATAAGCTTCGATCTTTTCATTGTCCTTATCAGGTAGACCGAAAATGATCTGGTCGAGATTGCGCGCGAGCACGTCACCACCGACTTCGACTTCACCTGCTTGCACATACATACAGAACGCACCTCCCAGTGGCATCTTTGGACCATTGTGCGTGTCCAATTGGTATTTGTATTCTTGCGGATCGCCGTACTCGACTTTAGTTTGCGGACCGACTGGAAAGAAATACCAGTGCGAATACATTTTGTCGAGTTTGATCCGCACAAATGAATGCGGTATCGACATTTTGAAAGTCTGACCAGGGTTGGTCAAAACCCAAGAAATTGCTTTTTGACCAGGTGCTTTGGAAGATTTCGCCACTGCAATTCCTTCGCCGGAAAACGCATTGGGAATGGGCTTTTCCCAATCAATAGGTTTTGCTTTAAGTGTGTTGGCAGCGAATTCTGTACCCGACACCATATGCGGTGTCTCATCATATACATACGGAATTTGCCAGAATGTTCGGTCTGCTAATTTGATCGGCGAGTAACCACTTAAGAACCAGAAATCTTTTGCAGCCGCGGGCACGTTTTTTCTCGAGGATTTCATAACCAGATTTGGCATCTGGAAGTTTGGTGGCATTGAATATTCAGGCGGAGCAACCGTCACATTACTCTCGCGCCCGCGCTCCAGCAGCGACGTTTGCCAGTTGTCTCCTTGCAGAGCTCTTGTTTTGGCATCAGTGCCGAGCATTCGAACTGAATTTTGGCCTGCCAATTCGTCGAAATATTTGTACCGGTCTGCCTTCTCATTGAGTTTGTCCGCCAGGCGATTGCTGATCGATTGGGCGCCTTCGAATGCTTTCTGTGCGTTGCTTTTTGCGGACCCACCGAATCCGTCTCGGTCTGCTGCTTCAGCGTTGATACCAATCTGCAGCGCTTTAGCCCAAACGCGATTTATACGGTGCATGTTGATCTCTTTTAGATCGGATATACCGCCTGTCAGACTGGCCAACAAATCTTCACCACTGGTGGTGTCATTGGCAACATCTATAAAGATGAGTTCATTCGGTGTCGGATAGATTGGAACGCTGACATTGTCTGCAACTTTTTTGCCGACGTTGAGCATGCCTGCATCCGTCGCGTTCTTGGTTTCGTTTTGTCCACCCATGTACATTGCAAGGGCAAAAAATGCCAGTCCGATTATCACTAAGACAACTGCGAGAACCGCTCCGAATGCGATGGATCCACGGGATCGTTTTTTCTTGAGGAAAATAATCATTGAGGTTTAATCTCCCAATTTGTTAACGAGCCACGATCGGTTCTGTGGCTTGTGCCATGAATACGTATTTTGAGCCTACTAGTGGAACCGGTATCGGCAGGCTGATTTCCATTTTTGTTTTGCACGAAACATTTTTCTTTGGATCATAATCGACGCTTTGCAGAATCAAGCTGGTGATAAAACCTGATGGTTTCTTTTCCTGAACTGCGTTTCTTGCCGCTGTGACCGCGCTATCCATGGTCGATTGACCGGCGGCAGCACGCGCTGCATTTTTGGCGGCCGCGTCATTCACTCCATTGGCCAGCACCATAACGATCAGATCGATCAACGCCATTGAAATTACTATCAGGATCGATCCCACGGCGACTGCCTGGATTAGCAATGATCCTCGTTTAGTCCTTCTCAAATTTTGCCTTTTATTCAGCATTGTCTGGATCCTCCATCGGTCGCTCTGAGACGACACTCAGCGGCACAGGAGAATTTAGCGCAGGAATTTTTAAAATCGGAAACGGAACGAACACAAACGGATTGCAGATAACATCGGTTTTGACGATTACATACTTTGCTGTTGTTGAGCCCGCGCCGCCGTCTACACCGTTTCTATAACTGACGCTAGTTTTGGGCCGCCCGGCGACGTTGACGAATTTTCCCAGACCACTTTGGTGCCACTGGTCAGGAATTCCCTTCATCACCAGTCCTTTAGTGTCTTTCGCTTGTTCGGATGGCACGAGGGACGCCTCGTGGACCTGGTTGTCGTTGAGCAGCTTCACCACACCGTATGCAAAACAGATGGATATAAGGTCGAGCAGCGGGAAAAAGAAGAGAATCAACATAACGAACAGCGCAGGAGCAAACTCGGCTATCTGAGCGCCGCGGCAAGTTCGCTCTCTCGACCCGTAAGGGGTGCCGAACCTCTTTGTTGATGGGCGCTTGTAGCTGCGAATCATGTTTATTAGACGTGAGAAAGTAGTACTAAAGTCAAAGTTTCCCTAGTATCGCACAGTATACTTGGATTGGCGGACTTAAAACGCCCGGATGAACAGTTAAGGACCAATGGATGAGCTCCGAAAAAGACCAGGAAACCTATAAACAGCCCAATTATGCCGACCATTTGAAACGTGTGAGGCAGGTGAAACGCACGCTGGATGTTAACTTCCCGGCGGCGAAACAGCCCGCCAACCAGGCTCCTGCTGAGGGTGACCATCACTCCCACGAATCAATCAAGGACCAAGCCGTATCTAGAAAAACCCGGCGACCGGCTGAGGATTATGAGATCGGTAAAGGTCTATTTGGTGCGGAGGCGCAGTCAGGGAGCGGCACGCCTGTTCCGGCGGAAAATCATCCGGCCAGTGCTGGGCAGCAATGGGTGCCACCAAAACCAGTTGCGAATATACCGGCAAAACCAGCAGAGAGTCCCGTTTTAGCAAAACCTGCTGAGCAAATGATTCCGAAACTGCCAGTGGAAGGTTCGTCGAAAGTTTTGTCGAATGACGAGCTCGCTTCGGCAGATAAAAAAAACAAGGGTCCAGTTGTTAGAAATGATTTTGGCAACTTTGACGGCGGGGCGCGAGCGCCCGGTTCGACGCAATTTTTCGCGAAGACGCTGCTGGATCACAATGCCATTCTTAAAGCTCAGGCACTGAGGCAGAAAGCCCGTGTGGAGCAAGAACTATCCAAAAGGCAACAAGCTCCGGTCAAAATTATCGAGCCGATAAAGGCACAGAAAGAGGTCCGTTCATGCCCGTTTTCATGGACTGAAGATTCTTCTACCGAACGCTTTAAGCATTGCAGCAAATGCCAAAGCACTGTCTATAACTTCAATGGGATGGAATTTTCTGAAGTAGAAAATTTGATTTTCACTCGTGAGAATATCAAAAAGTTTGTGCTCTTTAAGCGTCAGGACGGCAAGTTCATGACTTCTGATTGTCCTGTTGAGCAAAAGCGCAAGCAGCAGATCATCGGTATCGTCGCTGTATGTATTATTCTGGTCGCTTGTGTTGCGGGTGTTCTAATCATGATGCCGCCGGCACCTTCGCCAACCGTCAATAGTTGGAACGAGCCGGCTGCCCCTGCGCCGAACGTCGACAATGGTTGGGACGACCCGTCACCAGATGCGGTGTCATCCGGATCGGAGCACACAGACTCGAAACCGTCTGCCACTAAATCCAGTGGCACCTCGCAACATTATGAGGCCGGTGATGCTTTGCCGACAGTGCCAGCTACTGGTGTGAGTACAACCAGCCCGACGCAAAAGCCCGTCAATGAGTCTGAAGAGAAAGGCGATTTCTGGGAGTTCTCCGGACAGTAGCGCCATAATGGGATCCGTGAAACCGCATGTGGTGTCACCTGATTTCTATGTGGCGATATTTAATTAGTTTTGAAATTCAGCTTTGATGATTTCGGAGCGAGTGAGAGTTCGAATTCAACGGCTCAAGTGTTCGTCTGGCAGCGATTTATCCCCTGCTTCGGCATCCAGAGCTTCTATCCGATGTCGTTCAAGCTTCGGAACGCGCGGCAATAGCTTTTTGATTTCTGCAATCAATAACTCAGCGTCGAAGCTGGGCATGCTTATAAACGCATCCGCACCGAGCTGGCGGCCGGCTATCTCAACGTTGTGATTCAACTTGACTCCCACCGGTCCTGGTTCCAATGCCAGCATCATGAACATCGAGTCGTTGTGACTATCTTCGTTGCGCACGCGTTGTAGCAACTCGAACACCGACTCGTCTTGCAGGTATACAGCACAAACGATCACATCGGCGTGATCTTTGCCATCCAAAAACGCCATGGCCTCGCCAATAGATTGCGCTGCGATGACCGAATGTCCCGCATCCTTGCACGCCGCTTTCAGCAGGTCGGTGTATTCAACGGTGTCCATGATGAGGATGCGGAATGTGTCTTCAGGTGCAAGGACTGGCGTCGCCGGCTCCACTTTCGGTTCTTCAGGCATCACGATTGCTAACTCCTTGGAGTCTTCCAGAATTTTAAATAGATTATACGCGCTTGCCACCGTTTCGCGGGTATTCAGACTTCAATCTCCAGATTGTTTCGCTATAGTTTAGAGCTTGGTTCACCCAAAACGAAAACTGCACGACACCATTAATTAACAACGTTGCCATGCTCAGAGGAGTATGATGACCCCAAGTTGTATATACAGATATAAAAACTCCCGTAGTTGGCTGAAGCCACTGCCGGAGCGCATTTTGTGAGGATTTTTCAATGAACTGGGACGAAATTAAAGGCGATTGGAAAACTTTCGCTGGCAAAGCTAAAAGTCAATGGGGCAAGCTTACTGACGACGATTGGACACAAATCGATGGTAAGAGAGAAGAACTCTCCGGACGATTGCAGAAACAATACGGACACTCCAAAGAAGTAGCTGAAAAGAACATTGATGATTTCTTGAAGAGCATCAACAAGGAAGAATCGACCAAGTAAAGTAGTTACGGTCGAATCAACTAAAAGGTCTTCTCATTAAGGAGAAGACCTTTTTTTGCCAAGGACTAAACAACGCGCTGATACTGCCTGTGGTATCAGCGATGTAGTGACCTGAGGTGAGGACGCTCGACGTTTAACGGCATTGTAATTCGATCCTTTATGGCGAACTATTTTTTCTTCCCGAAGCTTTGCGCAGCCGCGGCAGCTGCCAAGCCACCAAGTATGTACAAGCCGATCGTCAACGCCGACTGCCGCGGCGTTTTTTGACTGGCGTCTTTGTTAAGTCCTAAAAATGGCGGTAGAGTCGCAGCGCCGAGACCGGCACCGACTCCAAGCGACAAGCCTTTACCTAAAGTGAGTATGCCGCGCTTGGAACCGACCTGGCTGTAATAGAAAGTGTTCAAACCGATGTCGCCGGCTAAAGCTAGATAATGAAGCGCTTTGCCTTTTGGCGCCTCTTTTCCGAGTACGGCGTAAATCTTTTCAATAGCTTGCTCACCAAGTCTGTCCATCTCCGGCGCGTCCGAGACGCGCTTGCGCAGCAGCTGGTGTGCGGCAGTCAGAGTGATGGCTCCGATTAATCCATTAAAAACAGAACGCAGCATGATGATCTCCTCAGGGAAGGTTTTGGATAGACCCGACTTCGTGGAAAAGGTTCCCTCGATTCTGCCACATTGACACCGTTTGGTAAATTACCTGAGGGTATTTCGTTATGTTCGCCCTGATTCGGAGGAGGCAAACCAGCCGAGGCTCTAAAAGCAGGCCGGCGATGGCAGTAGCGGCAAAAAACAATAGACAAACAGGACCTGTCGCCGAAATGAGGATCGTCTTCACCGGGGCAGGTCGATTCCAGACTTCTATGTTACAACGATAATTAATGGAGAATCGCTGGTTATCGGGAGACGTATGGAAAAGGTTAGGGGTGCGACCATGGATGTATTTTTGATTTTAGGCTTTATCGCTTTGTACTTCGCGTTGCAGTTGTGGATACTGCCAAGTTTTGGCATTCAGACTTGAATGAGCAGATCCTGCTCGGTCGAGCAGAAAAAGAGCAAAACTTCTATAGAGCAAAGAACTCCGTCAGAACGCGAGCATGATGCAGGGCGTTGAATGCATTGCAGTGTACAAGCTGAATTGGACAGCCCCAGAAAAGACTGACTTAACGCCCAGAAAATTCCCTTGAATATGGTACGGATTTACCACAGGCACCGTAAAGCTTCGTCCTTCAGGTCGGGAGAGATAAGGTGCTGAATGAAATTGTTCAGGAAGAACCAGAGGACTGCGAATATATCGCAGTCATGGCAGGTATTCTGATGTCAACGGTGGGGCGCACCGGGCT
>JADYXR010000041.1 GCA_021772095.1 Candidatus Obscuribacter sp. | reverse complement strand
AATACAGATTCAGACATTTAAGATCTAGTGACATTCAGCGACAGTCAAGCGGCAAATCTGTCTGACGCCAAGCGGCAAAAACCATTGTCGCTGATCAATCTTGCAAGAAACTAGGGATACCCTATACAGAAATACGGTCGTTTCGGTATAGCAGCACCCCGTGCATCACCTACCATTAAAGTTGGAGCCCCTTATTCAGGAGACAACCTGTTTTTTTCACCGTCACTGATGTCAGTCATCGATGACGGTTGATTTTCGCCCGACACTCAAATTGCTAAATGCGATAACTTTAAAATAGGTACCCACAACCTAATGAGTGACAATAGGGAGCAGCGCCTGTCGACCCAGGCGGACGGCTCAAAGAAGACACCGAAATATTCAAGTCAACCGCCAGAAAATACGCAGATAAATAGGAAATGGAGTCGAGCAAACCCACCGCTCGACCAGGAAGATACTGTGGACGACCTGGATAATACTTCTCTGGAAAATGAGGGTGAATCGCCCTTTGAAGCTCGTTTAGCAGACGAGTGGTGTGTTGGTGGCGGTTCAAAATTGGTAAACCGCAGACTCGGCCAACAAGCTGATTTACTAGAAGGAATTGACGTCACGGCTGACTTTCCAACATCGCCGAACCCCTTCAACGAGACTACCAATGCCGCGTTAGCCGACATTGCTAAAGCCACTTCCACACCTGTAACTACATTGACCTGGCTGGCCGACAATCCCAATCCGGATGTGCGCAAAGCCACCGCGGGTAACACCAGCACGCCGGCTGCCACTCTTCGTAAATTAAGCAAAGACTGGGACGGATCCGTTCGCCTGGCGGTTCTGGACAATCCGAAAGTTCCAATCGACATTATTACTGAACTATCAAACGATTCGAATCCTCTGGTTTCGCTTCGCGCTTGCTATGCACTCGACGAACGGCGACGAAACGTTGACGGGTCTGGCGGTCGGCCATCGGCGCCGTCACCGACGATCAAAGACATCCCGAATCTGCATGCGTACAATCGTTATATGCAGGCGGCAAGCAGTAAGGCATTGTCTTCTCAGATCACGCCAGAGGCAATCGAGTTTCTAAAAATTGTGGCCGAGCGAGTTTCTACTCCGCCGGAGCGGCTGGCGGAATTGTCGAACCATCCATCGCCGGAAGTGCGCGCTTCCGTCGCACGCAACGGGAGTGCGCCGCTGCCGATCCTCTGGCGGTTGTCGCTCGATCTGGATCCACTGGTGAAGAGCGGGTTGACGCAAAACCAGAGTTGCCCCGTCGAGTTGCTTCGTGAATTGCTTCGCGATGGCGATGTTGCGGTTCGTCGTCAAGCTCAACATGAAATCAATCGAATGGAAAGTGGCAATCGATAGCGCCAGCCCGGTTGTTGCACATCGCTGCTTATTCAACCGATATCGGTTGATGTTTTGGGCGCGACACTTGGAAACGCGATTTGGCTCGATCGGCAATCGGGGTTCGTGAACCAGGCAAAACTCGAGATCGATCCGCTGGAAAAACTCCGAAACGCTGCCCCTGCCAGTTCGAACGACGCGGCTGATCATCAACCGATATCGGTTGATGATTTGGACTTTGCTAGCCGTTCCACAAAAATCGATCAAAACAAAAAAAACGCCAGCCCGTCGGCACCAACAAGCAAGCAAAAACTCAACCGATATCGGTTGAGTTTTTTAAATCTCCCAACAAGAATCCGCAAAAGCTAGCGCCTGTCGCTAGAACCAGTCATCGCAATGATCAACCGCTATATTACTGAGCAACGACTCGAACGAACGCTCTTTTTCCGACCGCCAATACCAGCGGAAGTTTTTCCAGCTCGATGACGTGGTTTTTATCGCGGACCTGAACGTCGTCGATTCGAATGCCGCCGCCTTCGATCATCTTCTTGGCTTCCGAACTGCTTGAAATCAGATCGGCGTCAACGAGGAGTTGAACGAGCCGTTTGCTTTCCGCGATTGAAAACTCGTCAATTTCCGAAGGCTTCTGTTTCAAACTAAAGATTCGTTGCCATTCGGTTAAGGCTTCTTCTGCTTTCTGCTCGCCGTGATACTGGAGGGTGATCTGGCGTGCTAGAGCCAGTTTTGCATCTTTGGGGTTGCCGCCCTTTTTGAGGTTATCGTGAATTTTGTCGATCTCGTCGCCGCTCAACGTGGTGGCAAGTTCGAAGTATTTGATGATCAGGCCGTTCGCTTCGCCATCCGGGATGCTCATCACCTTGCTGAACATTTCGAAGGCGTCGAAATTTAAAGCGATGAAGTTGCCGTAGGTTTTCGACATTTTGATTACGCCATCGGTGCCTTCCAGAAGCGGCACGAGAAGCGCGATTTGTTGATCCTGCATGTAGTGCGGTTGCAGTTCGCGGCCTTGCAGAATATTGAAACGTTGATCCGTTCCACCCAGTTCGACGTCGGCATTGACTGCGACTGAATCGTAGCCTTGCAGAAGCGGGTAGAACAGTTCGTGGAATGAAACCGGTAGATGTTTTTCGAAACGATCGCCGAACGCTTCTTTGGCAAGCAGTTGGTTGATCGTCACTAATGATGCCAGTTTCAACAGGTCATTCAAGTTTAAAGGAGCGAGCCAATCGGCATTGTTTCGCAGTTCAGTTTTCTCGAGATCGAGTATCAATCCCATTTGATCCAGATATGTTTTGGCATTCTCTTCCACTTGCTCTCGCGTCAGCGGTGGTCGAGTCGCGTTTCTTCCTGATGGATCGCCGATTTGCGCGGTGAAACCACCGATGATCAAAACGACTTGATGCCCGTACTCCTGGAAACGACGAAGCTTTCTGAAGACAACTGAGTGACCGAGATGCAGGTCGGTAGAGGTTGGATCGATGCCGAGCTTAACTCTGAGCACGCGATTCTCTTTGCGCGCTGCGTGGATTTTTTTGGCAAGACCGATCATGCCTTCAGGCAATATTTCAGCGCCGCGGCTAAGTTCTGCGGCTTCGTCCAAAATGTCGTCTGGGATGTTTTGATCTGATTGGGTCTTAATTTGCGTCATCGCACGTTTGCTCTATTGGGAAGAGCAAGTTTAACAGCCCGCGTCAAACCCTGTCATCGAAGGTGTAGCAGTCGTAATATCGGGCTATCTCTTCGGTCCCGGCGCTGGTGGCGTTACTGCGTCAGGGGTTGGACGCCATTTGATTGTGTCGAAGCCTTTCTTCACGGCTGGGAAATCAGCTTTGGCGCCCTGGAAGTTGATGGCGTACAGGTACTGATCTTTATCCGAGCGAACGAAGATTGTCTGACCGACAGTTTTGGTAGCCGGATCCTCGTCTGAAAGGATAAGCGCGTCGCGTCCCTGGAATTTGCCGACGGCAACTTGAGGGTTATTGAAGAAGTTAAAGTAGCCGGAACCCATCATCATGAGCGCGTCTTCGTAGCCGTTCATGTTTTCAGTCAATGGTCCCTGTTTAGCAAGAACGGCTTTGAGACTGGCTTGCTCTTCGGCGGACAATACGCGACCTTCGTATAGACTGATTCGGCTGTTACCGGCTGCGTATTCGCGACGAATAGGATCCTCTCCAGGAGCCAGGTTTGGATCCTTAGGCACTTCCTTAAACTTGGCCGGCAATGCCATTTCTTTGATGATGCCGGTTTCGTTAGGAGCTTTGAACTCCACTTTCTGCATCGGTTCGTTTTTCGGCGCAGCAGGAGCGTCGCCCTGCCCTCTAAACAGAGGCTTGCCGAACAATCGTTGACGTGGCTGTTCTTGCGGTACTCCGGGTCCTTCTGGTCGGCGGCCGTCTTGAGGTTGGTTGATCACAGGTCTGTGCGGTTGGAAAAAGCGGCGACGGCCACCTTCGGCTGGTGGGCCACCGTTTGCCATTTGATCTCCGATCTGGGCGACCTGAGCCATTCTCTGAGAGCGGCTCATAGCACGGTAGGTCATATCGCCAGGGGCAGGTCCTTGTGGAGTCATGCCGTAGAAGTTTTCAGTCGGTGCACCACTTTGTGCCGATGCTGAAAGGCTGCGGTCAGCCCCTCTCAAACCGTTTGATTGAGCTGCATAAACTGGAGCAGCCATGCGATTGTCGGCGGGTCTGGCTTCTTCTGGCGGCGCGAAACTTTGAATGTTGAAACCTTGAATCGGTGGAGCAAAACTTGGTGCTTCCATCGTGCGTGGAGCTAACGTTTTAACAGGCTCGCGAAAAAGCGGATTGGCATCAGCGACTTTCGGCGCAGTGGTCACTGCGGCAGGCGCTTCCTGAGCGCGTTTCGGAGCGCTGTCAGTGAGGAAGTCACTTATAAATATGGAATGCACACTGTCCGTATCTGCTGGCTTAGTGTCAGGGGATTCTAATGTGGTACCAGTTTTTCCGTTTTTCGGTTGATCTGCTTGATCCGAGCCCATGGATTTTTTCCTCTTTATAAAAATGTGCGACGCTTGCGTTTTGCTGGTGCGTTTTTGCGTCCGTTAGATTTTGCAAAATCTATTGATGCAATTGGCTGCGTCGATATCGCCATCAGAACTGCTGTGAGAATACGTTTGGTGATCATGTCTAACAATGTGGGAATTACGTGGGCGATTTTTTCGTGACTGAAAACCCTCTTCATTACACGTTCTTCAGCATGAAGATATTTAGCGCTTCTCTTTGCAACTTTTGATATTGCAAAATTTGGACACGAAAAGTTCACAAATGACCTCTCGAAGATGCCCTTGGAAAGTCCGATATCGAGATCGCTCGCAACTATTTTCTTGTCGACAATTTTCGTTCATTTATATCGAAAAACAAAACCAACAATCAGAAAAAAATGTTCGATCTGCAACCTGAACGAAACTTAGCATGGCGCCACGTTTGCTTGTTTGAGGGCGCGTACTACTATAAGATCAATAGCTTGGCGCTCATTTGCCTTCGTGTCAGCGAGGTCCAAATTGGCGGCAGCCAAGCTCGCACAAAGAGGTGACAAGGTCCATGGCAAGCCAATATAACCCGCAGGACATCGAAGAAAAGTGGCAGGCCCACTGGGAGAAAATCGGGATTTATCGCGCTCATGATGATAGCGATAAACCCAAGTTTTATTCTCTCGTCATGTTTCCATATCCTTCCGGCGACCTGCACATGGGCCACATGCGCGTCTACACGATTTCCGATGTGATTTCGCGGCGCATGCGAATGCTTGGACATAATGTTTTAAACCCAATGGGTTGGGATGCTTTCGGATTGCCCGCTGAAAACGCGGCGATCAAACATAGTTTGCATCCGCAGAAATGGACGAAAGAAAACATTCGTTTCATGCGTGATGGGCAGCTCAAGAAGCTCGGCACGAGTTACGACTGGGAAAGAGAAGTCACCACCTGTGATGCCAATTATTATGGCTGGACGCAGTGGTTGTTTTTAAAGTTCTTCGAAAAGGGACTGGCCGTGCGCAAAGAAGCGCCCGTCAACTGGTGTCCCGAGTGCTGCACCGTGCTCGCCAACGAACAGGTCGAAGATGGCGCTTGCTGGCGCCACCCTGAAACGCGCGTCGAGCAAAAGAAAATGAGCCAGTGGTTTTTAAAAATCACGAACTATTCAGAAGAATTACTTGCCGATCTCGATACCCTGAAAGGCTGGCCGGAATCCGTTCGCACCATGCAACAGAACTGGATCGGCAAATCGGTTGGCGCCGAATTGCGATTCACAGTTGAAAGCAAACCGAACGTTCAAATCAGCGTATTCACCACTCGCCCTGATACCGCATTTGGTGTGAGCTACGTGGTCCTGGCACCGGAGAATCCACTGGTCGAAGAATTGACCACGCCGGAACAACGTGATGCCGTGCGCGCCTACGTCGAAAAGACCCGGCTCAAATCCGAGCTCGAACGGATGGCAACCGAAAAAACGAAATCGGGCGTTCCGATTGGCTGCCAGGTGATCAATCCGTTTAACGGCGAAGTGGTGCCAATTTGGGTTGCGGATTACGTTTTGATGAATTATGGAACAGGTGCAGTGATGGGCGTTCCCGCCCACGACGAACGCGATTTCATTTTTGCCACCCAACACAAACTCCCGATTACCGAAGTAATCTCGCCAAACGGCGAGCCCGGAGCAGAGCTCAAAGAAGCGTTCACCGAGCATGGCGTCATGGTCAACTCCGGCGAATTCAACGGTTTGAAAAGCGACATCGCCAAAGATAAAATGACTGACTGGGCGGCCGACCACGCATGTGGTGCAAAACGAGTGCAGTGGCGTTTGCGCGATTGGTTGATCAGTCGCCAACGTTATTGGGGCTGCCCAATCCCGCTTGTGCACTGCGATGACTGCGGAATCGTTCCTGTCGGTGAAGACGAAATTCCAATCGTGCTTCCAGTTGAAGGCATCGAGATTACCGGTCAGGGCGGCTCGCCTCTGACTAAAATGGAATCGTTTTTAAACGCTCCCTGCCCTAAATGCGGCAAGCCCGGACGCAGAGAAACAGACACGATGGACACCTTCATCGATTCGAGCTGGTATTTTCTGCGCTATTGCGATCCAAAAAACAAGAAAGAAGCGTTCTCGAAAAAGAACGTCGACTACTGGATGCCGGTCGACCAATATGTCGGCGGCGTAGAACACGCAATCCTGCACTTGCTCTATTCCAGGTTCTTCACCAAGGCCTGCCGGGACATCGGCTTGTTGAGCTGCGATGAGCCGTTCACCAACCTGCTCTCGCAAGGCATGGTGACAAAGCTCTCTTCGATCTCCGGCCGCATCGAAAAGATGTCGAAGTCGCGTGGCAACGTAGTTGGCACCAACGATTTCTTCAAACGCTACGGCGCTGACTCAGCGCGCTTGTTTACGCTATTCGCCGCTCCACCTGAGCAAGAACTCGAGTGGTCGGAAGAAGGCGCGATCGGACAGTATCGCTTCCTCGGAAGAGTCTGGCGCATCATCACTGAGCTGATCGACAATCAGGCCGTCGTCGATTTGAACGAGCCCGTCGACCACGACAAGCTCGACGCCGCCGGCAAAAACTTCCACAAGCTCATTCATAAAACCATCAAAGCGGTTTCGCACGATCTCGAACGCGGAAGATTCATCTTCAACACAGCGATCGCCCGATGCATGGAGCTGGTAAACGGCTTGTACAAATACGCACAAGAACTTACCGCGCGCTCCAATAACGGCAACGGAAAGGCAGCCAAATCACAAGAGAGCACAACCCTCGCGCCTCAAGGCGATGCGCTATCTAAAGAGGAAGTGCAACTTCTCTCGTTCGCCGTCAAGAGCCTCCTTCTGGTTCTTGCGCCGATGGCTCCTCACATCACCGAAGAACTCTGGAAATTGTCCGGATACATCAAGAAAGAAGGCGACTCGATTCACAACTCGACGTGGCCTGGTTTCATCGAAGCCCTGACTGTTGATGACGAAATCGAACTAGTGCTTCAGGTCAACGGCAAAATCGTCAACAAAGTCCCTGCGGCTCGTGGCCTGCAGAAGGACGTTGCCGAGAAGCTGGCGATGGACGACGACAAAGTGAAAGCGAAGATTGAAGGGCAGTCGATTCGAAAAGTGATCGTGGTGCCGGATAAGCTGGTAAACATAGTGATCTAAAGGGTTTGCTGGCTTGTTCAATCTTCAACCGATATCGGTTGGTTGTTTTTGACCCCAGCCTTCAACCGATATCGGTTGACTGTTTTGACCTCAGTCCTTAGTCGTTCTCGGTAAGTGCCCCGTCTGATTATCGGACCAATTACAGTCTGAAATTTTTGACGCAAAGCGTGATTTTTCGGTGCAGATCAATGTCTCACGGGTATAGGTTTTCTAGATAGATAAATTAGGAAACGTTGTTAATGTATCCTTGATGACTATTGAGATTGCGAGCTTCGGACAGGTGCGGAATGCAACAGAAAAAACCTCTTGATGTGCAGATCGAAACGCAAGGCGCGGTGCCGATCGTGACGATGCTACTGATTTTTTGCATGGTCATCGTATTTTCGATGATGTGTCAGAACAAGATGGAATTTTGGTCCGCCCACCTGGGTGCGCTTAACTGGGCCCAGAACAATTGTTCGGTGCAGGCGGTCAACATCGGTTCGTGGCTGCGTGACGGGAATTTCCAGAAGCTTGTCTCGCAGATATCGATGGCAAGTATCGCCAGTTTAACGGGCTGGCAATTGGTCGCAAACTGCTACTTCACCTGGGTTTTCGGAAGTACGCTGGAGCAAAAACTGGGTGCGGGCAGAATCATGATGCTGATTATGCTGGCTATGGTTGTTCCGTATGGCGCAGTTGCCTGGGACTGCCTTAGAACCGGTGATTACGCCACCTATTACATCGGCCCGCTGTTTCTGATTTCGGCCTTGATTTCGGCTGGAATGGTTTTCCCCGAAGAAAAGAAGATTAATTACTGGTTCAAGAAAAGCAGAGGGGAAATTTTCTCCCGCGAACCGCAGCGCAGCGCAAGCGCGAAGTTCAAAGTCAACACGTCACTGCTTTCTTGCATTTTCATACTCTACGAAGCCGGAGTTTGGTATTACACCGGTAAAGTATCGCCTGAGTTTAAAACTGTTCACTATATTGGCTTGTTGGCCGCAGCCATGGTCGGCTACGGCGTAGCGTTCTCAATGGTATGGAGTGCGACAGGCGACCTCCGAGAAGGTCCTGTAAAGCTGATGTGTATTCGTAAATATAACGACACACTGAAACTCGACGTCGGCCACGATGCTGCGGTCAGAACTACAGCGATGGCGCTGGGCTTGCCGGAGGACCGCGTCAAGCAATGGGTCCAGAAGCAAAAAGGCAAGATGAGAATTAGTTAGGGTCGAGTACCACTTTTCATGTGAATTCCGAATAACTTGGATGGCTCCTGACTAGTGTTAGAATCAGGCGCCGAGTTAGCAGCTTGGCTGCTTTGAAGCTTCAGGGTGAGTTTTTGCCACCATACTGAAGTATTCAAAACGATCGGATTCCCCTGACTGGTGACAATATTGACCAGCCTAAAGACGCCTCAAAAAATGACCGAATCTGCCGAACCTGTTGAATTAGTCCTCGATGAGGATACGGTAGAGCGGCTCGAGAACAAGCTTGACCGCGATTCCTGGCTCAACGAATTACTTATTCGCATTCGCTGGAAACGGATTTTACAGGTACTCAGCGACAGCACGCTTGTTGCGATCGGCTTCGCCGCAGCGTATTTGATACGTTTCGACGGGCATGTCACTGATTTGTATCTCCACCAATTGTCAGTGTTGGCACCAGCTGTGGTGCTAATGCAATTGGTGGCTAACTGGACCTTCGGCGTTTATCGCCGGCTCTGGCGCTACACCGGTTTGACCGAAGTCATGGAACTGGGGTTGTCGGTTTTGACCGTCACCACTTGCTTCCTGGTGGCTCGGGCGCTCGGTTGGTTGGCAGTGGACAACAACCATTTATCGTACGGAATTATATTTGTAAACGCAGGCATCTCTTTTCTCACCCTTGTTGGTCCGCGCGTTTTACGCAGACTGATGACAGAACACAGTCAACGCCGCCACTGGAGACAACCGGTGCGCAAACGTGTTCTCGTAGTTGGTGCCGGTGAGGCCGGTCTGATGGTTTTGCGCGAAATGAACTTGCGTTCGGACGGAGTTGATATCGTCGGTCTTATTGATGACGATCCAGCCAAGGTTCGCAAACGCATTGGTGCTATCACCGTATTTGGTACCACTTCAGAATTGCCGAAATTTATCGAGAACTTGTTTATCGATCAAGTTATCATCGCGATGCCTTCTGCGCCGCCATCCGAGACGCGAAGAATCGTCGAGATGTGCAGAGAAGCCGAAGTCGAAACGCGCATCTTGCCTGGACTGTATGAGTTGATCGACGGTAAAGTTTCAATCAACCAACTACGCGAAGTTTCGCTCGAGGACTTGCTCGGGCGCGATCCGGTCAAACTCGATACGCAGTCGATTAGCGGATACATCGCCGGTCGCAGCGTGCTTGTCACTGGTGCAGGCGGATCGATAGGCAGCGAACTTTGCCGACAAATAATGCGGTTTCGCCCATCACGCCTGATTCTTCTGGGTAAGGGCGAAAATTCAATCTTCACGATTCAGCAAGAACTGGTTCGCAAAGTCGAGGGCGTCGAAGTGATCGCAGTGATCGCTGACGTTCGCGAGAACCACCGTATGAAGGGCGTTTTCGAACAGTTCAAACCGGAAGTTGTGTTCCACGCCGCGGCTCACAAACACGTTCCTCTTATGGAGTCTAACGTTTCTGAGGCCGTCGCCAACAACGTGTTCGGCACCAAGTGTGTAGCTGAACTCTCCGCCGCGTTTGGCGTCAAGACATTCGTTCTGGTTTCGTCCGACAAAGCAGTCAATCCAACATCCGTCATGGGTGCGACCAAACGGACTGCTGAACTGGTTATTCAAAATCTGGCTCAAGTGACTGACACGAAATATGTGGCTGTGCGCTTCGGCAATGTGCTCGCCAGTCGCGGCAGTGTTATTCCTTTATGGAAGCAGCAGATCGCTAAGGGCGGTCCGATTACCGTGACGCACCCGGAAGCGACGCGCTACTTCATGCTGATTCCCGAAGCGGTGCAACTGATTTTGCAAGCTGGTGCACTTGGCAATGGCGGCGAGATCTTCGTTCTCGACATGGGTAACCCGGTCAAGATTCTCGACCTCGCCAACGACCTGATTCGCTTCTCCGGACTGAGTCCTGGAGTCGATATCGACATTGAGTTTGTCGGTTTGCGTCCGGGCGAGAAGCTCTATGAAGAGCTTTTGACCGAAGAAGAAGGTCTGACCAAAACCGTTTACGAAAAGATATTTGTTGGGCAGCCCCAGCACATGGATCGCCAGAGTCTGCAGGGTGCGATAGATCGGCTCAAACAGGGTTCTTCGACCGGTGATGACGCCAGCTTGAGAGACGAACTCGATGGTCTGGTGGGCGGTTGTCTGAAACGAAAGCAGAACGAAGTCAAAGAATCGTTGTAGAATTCCCAATGCATTCTGAAGGTACTACAGGAAACCCCATGTCTATAGTGATGGACGAAATCATCAGCCAGTCCTTGTTGGCAAAAGAGAGACGTTTAGCAGAACGGATCAAGAGTCTTAAAACGGTCATAGTTGCTTACTCCGGCGGAGTGGACAGTTCTCTAATCGCGTATTACGCCAAGGCGCTACTCGGTGAAAACGCCCATGTGGTGATTGCCGTTTCGCCGAGCCTGGCAGCCGATGACCTCGATGCAGCCCGAGCGCAAGCCAGTTTGTTTGAATGGAATCTTGTCGAAATCGGCACCGATGAATTCGAAAACGAAGACTACCAGCGCAATGACGACATGCGTTGTTTCCATTGCAAAGCGACGTTGTTTAGAGAACTGGCAGAGCTGGCCAAGACGCAAAAAATCGGCAGTATCATATATGGTGCCAACATGGACGACCGATCCGACTTTCGTCCGGGTCGAATCGCCGCAGAACAAAACGCTGTGATCGCACCGATGGACGAAGCAGAACTGACCAAGGCCGAGATCCGAACGCTGGCTCGCCGTGCCGGTTTGCCATCATGGGATCGCCCTGCCAACGCCTGCTTGTCGTCGCGCATCCCGCGCAATATTCCGGTCACGATCGAAAGCTTGACCAAAGTGGAAGCGTCCGAAAAGTTCGTCAGAGCACTTGGATTTAAAGTTGTGCGAGTGCGCTACCACAGCAATAAAGCCATGGTTGAAATCGGCAGCGACGAACTTTATCGCCTGAAAGTAGAACCGTATTTGGTGAACAAGATCGAAGCTGCGCTCATCGATCTGGGCTTCGACGAGATCACAATCGATCCTCGCGGATACAGACAGGGCGCCGCCAATCATGAAGCTCACGGAACCCCGGTAGTCGCTCATAGCGTTTGATTTATAGGATCAGCAAGTATGGATCGCAAACGGTTGGAAGAACTCCTGGCGTCAGTCGCGACCGGAAGAACAGCAATCGATGAGGCGATGCGCCTTCTCAAATCGATGCCGTTTACCGATCTCGGCATGGCCAAACCCGACTTGCACCGCTCGCTGCGCCAGGGTGTGCCCGAAACAATATTCTGCCAGGGCAAAACGCCGCAGCAAGTGGCGGCGATCGCCGGCAGTATTCTGGAATCGCACGACATTGTGGTTGCCACCAGATGTGATGCCGAGCATGTCGCCGCTTTAGAATATAATTTTTCGACGGTGAAGTATCATTCTCAAGCGCGAGTGGCATTCGTCGGCACAGCGCCAGCCGAACCAGACCCATCCGACCCGGATGCGGAGCCGATGGTGTTCGGTCTGGACGCAACCGAAGCCGGCAGCAGCCGTCCGGCAACGGAAAAGAAAAACGGTTTTGCCACCACTATCATAACGGCTGGCACCGCCGATATCGGTGTAGCAGAAGAATGCGCAGTTTTGTTGGAGCATATGAACTTTCCGATCAAGCGCGTTTACGACGTTGGTGTCGCCGGGCTGCATCGACTGTTATCCGAAGTTCCGGACTTGCAATCCGCCTCAGCAATCGTCGCTGTCGCCGGCATGGACGGCGCACTGCCGAGCGTTGTCGGTGGACTGGTGCCTTGTCCTGTAATCGCCGTTCCGACATCGATCGGTTACGGCACCACATTCGGTGGCGTGGCTCCTTTATTGACCATGCTGAACAGTTGCGCGCACGGCGTGACCGTCGTGAACATAGACAATGGCTTCGGCGCTGCGATGGCCGTGAATCGAATATTCTTGTCAAAATCGACGGAATAGTCTTGTCGATCCAGCGGGTTTTGTACAAGTTGCGTCGAAGCGCTTGCCGACCTCGCGGGGGGCGATGCGAAACTTCAACCGATATCGGTTGAGTTTTTGATGCCCACAGGCGCAGTGATGGCGGTCTAGAATCAATCAGTCGTGGATGCGTCGGCGACGATACTCACAGCGATACGCGTTTTGCACGGACCGATTACCGCGAAATTGAAACGGCCGGCGCCGAAACTTCAACCGATATCGGTTGAGTCAAGGGGACCGCTGGCACAGCGATGCGCGTTTGGACCGGCCGGTTTCGAGGAATTTAAAACGGCCGGCGTTGAAACTTCAACCGATATCGGTTTAAGCCAAGTCCCCCCGTTAAAACACGCAAAAAAAAACGCCTCCCGATTGCAAGAGGCGTTTCTAATTTTCGTTTTCGAAATCGCTTACGCGAATTTCGGTTTCAGTTCTGGCGGTGGGCCTTCGTTCGATTCCATTTGCGGGCTCGATATTTTGATCTTGGTCGACTCATCTTCGACAGTCACCGAGGGTGGTGGCGGAGCGATATTGTCGTTAGGATTATCGAGTGATTCACCGTTTGCGATTTTGCGGTTTACTTCGGCGAGGATGGCGTCTACTTCCATTCGGTCGAGCGTTTCTTTCTCGAGAAGTACTCTCACGACAGCGTCCATGTGAGGGCGGTGTTTCGAGAGCACGTCTTTAACGCGGATGTACTGCTCACCAACGATGGTGGAAACTTCTTCGTCGATCATGGTGGCAATGGTTTCACCGTAATCGCGTTCGTGACCGAAATCGCGGCCGAGGAAAACATGCTCGTTGCGTTTACCGAACGTCTGAGGTCCAAGCTTGTCGCTCATACCAAACTCAGTGACCATGCGGCGAGCGAGTTTAGTACTTTTCTCCAGATCGTTTTGAGCTCCTGTTGTCACGTCGCCGTAGACAATCTCTTCAGCGACACGACCACCAAGGCAAACACCGATGGAATCGATAAGTTGACGTCTTGTGCGGGACAAAACATCTTCGTCCGGCAGAAGCATCGTAAGACCAAGGGCGAAACCACGAGGGATAATCGTCACTTTGTGCAGTGGGTCAGCAAACGGCAGGAGCACGCCCATGAGCGCGTGACCAACTTCGTGGTACGCAGTCATTTTCTTTTCCTTCTCGGAAATAATGCGCGATTTTTTCTCCGGACCGAAACTTACTTTGTCGATCGCCAGTTCCAGATCGCTCATGTCGATTTCGCGCTTGTCTTTGCGAGCTGCCTGGAGAGCGGCTTCGTTCAACAAGTTCGATAGATCGGCACCAGTGAATCCGGGAGTTCTCTTAGCCAATGTTTTGATGTCGACGTCTTTAGCAAGCGGCTTGCCACGACCGTGGACATTGAGAATTTGTTCGCGTCCCAACACATCAGGCGGATCGATTACGACTTGTCTGTCGAAGCGGCCCGGTCTGAGAAGCGCTGAGTCGAGGATGTCCGGTCTGTTTGTGGCAGCAACCACGATGATTCCGGTGGAACCTTCGAAGCCGTCCATTTCGACAAGCAATTGGTTGAGCGTTTGTTCGCGCTCATCATGACCGCCACCAAGTCCGGCGCCACGCTGACGACCGACTGCGTCGATTTCGTCTACGAACACTATACAAGGAGCGTGTTTCTTCGCTTGATCGAATAGATCGCGAACGCGTGAAGCACCGACACCGACGAACATCTCGACGAAGTCAGAGCCCGAAATGCTAAAGAACGGCACACCGGCTTCGCCGGCCACGGCTTTAGCCAATAACGTTTTACCGGTACCGGGTGAACCAACCAGCAAGACACCACGCGGAATGCGCGCGCCCAACGCCTGGAACTTCTCAGGATTCTTCAAGAAATCAACGATCTCCTGCAGTTCCTGTTTGGCTTCATCAATCCCGGCTACGTCAGTGAAGCTGACTTTTACTTTGTTGTCGACCATCAGTTTCGCTCGACTTCGACCGAAACTCATCGCCTGATTGCCACCGGATTGCGCACTTCTGAATACAAACAAAAGTCCAACAATTACAAGCACCGGCAGGAAAAATGAACTCAACATGCCAATCCAAACACTGGATTTGTCCGAAGGGTTCACGATGATTGGGATGTTAGCCTCATTGAGCTCTCTAATCAGAGACTCTTTGGCTTCCATCGGCACAATGACAGGCTTTTCCTTAGTGTCTTGTTTGAACTTGACCTTAACTACCGGATCCTCGTTGGTCATAATGACCTTCTCGATGCCAGAGGAGGGATTGTGCAAACTCTTGAGCAATCCGGAATATGTTGTAGCTTCGTCTTTTCTGCTAAAACCCGTCAGCGAGAAAACGAACACCACCAGTATTAGTAGTAAAACAAAAACGGCCCAAGTTGTACCGTATTTCCTCATCACATCTGCTCCAGTTACCTTATCCCAAGATTATATCATGTACAGATCACGCCGCAATCGCCGCAGCTATGGGGTTTTCCGCGTTTCCTGACATCCTCTTGTGTTAGGTCTCGTTGTACGTCAATACCAAGAACGAACCGACTTTCGGGCAATCAGCCACCCGGCAATATCGCCTGCAGAGACCGTTTGACAGGCACGAAATCTCTATTGTTCCGGTGCCTGGTCAATTCCAATCCTCGTTTACAGTCGAACCGAATGACTCTAAGTAGCGTTATAACAAATTTTGAGTTTACCTCCTGACCACTATTAACAAATTCATCACCCTTGACGTGTGGGCTGGATTTTGGAATTCAGTCGGTCGCAACGAAACTTCAACCGATATCGGTTGAAGTTT
>JADYXR010000040.1 GCA_021772095.1 Candidatus Obscuribacter sp. | reverse complement strand
GCTTGGTGAGCTAATTCAGGGAATTAAGTTTGTTGATGGTATCAAACAAGAAGAGGCCGCCTAAGCAATGCTAAAACACAACATTTGAGAAAATCTCAAGACCGTGACCGCTATCTGTTCTGCTCGTCAGGTTTTGTCTCTCAGTATTCGACTCAAATCGTGTCATGGATTCAACCTCATAGAAACGGCGCCAACGTTGCGCTCAACAGTGGCAATATAGTTTCCAGTTATAAAAATTTTGTAAGCGGCTCAAACGAATGCATTCGCTGTTTCGTTATGTGAGATGCCTCAATCCCGTTTGTATCCCTCGATACCATTTGCAGCTCGGAATGAATTAGAATACCTGTACTAATGACGAAACACAGATGAAACGCAGATGAAACGCAGATGAAACGCAGATCCTCGCTATCCGATAAGGTGGGGCTCCTGGTCGTGATTCCACTGATGGTGGAATTGATTTTCATCGGCGTGTTGGGCTATTTGCTCAAGGACGCTGAAATTCAAAGTCAAAAGGCAGAACGTTCTCGTGCCGTTGTGGTATCAGCATCCAATTTGACGAAGCTGACATTTGACTCTTGTGGTGCTTTAGTTGCTTACAACCTCAGCAAAGGAAAACTTTTTTCCGACGCGTATGAACGAAACATGCGCCAGATTCCGCGAGAGCTTAAACTGCTTAAGAGGCTGATCGGCAGTGACAAGCAGCAATTGGAATCACTGGCGCGGGTGCAATTAATTTCTGACCGCGGCGTCAAATTATTCAATGACGCAAAACAAGCGGCAGACCAATCAGGCCTGGCTGCGAATTTGTTAGTGGCGAGTTCGAAAAGTGAAATCGAAGAAATTGCCACTCAATTGACCGACGAGCTGGGCAAACTTGTAGCTCGCGAGAAGGCGCTGTCCAATAGCTCTCCCGAAGCGGAAAGCAGAGCCAGAGACTTGGTTGAGTGGGCCATTGTCGGCGGTATCATTCTAAACTTGCTGGTTGCCGTATCCTTAACGATCTATGTAAATCGCAGTATCACTGGTAGAGTCAAAACTCTCAGTGAAAATACAAAACGACTGGCCAGTGGTGAGCCGCTAACTCCGCCAGTAGGTGGTGGTGACGAAGTTGAAGAATTGGACGTTACCTTCAGAGAAATGGCTTCAGCACTGGCGGAATCCAATAGAGTCAAACAAGAGTTTTTGGAGATGGTGAGCCATGATGTCCGCACTCCGTTAACTTCGGTGGCTTCCAGTTTGCAGTTAATTGAATTAGGCACCAATCCCGAAAAGATGTCTACATATGTTGCCATCGCTAATAAGAACATCGATCAGGTCATCGTTCTGCTCAACGAGCTTCTCGACATTCATCGTATTGAATCCAACAAGCTTGATTTGAACCTCGTTGAAACCGGCGCGGCTGAAGTTTTATTCGACGCTATCGAAACTATAACGCCGGCTGCAGAGAAGGCGGGAATTTCGATAGTCGCTGCTGAAAATCCAGTTTCCATTCTTTGCGATCCCGACAGACTGGGACAAGTTTTTCTCAATCTGCTTTCCAATGCGTTGAAGTACTCACCGGCTGGATCAGAGATAGTCACATCGATTGATTCATCCGACAAGGGAGTGAGGATCGCAATCCGCGACCATGGACGTGGCGTGCCTGATGAATTCAAGACGCGCATTTTTGACCGATTTCAGCAGGTTCAGAAGTCGGACGAGACTGTTCGTGGTGGACGTGGATTAGGACTGGCGATTTGTAAGACTATCGTGGAAAAACACGGCGGCAGCATTGGCATCGATGATGCCGAGGGTGGTGGCAGCATATTCTGGGTTTTGCTGCCGTCCGCGCAGGTCGTCGACAAATAGCATCGGACTGAGACGGTCATGTTCTTCGTTGGATTAATGCGGTGCACATGGGGCGTCACGTTCATCGCACTCCAGTTTATAGGACAAACAATCAGCTCGAGACTAACAACAGCTCGAACCATGTCAGGCGCTACCAAACACACGACCATGCACACGACCGAACACACGACCATGCACACGCCTAAACACACGCCTAAACACACGCCTCACCTCTTAACTGACTGGCCGTCCGTTCATGGTATTGCCCTTTCCTAGTCGGACTGGTGTGTTCCATGGATTGTACAACGCTTTTTGCACTGGTCCGCCAAAGCGGTTATTGTCGAAAACGCCTTCGGCCGGATCGCGGAATCCTGAATACTCTCCTTTCGTTTCGGTAAAGGCGACCCATGAACCATTTGCAGCTGTTGGTCTGTTGATATCGTTGTTTTCAAAATAGCTATTGGAATTTTGATTCAATGACACCCAGCCGGTGATTTTATTGCCAGTGGCACGAACATTGATGAAGTCATTCAGTGTTTCAGCCTTTTTTATTTCGTCTGCAGTAAGATCGGGACGCAGTTGGTCCTTGTGTTTCGGATCGATGTACTGCAAACCATGGATCGACTCATTTAATGGTCCGATCCTCATGCCACCATCTACGATGCAGTCCTCCACGGTTGCGCTGCCGTTGTAGAGCGCAAGTGCACCTTTAAACGGACCCTGCGGTTTGTTTATGTTGCCGATTCGACTATCCTCGACCTTCAAATTGTCACCGTATGATCTGACCGTCCATTCTAGATAGCTGTCATCGCATCGAGAGTTCTTTATTGTTGTGTTGGTGGAACCTTTTTCGTTCCAGAGGAAGTAGCTGTTAACAGCTTTAACATTGCAATTGTCGACAGTCGCATTATCCGCGCCGTTCAATTGAACAAACGAATTGATCTTGCCGGCGGTGCAGTTTTTCACGGTCAGATTGTCGGCGTTTTCGTTGGCGAAGATGCCGTTCGCTCCTCCGGTTTTAAACATTTGCATATTGGAGGCTTCGAGTTTCACACCGTCAACGGTTGCATTGGCACCATTAATGGTTATGCATGTCGGCCAGCTATTTCGACCGTTTTCATAAACAGTTGATCCGACGTAATCAATGCTTGGCGGATTGTTTTTGTCGCCGACTATGGAAGCGCCTTCCGGTAGCTGCAAACCTTTTTGAATCTTGTAGTGAACCCCAGGCTCGAGCTTGACGGTCATGCCCTTCTCGATTTTTAAGGTTTCCAGCTGATGCCCGTCTTTCACATGGACGACCCGTTCGGCGTATTCCTTCGATTTGTCTCCGGGTTCGTTGTTGGTATCGTCTTTAGTATTGTTTTTGGTGTCATCCTTTGATTCGGACTTAGTACCATCTCTAGTATTGTTCTTGATGCCGTCCTTGGTATTGTTTTTAGTGTTGTCCGTGGTATCGTTCTTGGTATGGCCATTGGTATTGTCGTTGGTGCTGTCTTTGGTATCGTGCTCTCCATCTCCACCGTTACTGTTTTGCTGCTCGAAATAATTCCTAATTGCTTTCTCGATTGGCTTCATCAGTTCAGAGAACGATTTTGGGCTGAGTTGCAACAGCAACACGCATGCCACCAAAGCTTGTTTCAAGCGTTCCGTATCTGTTTGTGCAGATCTGGTGTCTCTCTGTGAATCCTTAAGTGGCGCAGCTTCTTTGGTTGAGTCATAAAGCTCGATAGACGAGTCCGGCTGGAAACCTGTCGGAAGTCTGGTGCATCCTCTATTAATAGTTCTCGAATCGTCAGGTTTGCAAAGGTCGATATCCCAGGTGATGCCGCCGGGATTAGCTTCTGTCTGGTGTCGCGTTGAGTCCGTTTGTTTTGAAAAAACGTTTTCACTTGTTGACATTTTTGAAAACCTCGCCGTGTCCTTCGACTTGAACTGGCTGTTCTATACCTTCTCGAAGATCCTCGATTCCTATATTCATTGGCGGAATAAAAGGCGGTGGTAATTGTTCGAAAAATTCGGACTGCCTTTTCATCTCCTCTTCCTCTGTTCTAAGATCGGCGAATTGTGAGATGTCATCTAGTCTTCTTTTCACAGTGCCCATGTCGTTCAGATCTCTGAGCTGATCTGCGATCGCATCTCGCTGTTTTGGCTTAAGCTGTTCTCCAATCTGTTTTTGCATTTGTTCAAGATCTTGAATTCGTTTTTGTTTTGCTTCCGGATCGTTGTTGTACTTTTCGAATTCCGTCCTGACTTCTTTCGCTCGTTGCTGGGCATCGGGTCCCGATAAATCGAGGAGTTGAAGGTCGAAGCTAATGTCGGCTAATTTCCGGTGCATTGATTCGCCCACGATTTCTTTAACCAATCGTTTTGCTCTGGCAGCGATTTCCGGGTCGTCATCGTTAGTTGCTTTCAGCACATCAGGCATGGCCTCGGCACCAAGTTTTTTCAGATCTGCCGTCGCCTTTTCTCTGGTCGGGTAGTCTGCGGAGCCGAGTTCTGAAATTAGTTTTTCAGCTACGGATGGGGCACCAGTTTTGGTATCACCTGGTTTGAGGTGGCCAGCTTCGGTGTCATCTTCAGGAGAGTCAGCCGTGCATAAATTCTGTTGGCTATCGCCATCGTTGGTGAATTCAATCTTCGGCAAGTTATTTGAACTATCGTTGTCTCTGGATTGATTGGACGCCATTTTGTGCAAGGCACTGTCTGTCCACAGTTCTGAAACGAGTTTTTCACCTGCGCTCAGGTCCACGGCGCCGGCTTCGCTGCGGTCCGAATTTTGCAAAAGTTCTGGCATTGTTTACTCCTGATATACAGAAAAATTGAGCGTGCCTGGAATTAAGGCTGCTCGGACAATAGCCTACGTTTATAAGAATTTTGTAAAAGTCGTCTGCAACCTTTCCAGAGCCGGTATCGGCGCGAGAGTCGAGGTTTCAAGTTATTACTTCACAAAGGGGATATGTAAAGTGGCTGTGTGAAATAATGGGCTCTTGCCTGGTCAGGCTGGTCATAGTATGGCTAGATAAATCAGCCTCAATGTCGCACCAGCAGGCAATACATAGGAATCTTTTAAATGAGCTTTAGTGAACTTGGATTGTCCAAGCGAGTCGAAACCGCTTTGGAAGCAATGGGCTTTGTTGAGCCAACGGAAATACAAGCGAAGACAATACCGGTGGTTTTGGCCGGTCGCAACGTGATGGCCTCTGCGGAAACAGGCTCGGGTAAAACGGCTGCATATGCTTTGCCGATCATTCAAGGGATTAAGGGCAGCTCAGAAAAGCTTCCTCGCGTTCTGGTGCTTGTGCCGACTCGTGAGTTGGCTATTCAAGTTCAAAGCCAATTCGATCGTTTTTCGAATAACGGCGGAACTAGAAGTGTCACGATATATGGTGGCACCGGATATGAGAAGCAAACTCGCGTTCTGCGCCGCGGAGTCGACGTTGTCGTCGCTACGCCAGGACGACTGGTTGACCATATCGAAAGACGAAATATCGATCTATCTAATGTGAAAACTCTTGTGCTTGATGAAGCGGATCGCATGTTGGACATGGGATTCATGCCTTCTGTTCGCAAGATTATTGCCTTGATGAAAAACAGATCTCAAACACTTATGTTCTCCGCCACCATAGACAGTGCTATGGAATCAACCGCGAAGGCATTTTTGAAAGACCCTGTTAGAGTCGCTGTTAGCTCCGGTCAACTCGAGCCAGCTTCGATCGAACAGAAAATCTACCATATAGATGAAGCAGGCAAAAGTGGACTTTTGCTGGAGCTTATTAGAGAGCAACCTGATGTAAACTCGGTTATCGTCTTTGCGAGAACTCGCAGTCGCGTCAAGAAAATCAGAAAGCAATTGGTTGCATCCAATGTGAGAGCAGAAGAAATTCACGGTGATGTTTCACAAAACAAGCGTGAAGAAACTCTGGCGAAATACCGTAAAGGTGTTTTCTCCGTACTTGTCGCAACAGACGTCGCGGCTCGTGGACTCGACATTCCGTCAATCAGTCACGTCGTCAATTACGACATGCCGCAATCTCCACAAGATTACGTGCATAGAATCGGCAGAACTGGCCGCGCCGGACGCACCGGTACTGCGCTTTCGTTCGTAAGTGCTGATCAGAGACATCTTGTACGAAACATTGAAAGAGTCACCGGCAAACGACTGGAGTCGGCTAATGGAGCCGCTCAACCCAATGCCGTTGTAAGAGTTGAATCAGGGCACGCTCGCAAACCAGGTTCTGAATCTGGTCCAGGAGCTGAGTACAAAAAACGCCGTCGTTTCCGCTCACGCGGGCGTTCGCAATCACCATCATCGGCACCAAGTCACGCCAACTAGGTTTGGACCTCCGGCGCACGAAGCCTATTGATAATCTATGTCTGGCTAGCCCCCCTTCGGTGGCTAGCCTCTTAGTTTGTTGGCACCAATGTCGACAAAATCGTTCGGAATGCTACTTGTTCAGTGTAAGTGGTGCCTGATTATCGGCTACAGGTCGCGTTGCGAAAGACGACCGGAAACTGACGCTTCAGACGGTGTTTGGTTGGCCTGTAGATTCCGGCTGTCTAAATTTTTAGCTTTATTGACTAGCTCAATAAATTCTGAACGATAGCCTTCTTGATCGTTGCCCACTGCACTGCGCGCCAGTGTTAGCACTTGCTGGTAGTTTGATTTCCCCTTGTTCTTCGAGTCACGAATGATCGAGGCGAACTCAGCGACGGCAGCGGACCATCGGAAGTTATTGGAAGTACCTTTGCTACCCTTCGAATCGCCCAGATGAGCAACGTATGTGATCTTCTTACTTGCGGTGCCGGTTGGTTCTTTATAACGCAACTTGACGCACATCAGCTCATCATTTTTTGGAACACCACCAACCCAATAAAGTTTTTGATAGCGAGATGGATCGACGTTATCGCGTACTGATTCTTTTGCATCTGTTGGAACCAGCTCATAGAGGGCGGTTACGTGGTGACCGGATCCGAGTTCGCCAGCGTCTTTTTTGTCGTCGTTAAAGTCTTCGGTGGCGAGCATCCGATTTTCGTATCCGATCAAACGGTATCCTTTGACCAACAGTGGATTGAATTCTACTTGTAGTTTCACATCCTTCGCGATTGTGAACATGGTGCCACCAAACTCGTTAACTAGAACTTTCTTCGCTTCCATTAAGGAGTCGATGTAAGCGTGATTACCGTTGCCTTTATCCGCGAGCGTCTCCATGCGCTCGTCTTTAAGATTGCCGCCACCAAATCCGATGACAGTAAGGAAAACTCCGGAATTGCGTTTTTCCACGATCATTTTTTCCAGGTCAGCATCATTCGAAACGCCGACATTGAAGTCACCATCGGTGGCGAGAACGACGCGGTTATTGCCGTTCTTGATGAAGTTTTTCATTGCCACGTCGTAAGCGAGAACAATCCCCTCGGCACCGGCGGTGCCACCACCAGACTCGAGTTGTTGCAATGAATCCAAAATTTTGCGTTTCTGATCTCCAGGAGTGGAAGGCAAAACCAGCCCAGATGAACCAGCGTAAGTAACGATGGACACTCGATCTTGAGGGCGCAGTTTTTCCACGAGCATAGCAAACGACTGTTTCAATAAAGGCAGCTTGTCGGGATCAGACATTGAACCGGAGACGTCGATTAGAAACACAATATTGCTCGGAGGCAGGTTTGCCTCTTCTATTTGTTTGCCTTGTAATCCAAGGTGAGCTAGCTTATGACCTGGAGCCCAGGGGCAATCGCCGACTTCGATATTGATTGCGAACGGCGAGCCGGCTTTTGGTTGCGCATAGTCATACTTGAAATAATTCACCAGTTCTTCGGTGCGGATGGAATCGGCTGGTGGCAGCGCGCTTTGTTCGAAGAAGCGTCTCATGTTGGAGTAGGCTGCGGTGTCGACGTCAATCGAGAATGTCGAGAATGGGTTTTGTTTGACGGAAAGGAAATCGCTTTCTACGATGCGAGCGTATTCCTCGTCGCTAGGTGGCGGACTGGATGCAAGTGTTCCGGAGGGGTATGGCGCAGCCATTCCAGCCATCGACGCTGCTGGTGACGACGGCGCGCGTCTTTTGCTCGCAGGTTTTGGGATCACACATGGGGTCGGTGCGAGGTTCGAAGTTGACACCGAAGTCGGCTCCGAGGTCGGCTCCGAGGTCGACACCATGTCTGCCCCCTTCGTGTCTCCTTCTGAAAATAGGTTAGCGTCTCGATTTGAACCACACCCGCCAGCGCAAAGTGTTGACACCATACTCAATACCACTACAAATGACTTTCGGTTATTGCTATTCATGATTGTTTTTCCACGACGAAATTTGCCAGCGCTTCAATTTTCATCGTATCCCGTCGAACTTAATCGCCACCACCGTACTAACCCTGAACTCGTACTCTCCTTTCGTCCGTCGAAATAAGCGGCAAATCATTGACGATATGGCTGCTTTCTTGCTGATAGCGCGTTGAGCCCGATGACAATTCTCATAGTTGACGGAAACTATGGGCGTTTCTTTGAATAACTGTTCAAAAAATTTCTAACTAGTTCGTACTGAAAATTGCACCGAAATTGGAATTGATTCTACTCTTTTTTCAAGAGTCGACGTGTGTTTTGAATAGTTTCCTCCTGAAGGAGT
>JADYXR010000039.1 GCA_021772095.1 Candidatus Obscuribacter sp. | reverse complement strand
TTGCATATATGCAAAAAAGGCAAGCAAGCTCAGAGTGCTGAAAATAGTACCGCTCAAATTCCAGCCCAGTGTGAACGCTACGATGGATGCTAACAAAAGCAAATGGCATATCAAAAATGGAGTTATGAAAACACAAACGGTCAACGGCATACGTTCAAGATACAACAACTTGCGATAACGCAGACCAGGCGCAAAAGGCTCTGTTGATGCGTCACCGCGCTGGTAGAAAATCTCCCATTGTCCAGCGTTGTGCTTTTGAAAAACGTATGGAATGTATTCGCCATAGCCCCACCACTGCTTCATCAGCGCTTTTAAATTTGTCCGCGGACGGTGTTGAAAAATCATATCCGTGGCGAGAAACATCATCCAGTCTGATCGGGCAATGCGCGCGCAAATCTCCACGTCTTCGCTGCGATGACAGTCCTCATCGTAGTTTCCGATGTCGTCGAGAATGGAGCGTCGAATCGACAGCGTGTTATTCGAAAAAAATGAAAGCGAGCCGGGCATCTCTTTTGCAAGACAACCACCTTTTCTAGATTTGACTAATATGTCTATCAGCATTTTCTTGTGCTAGCCTAAGTATTCAGAGTGAAATAACTCAGTGGGACTGAATTGTTGGGATGTTAGATGTTTCATCACGCCGCCCACCGCGCCTATTCGGCGGCTTCTCAAAAAGGTCCTTTCGACGTGCGCGATGTACTGAGGGTCTAAAACACAATCGTCATCAGTAAAGCTGATTATTTGTCCGCTGGATTCGTAGATTGCCCGATTACGCAACGCCGGTATAGACGGACGCAAATCGCGAACATATTTGATAGGCAAGTCACCGACAAATCTTTGCACGGCAAAAAACGTTTCTTCAGATGGGCTGTTATCAATGATCACGACTTCTTCTGGTGCGCGTGTTTGTCGTATCACCGAGTTCAACAAGCTTGCCAGCATCGTCGGTCGATCTTTAGTACATATGCATAAACTGATGGAGAGCTTCAACCTCAATAACTCTCGATGAGGAAGTTGTCCACCAAAAATAACAGCGCAGAAAAACTTTGTTGTGTAACCGAAGAAATTGGAAGGCAACATTCCGATTATCTCAGCTGGTGCTCCGTGAGCAAGGTAATCGTAATAGCGCTTTAGTAGATCTAAATAGCTGCTATGGTCTGGATAACTAAATTTCAGATCGCTAAAGACCTCACCAATGCTCCTGAATAATACAATCTTCTCCTTAGAAACTTTGGACAATCTATAGCCTGAGAGGAAGGCGTTTAACATCTTTAAATCGTTTTCTACAAGCAATAAGTAAGGTGTACGAGTTCTCCTATTCCCGAGAGCCGGATTGTCAGTTGCACCACTATCAGTACCGCGACTAGTACTGCTTTCGGTACTGATACCGCTATTGGTACTATGACTTATGAGACTGCAATTGCTGCTATTTTTGCAACTGTCGCCACCACTGGTACCATGGTTGCTAGTGTTAGTGCTTGTGCTCGATTCGGAACTGGTGACAAGTTCTCTTTGAAGTTCAGTCAATGCGACTTTTGCCTCTTCAACCAGACGATTTAAGAAGACTTCTTTGAACGTCACCGTTTCTGACTTGCTCAGGTCATGAAAGGCAAATGGTGCCATATAGCAGTCAGTGATACCAGTATCGTCGTTGGTAAGGCGAAGGGCAAATTTATTGATGTGAACGACACATTCAAGTTGGTCATGTCGTGTGTCAGTCAGTAAAGAGACGGCTTCGTCATAGCTAAGTCCGTCCAGGTTGACAGTGTTGAACTCCTGAGGTAAATCGTCAAGTAGAACAAGACCGCCTGATGAGTACTCTGATTTTGTGAATGGTGCGCAGTGTGTTAGTTGATTCGCAATGAAAACGCTATTCCTCGCCAGGTTTACAACGACATTTTTCTCATCGAGTGAATCAAAGCCCCGTCTTGATATTGCTAGATCAACAAGTTTAAAGAATAACGAGTAGGCTCGTGCTGCCGTTGCGGGGGAGTGACCTTGAAACAGGAGGTGATTCGGTTTTGACCAATATTCTAAGAGCACGGTTTTTTCGGAATCAGTCAATTCAAGATCGTTTATCACTGAACCTGGATTGGATTGATTTGCTAGCAGCACCAACAATGACCTCAGTTTAGATTTCCAGAAGTAACCGTTGTCGCGCCGAAGGCGAAGAGCTTTGATGACACTCGACACCAGAATGTTTAACTCCGACAGAATGGCTAGATGGTCCACATTTTCGGGCTTATTGATTCGGAAGTTATCGCGAGCGAAAACCTTTTTGAATGAGCATGTTTGGCTGCGGTAGAAGAAATTTAAATTGTCGAACTTACCGTTATCATCCACCACGACAACAGACTGGACGCGCTCTGACGGAGGACCCAGAAACGGGAAAAGACAGATCGCATCTTTCAACGCCAAGTCGATAGCTGAGCGCACCACCACATCGTCACGTTGTTCGATGCCGATCACTACAAAGTAATCGACATCTGAGATGCCGTGGCACAGGTCTTTCAACGCGAAAGAACCTGTTGTGTAAAATCCGTGCACTGCCTTTATCGACTTCAGTCGATAGGTTAAGTACGCCATGCCGAGCCAGTAGATAAGCGCGTACAACCACGAAAATGGCGCGTAATCACTCCGGGCGATGAGACTTTTGACTTCCTGACGAGATACGCTCATGACACTGCTCCCGATGAGCGCATCGCGAATAACAAAACTCCATTTTCCGGTTCGTTATTCACAATCAATCGTTGTTCCAGAGCATTGCGTCCCCGACCTTGCACCACTATGTCCAGGGTTTCATCAAATATGCTGTCCTGAAGCGCCTCTTCCATGGTGATGAATTTGACGCCGTGACTTTTGAACCTGCTTAACAACTTGTCCAGGGTGAGAGCGGTGAACGCTCCCATGTGTAGCAGAAGGACGTGGTTGACATCTCTGCCGACGAGCTTGCGAGCGGCAACTACAGCTCCTTGTAGACTGAGGACGGCAATGTCGAGATAATTTTCCTCGAGCGCGTCTCGATTAGTTGGAGTGAAACCATTCTTGGAGAGCTTCACAAAAGTTCTGTTCCATGCCCAATCATTGAAATTGACAGTCACGGGCGCAATCTTGAAGTTATTGTCCGCCAGATAATCTCGAATAGCATCGCGCTTGGTGGCAGTGTTGCCCTCCTTAAGATAAGGATATCGGAATAGTTTTGTCCTTGCACATGGAAACTTTGATATCAGTTTCTGGTTGCGCTCAATTCCCGCGATAAACAGTTCAACATCAGTACTGTTTAAATCAGAGTGCCAATAGTTGTGGTTGGCAAGGTAATGTCCTCTACCGAGCCAGTGTTGCAGAAGCTGCTGGTTCTGATTAGAAGTCTCAGTGATCTGCGGGTTCATATAACAGCTCAGATCGAATTTCAGTTTGGCAGAAACGTTGACCAGTTTTCTGGCCGTTTTAAAAGTCGCCATTTTTCGCAATGTTTTTGTGATTAGAGCGGGTTCGATCAAAGCACCATTGACGAAACCATATACTCCCTCGACACCATGATGACTGAACGAGTCTGTAAAGTGTTTCACGATATCAAGGCGAGAGTATGCAGGCACCGATTCGCCATGTACCGGCACATCGTCAACCGAGAGGCATAGAGCCACACCGTTTAAATCTACATCCAGTGATTTCATTGGTTACTCATGCCGAAGGCTTGCCTTCTGCTGTGCGTTTTTTATCAATCAGCATTTTTGCAATTCGCAGATAATCCTGACGTCCGTCATTCGTCAATCCCTGATTGGACTTGTGAATTCGACGCCTTGCCAGTATATCACTGAGCATGACTGGCTCAATTCGAGCGTCTCTTGCACGAGAAAACCATTCGATGAATTCTCCTGCTCGAAGATTTTCGCAGAACGATCCAATACTTCGAAAGACGTCTGCATGAATCAGCATTGTGCAGGAACTAAATCCTGGAAGCACTTTATCTTTGTCAGCTATGCTCAGCTCTTTAATCTCTGGACTGATGAATTGTTCCATATGGCAAAACGCTACTCTAGAGGCGGCATGACCAATCAAACAGTCCAGTTGACGCTCGGTCTTTTCCGGCAACCAGAGGTCGTCGGCATCGAGGAAGGACAAGTAGTTGCCCTTTGCAGCATCCACGCCACTATTGCGAGCAGCAGCAGCTCCACGCTGTTTCAGCAAGAAGTGACGAACCGGCGATCCAAAGGATTTTGCTATGGTGGCTGTTTCATCATCAGAAGCATCGTCCATAATTAGCACTTCCAGCGGTGGCACGGTTTGGGCCAGAATACTGGCTATCGTTTCGCCGACATAGCGAGCGCCGTTGCGAACCGGAACAATCACGCTTACTTGCGCACCCGAAGAGTTTGGCATCTTCTCGTCAAGTGATACCATAATCTAAACCAGACTCATTAAGGTAAGCCGACGAAGCGTTTCCGGAATTGTATCAATTGAGTCATTGATGTTCACTGAATGGCACGGAAAGTTTGAAACCAGGTGAGTCAGATTTTTCAAGGTAGTCCTTTCACGACCTGGTAAGTATGCCAGCGTTGGAATCATGATTTCCTTCACTACGTCAGCGGTTGAGAGACGATGCGTTGACGTCGAACCCTTCGATATGTTCGGCATGAATATTCTGGACAGCGGGATCTCTAACTTAAATTGCTCAGCGAACTTGGGATAGAGAAAGTACAGCGATTTATCATCGGTAACTGCTGGTTCCGGTAAATCAAACTTTTTCGCCATATCGCGGTGTAGCCGTGCAGTGCAATAGAGGCTGTAAACTGAAATGGTGCCCTTGTCCTTGCCTGGACCGATGGCTACAAAGTCGTCACCGAGAAAATTCCATCCGGCTTCCAGGCAGGCTAAGCTGGTCACTGTTTTTCCGGAACCACTTGAGCCTGAGATCAGCAATCCATCGCTTCGGTCACCGACGGCAGCAGCGTGGATCAGTTGAATCCCACTGTCTCCAAGCAGCCAATTGAAAATTGTACGAAGTGGTGCGGCCAGTTGATAGCCGGGTATTTGCGAAACAGTAGGCAACCAGAGTAGGGCTAATCGTTTTCGAAAGTTGATAATGCTGAGTGCCGGCTCCTCGCCTTCAATGGTGGCAATAATGGTGCCCTCTTCGTTTTCGAATGCTTTTCTTGGTTGGTCACGAGGAGTACTAAGGAAGTCCATTTCCGGCATCAAAATTTCTGTGGACTGACTATCAATAAGCAAGATAGTGAAATCACTCAGGTCCAACAGGTCTTCGTAGACATCGGTCTCTTTAACCAGCGGATCGGCTTCTATGTCGTCTTCTCCGTCGTAGTCAAATTCGTCATCTTCCAGGGGACGTTCTTTCGCGACTTTCGTTACGGTGGGAAGTCCCTTCACTTCAAGATGTCTAATTGCCCGCAGGTACGAATCGGCGACGGTCTTATTGAAGGAAACAATCGAGACCAGTTTATTTGCGAGTTTGATCGTGATCGGATGATGACCGCCCTGTGACGGTATCAAGTAGAACCGGTCGGTGACGTTGGCGAAAAGTAAGTCAAGTAAGTCCATCTAAATCGAAATGCCTTATTGGTTTGCGTGCTCTTCAGTTTTCTTTGTGCTCTCAGTGGAAACAACCGGGTGCACAGGATCTAACAGGAACAGATCCTGCATATCTTCAAACTTATCGATAACAGGCGTTTGGTATGGTGGCACTGCAAGTGATTGAATGGTGCCTTGATCGAATCCCTTGCCGTCATTACTTTTGCAGTACTCCATGATCGATTCAGACATTAGCTGATCGACAAACGATTCGATTTGTTCGACATTCAAATTTTCAGGGGCAGAATACAAGTCATTGAGCTTTGCAGGCAAATCACTTCGATGGCAACCGGATTCAAGCAATGCAAAAATAGTTGATGCAGGGCTTTTGAGAGAAAAATAGGTACCTGTGGCAAGGCTGATGACGACTATCTCCTGACCGATCACCTCGAATATTATTCCTTCCGGACAGGCACGTAAATTTTGTTTTTGATCCACCGCAGCTCCTCAGAATGGATTTCGTTAAATTGTCCAGGACCGATTTTGATAAATGCCACCAGGATGGCGGCGTCCCACAAGCAGAAATCGTTAAATCAATACTCGCCCGTCTATTTAGTGGTCTGTGTATCTTGCGACATTGTTTGATAAACCAATTCTGCATTTTTTTCCGGGTCGTTGCATAGAAAAAGTTTATAACATCTACAACGACCTGCTACGCGAGTAATCGCCCGCAGTCGTGAGAACGCGTATCCTATCTTCTTTTGAACGTCTTCCTTTCGCAAAAAGATTTCTGCGACCTGGGGTATACCACAACCAATGACGCAGTCTCGCAAGAGAAACATCATTGCAGTAAACCATCCGGCTTTCACGAGTTGCGGACTGTTGGAGGTCGTCCAGAACCCGATAAAGAGACTCTTCGGCTTCACTGGTAACCGTTGCGTTTGCTCCTCAAAATATCGAACATCAATCAGCGTCTTGTGTTTATTTCCATAACTGGCCTCCCGTTTAAAACGAGATGGGATGGCCTCAACCGCACTGCTATTTTCGATTCCAAGTCTAAACAGAAACGGCACTATGTCTCCGTTTTGCGAAATTACCGGCGTATCATCCGATATCAAACGGATGTCGGCATGATTAAACAAGAGCTCAAGGCCCAGAGTTGACTTACCTGTTCCTGGGGGCATCAGAAAGAGATGCGCTCGATCTCTGAAGGCAACGGACAGTGCATGAACACGGTGCATGCCTTGCTCGTCGAGGCGTTCTCCAATTCGGGAAAGGCAGGCAAGATGAAGTCGTTCATACGCGATCTCTTCGTTAATCGCGATGATCTGCCCTTCATCGCGGGCATAGTCGTATACCAGAAGCGCTTCTTTGCCATATTTTATATAACGGGTGGTGCCATCATCGAACGTGACGAAATGCGGGCCGCGCATCGATTCCTTCAGTACGGGCATTTGATACTCGAGCGGCTCTGCAATGGTGACACTAATCTTGATCGCCCGAGAGCTGGTATTACTAGTGGTGATGAATGTTCCGAAGTCGAATTCGAGCCATGTTACAATTTTTAGACTGTCGGTATCCACCTGAACAGTCGTGCCACCAAATTCGATGGCGCGTTCAAATGCTAATGCAGCCTGTCGAGTCATTCTCTCTGATCGCTCAAGCTAAGGCCTTTTCCATACGCCAGCTCGATAATCCTGACGCTACGCACAGAGATGTCTCTGTTCATGCGCAGACAAAGAGAGCGGCTCATACCTGCCACTATTCCAATTCCATATGACAAATGCAATGGCAAAAACAACAATGCCGACACAACTCCGGTAAGTACTGAGCCTGTTCTGGCAATAATCAAAATGCCGTTGACCAGGCAAAGAAACGAATATAGCAAAAGCGGCAAAATTGTAATCGGGTTACAAACAAACCACAGCAAAATCAAATAAGCTGCAAAAAGGGAAGGCAGCAAGAAGATAAAATCTTTGCTTTTGAAGTTCTTAAAAATTCGTTCGCCACGACCGTGTCCATAGGTAAAAAACTGCGAAGTAAACTGGGCTAGAGTGCTGCGGCGAGGACGAGCAATTTTCATGTCCGGGTTGTAATAAATCTGGGCACCGCTCGAGATCAACTTGTCGATAAGATCGATTTCTTCGCCTGGGTAGCGTTCTTCATTCATACCCGCGACTTCGTCGAACCGGCTTTTCCTCATCATCAGATTGCAGAAGATGAGCTCGTCTCCGTTAACTTTACGCGGTGGACCGACCGGGGTAGTCCGAGCCCGCATGCGCCAGGCGCCCAGAGGGACGGAAACCACTTCGCCAAAACAGTTTTCGAGAAAAGCAGCGTCGCTGCGAGTGACTGCTGGGCCGCCTACGACGTCTATATTGGGGTTGTCAAAATAGCTAATTGCTTCTTTCAGACTGGCTGAATCGAGACAAGAGTCATCGTCTATGAAGTAAATAAGTGGCGCCGAAGCCCTCGCCACCGCCTCATTGCGCTGTTTCGACAGGGCATTGCCCTCAACCACAATCACTTCAATGAGTGGAAAGTCTTTGCAGGCCTGGGTAAGGGCAATAACAGTAGCGCTCGGCAGTTGCTCCGAACGTACGGGAATAATCACAGATAGTTTTGGTTGCATATAAAATGAGCTCTAATTCTATAATGCCTTGAAACCAGGGGAGATTAAACCCCGGGGCCTAGTCCATTACTTTTTGTCCTTCAGGTCCAATCCCCGGTATTTCACGCTGTAGAGGCGTCCTGCGTATCCGGTGCACCAGAATCGCAGCGCGAAACCAAGCGATGTTAGCGCCAAATTGCACCATATTTAGTGAGTCGTTGTTCAAGCATAAGGTATATCGCAAGCGATGTATTTGAGAAACCATTGATGAAGGACTTTGTGATTGTCCTGCAGGCTGAGTTCGTCGGAGTCGAGTGGTAATTGAAAAATATGAGCCTTCATCCATAATATTGCCATTCTATCCAACCAACGCACGGGCTTATAGAATGAACTGTTCTTCGTACATGCAGTGGCAAAATCGACCAACCTGACTTCATCGTTGTGAAAAATCAGATTGCCGAGTCGAAGTTCTCCGTGGGCGAGACCGCCTTCGTGCATCCGATTGACAGCATTGTTTAATCGCTCCCAAACTTTTCGATTGTCGGCCAAATTTTTTTGATCGCTGAAAAAGTCCGGTCCGCTAAGGCGCTCCATAACGAGCTGCTGATCATCAAAATAGATTGGTTTTGGCGCTATCTCTGACGTATTTTTTTCCATCCAGATTAGCGCTTCGGATTCACGACCAAGAGCCAGCCGGCGCAAATTATTGAATGGCGACTTCGGGTCGCCCCACTGGCAGGTTTTGAGGATGACCGAAAGTTGACCTGAATCTGACAGCAGCTTGCTAGAGCTTGCCGTTTGATTGAATTCAGTCTTGCTGGTGTTCGAACCATACGCGGTCGACTCCCACACTTCATGTGACCAGCCGTGCCTGGGCGAGCGTATTCGAGACTGTCTTTCTATTTCCACTTAGAGCGTAGTTGTCAAATTGGTAGAGTTCCAATTCTATCAGCACGCAATTCCATCTGTAGTCTGAATCATATGACGCCAACATCTGACCAAAACTCGGTATGGTAGAATCTGCGATCTGCGGTTTCGGCGGATGCCAATTCACGTCAGAATTCTGACCGATCCATCTCATTGCCGTGTCGATGTCGCAATAAGTGAGCAACGGTGCGAATAGCATTCTCTAGCGTTTCTGGACCAGATGACGGTTCGTATTGGTCTGGTACTCCCTTGTCGATGAAGACGCATCTTGCTCGGGAATATCCCGACCTGGTTCATATTGGTCCGCTGCAGCTAATTTGGCAGCCGTTTAAACAGAAGCATTCAATCTACGAGAGAATGCTGCGAAAAACCTACATCTGGGAGTTGGAGCCACTTGTGCACCAGTATTTGTCCATGCAAGTGGATAGGCAATTAAAAAAATACAGCGACATCGATCTCATCTTCAGCACAGGCAGCTTTCCATATCCAAATGCTTTTCTTGAAACGAAAATTCCGATCGTCGTATGGTCTGACGCGACGTTCGCCGGACTGGTAGAAGAACACCCCGGCTACAGAAACATCTGCCAGGAGAATCTATGGGCCGGTCATGCTCTGCAGCAAAAGGTTCTCGACACAGCAAAGCTAGCGATTTTTTCGACAGAATGGGCAGCGGAGTCAGCGCTCAAACACTATGAAGTTAAAGAGTCGAAAGTAGAAGTGGTGCCATTTGGAGCCAACCTGCCAAGCCAACTTCCTGGTAAATCTGAGATCGAAAGTATAGTAGAACATCGTTCTAAAAAAGAGTGTCGATTGCTTTTTATCGGGCGCGATTGGATAGAAAAGGGTGGGTCTTTCGCAGTTGACACCCTGCGCGCTTTACAGACAAAAGGTTTAAACACACACTTAACCGTAGTGGGCTGCGAGATACCGCCTGGCATTGAAGAACATTTGAAAGGTGAAATGACCAATTTTCCAATTTTGCAAAAAGACAAGAATCAAGGTTCTGCGCAACTTCAAGAGCTTCTTGAGACCTCGCACTTTCTTCTCTTGCCGACACAAGGCGAATGTTTTGGCATGGTGATCTGCGAAGCCAATGCTTATGGTCTGCCAGTGTTAGCGCATGCGACCGGAGGAGTGCCCTCAGTTATCGCTCAAGGCAAAAACGGATTTTGCTTTGCCAAACCACAAAGCGCAGATGATTATGCTGAGTGCATTGCTAAATACTTTAGCGACTATTCTTCCTACAAATCGCTCTGCCTGGCTGCTTTTCAGGAGTCGATTCAGCGTCTAAATTGGTCGACATCAATGACGAAAATTACAACGTTGATAGAGAAGTTGTGATACCGAAATTGGATTGCTTGCCGTTACAAGTTTAGACGAGCCGTTCCTATCTGCACCAAAGTGGCCAGAGTATGCGAACTTCATCGCTGCTCAGAAGTTTGATGGTCTTTGGTGGATGCACCACATTCAGTATCAGAATTTTGTCGGGCAGGGGCAAGCTTTTTGAAGAGGATATTCCTTAAAATGTTTCTGCTGAAAAAATAAACCTTGCTCGCGGGACGCGTGAGGTAGTAAAGCCAGAACAAATTATCCGGCAAATTTATTCTCACCCAATCGCTAAACGTCGGTTTGAACAAATCGCTCGCTACTTGCTTTGCGACCTGCATCTTGGTGTCGTACGTGCGCCAAATTCTACGCCAGTGCGGCACCTTAGAGAATGACACCACCGGCGGAACCGTCCTGTCATAACGCCCGATAATTTGGAAAGCGACTTTTTCAAGCATCGGATCTAAAGGCAAGAGTTCGTTAGGAATCTCGGCACCAAGGAGTTTGTGCGCCAGACTTACACTAGTTTGAACGGTTCCGAACAGTCCCATTTTACGGCTCAGTCTGGCCACCTTTCGCCAATTGAAAATATTCTCCGACTGTAGAGCACGCGCGAAATCGGAGATCCAGATCAGTGTGTCCCAGTCATGCTTGGCAGCGTGCGCACAAAGATAGACAAAGTGCAAATTCGGTTCCAGAGTTCTTACCGTATGCCCAGCAATGTCCTGCATCGCCGTGTGCTTGAGCATCTGATCGCACGTGGCAAACCACGTACCCGGTCCCCAGTGCAAATCGACTGCAAACGAATTATTCGAGCTGGCATACTCCTTTTCGTAGCCGAGCTTCAAGAATGTTGGCGAGCTGAAAAACTGACTCGGGTGATCACATCGGCACCACATTGGCGTTGGGTGAAATCCTTCGTGCTCCAAAATTTGAGCGAGTCCCGGTACATCCTTGCTTTTGACAAATATATCGATGTCACTAAAAGCTCTTCTCTTTACCGTTCCATAAAGTAGATCCGAAATTACAATACCTTTGACGAATACGAATTCAATTCCTGATTCCAGCAAAATCGTCTGCAGTTTGAAAAGGCGGGCAGTCAACATCAGGCTTTTGCGTTGTATCTCGTTGCTTTCCTGACGGATCAAACCGGTAAGATTGTGATCGACTCCGTGTTTCTCAAGCAAGAAATCCAGTGGCGGACAAACTTTGTGACCGATTGCTGCAATGGAAAGAAAGTGCCAGTCAATATCTTGAGCAAGAAACTGAGTGAATCTCGTCGCCACGTCGCCGTCTAGATCGCCTCTAAGTGCCAAGAGAATGATTTCGATTTCTGGTCTCATTCACCCTCCCACAAAACTGATGGCGATCAGAAGCTCGCGGTCCTCTTGGTTTCGTGCGGGGGCTCATAACGCAGTTGCAATGTGATGAAGCAAGATTCTAGCAGATGCTGTTCAGTTCAATCCTTCGATGCCTTCGCGCTTGAGGTTCGGGCGGGCATACAAAACGACAGTCCGTTCCGTTTCCGCGGTCCTCACTCACTCCAATGTTTTAGACGGTTCCTCAAGCTCAATTCTCAACCTGCCATGGTCGTGATTCCCGCGAATCCCTCCACACTGACAGCGGAGTTGCACTATACTTGGCAGTCAGGTGATGCTAGTGGCGCCAATAGTCTGCGAAATCACTCAATAAGTTAGTTTATTTCGAAACTCGATTCGAATCTCAACACTGATTAGAAGTATGACGCCAGTCCAGCTCCTTGCCAATTTTTGCAAAAAACATCTCCTGTGGGTTTTGGCGACTGTTCTATTGGGACTTCTGGAGGCTGTCTGCAATAGCGTCGGCATAGCTCTCATAATGCCGGCCGCGTTTGGTTTCCTCGGCGTTGTCAATCCAAACCAAATTCTCTCAGGGATCATCTCCTCCGGATTGATGCCGCCAAGCGTTGTGAACTTCCTTCCTGCTTTTGTCATAGGACTCCTGCTTTCCAAGATTGTCATCGCTACCGGCGCTAACGCCGTAAAAGCAGATTTGACAAGGCAATTGGAGATGGAGTTGAGAGTTGCGATGCTTGAAAAATTTCTCAAGGTCGATCTGTCCCTTGTGCGCACAATGCCACCAGGTGATGTGCTTCATCGCATCGGCTACAGCGTGACCGTAAGCGTCGCGGCGTTCGGATTCTTGCTTGAGTGTATTCGACTGACGTTGGGTGCATTGATGCTTTTTGCAATTCTGCTTTATTGCTCATGGTCGCTAACTTTACTAGCTGGATTACTCGTCCTTTTCTTGACTCTGGCATTGCTCCTGACCTCGAAGAGGTCTCGCGAACTTGGAAAATATAAAACCGAGGTCGCCAGAATACTGGTAGTTCATGTAAAGGATCTTGTGGACGGCATCCGCACAGTTAAAGAGCGAGGCAGCGAATCGTTCGAACTGAGACGATTAGTTCGGCTTTTTCGAATCTCGAAAAAAGTGAATGTTGTTTCTCAGACTCACATTTTGATTACTGATTCCGTTTGCGAGTTCGTAGCCTTAGCCATTCTTTTCGGTGCGTTGATTGCTCTGCGCTGGACAGTGCTTTTGATCTACCTGCCTGTAATGTTGCGGCTTCTGACAATATTGAATCGTCTAGGCAATGCCTACACTTCGCTAACAAATTCCTATCCGGAGTTTTCCTCAATCGCCGACTTCTTCAATCAGACTGACAAGAAGCAGTTGACCGGTGGCATGCAGCGGTTAGAAACTTTGAAAAATGGCATCGAATTGGAAGATATTAAGTTCGCTCATGGACAGTTGAAATCGCCATTATTCGACGGACTTTCGCTTCGAATCGAAAAAGGCACCACGTTTGCCATTGTTGGTATTTCAGGAGTAGGCAAGACGACATTGTGCGATCTGTTGTTGCGATTTTATGATCCCGATTGCGGTCGAATTCTTCTCGACGGCATCGACTTGAAAGAATTTGATCTCGATTCACTTCGGAAAAAAATTGCCATAATCAGTCAGGATAATTATTTATTCGCTCGCTCAGTCAAGTCCAACATAATGCTAGGTGCGCACGGCGTCTCTTCCGAGCGATTCAACGAAGCAATCCGCACCGCCGGACTTAAAGATGTGGTGCAACGGTTGCCGCACGGCGTAAATACTTTAATGGGCGCAAGAGGCTCATTTCTCTCTTTGGGAGAACGCCAGCGGATAGCAATTGCAAGAGCAATCATTATTCAACCAGAAATCCTGATATTAGATGAAGCAACAGGCGCTGTAGACCCACTGTTGGACCGACAAATACATTCTGCCTTAAAACAGATGGGACCAGATTGTACTCGCATCATCATCTCGCATCGTCCATCGACAATCCGTCAAGCTCAAGTTATCGCCTTACTTTCGAAAGGTCAGGTTACGGAAGTGGGCAGCCATGATGAACTTATGTCTATGCAGGGAGAGTATGCTCAGCTTTATGGAGATGATTGACCTGGAATGAGTTTCTTGAAAGTAGGTTGAGGTTCAAAACATGAAGTCACCGGAAGTAATCGACCAGGAAATATTTTGATAAATCAACTTCTTGAGTGCGTCGGTTCCGTCCACTAGTTTCGCCACCAAAAACAGATCTTGATTCGGAATGCGCGTAAATTCTGAAAATACGGTTTCGAAAAATCCGCGGTCGTGTCCGTAGAACTTGATTGCTTCATGACCAGATTTTTTGTAATAAACGGCAATGCGATTCAGCAGAAATTTGGCAAGCGCAAGATTGTTGTCTTTTACCATGAGCTCGCAAATTGTACCGGCTCCGTCATGCACTATGGTGACAGCCATTGCTGTTATGTTGCCATTCTCCAGGCATGAAAAATATATAGGTTTAAACCTTGGATTTTTGTCATAGCGCCATCTGAAATATTCAGAATCTTTCCAGACTGCAATGATTTCCTGCTTACGGACATTCTCCCAGAATTGGTCGTACCCGGAAGGCGTGGTGCTGGTAATACTAATAGTGGTGTCCTGCGGAATCCAGGACTGTAGCAACTGAGATTTGAACCAGAGTTTCAAATCAATTGTTGATGAATAGAGTTGACGAACCAGGGCGGGGTGTCGCTTACTGATTCGAAATCTAAAACGATAATTTTTAACGACTGCTATATTTTTGTATTGCAACTTACCAAGATTAATCGGAAGTGCTTCTTCGTTTGGAAATCCGAATTTTACATTGACGCCTTTCTCAAGGCAAAGGGAAACCGACGTATCGACCGACTTTTGAAAATATCCAAGCTTTCGAAAATCCTTATGGACGATGGTGTTAGTTGGCTGTCCGGCCAAAATCGGCGAGCCGAGAAAGTTCAACTTGACGCCAATGATCGAATAGCTGCAAACGATCTCACCATCGTAAGTACCAACGCTCGTGAGATTGTTGTAATAAGGGTTTTCCTCGTTATTCCAGCGCCAATCATCCATCGTTCGACTGGTATTGAAAGTCGAATTCTGCAATGCGATTATTTTCTCAGCATCATCTGTGGTGCAAGGTCGAATGGCGATGCGTTCGTCAGGGACGACCGAATTCTCTTTCGGGCTGAGTTCGTTTGCCATGATCATGTGACACTTAAAACTATTCTGTTGCGATTTTAGCAGGGTGGCCAGCTGGGCGTTTGCGATGTCGACATCCTCTTCGAACAACAGCACGGGAAATTCCTGAGGTGAGAGGCAATCTGGCGAAGTTCACAGGGCTCAACGCTGCGCGCGCTGCTAAAAACAAGTCCTGTGGCATTGCATTTGCGTTTTGCTAAGAAAACGACTCGCTAAGAAGCTGGCAACAGGCGAGTCCTCCTGTTTAACAAAATGATAGAATTCGACATCTCAGCATCAAAATTCCTTTTGAAATCAGAATCACAATTTTCAGAGCCAGATCGGTCTGCTTCCCAACAGACGCTGCTGGAACTTGTTCATCGCCCAATCGAAGATACTGATGTAGAGCAAGTTCTCGCTCTTCAAAATCGTGCATTCGGCACTAAACGGACACAAGAAGACTGGAGATGGAAGTGTGTTGACAACCCGCATCTTCAGAATGCCGGTGTTGTCGGAGTGATCGGCGACAGGATAGTTTCCTCCTACACGATTGTCGGATTGAAACTCAACGTCTTGGGTTCGCCAATCTTAGTAGGTCAAAGCACCGATACAGTTATTGACGCGGATTTTCGAGGCCAGGGATATTTTCAAATTCTCTTCGACTACGCGATGCGATACGGCCAGCGTCTTGGTTCGCAAGCCGCTCTCGGCTTTCCTAACCATCGAGCACTGAGAACCAATTTGCATCAAGCACAACTCAATCCAATAGTGGTTCTGAAAGCTTTCTCACAGCGACTTTGTTTCCCGCACAATTCGATTTCACAGTCTCTAAAGACCGCCTTGTTAGGCTTCGTTTTTAAAGCGTGGATTCAAAGTCGACTTGCGGTGAGACTATATCTGCTGCGAATAGCGGTTGGATCAATGGTCAAAATTGAGAAATCTTGGAGCATTCCAGAATCATTCGAAGATCTCTGGAACACCGTACGTAAGCGCGAGATCGTTTCTTTCTGGAAAGACACCGAGTATATGAAGTGGCGATACGAAAAGAATCCAAACAGGAAGGCTGAGTATTTTCTTGCCACCAAAGACGGTATTCTCTGTGGGCTCGCTGCATTCGTCAGAAGAGGAGATGTGATCTACATTACGGAGCTAATGTTGCGTAATTTAGATGTTGACCTCGGTAAGCTTTTGGTCTACAGCATCTTGCAAGACTCTCTGAACTCCGGAGTTGAGGTCGTGAAATTCTACGGTCACGACAAGGGATTTTTTGAGTTGGTTTTCTCAGATTTCATGCGCCAACCGGCTGAGGACATAGTGTTTATTGCGAATATCTACGATGATCTGTTGAGGGAACTTTGTAAGCAACCTTTAAACTTATGTATCACCACCGGCGATACTGACGCTTCATGGTAGCTGCGCAGAGTGGTTGACTGCTGTAACTCGCGAGTGCGATTTTGAAAGATCAAAATTCACGTCAGGGAGTCTTATAAATTAGTATGGAATCGCCAGCCCTTCCTATGGGCTTCAAGGAGCAAAACCAGTCCATTACCCTTTTGTCCTTCAGATTCATTCCAAAAGGTGTCACACTGAATGAGGCGTCTTTAAAGCTCTGCGGCTCCTCGGAAAGCCCGCGGAGCGCGGCTGCCTGGGCGATGAAATGAGCCGACACGGCCAAGTATTCGTCTGGCGGCAAGATATCCTTTTGATTCCAGAGCTTCACCCGCTTGCCGAGGTAATACTCAGGACTGCCCGTGCCGAAATAGAGAACATGAATTCGATCGATCTTGTTGGATTCCACATATTTCTTGAGACGGTACAAATCGGTTCCCCAGTCAAAATTTGAGTCGATCGCGATGTTGATACCATTCGCCTTTCCGCCGGCAAGTTCGTTGTAATAAGATAGATAACCGGGGAAGGCAAGCAGCGAAGAGGCGCAGCCATAAAGGAGAATGGCTGACAGAACCGATCGGATGTTTTTGTTTGAACAAACCGTTTTTTCTGTTTTCGAGTCGCCAGGCAAAGCAAAAGCACGAACTAGACCTGCTGCGGTGAGCATGTACATAAACGGAATGATCGGTAATATGTGGCGTACACCAATGTTGAGATTGGAACGCATGGCGACGGCCAAATAAAGAACTGCAAAAATTGTCGAGCCAATCACGATGAAATTGGAATGAATGTATATTTTGAGTCGGCTAATGCTTGAGCGCTTCGGAACATCCTTTTCCAGTCCGGTTGTCACCAACTTGACGACAGAATCCGAAGTTTTGAGATTCGATTTGAGAAACTTTGAGGATCTTTCAGCGATCGTTGAAAACATCATGAACAGTGTGATAACGAAAAGCAAAGTAAATCCGATAGGCTCTTTCAAAGCAAGCAAGTACGGAAAATACCAGAGATTTCCGCCCTTGTAGAGGACACCTTGCAAGTATGAAAAACTAAAAGGTCCATTACTAACGTTAAGGTATTGACCGAGCAGTCCAGTCAAATACCAAGAAAATGGTCTCAGAATCGGAATGTCACATGTTAACGAAATGAGTTCGACTCGTGGATCATCAAGATAATATTTGAAGTGTTTGTGAACCCACCACTGCTGAAACTGAGGTGTCATGTGACTCATGTTGAGATGGTAGCCGAGCCAAACAATGCTGGCGATTATCAAAACCAAAATGCTTGTATGCGTAAACAGCCTGGCTACAAGCTGTTTCATTGGTTCACTTCTTACTCCGAAAAGTGAAAAACTCCAGAGTAAAAATAGAATAAAATAAACCGGAAGCAGAAATGGGAGTGAGAATTTGACCAGAAGTGCCAAACCTGTAACTACTGCTAGCACTATTAATGAGCGCATCGACGGTTTTCTAACGTAGTCGAAAAAAGTAAACAGTGAAATGAAAAAACAAGAAGCGCTCGGAACATCAGTGGTAACGAATCGTGCATGCGTGAGAAATGTCGGAGACATTGCCATCATAGTTACTGCGATGAAACCAGCAGTGTTGCCGAATTCACGTTCGATTCGTTTAAAAAAATATGCAAGAAAAGCAATTGCAAAAACAATCGACGGAATGCGAGCCACTCGTAGCATGTGCTGCGAATCGGACTGCCCCCAGAAAAAAACAGCACAGATGCTCTTTCTAAAGTGCGACCATTCCCATCTGTCGATATACGATTTAGGATTGGTGGTGGCAACAGCCCACCCGGAAAAGTCCTTAACCAGCGGAGGTTGATAATGGTTGATCCAGTATGATTGCGTCGTTACGTAGTAATATCCAGCGGCAATGTTTTCCACTTCATCATATGATGGTGAATCATCATACGCGGATGAGAACATCAGTGCGCCCGATAAAGCGATCACCACCCAAGCTGAAATCGAAATTATTCTGCTCGTCAAAGTAATTTTTGCAACCGTTGCCGAGCCTCACTCGACGCTCTTCTCAGCAATAACAAATTGTCGAAATTGCAAGCCGAGAATAGCTCGGTTTGCAGTGCTGGCAGCCAAGAAAATTCGCCGGCATTGTTCTGATTCTCAATAGTTCTCAAGCCAGGGACAGTCTTGTAGCAGACTCTCTGGAATATCTCCGGCTGCAAGCATGTCCAAAACATGCTCAACGGCAAGGCGCCGTCCGCGAATGATACGCTTGCCGTCGGATATCTCAGGATTGACCGTAATTCTTTTAAGAAGGGTTTTTTTGTTCATTTGCTACTGGATGTTTGATGCCTCTGGACTGACTATATAACACCCGTTTCCTAACGGCAAGCCAGATAGTCGCAAATCCAAACCAGCGGCTTGGAAGCGGTGTTTTCGTCGAACGTTCAGATAGTTCGCCGGAACCTGCAAAATGCCGCGAAACGGGGGTCTGAGGATTTCTTTGTGAAGCCTGGCTTAGCTCGAGAACCGCTGTTCCGCGCTCGAACGCTGAAGCGAATAAACAACACATAAGCTGCGAGATGTCGGATATGTCCCCATTTTGATTGTTCTAAGGCCTGGCCGTGATGAACTCTTAAGTGAGTAACCGTGCCAACAATTGCCTGCCGACGGGATAGAAATAGCCTCCAGAAGGAGCGTGAGAACACTGTATCCCTGCGAGCCGTGATGCAAGTTTCCACACACCCAAAGGGTGCAATATGCGCGTAAACGTGCGAAACTAGTCATATATCTATCGAACCGCAGTGCGGAAGTGAAGGATAAATTGGCTAAAAACCACGAGAGTAGCACGAGCGACTTATCGGCTGGGCTGGCTGATGTTCTAAAACGTCAGCGGTTGAGCCTCGGTTTGAATCAAGCACAACTGGCAGAACGAGCGGGTTTGCATCGTAGCTACATCAGTGAAGTCGAGCGCGGATCACAGAACATCACTATCGAAACATTGGGACGTTTAGCGGAGGCGCTGGAAACGTCGGTGCTAACCCTTGTTGAGGGCGCGAACAAAAACGTCCGATCTCTCACACGACCGATCGAAATTCTTTTAGTCGAAGATAACGAAGCGGATATCTATATCCTGAAACATTCTTTGCACAACCTGAAAGTGCCTACAAATGTCACTGTTGCCAAAGACGGTAAAGAAGCACTCGATATTCTAGCGAATTCCACCAACACCGAGTCTGGTATCACTCCGGATATAATCCTATTGGATCTCAACGTTCCAAAGAAGAGTGGACATGAGGTTCTTAGCGAAGTAAAAAGCAATCCGCTGCTCAAACAAGTTCCAGTAGTGATACTGTCGACATCGAATGACAAGGCTGATATAGAGAAAAGTTATGCACTTCAAGCTAACACTTTCATTACCAAACCGGTCAACCAGAAGGATTTTCAGGACACAATCGCCTTGCTCGTAGAGTATTGGTTTGTTGTTGCCAAAGTTCCCGGCACTTAGTTGATCTATCCCAACCCTACCGTTGCTTCCGGACCTTATGACTTAGTTGCCATCGCCAGTTCGCTGGGTGGGTTGGCTGCGCTCAGCCTGCTTCTAAGTGAGTTGCCGGCGGAGCTTCCTGTCAGTATCGTCATCGTCCAACACGTCGAGAGAAGCCGAAAAAGCGCCTTACCTGAGATTCTTGAGAGGCGGACGAATTTCAATGTTATGGAAGCCTCGGATGGACGCCGGTTGGAAAATGGAAATGTTTATGTCGCTCCGCCTGATTACCATTTATTGATAAACCCTGACTCTTCTATGTCATTAACCCAATCCGAGCTGGTAAACTTTGTTCGTCCTTCTGCGGACTTGCTTTTCCAGTCCGTCGCCGATAGTTTCAAAGAGCGTGCAATCGCGATTGTTCTGACTGGAAGTGGACACGATGGAACTCAAGGAATCAAAGCGATAAAGTCATGTGGTGGCATCGTCATTGCCCAGGACGAAAGCTCAAGCAAAAACTTTGGCATGCCCCACTCGGCAATCGAAACCGGAGACGTGGACTATATCCTGCCGCTTAATGAAATCGCTGGCGTGTTGGTAGATTTGATAGGGCTGAAAGTATGAACGAGCCGCAAACCGATTCCCGCTTCGAGGGTTTACTCGATTACCTTAAAAGAACGCGTGGTTTTGACTTCACTGGATATAAGCGCACCAGTCTCACTCGTCGTGTGCAAAGACGAATGGATTTTGTCGGCGTCGATGACTTCATCGATTACGTAGATTATCTTGAAGTGCATCCAGATGAGTTCACCAGCCTGTTCAACACGATTCTCATCAATGTTACTGGTTTCTTTCGTGATCAACCCGCTTGGGATTATTTAGAACAAGATATTTGGCCGATTATTTTGGCTGCCAAAACGAATGCCGATCCAATTCGGATTTGGAGCGCAGGCTGCGCTTCCGGCGAGGAAGCCTACACTTTGGCCATGGTGATTTGCGACATAATTGGTCTGGAAGCATTTCAGCAAAGAGTGAAAATCTACGCCACCGATGTCGACGAAGAGGCTCTTGCGCAGGCGCGGGCGGCGTCTTATTCTGAAAAAAGCATGCGGAGTATTACCGAAAAACGCATAGCAAAGTATTTCGTCAAAAACGGCGGCGATTATTATTTGTTCCGCCCAGAAATGAGACGAGCTGTCATTTTTGGACGCCATGATCTGGTTCAGGACGCGCCGATATCAAAGTTGGACTTGCTCACCTGTCGCAATTCGTTGATGTATCTAAACGCGGAAACTCAAACCAAAATTCTTTCGAGGTTTCACTTTGCGCTAGCCGAAACTGGACATTTGTTCCTGGGCAAAGCCGAGATGCTTTTAACTCATGCGAATCTATTTACGCCAACAGATGTTCGGTACCGAATATTTTCGAAGACTCAACGGGCTAATCTTCGCGACCGGTTAATGGTCATGAACCATGACGGAGACAACGACGCCGTGCAGCATTTGAGTTCACAACTTGTGTTGAAGGATTGCGCCTATGAGGTCAGTCTGTCACCGCAGGTGGTGATTGATACCACAGGCACGCTGGTGCTCGCGAACGAACGCGGTCGCCAGATGTTCGGATTGACGCAAAAAGATATCGGGAGGCCACTGCAAGATCTCGAACTTTCGTATCGACCAGTCGAATTGCGTTCTGTGATCGAACAATGCTATTCAGGCAAACATTCAGTTCAACTTTCAGGCATTGAACGCCGCACCGCCGATGGTATCGCTACGTACCTGGACGTCTTTCTGGCGCCACTTTCAAACAATGATGGAGTTATTATCGGAATTGCAGTAACTTTCGTGGATGTTACTACGTCGTTTAAACTTCAATCCGATTTGCAACGTATAAATCAGGATCTGGAGACAGCTAATGAAGAGCTCCAATCTGCTCACGAGGAACTGGAAACTACTAACGAAGAATTGCAATCGACCAACGAAGAGCTAGAAACGACCAACGAAGAATTGCAGTCCACAAATGAAGAACTCGAAACCATGAACGAGGAACTGCAGTCGACCAATGAAGAGTTGGAAACGATCAACGGGGAGCAAAGACAGCTTACAACTGATCTCCATCATACCAACGCGTTTTTGCAGTCAATTCTCTCAAGCGTGCGATCTGCCGTCATGGTGCTGGATAATAATTTGAAAGTTATGGTTTGGAATCCGCGAGCCGAAGACATGTGGGGGTTGCGCTCTGAAGAAGTGAAAGATGTATCGCTTTTGGAACTCGATTTTGGTTTGCCGATCGAGCATATCCGCGAGCCCCTGATTTCCTTTTTGAACGAACGTTCGAATATGAAAGAGCTAACTGTTGCCGCTACTAATAGACGCGGAAAAGCAATTTCATGCCATATTATGATCACACCCCTGATTGGTGTGCCAAAGGAATCCGCAGGCATTGTCATTATGATGGATGAGAAATGAAGCCTCGCAAAAGAGAAGAGGAGACGTCCGACGTAGTGGAGGAATTATCCACTGCGCTGGAAGAGCTCCAGACAAGCACTGAGGAGATGCGAGTACAAAACGAAGAGCTGCTCAGCGCGCGTAACACCGTCGAATTAGAAAGGCAGAAATATCGGGAACTGTTTGAATTTGCTCCGGATGGCTATTTAATAACTGATTGCAATGGCACCATCAGAGACAGCAATGAGGCCGCGGCCGTTTTGTTGGGCGTAAAAAGTATGCGGTTGTTGGGCAAGCCAATTTCGGTTTATGTTTCGACCAGCGACCACTCTGAACTGTTTAAACTGTTGGATTTGTTTTCGACCACTCAGACAAACCTGGTTCGTGATTTTCAACTTGAGATAAGACCTCGCGCGCGGAATATTTTTTCGGCTTCGATAACGATAAAAGCTATTCGCTCCGATTCTGGTACGGTGACTGGTCTTCGCTGGTTGGTGCGCGATGATTCGGAACGCCGCAGGCAAGAAAAAGAACTTGCCGCTAATGCAAGACTTCTGCAAGCGAAGCACGAGGAGTTGGAGCAGTGGGCATCGGCGACCGCTCACGATTTGAAAGAACCGATCAGAATCATGGCATTGTACAGCGGCATGTTGCAGGACAAATTTGATAATAAACTCGGTGAGGAAGGCGAGATTTATTTGAATTTCATTTCCGGTGCTGCCACCAAAGCGATGTCGCTTATTCAGGATTTGTTGACCTTCAAAATGGTGACTTCGACGGGAAATCGATTCGCGCCGACGCCTTTGAATCGACCGCTCAATGAAGCGATGGTGATTTTGAAACCGGCTTTGCGAGAGTCAAAAGGCGAGATCATTTTTGAAAAGTTACCAACAGTTTTGGTCGATGAGTCTCAGTGCGTTCAACTTTTCTACAATCTATTGAATAACGGAATCAAATTTCACGGCGACACGCCGCCTGCCATCAAAGTTTCTGCGCATCGGGAAAAAAATGATTGGGTTATTTCTGTTGCCGACAATGGCATTGGTTTTGATGCTGAAAATGCCGAAAAAATATTCGTGATGTTTGAAAGACTTGAACAGAACGCTTTTCCAGGGAATGGCATCGGGCTCGCTCTGTGTAAAAAAATCGTGGAAAATCACGGGGGCGAGATTTGGGCCGCAGCTAATAAGAAAGGCGGTTCTGTCTTTAGCATTCGTCTTCCCGCGATCAACGACTGATCTCGAAATTTTGAACGCGCGTGAAACCCTTTCTTTGTCTTGCCGTAACAACGCTGATGCTGCCGCGCAATGCAGATGGTGCTGCGCAATTCAGATGCTGCCCCTGGCAATGCAAGTTACAGGCCTGCTGATGTAGCACATCCCGTTAGCCCTTAGAGCGTGATCGCTCGCGTAGGGTTTTCCCTATTGATTGAATGATGGGATTGGCTGAGGATGGTACTAGCATACGTCCGCTTTGTTTACCCGTCACAGGTCAATTGCCATGCAAAACATCTTACTAATGAAGTACGTCAAGCCGTACGCGTTTTCTTTTTTCTTTTCCGCCGCCATGATGGCGCTTGTCTGGATTACTATGACTTATGGATCGTTCCATGCTGCGCCGATTGCGGCGGGTGTGTGCGCGGTGTTTTACGGCGGATTGGCGCTGGCGGCGCTGGTGAATCTGTTCCGTGGCAACACGCTATTTTCGGGCAGCGCGGCGGATGTGCTCAGTGTGTCAACGCAGAAGAAGATTCGCGCGGCAGGCATCGCAGTTGCTTTGCCGGCGCTTCTGTACTGTGCGATTTTTGCCTACCTGGTGAAATCGTACGAGCCGTCTGAGGCATTCGACAAAAGAGTAGCCTCGTTCGAACGATTCGAAGAATCATTCTTTGGGCAATCAAAAATTTGGGAAGTTATTTCCAATACCTATGGGTTGGCGCCCGCTCAGATAGATTCAGTGTCTGTTCAGAACGACATCGATTTTGGTCCGTTTATGGCTGCCCTGGAACTAAAAATCAAATCGGAATGGTCGCCACCAAAACGAAGCGACAGCAATCGCGCTCTGGTTTTGTTCACTCTCGACAAAAATGGCAACGCCTCGAGAATTAGACTCGAAAAAAGTACTGGGTCTGAACTCGGTGACCAAGCCGCTCTCGATGCAGTCGAACACGCATCACCTTTTAGACATCTTCCACAGGGTGCACCTGAGACTGTAGATGTCAGTTTTACTTTCGACTATAACGTCAGTCCAGCACCGCTTCCGGTATCATCCAACGAAAACGGCGACGATGAAGAAGAGAACATCTACGTACAGGGTGACTCGTTCTCATCGTCGAGTACTTTTTAACGAAGACTTTGTTGCTCTATTTGAGCGCTTTCGGTCTTCTCTCATCTCCGAAGTATGAATTCTTGAGCAGCATCGGCATGTCAGTTTCATGCGATGCTCGTTCAATATCAACTTCGGAGATTAGAATTGAAGGTGTTACCACGCTACTACCTGTGGTGCCATAGTGAGTCGGATACTTGACAGGATACGCTTGCGCGTCATCACCGACTGCTTGAATGTCTCTGAACAACCGGTTCGACAATCGCGTGAAGTTTGCCCCTCGGACAAGCTCTTCGCGACCGTCTTTGACGTAGACTTTATACAGTAATGTTGGCGCGGAAATGTGAATTTCATTGCCGCGTCCCCAGATGAATGACGATCGTCCCGGCACTATTGAACCGAGCACGCCGCTGGAAATGTGTCGCACGATTAGCACGTAGTCCAGCGCTTCCTCCTTACCCAGAGCAATCAGTTTTTCTTTTAACACCGACATTGGTTCTGTTTTGGAGGACTCGATGAATAGTTGTGTTGTGGTCGCCGCGCCGTCCAGCCAGTGACCATTGCTTACTTTCACATCGCGGCTTGGTGTTCGGCCTGAGCAAAAGGTTTTCAAATAACCGTTCTCAACCAAAGTGACTTTCTGTGCTTTGACGCCCTCGTCGTCGACTTCGTAACCGCCTTTCAATTGCTGACCTTTAAATTCGCGAGCAAGCGGATTATCAATTACCGAAATGAACTGAGGAAGAATTCGTCTTCCGATTTTATCGTTGCTTGCTTCGTATCTCGTGCTGATCGCGGAGATGCCGTCGACTTTGTTGGTTAAACGAGGTGCCAACGCCTGGGCGAACAGTTCGGCTGCGGCTTGTTTTTCAAATAGAATCGGTCCTCGGTAATCTTCGATTGGTTTCGCTTCAGTCAGCGCCTTCACTCGCAACGCGAGTTCTTTCGCTTTGTTCTCCAACTCCTGTTTACCGGGAATTGAATTTGGATCGCGTGCTGAGAAGACTTCAAAGTCAGAAAGGCGCATGCCATCAGGCGCTTGTCCGTTGGCGCTTATGCCGAATAGGATGCCCTGATTGCATTCACGATTGAGTGAACCTTCGGAATTGGCGAACCATCGTGTTTTGGCTCTGCCGATCATTGCAACTGTAGAATCCAGAACGGCAGGATACTCGCGAAACACTCCAGACACAGTTCGCACTGTTGTCTTCCATGCTTCTTTGTCCAGTTCCAATTTCTTTGCAGGTTGCATCGAAATCGTAGGCTCGCATGGTGTCATCGAATCCGGCAGATCTTCCACTTTCTTTTGCTGGAGAATCGCTTTCTTGTTATCTAACGATTCAATCGCGCGCTTGTAACCATAGTCAGTGCCGAGCCAAAGTTCGTGCCGAATGGCGTCGTAGTTGTCGTCGAGGCTGCAGGTGCCCCGTCGTCCGATCAGGCCGGTGAAGAAACGTTTGCCTGAACTATCGAGTTTGTAGTCGCCTATACGAACATCGGCAGTGATGCTTCGATAACGCGAGTCATTGACCTGGTCGAGTGCGCCGAAGCTGCCGTAACAACTGAAACCCTGTGAATCTGTTGTGAGATAGGAAACAAAATATGGTGATTGACGACCGCTGATTTTTAGGTCCGAGACCGAGCGAAGCAGCTCATCTTCCATGGCTTTGGACATTATGTCGTCGGCATACTTAGACGCGTTTACAATTGCTTCTTTGGGCGCAGTTCTGGTGCCCTCTGGGCTAGTGATGCTGCTGCTGGTTTTCCCACTGCTGCTATCGCTTGCGGACCGTGCTTCGGCGTTATCAGCTGGCGCAGCTATACTGGAAGAGCATAGAAGAACGCTAGACGCGAGTGCTACTAAATATGGTGCGGTATTCTTCTTCATAGCTTGTCACCGGTTTCGATTTTAACTGCCGCAGTTGGTGGTGGCAAAATTGGTGGCTTATCCTGTTCTTTCCATTCGCGTGCTACTTCGATTGTGCGAACAAGCAAACTTGGTGAAGTTGCCGATACTGGAACCCATCCTGATTCCGCTCCGCAGACACCGCTGAACGTGTCGATGTCGTCGGCTGCGTTGATGATCGTTTCGAGCGAAGCCAGCGGAGTGCCGACCAAGTTAACCCCGCGCAGAAGTTGATCGGGCCTGCCGTCTGCCCAGACGCGAGTAACACGCAATGGCAAAAGTTGAAACGACTGCGGCATGAACGCTTGAGTCAATGCGAAACCACCGGCGATATCATCGAAAATCAGACCGTATGGTTTGCCTTGTCGGTTTGCTTCTTCGACCAGCATTCTTTTGAGTTCTTCGAACGGAACTGTTTTGTTTGATTGAATGATCAAATTTCCTTGACGCGCGACCGGCTTGCTGCCTGGTTGGCAGCGTGAGTGTCCGTTCGATTTGTTGAAGTTGACGACGGGGCTGCGACCCATCAGGAAGTTTTTGAGAATGCCGTTTTCTACAACAGTCACTCTTTGCGCCGGCACGCCCTCGTTATCGAATTTGTAGTGTCCGACCAGTGGTCGGTCGCCGCTCGCCGCCAACGTAGGATCATCAAACACGCTGATGAATTCCGGCATGATTTTTTGATCGACCTTCTTGGCAAAGGTGCGACCTTCGTCTTCATCTTTCTGGCGATGGCCTTCGACCCGATGGCCGAGAACTTCATGGAAGAAGACTCCTGAAGCGCGTCCGCGAAGAATGGCAGGACCTACATATGGTTCTGCAACCGGTGCCTTTTTTAACGTGATTATGTTGTCTGCCAAGGTGCGAATTCGTTTTTCAAGCACCGCATCGTCAGGCAAATCTTTTGGATCGAAAACATCGATACTGTCAAACAGATAGAGAACCATGCCGTCTGCCGCGACAGTGCTAACGCTTGTGGAAACGCGAGCCTGGCGATCTTGAGTGCGCACTTTGGTACCTTCACTGGTGGTGATGTAGCGCTCATCTAAGTCGATATCGAGAGTAACGTCCGAATCGGTAATCTCAGGATACTCTTTATAAATCGCGGAGAGTTTTCGCAATCGCTGTTTCCATTGATCAGTATCGATCGATGGTTTCAGCGCCTTTTCTACACTCACCACAGGTGGTGCTATGGAGAAATCGTCGGATTGATCTTCTTCGACGACTTTTACTGTTTGGTTTGCTTTTACTTGGATTAAGTTGCGCTGTGCGCGTTTAAAAGCATCGTCAGTCACCAGCCATAGTGCCGTTCGAATCGCGGGTTCATCATCGTCGAGAGAAAATTCAACCGGTGCTCGGGAGTCCAGGAAAAAGCGTTCGATTGGCGCATCGGAATCGCCGCGCAATTTGTGGCTGCTGTCTGTTTTCAAATCGCCGACTCTGGCTTCGACGTCCAGCATGCGTCTTCGGTTTTGTCCGTCTGATTCAATTGCACCGTAGCTCGCGATCAGGTTGATATCTTCGGTGTCATAAACGCGATAACTCAGAAAATATAGGGGCGACGTTCCGACCGACTTGAGTAGGGCGAAACTTCGGTCCAGTTCTTTGTTCATGGCGTCGAGTAAAATATCACCGGTCATCGCAATCTTCGCGACTTCCTGACCTTTTTGCAGGGTACTCGGCAAAGTCATGGACCGCGAGTCGCTTTTGCTGCCGCCGTTGGTGCCAGTCGAAACCAGAGCGAGCTGGTCGGCGCCAATCGCCGAGCTGTTGATTGATCGCGGGTCTTCAGAATCAACGGTGGTTGCGGCGCAACCGGGAGAGAATGTCGAGATCGAGATAGAAAGGCTGACAGCGAACGACAATAGTCGTTTCGAGCGAAAGTTAATCGGCGGCATGTGTTGTTAAACCGAACCTGTTTTGTATATTAATAAGGTTGGCATATGCTAGCTAACTTTGCTTGGACATACAAGATGCCGCCGCAACGGCGCCGCCGAACGGCAGATTTTATCGTTTGGCTGCCAGGAAATCGATAACCTGGCAAGCAGCAGCACCCTAGGGCAGCTTCGAAATCGGATCGATTTCAAAACTCTTCTCCGCGCCGCACAGTTGCTCGCCCTGGCGAATGTTCTGGCGCAAATACCTGCCGGTATCGGCGCACCAGTGAGTTATCGGGCGCTCGGGACCATCGTCAGGAATCTCCAAACGTTTGAGCCGACCCGATATATAGCCATCAGGGTGCACTTCCTCTTCTTCAAGAGCAACCGGCCGCGCGCGATTGCTGATTTGGCTGAGGCGATTGATAGTGTCCACCGCGAACGCCTCGTCAGTTTCGGGCTGCGTGGCGAACTTAGCGACTATCGACTTAGCCAGGAGGTTGAGCTTTTCGTACATTCTGATGCCCTTATATAATTGGATGGAGGTTGCCTCCCGGGGAAGTCCTCCATTCCCACGCTAGTCGATGGCGGGGGGTTGCAAACATAAAGACAGCGATATAGTTATTGGGGGTAACCTATAAGCAGGATTAAATTGGTTTGGGTTCCTGCTGGGAAAATAGTTTGTAGTATTGGCGCTGGTAGGTCTAAACGGTAACAGTTCGTGTTTAGCAGCTTTGGAGTTTATGAGAATGAAACGCATCTCTGGCAAAACCTGGATAGGCGCATTGACCGTGGTTTTCGCTGTCACCGGCTGTGGCGGCAATATGGATTACAACGAGAAGGCTAAGACCATCGGGGTCAAGGTGAACATGAAAACTGTTCAGACCGCCGCGGAGAATTATTTCAAAGACCACACTTATATGTATCCGACCGCGATCGACGATGATTTTAAATCGTATTTCCCTGGTGGCGATTCGGTGGCGAAGAAAGCTGGGACGGCGCCGTTGAATCCGTTTACGGGTACTGGCGAGTGGCCGATTCTTGGAACGCTCGCGAACGTTGAAGAGGCACGTAAGGCGACTCCGGATGCGCTGGTTAAGGGCGTGATTGAGTATAGCCCCATAGATGGTGGCAAGAATTATGGTATCAGGGGTGGTTCTGAAACCAGTAAAGCGATAACCGCTGAAGATGCCTCGCACATGGGAACTCTTGTGCTTTCGCGGGATGATTTCAATAAGCCGGCTGGTGCGGAAAAGTAGTTCGATAGCGGTGCGTGCTATTTTTAGTTCGCACATAAGATGGCAGCGGCAAAACAGATAATCACGGCTATGGAAGATGCTTCGATGTTTTTGCTTCGCAGAAACGACTGAACTGGTCAACTGCTCGGCTCGATGGTGCGTTTAAACTGTGCGGGTTGATTACGCGCGCATGCGCGGTCTACTTTTTGCTGCCGCAGAGAAAATCGTAAGAGCAATACAGCCCAGTTGCGAACATCGCAACTGCGATATACGCTGGCAGAAGATGAATGATGTCGGTGTATCCGATGCCCACGTGGATGCCCATGACGGCTATGAATCCGGGTAACCCGCCTAGCAAAAGCGTCCACCAGACCCAGCGATTGCCCTGGCGAAAACCATACAGTGACGTCAACATTTCGACGGTGCCAACCGCCCAGAGGCAGCCGCCGAATGAGGCGCGGTCGTGTGCGATCAGTGGCAGCAAATGCGGGTTGACGTCTGCCAGTGTGCATCGTTGTGTGTGCATGAAATTGAGATCTTCTTGCACGAAAATCGTCGAGCATCCGACACCAGCTATGGTGATGCCGGCCAGGAGCAGACCCGCGCCGATCGATACGAATAACAGTTGACCGATCAGACTTCGGCGCCACGCGATCGTGTTTTTCAGGTTGGGAGATCTGTCGGGAACGAAGTTTGGTTTATTTACGAGACCCCAAACGAAAAATGGCAAAACAAGTATGCAGACAAGGGCGTGCAATGGATCGAAATATTTGAAACCAAGGTAGAGGAAAAACGCTAAGAATCCGGCGATCAGCCCGGCCACTTCAGTGACGTATGCCCAGTGGTGTCCTCGTCGCACGCCGAAAATTGCCAGACCGAAAAAGATGATGGCGCCGGAGAGAGAACTGCCGCCAAGAGTAACTCTGTCGTGCGCCATGAACTTCAAAAGATTGTCGTTGATCTCTGGAATTTGATTCATCGTGATGCCGAGAAAGGCTTCATCATATGGAAGAAGCACTCTTGTTAAACCGACAACGATGACGGCAGAGGATGAGATGATCAGTCCGGTGGCGACTAGAGCAAAACCAACCCATCCTTCAGTTAGCGCATTTTTCTTAGAGCCGGACTGCGGACCGATCGGGGAATCGATTTGCGAATCGATCTGCGATCCTGGCTGCGATCCTGGCTGCGATCCTGGCTGCGATCCTGGCTGCGTTGATGCGGCACCGCCTGTGGTGTGGGCACCGTTTGGTTTGTAATACGAAAAACTTTCGTTGATTCGCTTTGGTAAGCCGGGACCGGAGAAAATTAAACCGGAGTGTAATTGAATTAAATCAGCTCCAGCGTTTACAAAATCGATGGCGTCTTGAGGTTCGATGATTCCACCACACGCAATTATGATTGGCTGCACAGGTGCAGATGAGTCGAGTATAGAAATCTCGCCAGAAGCCGGTTTGAACACAGGGATGGCAGCTCGAAGTCGTTTCACCAAATCGATTGATTGTTCTTTGCACGGACGTCCGTGAACTCGGCGTTTTTGTTTAGATTCATTTTTTTGTTCAGTGCTGTCTTCAGAAAGAGCACCGCCTGTGGTGGATAAAATTCCGCCGCCCACGACGAAGCCCTGAACAATCGCACCATGTTCGAACTGAAGTGCGAGTTTGAATAATTTTTCCGAGCAATCTGGTGTCAATAGAATGAATAGAGGCCGCCTGTTAGTTTCTAATTCGTTCTCGATCGTAGTGACCAGAGTCGTTAGTTGTTCGTCTGTCCAAGATTCGCTCCACCATCGGGTGTCGACGGTTATAAAATCGCAGTGCTCTGAAAGTTTTTGTGTAAGCTTTTGATATTCGAGAATTGCATCGTCGAACGAGCTAGCTGGTAAATTGGCAATTCGAACGCCAACCCGAACCGGACTGCCAGGTTGTTTCTCTTTACCGAGCCGCTTCGTCGCTTTGACCAAAACTTTGATTGTTTCGTCTAAACCAGGATTTTCTGGAAGATCTGTGTATGTGATTGCAAGCGATGATTCATCTCTTTCAATTATTTCGGATGATACTACAGGTGATACCGTAACCGGACCAACCTCAATGTGTCCGACGCCGAAGTGTGAAAAGGCGACAACCGTTCCTGCATCCAGAGCAAGACCCGAACCGATCCCAACTCGACATGGCCATTCAAACCCCGCCGCCCGAACGGCAAGCGATCCATGCGGCTGCATGTGACCCATGAAATCAAGCACGTTGGTTCCAAACGGCAGATTCGCCAGACCACTGACCGCGCCCAGCATGATGTCACGAGCCTTTCGCGATGAGACGCGAAAAAGCAGCGGTTTAAATATCGGTTGGTAGGTCCAATCTGGCATATCAGTGAGTATATTTTGTCATGCCTGGGCAATTGAATACGACTGGAGAGTTATACTGAGAATAGTTGTTCACTAACTCTGTGCGGAGTGTCAGTACTGGCATGATTTATTCTCATACGCAAGTTGTTCCGCCCAGAGCCCTCGTCAGCGTCGGCACGCTTGCCACGTTTGGCGCGCTGCTTGCGCCCGGCAAAATGAAATTGGTGGGCGGTGCTCTCGTCGCAGGTTTGATGAGCACCTTCAGGTCGTTGACCGTCTCCGTTAGCGAACGCGAAATCGCGTTGCGTTTCGGTGAATGGTTTCAGGCAAAACGCATCCCCCTGGTTTCAATCAAGGCTTGCGCGCCCAGACGCATGAGTCCGGTCAATGGGTGGGGCATTCGTTTTGTTGGAAACGGATGGCTGTTCAACGTCTACGGACTGGACGCTGTGGAAGTGGAACTTCTTGATGGAAGCAAAACTTTTATCGGAACCGACCAGCCTCAAGCGCTTTGCGAAGCGATCATGATCGCTCTCGTTCAACTCGAGCCATCTTTGCATTAGTTCGGTTCGGCTGATTGCAATGCCCGGAGAAAATTCGCGCGGAACTTTGCGCCGCGGAACTTTGCCGCAGGACTTTGCCGCGGAACCTCGCGAACGAACTTCGCAGCAGAACTTCGCACCATCCGCGGATGATGTTCCACTATTAATCGTGAGACTTAAGGTCTAATATCCGCGATCTGCCAGGTAAGCGGACTTGATTGCTTTGTAAGCAATAAAGCCGTAGACCAGGAACAGCAGCGTGAATCCGATTGCATAGAATTTGAATCCGAACCTCAGAAGAGGTCGGACCAAAAAGTCGATATAAAGAATTCCTGTCCCGGCGCCCATAGTGCCTGTACCTCTGTGTACTTTGAGGCTATTGAAAACAACGGATAATGATATCGCGCAAAGATATCAGACGATCAGTTTGGATTTGTAAAATGTTTCGGCTACCGATGCTCTTGATGCCAAGCGCCAGAGGGTGTCTATTGAAGCGGTTCTCGGGTGGTGTCAAAAGTGCACCGGAGTGGTGCTTGCGCGGCTCGCATATCTTTGCAACGACGCTTTCGAGTTTAATTGACCGCTGAAGTGATTCTTTGGCTGTTCACCACAACCGCGCGTAACCATACTTCTCATACAGAAAATGTTGCAAAGAGAGCTGAGATCTGGGAACAACCTCGCTAGGCCAATGCGAACTAACCGGCTGAACGCACTTGCTGAACGACCCACTGAACGATCGACCGGTTTGAGCGATTACACCGGCTGAACGAATGACCGGATGAATGACGAACGAACGACCGAATCAACGATCAGACCGTGCTGAACAACTGACAATGGATGAGGAATGGAAACCCGAGCTTCTCGATTTTTAGAATTTTCACTACTTGTGGTGCTGGTCGTCCATGTCGTGGCAATGGTATCGATGGCGGTGCTGTTGATGCCTGCGATGCCCGGGGCAATCAATACAGACCAGGTTCGAATCACATACATTGCGCACCACCCGTGGTTATGGCATCTGGGCTGGTTGCCCTGGCATTTGTGTGCGCTGTCCGATTTACTGCTTGCGATTGCGATGTTGAAAACACCGTGGATACCGAAAATGCCGGCGTGCATCACCACGTTGTTTACCGTTCTCGCCGTAGCAGTCGAACAACCGGCGGAATACCTTTGGAACGTGGAAGGCGCTCGACTTGCCAGCGTCAGCATTGCCGCCGGAACACTGGCACCATATCTCGATTTTGAAGGCGAGATGTTTCTATTGGTTGGTTCGATCGCGGCGATTTTGTACGCGATTATGGCTTTCGGTTGGACATGGTCTTTCGCACGCGCAGGCACTTGGAACCGTTACCTGACCTGGCTTTCTGCAATCACGTGGACTTTGTTGTTGTTTACCGCAGCCGCGCCGCTGCTTCCGGAATCCATACAACCATCTCTTCTTCTTATTGGTGTTGGAAATGGAATTGGCTTCAGCCTGATGGCACTGTGGATGGTGCTGGTATTGGAAGCTGTTCTCCGTCGCTCACGTCCCGATGGACTGCACGGGCAGATGAAACCCTGGCGTCATCCGCGTTCTGGTTTGCTTGGTCGAATTCTTACTTTGGTAGGAAACAGCCGACTGCTTCGTTACCTGGGCGAATTTTTGCCGTCGACCGCGTTGATTAGCGACATTGAGGATGTGATATACATAAACTTTATCGTCGATGCAAATCAATTAGAGAAGCTGGTCCCACCCGGATTATCTTTGCAGCGCTTAGGACCAAACGGCGCATATGGATTGTTTTCAATTCTCACATATCGGCACGGGCATTTCGGTCCGCGCTTCTCGGGCGGAATGCGAAATCTCCTGTCTTCCCCGGTGCAGAGCAACTGGAGAATTCATGTCCAAGATCGAAACGATGTGCAGGGAATATTTTTTGTCGCCACCGTGGTCAACGACACTCTGGTATCACTCGGCGGTCGTTCTCTTGCTGACGGAGTTCCGATGCATGTTGCTTCGAATGCGTGTGTCACAGCATCCGGTGGCAGTGAGTTCCTTGTGGAGCTGAAACCAGGAGATGGCTCAGCACCGGACCTGTACGCGAAGCTGAAAGCTTGTCCGAAGCCTCAGCTAACCGGCGCGTGGCAAGAATGCTTTGGTGATTTTAATTCGTTTCTCGCGTACTGTGTGCCGCAAGATCGCGCTATGTCTACTCAGACCTGGTATCAACAATCGACAAAACAAGAAATCGATCTCGGCATACCGCTGGAGTCTTGCGAATCGCTGTGCGGAGACGTGGTATCGAATTCGGTGACCGACTTGATCGGTGCGTTTTCACCGCCTATCTGTTTTAGAGTTCCGAAAGTGAAATTCGCGCTGGAGCGAGTCGAACGGGGCTCGTATCAATAATCATCTTGGCGTAGACTCTAGAGATTTTTTCTTCGTTCACTTCGGTTCAACGCTACCATCGCATTCACCGCCACTAGTTCAACCCCTCTGTTTGTGTGTTCTCCGCAGACACAGATTGCGTTTAGTTGGTTTAGTCGTTCGAGCAGATTAGCGCGTCTGCCTCTATTTCGACGAGCATATCAGGTGAAACTAAACCACTGACCGCGAGCATGCTCGTCGCCGGCCGGATTTCACTGAAGACCTCACCATGCGCTTTTCCAACGGCTTCCCAGTCCTCGATGTTGGTCACAAACATTCGCGTGCGTACGACATCAGAAAGATCAGCTCCTGCACGCTTGAGTGCCGTCTCGATATTTTTCAAAGTTTGAACCGTCTGCTCGTATGCGTTTCCGACGCCGACAATTTTTCCGTCTTCACCCGTGGCCGTGGTGCCCGATACGAATATATGGTCTCCGACTTTCACCGCGCGCGAATAACCGATAATCGGTTCCCACTTCGTGTTGGTTGAAATATTTTCGCGTTTCATCAAGTTACCCCTTATTTACGCCAAGCAGCTGCTGGACTGATTCTCTGAAGACTTCGGTGTGGCGATCGATATCAGCTTCTGATGTGGATGGAGACATCAACGCCATGTTGTGAAATGGTGTCATCAACACTCCACGATTTAAAGCGGCAAGGTGCATGTAGCGATCCAGTTCGTAATCGCCAGCAGCTGCGGCTTCTCCGCCATTGGTCGGCGGCTTCTCGCGAAACCAGTATTCAGCGCGGCAACCAAGCTGTTTTACGATCCATGGCAAATTGTATTCTTTGATCGTATCTTCGACGCCTTTGACAAAACGATCGCATAGCGGAATAGTTTTTTCATAAGCAGCGTCTGTCAAAACTTTTTCCAAAGTTGCTCTCATTGCTGCGATGGACAGCGCATTGCCAGCCAGTGTTCCACCGATGCCCGAAGTATCACAGTCTTCAACATTTGTATGCTCGCGAATTCTTTGGGCAACTTCTTCGGTGCAACCATATACGGCACCAGGGATGCCACTACCCAGAGGTTTTCCTATCGTCATCATATCCGGTGCTAAATTATGCTTGCCGGTGTAGCCACCAGGTCCGGTGCAGATGGTGTGAGTTTCATCATAGATTAGAAGCGTTCCTGTTCTCTTTGTGATCTCGCGGAGCGCATCTAAATAGCCCGGAGCAGGGTGAACAATTCCGATGTTGGTCATCACTGGTTCTGCCAGAACGCACGCAACATCTCTGGATGCAAGCGCCTTTTCCAGAGCTTCGATGTCGTTGAATTCCACTACTTTGGTGGTCTTGACCGGATCGACCTGCGGACCGCAGTTACCTTTTCGCGCTTGTGGTTTGCCATCGACAAGAGTGATAAACGATTCGTCGACGGTGCCGTGATAGCACCAGTTGAACACGAGAACATATGGACGACCAGTGATTTGTCTTGCCAATCGCAAAGCAAAACGATTTGCATCGGTAGCGGTGAGAGTGAACTGCCAGTATTTAAGTCCGAAACGGCGGGTCAATTCCTCTGCGACCCAGATGCTGTTTTCCGTAGGCAACATAAACGTGATGCCTTTCTGAATCTGTTCGATTATCAAAGCTGTGGATTCATCCGGTGAATGACCGGTCATCGCACCGGTATCGCCGAGGCACAGGTCGACGTATTGATTCCCGTCGACGTCCGTGAAATGCGCGCCTTTTGCTTCTTTGACGTACACCGGATATGGTGACGCCCACTTGATCATCCAATTCATTGGAACGCCGGCGAGCAAATGCTCTTTTCCTTTTTCAAAAAGTTTAAAAGATTGCTTGTGCGTTTTTCTGAATTTCTCTTCTTCGTCCCGCAGCAACTTTTCTAAAAGAGTTCTATCAATTGTCGTCGATTTTCCGGACAGCATCTTCCGACTCCTGTTTGGTTACGAGCATATTTTATCGTTCTGCATCTCACTTCGCATTAACCGCGGCCGCGCAGCTAGCCCGGGCGCCGATAGATGCAGGAGAAACTTGTGGCATCGTGCCATTCGACCGCAGGATCCACGCGACGTTTCCACTCTCGATTTTGACCGGTGCGGTGCAGCGCGCGCAGGTCGTTTAAACACTTCATCAAAACAGTCTCGTCAAGCGCTTCGAAGAGAGTGATGTGCCGAGTCGGTGTTCGATCCACGCTGGAATAGCGACGGCACGCGGCCCACCCCGGAATGTCAGCCACCTGCAAGGGTAAATATTGGTTTTCATACCAATCCTGAAACTCCTCGTCCAGTTCCGGTTTCATCTCCAGTGACCAGAGAAGAAACGGCCGACTGGCGAAACGACCGTCAGCCGGCATTCTGGCGTGCTCCCAGCGCGGCATATAGGTTACTCGGCTGAAATTGCGCAGGTCGTTAGTCTTCCAGGTTTGGAACTCAGTCACCAAATCTTTGATCGAAGTGCGCTGAAAAATTTCGTCGGCTTTGGCGACATCTGCTTTGTTTGCAAACTCATAAATAGTGATGTAGTGATTGTTGTACCAGCGCAAAGAACCGCTGATATTGAGCTCCTCGTAGCGCCGAATGGTTGTGATTTCGGGAGCAGTGGCCAAAATCGCCGGCAGAAAACGGTGATGATAAAACTCGTTGAACTCGCCCTCTTTCTCGGGCGCGACGCTCAGCGTTATGAGCATGATAGGATTGGCGTCCATAAGAACTCCTTGTCAACTCGCGTGTGCTTCCAAATGGTAGCAAAGATCGTCCCGTTCGATTCGTCAGTCGAGTGAGTACTGAACTATCCGGATGAGACCCTGGAAATAGGCTCTAAGTTTTAGAACTGCGGTTCAAAGAAGGAAGCTAATGTTAATGCCGGTGAAGGTCTACGGCGTTTTCGTTGATGCGTAGAACGACACGCCTATTCCCAAGATTGAAGAAATGAGGGATAAAAGAATAAAGGACAACAAGCGGTGAATCGTGTCGGATGGAAAAAAACAATTCGATTTAAAACCGATCGCGAAATTGACGATTGCGATTTTGTCGTGCATATCTGGTGTCGTATTTGGTGCCGACGCATTCGCCGCTGAAGAAAAACGATTGGTGCTGCGACAAACTCACAGACTCTACGGACCACTGGATGTTGAGCTGAGCCAGTACTACGTCAAGGTGCACAATCGCACAACCGATTACAGTTTCCTCTGCAAGGCGCCAGAGTGGGATTCCATCATCTATAGCGATAAACGAAAACTGATTTCAAAACACAAATTTTCGGAGTGGTCAAAAACAGGAATTCGAACCGCACTTAGCATAATGGACAATCAAGCTCTGCATAAATGGCCTCGCACACTGGTGGCGAAGAAGAAATACAAAGGATTGAACGCGGCTGTTTATGCCTTTCCGTACAGATACGAAAATGGTGTGCCTGCCGATTTGAAACACGGTAAGTTTGGTGAGTATATTGTCTCGACTAAATTGCCCGTGGACAATAAAATCGTTATGTATCTGCAAGCGCTCTACGATCTGCCGCCGGCTGACGGGATTCCATTGAAGTTGAACAAATACGCTCAGGGAAACAGTTACGGACTCGGACTTAAATACAACAAAACCGTAAGCGTTATTGACGTGCTTGATACCACAAGCGCAACGTGGGATAACCAGGCGATTCGCCCGGTTAGTGCACAACTGCAGTCATACAAAGCGGTGTCTGAAAGCGCCATCGTTGTGAAGCACAACGATATCTCGGATGTTTTTCAAACTCTTATGGATGATGATCCAAAAGCGACGCCGAAAAAGCATTTGCGCGGGAAGTAGTTCCATTCGGCAAATGCTAATGCAGTGTGTGACCCAATCGACGTAAAACATCTATGGGGGTACAAATCTTTGGATGTACGACCCGATGGATGCACAACCAAATTGATGTAACCAAATTGATGCACAACCAAATCGGCTACAACCAAATCGATTACAACCCGGTCGCCTACGACTTGATTTTCGACTGCGTCAGCTCAGCAAGAGTCTTGGTCGCATTCGATGAGACATAAACGTTTTCATCAGCCGACAAACCTTCCAATATTGCTACTGGAATTTTGTTGTTCATCGACAAACCAAGACGAACATCATCATCAGGATCATGCGCGAGCGCTTCGAGAGCGGCTTCCGGTAGATTCGCATTTTCTGATGCCGCGAGGCGCACGTCGGCGCTGGCGTCGGCTGCCAGTGTTTTTAAAACGCTGGCAGGAGTGTTTGGATTTTCAGCGACACGACGACGCACGCGCTCGTCTGGATCGACTGCCAGTTGAATGATTACCGCTTCTGAAGTGTGCGGATTGCCTGCCAGTACCAAACGAATCAGCACCTCGTCGTTTGACGCGCCTTCTTTTTGTTTCAGTTCGTGTTCTAGTGTATAGATCGAAGTGAGGAGCGCCGACAACTTCACTGCGGTGACCGGCTTGGCGATGTAATAGTTCATCTTCAATCGAAGCGCTTCATTAACGTCTTCATCGCGCTGCGACACCGTCAGTAGTACCACCGGAATCTTCTTCAATTCTTCGTCTTGCTTAATTTCAGCAAGAACTTCATGTCCGTTTTTCTTAGGCATGTTCAAATCGAGCAGAATAACATCCGGCAAAGTTTTTTCAGTCTTTGCTTTGTTGAGGTAGTCACAAGCCTGTTCTCCGTCGTGGACGGTAATCAGATTGTAAGTTAGATCGGAGCGTTTCAACGCTTCTTCTGTCAGCCGCACATCAGACGGTGTGTCTTCGACCAATAGAATTTCAATCTTCTCTTTCATTAACGCGCTCCTTGGGTTTGTGCACAGCTGGGAGAGTAAATAGAAATATCGAGCCTTCTCCCGGTTGCGACTCTACTGAAATTGATCCACCGTGCGACGTTACTATTCGCTTGCAGATCGCTAATCCCATTCCGGTTCCTGAATATTCGGTTTTGCCATGCAGTCTAGCAAACATATCAAATATCTTCTCTGTGTACCTGGGATCCATACCGATGCCGTTGTCACGCACCGAGAACAACCAATAATCTCCACTCAAGTCCACCTTGATTTCTATGTGCGGAGGATTGTTCTTATTTCTATATTTTAGCGCGTTACTAATCAAGTTCTGAAACAGCTGAACCAGGTGGGATCTCTCGACTGCTACCTCGGGTAGCTGATCGATATCAAAACCTGCTTCGGTTTCCTTTATAAGTGCGCTCAGATTGGTCAAAACGTCTTCGATTACGTCCGTGCACTTGGTTACATAGAAAGTCGCTTCATTCTTTACGATGCTCGAATGCGTGAGCACAGCCTGAATCAGGTTCTGCATGCGCTGAGTGCCATCGAGGATGAAACCGATAAATTCTTCCGAATCCGGATCTAATTTACCCTGCGTATTCTCTTTTAAAAGATTGGCGAAACCTTGCACTGCCCTAAGTGGCTCTTGCAAGTCGTGAGACGCGATTTTGGCGAATTGTTTCAGGTCTTCGTTACTTTGAGTGAGTCGTTCGGTTCTCTCTCCGACGATTCTCTCCAGTTCTTCGTTCAATCTTTTATGCTCGGAAATATCGCGGACGAATGCGCAAAAAAGATAATCGAGATCTTCTTTGATTTTAAAAACTACAAATTCAATCGGAAATTGTTTGCCGTGTTTGTCGATTGCCTGTAGCTCGTAGTTCGCTCTGAGCACCGAGTTATCGGTTTTCTCAAAACGCTTTTCCACCATGCGCGCGTATTGCTTTCTCAAGTGTCGTGGCACGATGGTTGAAAGTGGGCGACCAAGCGCCTCTTGTTTTGTCCAACCAAATGTTGTTTCTGCTTGAGGATTCCAATCAGTGATCTGCCAGGCGCGATCAACTGAGATGAAGGCGTCATAGGAGTTTTCGAGAATGATTCTCAGACGCTTTTCACTTTTTTGCAATGCGCTGCCGACTCGTGATTCTTCAATTGCAAAATTCAGCCGGCGGTGAATCGCTTCGCAACTCACTGCTTCTTTCAGTACATGTCCATTGGCACCTTCTTCGATCGCGCGCATGGCCATCTCTTCTTCAGTGGCTTGTGTCGCTACGATGATCGGAACGCCCGGCGTCAATTCGCGAACGCGATGAAATGTTTCAAGTCCATGGCTATCGGAAAGCGTAAGGTCTAAAAGAATGGCATCGAATTTTGACTGCGACAAAATCTTGAAAGTTTGTTCGAGATTCGTCGCCGTGCTCACGTCCAGTCCGCGCTCTGTGAGACCCGTACTGAGTTCTCGCAAAAGTTTTCGGCTGCCTTCGACTAACAAAACATGCATATACGCACACGACTTAAGGATCGGGACAACTCACAAGTGTGATTGGAAATTTCATCCTGCTTGAGTTATGCCCATTGTATACGATATCAACCGGCTAGCCATGCGGGCATGTGTAGATCACAGCCGTGCTACAACTGATCGAATGTGGTTTCAGGTGGACTGCCGATCATTAAAATCGTGCGTTGACTCTGATAATGAGACTATAAGACGGATTTTGTCACGCAGAAAGTTAGAAGTTCTGCTGCAGCGTTGTCAATGTTTGGTGACATGGCCTACTGGAAGTGGCAAGACTGAAAGTTAGCGAGGATGACATTCTTAATCAGTCATCCCCGCCAGGCTACTGAGCTTAGCGCATAGCTCGATCTTCCTGTTGTGAGTTTTCGATTTCGCCGCGTTGCCTGTTTCACCACGCTATGCCGCGAGTGGTGCTTCCTCGACTCTACGCCGCAACCGGTGTCTCATCGACGATCAGTGTTCCGGAACTGCCTGGCTTCATGATGGCGGCGAGCAGATCTCCGTTGTTGTCGGCGCTGCCGATCAAGATTGATCCGATGCCTTTCTTGATGCCCGAAACGCAACTTCTGACTTTCGGGATCATGCCTCCACTGATGATACCGCTCTCGATCAGAACGCTGACTTCATCGACGATCACTTTTGGAATCACGTTTTTATCCATCATGATTCCAGGGACATCAGTGATGTAGACCAGTTTGTCGGCGCCAAGCGCAACTGCGATCGCCATGGCAACGTTATCGGCGTTGATGTTATACAGTTGCCCAGAAGCGTCAACCGCGAGTGATGCCACTACCGGCAGTGAGTTCTCCACTAGTTCCTTGAGGGCGATATCATTCACCGATGTGATTTCGCCGACGTATCCGATATCCAGACTTGCTCCGGAGCTGCAGTGGATGAACTTCTTCGTTGCGGTCAGAACATCTTCTGTTTTCGAGTTGACGGAAGTCGCGTTGATTCCGAGGTTGTTCAAGTGTTCAACGAGCTGTCCGTTTAAACCATCAAGCACAGTCTGAGCAATGCCGAGCACCTTATCATCGGTGACGCGCAAACCTTCCACGAAGTGAGGCTGATCGCCGGCGGCGTTTAACGCTTCAGAGATCGCTGGTCCGCCGCCGTGAACAAGCACGAGCTTAGCGCCGGTTTCCGCGAGAATGGCAACTTCTGTCAGCAGGCTGACCATCGCTTCCTCGCTCTTGAGCATCGAACCACCGATCTTGATCACTATCAATTCGTTGGTCAAGGCGCCCTCGAAATTCACATTCGAAACTTTAGATCCGGCTTTGAAGGTTTTGATCTTCTGAGCTTGAGATTTTGTCAGTGTTGTGGTTTGTTGATTGTTAATACACATGGCAGGAACTCCTAATTATAAAAAAGATTGGAACGGCAGGGGAGAGTCGACTTTAAGTTCGATAAGCACCGTTGATTCGAACGTAGTCGTAACTCAAGTCACATCCCCAGGCGCGAGCTTCCGAGCCGCCAGCCACCATGTCGATGGAGATGCGGATATCCTTTTCACTTAGAACTTTGTGTGCGTCGTTTGTGTTGACGACAAGTGGTTTTCCTTTGCACATGAGCGGCAAGTGTCCTGCATCGCTGTCGAAACTGATTGAGAGTTTCGAAGGATCGAAATTGACACCACCTCTTCCGAGCGCGGCAATGATTCTGCCCCAGTTAGCGTCTTCTCCGAACAGTGCTGTTTTTACGAGGCTGGACGAAACGACTGATTTAGCCAGTTTTTGCGCGTCTTCTCTGGATTCGCTTCCGATAACCGAGACTTCGAGGAATTTGGTTGCACCTTCTCCGTCACGCGCTACTGCTTTGGCGAGCAATTCGTTCACCGTATGTAGTGCGGTTTTGAAGATGATGAAATTCTTGTCGTCTGCGCTTTCGATCAGCTTGTTGCCGGCCAGACCATTAGCGAATACCAGCGCCATATCGTTGGTGCTTGTGTCGCCATCGACTGAGATCATGTTGTATGTGGTGCAAACACTTTCTTTCATCGCGAGCGACAGGAGCTCTTGGGTGATGTTGATGTCGGTTGTGACAAAGGCGAGCATGGTGGCCATGTTAGGGTGCACCATTCCGGATCCCTTGGCCATGCCGCCAATCATTACTTTGGTTCCATCGATATCGAGTTGAAATGCAATCTGTTTTGTGAACAAATCTGTTGTTCTAATCGCTTCTGCTGCGGCTGTTCCACCTTCTTCGGTGGCGGCGAGCAGACCGGCTACGATTGGAATGCCGGCGCAGATTTTATCGATCGGCAGTTGCACTCCGATGTATCCAGTCGATGCGACCGCTACTTCTTCAGCTGCGCAACCGAGAGCAAGAGCTGTCGCTTCTGCCATCTTTACGCAGTCGATGTCGCCTTGCGGTCCTGTGCATGAGTTGGCATGTCCGCTGTTGATTACGACAGCTTTGATCGGCGTTCCTGCTGAGACAACTTTATGAGACCAGGTGACCGGTGCGCCTTTGACTACGTTGGTAGTAAAGACACCAGCAACGGTGGCAGGTACTTCGCTCATCAGTATGGCTAGATCTTTGCGTTTACGTTTGAGTCCTACATGCTGTCCTGCAGCCTTGAACCCTTTAGCGACCGTAACGCCACCTGCTACCTTTTTCATTGACCTACCTCCTGATGAGCTTTCAGCTCAGCTACAAAAACGTTGGGATTTGATTGAGACCGGATGTTTCGTCGATTCCGAGAATGATGTTCATGTTTTGAACTGCTTGCCCGGCTGCGCCCTTTATTAGGTTGTCGATGGCGCTAACGACGACAATTCGGTTCGATCGTTCGTCCACTGCAAAACCGATATCGCAGTAGTTCGAGCCCTTGACCCATCGCGTTTCAGGTAATGGCATGCCTGTGGGTTTTATGCGAATGAACGGCTCCTGTCCGTAGCACTCGTTGTAGATTGATAGAATTTCTTCGTTGTTAAACTTCTTGGTGAGATTCGCGTATGCGGTGATCAGAATTCCCCGATTCATCGGCACCAGGTGCGCGGCGAATGTGGTGATTACTTCGTCACCTGTGAATCTGCCCAGTTCTTGTTCGATTTCAGGTGTGTGCCGATGGATCGGCAGTTGATAAGCTTTGATCGATTCATTGCACTCATTGAAGTGCGTTTTTTGAGTCGCCGCTCTACCTGCACCGGATACTCCGGATTTTCCATCGATGATGATGCTGTTGGCTGCAATGACGCCGTACTTCATTAATGGTGTCAAAGCGAGAATCGCTGCGGTTGCAAAACATCCAGGATTAGCAATCAAAGACGCTTTGCCGATAAGCGTTCTATTCAGTTCGCAAAGTCCATAAACAGCTTGCGAAGCGACCGATGCATTTTCATTCGTGCCACCGTACCAGGTGCCCCGTGCTTCACCGCTTTCCAGTCTGAAGTCACCACTCATGTCGATGATTTTTGTTTTTGCGAGTGCTGACGCTTTGACTGCGTCTCCAGCAACTCCGTGAGGGAGAGCTAGAAAAACTACGTCACTGTTTTCGGCAAGCGCATCGATGTTTGTATCGACGCAAGTGCTGACCAGCTTCTCTGAGACGCCATGCAAATTGGCGAAACCGGGAAGCAGATCCTCGTAAGATTCACCGCCATGGCTGTTTGATGCGACCGCTACCGTTTCTACGGCGGGATGTTGAAGCAAGAGTCTGATCAACTCCTGGCCGACATACCCGGTAGCTCCAGCAACTGAAACCTTGACTTTAGTCTGAGGCTGAGCTTTGAGAACCGATTCCACTTGGACACCAACTGCGGTATTAACCGCGGTGCTGGTACCAGGCGCGATATCGCATCCGGTATTGGCGGCGGTATCGTTTGATTTCGATTTGCTGTTGGTGACGGTGACCATGACTCGGCTCCTGACTTTTAGCGTTTACGGGTTTCTTCGTTGGACTGCGAGAACTTTGTTGATTACATCACCAGCGACATAATCGCTTTCTGAGCATGCAAGCGGTTTTCCGCCTGGTCGTAAACTACTGATTGCGGTCCGTCGATTACGAGCCCTTCGACTTCTTCTCCACGGTGTGCCGGTAGGCAGTGCATGAAGATGCTGTCGCTTTTTGCGTAGCTCATCAGTTTGCTGTCGACCTGGAAGTTTTTGAAAGCAAGAGCCTTGTCGGTCTGGGCTTCTTCACCCATCGAGATCCATACATCTGTATAAACAACATCAGCGTTCTTAATCGCTTCGATTGGATCGTTGGTGACGGTGATGGTGGCACCGGTCTTCAGCGCTTCTTGTTTGGCCAGATTGAGAATGTCGGCATTTGGTTCGTAACCGGCTGGGCAACCAAGCGCGAAGTCTGTACCGACTTTGGCGGCAAGCAGCATCAGAGAGTTTGCAACGTTATTGCCATCGCCGATGAAAGCGAGTTTCAATCCTTTGAATTTACCTTTGTGCTGCAGAATGGTTTGGAAATCTGCCAGTGCCTGACATGGATGTTCCAGATCACTCAAACCATTGATCACAGGTATCTTCGAATTAGCAGCGAGAATTTCAACAGTTTTGTGTTCGAAAGTTCTTGCCATAATGCAATCGACCCACCGATCGAGATTCTTCGCAACGTCGCTAACCGGCTCACGAAGACCGAGTTGGCCTTCCATGTAAATGGCGTGACCGCCGAGTTGAGTCATGCCGGCTTCGAAAGTGACCCGCGTTCTCAACGATGGTTTTTCGAAAAGCATAACAAGGGTTTGACCCTTAGCGAATAAGGTTTGGGTGTCGTCGAATTTGTTGATGTACAGTTGCTGCGCAGTGTCGATAATCAAATGAAGTTCTTGAGCAGAAAGGCTAGCTATGCCGAGCACGTCTTTGCCTCTCATCAAATCTTCGGTCAAGACTTTAGCCAGTGGTGAAGAACCAGTAGCCGGTGGCGCCATGCGTTGCGACGGCGAGAGGTGAAGAGTTTCTTTGATGTAGTTCAACAGTGGGATAAAAACGTTAAGCATGATTCTTCACTCCTTCTGGACTTTTGATTTGGACATTTCCTGTGCCGCCTGGCGAGACTTTGCTCTTGACTGAGAGCCTGGCGTCGAATAACTGGAAAACATCCTCGGAAAATAATTGACTGTATTTTTTGTATTCGGTGACCGGCAGCTTCGCTAGAGAAGTCTTCGATTCACGGGCGTAAGCTACGACTTCGGCGACCGTCTCGTGCGCCTGGCGGAAAGGCATTCCTTTATTGACCAGGTATTCGACGATGTCGGTTGCGAACATCTCGGGTTGACTGGCGGCTTTCAGCATTGCTTCTTCGTTGACGGTCATCTCGGAGATGGCCAGTGCCATTACTTTCAATGAATCGACGATCGTGCCGGCTGCGTTGATTGCCGGTGGTTTTGTTTCCTGGAGGTCTCTGTTGTAGCCGACCGGCAGTCCTTTGAGGATTACGAGCAAGCTCATCAGGTCACCAACCACGGTGCCGACTTTGGCGCGGACAATTTCAACAGGATCAGGATTTTTCTTCTGCGGCATCAAACTTGATGTTGTCGTCACCGCGTCGGAGAAGTTGATGAATCCGAACTCTTTGGAGCACCAGATGATTAGAGTTTCCGCAAGTTGCGAAAGGTGAACCGCGGTCATCGTGCAATCAAAAACGAATTCAGCAAGGAAATCTCTGTCGGAAACTGCATCGATTGAATTGGCAAATACTTTGTCGAATCCAAGGGCTGCAGCGGAGAACTCAGGCGAAATCGGCAGACCGGAACCGGCGATGGCGCCGGCACCAAGAGGACTGCAGGCAGTTCTCTTTTTGCAATCTTCGAAACGCTCTTCATCTCTTTTCAGCATTTCGCTGAATGCGTTTAGAACATGAGCGAATGAAACCGGTTGCGCTGGTTGCAAGTGAGTGTAACCAGGCATGACCACGTCGATCGTTTCAGCCGCTTTCTCATTCAACACTGCGTTCAGTATTTTCAGATGCCAGCCGATCGTTCCAATTTGCTCCAGTGTGTAGAGTCTCATGTCGAGCGCGACCTGGTCGTTTCTGCTGCGTGCTGTGTGTAACAACTTCGCATCATCGCCTATCATCGCTTCGAGTTTTTTCTCTACACTCATATGTACGTCTTCGAATTCAGGATCGAGATCGAATTGTCCGTTGAATGCTTGTTCTTTAATTACCTGAAGCGCTCCGGAAATGTTGGCAGCTTGTGTGCTGCCAATCAAACCGACTTTTTCGAGCATCGCTACATGAGCCAGACTGCCTGTGATGTCGGCAGCGATCAAATGCGCATCGTCTTTGACCGACGAGACGAATTTTGATACCACTGGATCAAGTGGCTGGTTGAAGGCTTTTCTTAAGACTTTCATTGCACTTACTCCAAGCTGTGAGTCTGAGACCATTGACGTTGATGAAACCACCGGAATCGAGTTTGTCGAACATTCCCATCTCTTCGAAACTCGAGATTTTTGAATCGTACAAACTGCTTTGTGAATCTCGACCGATCACTATCGCGTTACCTTTATACAGTTTCAGTTTGCCCCATCCGGTGACACTGGCTTGTGTTGCGTCGATTGTCGTTTTTACAATCTGCATCTCGGGAGCGAACCAGAAACCGTTGTAACAAAGCTCAGCAAATTTCAATGACGTTTGCTGTTTCATGTGAGCCACTTCTCGATCCAGTGTGAGCGATTCGACTGCCATGTGAGCTTGCATGAGTAGCGTCGCTCCAGGAGTTTCGTACACGCCTCTGGATTTGATGCCGATGAAACGATTTTCAACCAGGTCGACACGACCGACGCCATGTTTGGCAGCAATCTCATTTACCTTTGTCAGCAATTCGACCGCGCCGAGCGACTCTCCATTGATTGCAACAGGAACGCCGCATTTGAATTCGATTGTCACCTCTTCTGCTTTGTCCGGTGCGTTCTCGGGATTGGTGGTCCACAAGTAAATATCTTCCGGTGGTGGCGCAGCTGGATCTTCGAGTATGCCGCCTTCGTAGCTGATGTGCATGATGTTGGCGTCCATCGAGTATGGCTTTTCTTTGGTTACTGGAACCGGAATACCATGTTGTTTTGCGTATTCAATAAGATCGTTACGACCGGTGAAATTCCACTCTCTCCATGGAGCGATGATTTGCAGATGCGGTGCCAGTGCTTTGACAGCGAGTTCAAAACGAACCTGATCGTTGCCTTTGCCGGTAGCACCGTGGGCGATGGCATCGCAGCCTTCCTTCAAAGCGGCGGTGATCATCCCTTGAGCGATACAAGGACGAGCGAGTGATGTGCCCATCAAGTAAACGCCTTCATACAAACCGTTTGCTTTCACAGATTCGAAAACATAATTGCTTACAAAGTCCTGAGTGAGGTCATCGATGATGCACTTCTCAGCGCCGGTCTTGATCGCCTTCTCGGCGACTGCTTCGAGGTCTTCACCCTGTCCGACGTTGGCGCAGTATGCCACCACAGGAACACCATAGGTTTCCTTGAGCCAGGTCATAATGCACGACGTATCAAGACCGCCACTGTAGGCGAGCAATATCTTTTTCATTTTTAAAATTCCCCTATTGTTTAATTCGTCGGTTAATAGCTAACCGAGAAGCGACTCCAGGTGTTTGACCACCTTTTTCGCAGACATGTCTCGTTGGATCACGAGGAAGATGGTGTTATCTCCGGCAACTGTACCGAGCACTTCAGCCAGTTCGAGGACGTCTATTGCCTCTGCCACATGTGCTGCTGCGCCGCTGTCAGTTATGATTACAACCGTAGTTCCTGACCAATCGATTTTTCTTACAAAGCGTTTTACACTTGCAAGCGACGCATGCATCGAATGCTTCGTCGTCGTCGACGAGTCAATAATTTTTTGACTTGCATATCGATAGCGTCCTCCGCTTGCGATTTTTACTAGACCCAGCTCCCGAATGTCCCTTGATAGAGTCGCCTGAGTTACGCGAACCCCTTCTTTTCTGAGCGCTATCTCTAAATCCGTTTGCGTTCCTATATATTGGTCCGCCACCAGCTCCAGAATTTTTCGGTGCCGTTCTTCCCGTGTTTGCATAATCATACATATTCCCTGAATAATTATGCACAAAACCGGTCATCGTGTAACCAAAATGTTACGTGCCGCTAATGTGTCGTTCTATACTGCTTTACGACCGGCAAGGTCGTTGCCGGGCGCAAGATTCGCGACTTTTCCCATTGCGCGATTCTGAGATTTTTGTGACCAAAACTTCAGGCATTAATTCGAATAATCGCAAAACGATTCATGCATAAACGGTAAAAAGCTCGGCGCGCGTGGTCGATGACGCACAGTTGCGATGCTCTAAATCTAGCTGCTGCAAAGCTTTTGGCGATTCGCCTGTTATGCATAAAAATTATGCATAATCATACTGGCTACTCGGCTCGAGGGTATTGAACCGCTCCGGAAGCCACTTCCAGAACAAACACGCCGTCTGAAGCACGCACTTCTTTGACCTTGCCATCAAACGAGTAAAAAAGCTTTTCGTTGTCGTAAACCCGAATCTCGTTGCCTTCCTCTCCGCCGACCAGCCCACGAAGCGTTTCTGCGAGATCCTTGTGTTTGGGATCGTTCAAATTCAGTTTGACGAAAATCTGCGTGTACTTCGAGACGCCATCAACTGTTTTCCTGATGGGATGCGTTGCTATGGCGTGTTTTGGAATGATCACTTGCATGTCGGGCAAACCTGGGTAGTAAGACGAAAAGGTTTCCAATTGACACTATCTGTAGTGATGATACTACAGTCGGCTCGCTGACAAAATTTCGCGTCTAATAAATCGTTGAAGTTTCGGCTGGATCCGCCGAAGTATCGACATGTTGATCTAGGTGTTCGCCAGGCCGATCGAAGATCGCGCAGACGGAACTGAATTATTCGGCAGGTTGACCCCTCAGATTCGGTGAGAAGATTTGAAGTCTTCAGCGGTGTTGTCTAAGAAAAGCAGGCTGCACCGAAACATCGGCCGGTTACACCTAATCGATTTTGATACTGCCTCGATGAAAGCGTCCTACGATATTCGGATCTTCATGAAGCCTCAATTTTGTGTTCTTACTCGGATAATCGAAGAGGCTTAAAACATGCCGAATGCTTTCCAGCCGCGCCAATTTTTTATTGTTGGCTTTGACAATGATCCACGGACTAAACGACGTGTGCGTTTTGCTGAACATTTCTTCCTTGTACTCTGTGTATCGGTCCCACAGAGCTTGTGCCTTTTCGTCAATCGGACTGATTTTCCATTGTTTCAAAGGATTGGTTCTGCGCGCTTCGAAGCGGCGTTCTTGCTCATTTTTGGAAATCGAAAACCAAAACTTGATCATTTTCATTCCATCTTCATACAGCATGTGCTCCCATTCCGGAACTTGTTGCATAAAGCGTTTGTATTGTTCATCAGTACAGAAACCCATGACTGGCTCAACTACCGCGCGGTTGTACCAGCTGCGATCGAAGAAAACAATTTCTCCTTTGTTAGGGAGTTGTTTTGAATATCGTTGAAAATACCATTGCCCAAGTTCTTGTTCGGATGGTTTCGGCAGTGCCACTACGCGCAGTGCTCTGGGATTGAGGTGTTCCGTAAACCTTCGAATCGTGCCGCCCTTGCCGGCGGCGTCTCGACCTTCCGTCAGAACCGCGACGCGCTGACCGGTCTCTTGAATCCAACGCTGCAATTTGACCAGTTCGATTTGCAGATTCTCAAGTTCTCTTTCGTACTTGAGAGTTTCAAAAATCTCTTTGAGTTTTATATTTTTTGCGCGTAGCAGCTCAACCAAACCTTTATTGTCGTTGATCAGGTAAAGGTCTTCCTCAGTCAGTTTGAATGAAGATCGTTTCAAAGGCACCTTCTTATAAGTGCTATCGGATCTGGTACCGCTTCCGCCTGGTGAAACGGCAGTGCTTGACCGGTTTGAATTGTTCGACTCGATAGAACCATTCGAGCCGCCTGAATGATCGCCATTTCTGTTGTCACCATTGGTGGTGCTAACCTTTCTGGCAGCCGTGCGACCGTTTCTAGGCTTGCTTCTTATAGTATCGTCGCTGGTGCCAGCTGTTGTTTTCGAAACTTTTGTGGTTCTGCTGCTCGGTTTTTTCGGAGCGCTGGCCGTCTTAGTCGAGCGTTTATTATTCGTGTTCATCTTTTGACATCCGCCGATGAGATCATTCTATAACTATATAGCGCACTTTGCCGGCGGCGGGTAGGTTTGCGCGCCTGTGCCTGTTTAGCTACGATTGCCGGCGCCGTCTCGCCTGGGCGATGTGGTTCTGAAACAAACTGGCGGCCGATTGCTCCAACGACCAAGGGGGGCGACGGCTCGGCTAAAATGCGTAAAAGTCTTCCGGAATGGTTTCCGTCGGTCGCCAATCGATTTCGCCGATCTCGGCGCCTTTGTATTCGATAAATGTAGTGGCAACCAGATCGCCGTCGAGCCGCGGACCTTTGCCTCTGGAAAGTTTGAGCCAGGTGAGAGCGGTGTTGGCGTCCATCTCGTTGGCGCGCGTCAAGCCGACGATCAGCACCAATAAGTGTTTGCAAACCGAACCCTGCAGTCCCATGCAATCGCTGAGGTCGGCAGTAGAACAGCCATATTTTCCATTCGGCGTGAGCCAACTGGCATAAACTTTGCTCGACGCAGTTTGGCTGCGCACTACTCCAATCACGTGTTCATTGTTGTGGTGAACATAGAGTTTGAATGACTCGCCCTTCAGCATTTTTAAAGCGCGTCCAAGCTTTCCTTGATCGACTGTGCCGTGAAGTTCGCTGATGAACGTAGCAAAAGTGATCGCGTCATCGCCGTTTGCAGAAACAGGCTGGTCTTTGCGAACCAGCTCCAGGAAGCCTTCTTCATCGAGCACTTGAATTTTTGCGCCAGTCGCGATCAATTTTTTCGCGAAATTGTTGGCCATGATTTTTCCTTCGCCGCGGCGATTTCCCAACACTAAATAATTGAGATCGCGATCAACGGAAGTTTCAACTGATGCCCCTACCGATGCCACCATGCTCGACAATAAAGATGCGTCCAACTCGCCGCCGCAGCAATCAAACCCACCAAAAAAGCAAAAGGTTTTGCCGCTCAAATCCAATCGAACCATTGCGCGAAATGCGCTCTCATCCATGATCTCGGGATAGTGTAGAGTGATGCCCTTTTTAGCCGCGCGTTCTGCATCCTTGCGTAATTTTTCTGCAGTTTTTTTCGCGTCTGTTTTTTCCGGAGATCGTTTGTCACCAAGAATCAGATAGTCGAGATTTTCATCGACGACTTCGCGGACCCGGGCGCCACGCGTTTTTGCAACGTATGAAGGATCGCCCGGGTGGTATGACGGCCAAAACGAAAAGCTTCCGAAAAAGGCAACTGCTTTGCCTGAGAGTTTATTCTCTTGGATAGATTTTTCTTTGCGGTTTTTAGTATTAGTCATTGGACCTGATCAAAGGATGACAGCGACTCTGTCGTCTAAATTATAGTCATTCAGTTTCATTCACGGGTATTCGAGAAACTTATTTTGGCACCAACGATTCTGAAATTCCGGTGACTAAGGAAAAGCTCGCCGATGTTTATGCCGCAATGGGTAAGAAGCGCGAGGCTCTTGAGATGTACAGTTCGGCGCTGGTTTCGTATGCGAAATTCAACGGACCGGGCAGCGCGCATCGAATCAAGCCGCTCACCTCGATGGGCGCGATTCAGGTCTCTGACCAGAATTACAAAGGTGCATGCGAGAACTACAACCAGGCGTATATATTGACGCAGCGCTCCAGGGGAGTGGCGTCGCCGGAGGCAATGAAAATGCGCTTGATGCTGGCTGCGGCTAATCGCGCGGCGAACTCTTACGACAAGGCCGCCACCTTATATAACGAATCTTTCGAGCTGCAAAAGAAGGATGAGAAATTGATTCCTGACGACCAGCTCGTCTCATCGTTGCAGGATTATGTGGTGGTTTTGAGAGCGTTGAAAAAGGATGATGACGCCGAGAAGATTGCGGCTCGGGTGGCTGTTCTTCAGGGGGGAGCTGATGCTCCCGGCGCCGGCGCCAGTTCGTCCGCGGCTGGAACGGGTGCCGAGGTCACAAAAACGGAAGTGACTTCGACGACCAGCACCGAAGCGACGGCTAAATAGACTGTTTTAAGCGAAACGAAATCCAGGCGTGGGCGCCAAAGGCAAACCGGTCATTTTCGCGAAGACCAAGCCCAGTTTGTAGCGCGAACACCAAGCCCAGTTGTACCGCGAACACGAACCAAGCTGTACCGCCAAAGTCTCACCGGGTTGTAACAGCGAGGACAAAACCGAAAGCTTGGCCGTTTGATTCGATTTAATCTGGTTTCACACCTTTGTCACTATTGACCATTAAAGTAGATGTCACAAGGTCCATCGCGCTGCCCCTGTGTCCCGTTTCTCGGACCCAGGGGTTATATTTGTTTTGCCTTCCCTCTTGAAATCAACGTGCCATTTTGTCATTCAAAAATCTGGTCAAGTTGGAAATGTGAGTGTGGCGGGCCATTTTTGCCCGGTTTGTGTGAGCGACACTCACATCTATGTTTTTTTTATTCAAAAATCTGGTCAAGTTGGAAATGTGAGTGTGGCGGGCCATTTTTGCCCGATTTGTGTGAGCGACACTCACATCTATGTTTTTGTCTTCGCAAGTGTGCGCGCTCACTAGCGGTTCCGACCTTGGTTTGGCGGTTCGGTGGGCACTTTGGCGAAGTGCTCACAACATAAATTGTGTGTTTCTTGTGATCGGGAACGTTTTGCGTTTTGCTCCATTCCCTTATTAAAGCAAGAGTTGCTTGGGATCCCTTTGTTTAGGTATAGTCGGGAAATGGATAAGGACAAGCTCGGACCGTTTGCAATTTTTGCCAATACCAATTATTCGCTCTATTTCAGTGGGCAATTGGTTTCGCTTGTGGGCACCTGGATGCAGCAGGTGGCGCTTGCCTGGTACACGTACGAACTTACTAAATCGCCTTTTCTTCTTGCCGTGGTCGGTGTGTCGGCGCAGTTGCCATCACTGGTGGTGATGCCTCTTGCCGGAGTATTTGCCGATCGTGTCAATCGTCACAAGATCATTATCACGACTCAGATCTTGGCGATGGTGCAAGCCAGCCTTTTGACTTATCTAACTTTGACGCACCAGGTACAGGTATCGCATTTGGTACTACTGGGCTTGATGGCTGGTTTGATCAACTCATTCGATATGCCTGCCAGATCAGCGTTCGCGATTAATCTTGTCAGCAAAGAAGAGTTGACATCGGCAGTCGCAATGAACTCGTCGTTGATGAACATCACACGATTGATTGGTCCTGCGCTGGCAGGATTCATCGTCGGCGCCTGGGGTGCTGGAATTTGTTTTGCCCTAAACGCTGCCAGTTATTTTGCAGTAATCATCGCACTCTTGATGATACGTGGTGATTTTACTCCGAAGCCGAAAGAGAAACGAGGAGTGTTTGACGAACTCAAAGATGGAGTGAAGTACACCTGGAAAACCAGTCCGATTCGGGCTGTTCTACTTTTAATTGCCACCATTGGCATCGGCGCGTCCGGTTATATGCTTTTGCTGCCGATGTTTGTAAAACAAATTGGTGGTGATGCAAACACGCTTGGTTACTTGATGTCAGCTTCCGCAGCTGGCTCTCTGGTTGGAACGTTGACCCTGGCGTCGCGAAAATCTGTCATCGGACTTGGTCGCTGGGTAGTTGTTTCATCGATTCTATTTTCATGCGCCTTAATCGGTTTCTCGTTCATCAAGAGCTTCTGGCCTGCGATCTTCCTCATCACATTTATTGGTGCCACCATGATGTTGATGATGGCGGCGTGCAGTACCATTTTGCAATCAGTAGTAGAAGAAGACAAACGCGGGCGTGTCATGGCGCTTTTCGCAATGTCATTCATGGGTGCCGCTCCGTTTGGTGGCATGATTTCCGGAGCGGTTGCGGATCACTTTGGATTCCAGGTAACTGTGTTGGGCTGTGGTATTTACTGCCTGATAGTGGCGCTGACTTTCGCGTACCTGACCCCGCGTTTAAGGCAAGAAGCAAAACCGGTATATGTTCAATTCGGGCTGCTCAAGCCGGATTCAGAAGCTCCTACTCCGGCAGAAGCCGTCGTTGCCGCGCGAACGGCGCAGGTTTTCGACATCACTTCGGAAAGCGAAAGACGTGATGCACGAACTATTTAGGTTGAGTGATTGCCACGTTTGATAGCGCTAGATCAACCGATTATTTAGAAACCGGAAACGAGAATATGATGGCGCTAAAACAGTTGCCGAGCAATCTCGAATGGCTTCACAAGTCTTTGTTCGACTTGCCAATCGTGGTCTACATTTCGTTTCTAAAAGTGAAAATCCCGGCGAGCAACAGCAAACCGCCCAGCACTTTTCCGCACAGCGAGATGAAACGCGAAACTTTGTCATCCGGCATGCGCGCTGGCTTTGGTCGTTGCGCTACACGTTTTGCATTTTCCATAGTCGGTCCAAGAACACAGCGATGAGGAAATTTTTTCTCGTAGTAGACCATCAAATGTCCGCCGCGAATTGTCTGCTCGAGATAGCCTTGCTCCAGAGGAGTGGGTGAATAGTGTTGCACCTTGATCGGTCCGTACTCACCGTTGATATCAAAACTGATTGCAGAACCGCGTTCGTAATTAGTTTGCGGATTGATTCGTGCACTCGCTGGTTGGAAGCCCATGCCGATAAGCTCTATCGCTTTGTGTTTCTCGCTTTGATATTTTTGGTCCCAATACCAATCCGCGACTTTCTCCGCGTTCAGAGAACCGACAAGGCAGAGGATGGCTAATGCGATCAGAAGCATAATTTAGTTTAAAACCAAATGGTCGAGGAAAACAGGATGCCGAAAACCAGGTGCCGAAAATTGGATGCCGCGAAAGTGAATTCGGAATGGTTGCTTAAGTTGCCAATCGGATCAATCGCTATCAGCTTAGTCTAGAGCGAGCCAAGAGACAATACTTCGGGACATTCCTGCTTCACCAGACAGATTTCAGCGGCTGATATACTGCCCATATGCTTGAAAAGCTTTCTCTCAACATTGAAAACGTAACGCCGACTGGGCGCCCGCTGACTTCGCATCGGTACTCGGCGATATTGCCGATGGTTCCTGGCTTGGCTGAGAAGAGTGGCGAGGAGTTTGTTGAACTTCTCAAGGTCTGCATTCTCGAGGCAAAACTGACAGCAGTTGCTGAAGTCGACGCCGCTTTCCAACCATACGGAATGTCGGCAATCGTTGTGCTGCAAGAGTCTCACGTCGCCGCGCATTGTTGGCCGGAGATCAACAAGGTTCTGGTTGATGTTCATATCTGCGATTATTTTTCCGACAACCTGGCGAAGGCGGAGACCCTGTGCCGCGCCCTCGGGACTGCCTTGAGTGCCGACGCGTCGCTTGAGCGCTGGCACTATGCGCGAATTGACGAGAAAACAGTTCGGATCGAAGACTGACTGTGCCGGTTTGATCTGGGCAGGTCAGGACCCTTTCACTAGTGAGGCGCGGTCGAAACGAACCGACCTTGCCGATGACTGCTTGGGTTTCGCCGGCGACTAATGCGTCTTCCTGACGACCGCGTGCTTTCTGACGACGACTGCATGGGTTTTGCAGCTCAGAAATGCGCGTCAAACCGGGTTAATTTTGATAACGTGTTAAGGATGTATGATCATCCTCATGGTTAGAGGGGCGGGGGTATATGATCGATCCGTCCAGTCATTTTCCGTCAGGTGGTGCAAACAATATGTTCGACCTATTCAAAAAACAATTTATCGATGTCATAGAGTGGACCGAATCGAGCAATGGTGTTCTTGCTTATCGCTTTCCAGCTCAGGATCGCGAGATTCAATCGGGCGCTTCGCTGACTGTTAGCGAATCGCAGATGGCAGTGTTCATCAATGAGGGCAACATCGCCGATGTTTTCAGCCCCGGTCGCTACACGCTGTCGACAAAGACATTGCCGATTTTGACCACGCTGTTGAACTGGGACAAAGCTTTTAAATCGCCGTTCAAATCCGATGTGTATTTCTTCTCGACGCGCGAGCAAATCGATCAGCGCTGGGGCACACCGACTCCGATTCAAATTCGCGACAAGGAGTTCGGCGTGATTCGTTTGAGAGCGTTCGGAACGTTCTCTTATAAAATTGAAGAACCAACAACTTTTTATAGCAAAATCAGCGGCACGCGCGCGCAATACACTGTCAGCGAACTTGATGGACAGCTGCGTTCGCTCGTTACGATGGCGATTGCCACCAAGTTTGGTGGTGGTGAAGTTGCGTTCCTCGACATGGCGCGCGAGCAAACAAAATTCTCCGATCAACTGAAAAGCGAACTCGATCCAAAGTTCTATGAGTATGGACTGAAACTGGAATCGTTCATCGTTCAGAGCATCACTTTGCCGGAAGAACTGCAGACTTATCTCGACAAACAGTCGCAGATGAATCTGGTTGGCGATTTGCAAAAATACGCGAATTTTCAGGTTACCGAAGCTATTCCTGAAGCCGCAGCAAATTCCGGTGGACTAGCCGGACTTGGAGTTGGTCTCGGGGCTGGTGCCCTGGTCGGACAGCAGTTCGCTCAGTCGGCAGCTAACCTCGGACAAGGCGGCGCAGCCCAGGCTAAGGCGGAAGAAGATCCGTTTGCATTGCTTGAAAAATTGGGCACGTTGCTCGAAAAGGGAATCCTTACAAAAGAAGAATTTGAAGCGAAAAAAGCAGAGATCCTCAAGAAAATTTGATGCTAGAACTTAGCTGTCCAGCTTGTGGTGCCCAAGTGGCATTCAAATCGCGTTCTTCGGTATTTGCGGTTTGCAGTTTTTGCAAAACCTCGGCAGTCCGTCATGATATGGACCTCGAGGCGATAGGCAAAATTGCCGATCTGCAATATGACCTGACGCCGTTTCAAGTCGGAACTACCGGCATGTACGATGGCAAGAAATTCGAAATCATCGGACGTCTCAAAGTCGCTTATGACAATGGATTCTGGAACGAATGGCACACCATATCTGGTGGCGATGATACCGGTTGGTTAGCCGAGGCGCAAGGATTTTTAGCCATGTGTTTCGAACTAAACGATATCAGCAGTATTCCAGCGCTTGAGGGCGTGATTCCCGGAAAGCTGATCAACATTCCTCCGAATGGTTACATGCAAGTCGAGGATATGCGGCAGGTTCACTGCATCTACAGTGAAGGTGAATTACCGATGGCCGCTGCTCAGGGACGACGTTCGATGAGCGTCGATCTGGTCGGTGAGAAAATGAAAATGGGCACCATTGAATACGGTGAGAATGTCCGCGTTTATGCCGGGCATTATCAGCACTTCGAAAAATTCGAATTCCAAAACCTGAGGAGAATCGATGGCTGGTAGTCACGACACTCCTGAGATTCCGAATCCGTTTCGGAAGCCCAAGCCCGAGGTCAAAGTGCCGAAGGGGAATGTCACCACATTCTCTTGCGGCAAGTGCGGCGGCCCGGTCGATGTTCGTTATCCCGGTCATTCATTGTCGACGGTTTGTCCGAGTTGCAATTCGGTAATTGATACTAGTAACGAATCGTTTGCGGTGATTGCAACTTACTACAAGCAATTGACTGTTCATCCAAGAATCGAACTTGGAACGCGCGGCGAATTGATGGGCAAAACCTGGGAAGTGATAGGATTTGTTGTTCGCCAGGATCTAGCCAGCAGTTTTAAATGGGAAGAGTATTTACTGTTCAATCCATTCCATGGTTACCGCTGGCTGACTTGCAATAACGGTCACTGGAATTTCGTCACGATGATCAAGGATCGTCCCGATCGTGTGGCTTCCTATGCCAATCTCGAAGGCGACAAGTACAAAATTTTCTATCAGGGCAAAGCTTCGGTATTTTTCGTTTTGGGCGAATTCTATTGGAAGGTTGCCGTCGGCGAAGAAGTTCAAATGGCGGATTACATTCTGCCACCATATGCTTTGTCCGTTGAAGAAGATGGAACGCAACGCGTCTGGAGCAAGTCCGAATACATTACGCCCAATGTCATAAAAGACGCTTTCAAAGTCGACGATGACTCAATTGCCACTCCGATCGGAGTGGCTCCGAATCAGCCTTCGGCGGCGACTAAGACATGGAATAAGGTCGCTCCGATGTGGGCACTTTTTCTTGTCATTCTGACTGTATTGCAAATTACGCACCTGTTTCTCACCACTCACAGCGTGGTTTACGATCAACCAATTGCGTACACAACCAGGCAAGAAGGCGCAATCGATCCTACGGGTGGCAAGGCCGAACAATTTACGACGCCGGAATTTGTAATCACCAAAAACAACAGCAACGTTGAAGTCAAAATTAATACTGATCTGGATAACAGTTGGCTCTATGTTTATGGTGAGTTAGTCAACTCCGAAACGGATGAGACATTTAGTTTTGACCGATCGATCGAGTACTACCACGGTTACGAAGGCGGCGAGTCCTGGAGCGAGGGGGGCACCAGCTCAACTGTTTTAATCGACAGCGTGCCGGCTGGAACCTACTTCATTAATCTTGAAACTGATAACGGTGCCACCGGACCGGCTAATCGACATCAGTATCAATTAACTTTAACAAGCGATATCGGCACCTTTGGTAACTACCTGTGGTGCTTCTTCTTCCTTTCCATCATTCCAATATTCGTATGGTTTAAAAGCCGTGCGATAGAAGTTGCTCGTTGGTCGGATAGTGACTATTCACCTTATGTTTCGTCGAGTTGAGGAGTCGATTGAATGACAGATAAAGCCTATATGATTGTGGGTGCAGCCATCTGCATGTTCTTTTTCTATTCCACTCAGAGTGGGATAACAATTCTTGCCTGGAATGCCGTCAGTCATACCAGGCCTGTGGGACCGGGAATTCATCATAAATAATCAGGGGGAAAATTTGTGGAACAAGCATTCCAGCTTCATAATATTGTTGGCGCGATAGTTTACGCAGCCCTGGGTGTCGTGCTTCTTTGCATGTCATTCGCGGTTTTCGACTTAATCACGCCCGGCAAGATGTGGAAAGAAATTGTCGAGGAGAAAAATCTTCCGCTTGCAATCACGCTTGCCGCAATGACAATCGCTGTTGGAAATATCATCGCGTCTGCCATTCACGGTTAGTTAATTGACGTACTCACTGCTGATCACTGCATTCGTTATTTCGACTTGCGGTCTCGTGTACGAATTGATTGCGGGCACCGTGGCGAGCTATTTGCTTGGCGATTCCGTGACGCAATTTTCAACAGTGATTGGTGTGTACTTGTTCTCCATGGGCATCGGATCTTTTCTGACGCGATACATCGAGAAAAATGTCATTCAGACTTTTGTCCAGGTTGAGCTGTTGGTGGGTCTAGTTGGTGGTTGTTCTGCGGCGCTTTTATTCATGTCGTTTGAACACGTCGAGAATTTTCGGATATTGCTTTATTCTCTGGTTACTATTATCGGTATTCTCGTGGGGCTGGAGATACCGCTATTGATGCGCATCTTGCAGGATCGACTAGAGTTTAAAGAATTGGTCTCGCAGATTTTTACGTTCGATTATGTCGGCGCTTTGTTAGCGTCGTTGTTGTTTCCCCTGGTACTTGTTCCATATCTCGGATTGATTCGATCGGCTTTTCTCTTTGGAATTTTAAACACGGGAGTGTCGATCTGGACTGTTTACCTGTTTCGCAATGATTTGAAGAAACCGCTCCAGCTGCGGTCTCTAGGCATTTGTGTTGGCGTGCTTTTAATCATCGGATTTGTCTTTTCCGACAACTTGATGTCTATCGCTGAAACATCAAGCTATCAAGAACCAATCATCTATTCTAAATCCACTCCTTATCAGCGCATTGTGATCACATGCAAGGGTAAGGAAGTCCGATTGTTTCTGAACGGAAACCTGCAATTCAATTCGCGTGACGAATATCGTTATCACGAAGCACTGGTACATCCGGCGATGACCAGTTTGAAACGACCACCCGAGAACATTCTTGTCCTTGGCGGAGGCGACGGCATGGCGGTCAGAGAGCTGCTTAAGTATCCGTCGGTGAAGTCTATTCAGCTTGTCGATCTGGATCCGACGATTACGAAATTATTTAAAAGTGGTGGCTTGTTGGCAGAACTAAACAAACACTCTTTGAGCGATCCGAGAATTTCGGTGATCAATCAAGATGCTTTTGTTTGGCTGAGAAGTTGCAAAACTCAATTCGATTGTATGGTGATCGACTTTCCCGATCCCAATAATTTCTCATTGGGAAAGCTATACAGCGACACGTTTTACAAAACCGTAAAACGAGCAATGAAGCCTGATGGCGTCGTTGTAATTCAGAGCACATCGCCGTTCTTCGCGAAGAATTCTTATTGGTGTGTCGTTAGTACGCTGGAGTCCGTCGGATTGCGTGCAACGCCATTTCACGCTTACGTGCCGGCGTTTGGTGATTGGGGATATGTGATTGCGACAATCAATGAGTTTCAACCGGGTACGAATTATCCTGCTGGACTCCGCTATGTGACTGAGTCTTCGTTTAAACAAATGCTGGAATTTCCGCCGGATGAAATGCCCACGCAGAAAGCAGTCAATAAGCTAAACAATCAATCGCTAGTCCACCTGTTCGAATCGGAGTGGGGAGAATATGTCGACGCACTCTGATACCACTGAGAGCAACGACGAGAAAAACAGCAACGACAAAAAGTTCAGCCGTGCCGTTTTTTTGAAAACACTAGCTGGATGTACCGTGGCCGTCGCATCCGGAAAGCTGCTTTTCGACACGGTTGCGGCTCGATCGGAATACAGTTGTCGTGTTCTTGGACCGTCGATGAATGTTGGTCACAGGATTAGAGATCGAAAGATTCCACCGGTCGCTGCGAGCATTTCGCCAAGAAGAAAAGTCACCATAATCGGTGGCGGCATAGCCGGCTTGTCGGCCGGATGGTGGCTTAAAAAAATGGGTTTCAATGATTTTGTCATTCTGGAACTGGAGCCCAGTGTAGGCGGAAATTCTTCGTCTGGTAAAAACGCGATCAGCGCCTATCCATGGGGCGCTCACTATGTTCCACTGGCTAATCACGAGTCTGATTACGTTCGCATGTTTTTTGAAGAAATCGGCGTGATTCAAGGATTCGACAAAGCGGGATTGCCCTTATACAACGAACTCTACATGTGTCATGATCCTGAAGAACGTTTATTCATCAATGGTTCGTTTCAAGAAGGGCTAGTGCCGAACAAAGGCTTGCAACCCTCGGACAAAATTGAATTTAAGCGCTTCTTCGAAATCATCTCACGCTATCGGCAAATGGTCGGCAAAGATGGAAAGCGCGCCTTTGCAATTCCAGTAGATTTGAGTTCGCAAGATCCGGAGTTAATGGCGTTAGATAAAATGTCGATGGCGGACTGGCTGAAGCAGAATAATTTTGGTTGCAAACCATTGATGTGGTATGTCAATTATTGTTGTCGCGACGACTATGGTGGCACGCCGAATCACGTTTCAGCCTGGGCGGGAATTCATTATTACGCCGGGCGCAACGGTTCTGCTGGGAATGCCGAAACCAACTCGGTTGTTACTTGGCCTTCCGGTAATGGATTTCTTGTTGAGAAATTGAGAGAACAGTTGAAAGACCACATTCAGATAGGCGCTGCCGTGACCAATGTTGGACCATTGGAAGGATCCAGCCGCGGTGAATGTTTCACTACATTCTTTGATACAGGATCTAACACCACATCGGGAATACTTTCTCAATTTGTGATTTGTGCAACACCAAGATTTTTGGCGAAGCACGTCGTTGCGGAACTCAGGAAGACTGCTGAATACAACAGCCTCAGCTATTCTCCGTGGATGGTTGCGAATATCTCTTTGAAGAAAATGCCTGAAGGAAAAGGTGTCGGGCATGCCTGGGACAATGTTTGTTATTCCAGTCAGTCGCTCGGATATGTTGTTGCGACGCATCAGAACATAACGACTCAAACTAACGCGCCGACGGTCATCACATATTACTATCCGTTGACTGCTGACGAGCCCGTTGCAGAACGGGAAGCGTTAAGAGGATTGTATTCATCGTCGTCATCGACCTCGACTTCTGCATCTCGTTCGCCTTCTTCAACTTCGCCGTCACTGTCATCTAAACCTTCACCTATACCTACATCTGCACCTGCGTCACTTGCATCTGCGCCTTCCTCCTCGACGTCCTCGTCTGTTTCTCAGTCCAAGTCATCTTCTCCTTCTTCGTCTTCTTCTATGTGGGCTGAACGAATCATCGCGGACCTTCAAAAGATGCACCCTGGTATTAAAGACGACATCACGTCCATTGACCTCTGGCCCTGGGGACACGGAATGATACGTCCCACTGTCGGTTTCATTTGGGGCGACACCCGCAAACGCATGAAAGAAAGTTGCGGCAACGTGTTCTTTGCGCATTCAGATATGAGTGGTATCTCTAACTTCGAAGAGGCTCAATATCACGGCGTCGAGGCTGCGAAACAGATCCTGGCGAAATTGGGGATTTCATGATAAATTGCGAATCCTTATAATGGAAACTACAGATACCGATAATGGAAACCACAGAGGCGACTAATTCGAAGGCAGGGTGGTCAGACTTAAAACAATGACGCAGGCAATCGCCACAAACACAGAATCAACGGAACCGATGGAGCAACCTTGGCTCTCATCGTCCGTGTGGGATTGTTCGCTAATTATTGCACCTGCATTTATCACCTCCGCAATTGCGATCGCATTTCGCGCTCAGATTGATAACAGCCAGTACATGCCGCTCTGGGCGTGGGTTACTTTCGTTCTTCTCGTGGACGTCGCGCATGTTTACGCGACTCTGTTTCGGACATATTTAGATCCCAAATCGTTCGTCGCGCACAAACCGTTGTTGCTGCTTGCTCCGTTACTCTGCTGGGGAATTGGATGGGCGCTGTACTCATACAATGATTTGTTCTTCTGGCGCGCACTGGCGTACCTTGCCGTTTTCCACTTCATTCGACAACAGTATGGATTTGTCGCTCTCTACTCGCGAAAAGATCCATCTGCATTCGAAAAGTTTAGAAAACTGGATAAAGTTTGTGTTTATGCCGCTACCCTTTTCCCAATCATTTACTGGCACACGCATCTGCCGCGTAATTTTAGTTGGTTTATCAAAGACGATTTCATCAGCACCGTTCCAGTCTCCATAACCGATTTCGCGTTTGAAACGTATTTGATTATTGGCGCGCTGTACCTGTTGAAAGAAACATTTCTGTGGAAGAAAACAGGCTTTCTGAATATTCCTAAAAATTTGATTGTGGTTGGAACTGCAATCAGCTGGTGGGTTGGAATCGTCGCACTCAATTCCGATATTGCATTCACTATGACCAATGTTGTGACTCACGGAGTTCCATATATGGCTCTGGTATGGCTTTACCATCACAAAACCAGCACCGCCCGCGAACGCACGGTGCAACCCACGAATCGCGATTATTTAAAACTGGCGCGCGACATACTTTTGTCTTTTGCACCAGCATTCTTGCTTTTCCTGGCTCTGCTCGCATACCTGGAAGAAGGATTTTGGGATGGTCTTGTCTGGCGTGAGCACCTGACTTTTTTCGCGCCGTTCGCCAATCTGCCGACGATCACGGATGCTGCAGTTCTTGCCGTTTTGATTCCGCTTTTGTCCTTACCTCAGTCAACTCATTACGTACTCGATGGTTTCATCTGGCGCGTAAAGGATAAAACGAGCACATGGTCAGCTTCTCGCGACCGATGAATGACTAGCGCGATTAGCTTACTCGTGCATTTTTAGAACTGCGATTGCACATGGTGCGTTGCGCAAAAGAAAATTGATTGTGTGTCCCAGGAAAAGACCTTTGCCGATTTTTGCTTCGGCTCCTACGATAATCAAATCGATATCGTTTTGCTGTGCGGTGAGAACGGCGGCTTGTGCTGGGTGCGACGCTGTTTGAACGAGCACCGCGTCGAATGGAACGTCCAGTGCAATTGCTAATTCGCGGAGGCTGGCATCAATTTCATCGCTGATGTTTTGTTCTATCCGATGGCCGCTTTGTGTTTCTTCGCCGTATAAAACATCTGAGCCGGACTCGACAATCGAGAGACAGGTCACACTGGCGTTGAGCGATTTTGCCATTGAGATTCCGAACTCGGCTGCCACCAGTGACAGTTCGCTTCCGCTTACCGGGACTAGAACTTTTTTGATCTGGCGTTCGATATTCGGATCGGGTTCGTAGAGAACGAGCACGCGTGTCGTCGCGTGAATCATGACGTTGTCGACCAGATTTCCGAAGACGTAATCCGCGTCGGCGGCTGGTGCATCCGTAGCCATCAAAAGCAGGTCGTAGCCTTTGTTCGCTTCTTCGACGATTACCTCTAATGGGTTGTCGGAACGAACTGTGCGTTTTAAAAAGCCGACATGCTTTCGGTCGATTATTTTTGAGATGGTTTTAAACGGTTTTTCGGAATCAGTCGACTTGATTGGTTTCACATACAAAGCTGTGGTTTCGATTATTTGTTTTTGACCGATGGTGTTGAGAAGATGTGCGAAAAAAGTATTTCGTGCTTTGCCGGATGACGGCCATAATACGCGCCGGATACGACCAAGCATGGTGCGTGCCTGACGTTCTTCCTTTTTCATATTCTCGATTTCAAGTTCGCTGACCTTTACTTTTGACATCGAGAATTTCATGAGCGGCGCTGCCACCGCGGTAGAAAATAGCGAGATGAAAATTACGATTGCAAACATATCGAGCGTGATGATGTCGAGCGAATAGCCGAGTGTCGCAAGAATCAGACCAAGAGAGCCTTTCGCGTTGGCACCAATGCCGATCGAGATGGACTCCCACTTGCCCAGTCCGCTCAGTTTTCCAGCCAATTGGCAGGAGAGAACTTTGATTCCGAGTGCAGCTACTGCCATCAGAATGGTGATTGTTCCCAACTGCGGTTCGAGCAAAGTGGTCAGGTCAACGTTTAAAGCTGCTGACGCGAAAAATATTGGTGCGAAAAATGCCATCGTCACGATCTCGAGAGGACGCACCACTTTGTGGTTGACGACGGGAGTTTGAGAAAGAATAAGACCGGCAGCGAATGCACCAAGTACGATGTGAACGCCGAGAGCTTCCGTGGTGGCAGCGCTGGCTAAGAGAAGCACGACCATGCCGGTAATCAAGCCGTCGCTTGTTGATAGATGATCGTTGACCCATCGCAGGACGGTGAAAATTAGTGGTCTGCCGAAATATATGGCAAGTAAAAAGCAGACGGTTCCGACCGTGGCTTTGATAATCGGAACTGGATTAGATTCGCCTCCGGAGCCGGCTAGAACGACAATGATGGCGAGAAGAAGACAGCAAAGCAGGTCGTGCGAAAGTGAGGTGGCGATGATCAGTTGCCCGAGTTCGAGGCGCAACATTTTCATGTCCATCAAAACTTTGGCAACGACCGGAACCGATGATGCCGCAAAAACAGTCCCGAGAAAAACTGCGAAGGGGAGCTTGTTTTGCGGATCTACCAGTAGGTTGTCCGGCAAGAAAAGTGCCGTGGTACATCCCAAAAGAAGTGGACCGAAAAGACCGATCGTTCCCATATAAAATGCGGGACGTCCCAATTTTTTCAACATCGCTGTATCGGTTTCCATCCCGGTCAGCATGAGAAGAAACGACACGCCGATCCATGAAATTACTTCTATGAGCCGAGATTGCGAGCCATCACGAGGGAAGAGTTGCGCTGACAGATCGGGAAAAAAGAGTCCGAAGAATGATTGGCCGAGAAGCAAACCGGCAAGAATTTGTCCGATGATTGCCGGTTGTCCCATCAGAACCATCAGCTCACCGCAAACGAGCGAAGCGAAAAGCAAAATTGCTATTTCAATAAATAATAGTAAAACTGCGTGTTCGCTTAAATTTGTATTAGAGCGGTGGGCGTGTTTGGCGCCTGCATCTGCGCCTTTCGCGTCAGGCGTTTTTGTAGTGCCTTCGATTTGCTGATCGTCAACTTTATCGGTTGCAGCGACGGTACGTAAGACCGCGACACTTTGTTTGATTTTGTCGCGCCATTCATTCGCCACTGCGAGTTGGCTTTTGTTTACTGCCTCCGCGTCTTGCGCAGTCACTCCGCAGATAACGACGCCATCAAGTTCGATAACCGGTACGTTGTCCAGCCCCGATCGAATTTGGATCTTTGACAAATCGACGCCGGAATCGGTAACGAGATGGCGGATGCGTTCGTTGATGTTTTCGCCGCGTTCAATCGCTGACAATAGTTGCGTATTACTAACCGCGAAGATTTTTTCATCGCCTGCGTAAATATCGCAGAACTCGGTAAGCGCGAGTGCTGCCGGAGCATTAATGGTGGCAAGAATCAGAACGACAAGTATCAGAAATGATCTACAAACTCTTCGCCAATTAAAATTCAAACGACACCTTTGCGCTTTCGGCTCAATGGAAGCCAGTCTCTATACGGATTAACTTATAGTCTTATACATATAGGTGACTATGGCAAACTCCAAAGAGTTTTTCAAGCCTAACTTCGATTCTCCTGAATCGAACCCGCGTAACGTGGTAATCGGAACAGACAGGATTCGAACCTGTAACCCTATGAAGGCAGGACGTTTAGCAAACGGCTTCCTCGGCCAGTCGGACCTGTTCCAGATGTGAACAAAACGATTTGAGCGCACTCAATTTCAATCGAACGTTTCAGTTCGGAATAATTTCGGTCGCACGCTATAAATAAACAGACGGTATCAAATACGGTGTGAGGCTACGATTGTTTCTCGCCTTTAATGGAGAGAAACAAAGCCGCTGCCCATGTAAGTGGCATCACCAAACTCACCACAGATAGTGACACGATCCAAGCCAAATCCTTTTTCATCTTGCCGCGATATTGAGCGACAACGACTGGTAAGGAAAGCAGTGCGGCGAAACTTATGAAGCCCGCGATTCTTAAAACGTTAACAAGCGTGCCGCTTGAAACGTCGGCTGCACGGAGCGCGTCAGCCACGAGAAAAATTAGACCTGGACTGGCTAGCGCCACCACCGCCAGGGCAATGCCAAATACGGCCAGGCTCATAGCCCGCGAGAATTTCTTGATGAACAGAAGAGCGATCGCGGTCAACAGTAGTAAAGTAGAGAATGCAAAACCAGCGGCTTCGTAGAGAAAACCAATGGTGGCCAGCGTCTCTTCGTCGGTCGGCGCAGAGTCTCCCGCCATCGGGGTCCAGGGCTGCACGCCAAGGTCAAGAATGACGGGATTGTTTTGTGCGGCGGGTGGAACTTCTATGGGCTCAATGGTCTTCAGTGCTTCGATAGCGGATTGGTCTTTCTCTTCGCTGCTCGATGACCGGACTATTTTGGGATCGACAACCTGACCTTGACTCGTTACTTGAAACGACAATACAGGTGTCGAACTTAAAGATGCTTTTTTCCAGTTTGCGAAGATTTTGCGTCTCAGTCGTATTTCATATCCCTGATAATCGGATTTGTCCTGAAACGACAAACCTGGAGCTTCCTCTTCCGCCAGCAGTGGTTGGACTGCACCGAGATTCAGCGCGGCAAGCGCGAATAGTACAAGGAAATTTCTCAGAATGTTTTTCACAGATGAAAGGTCGCCATGAGCTGCTGAACAAGTGTAGCGCACAAAACATCGCAAAAACTCTGTCGTTAAGTTAGTAAATATGGTGACCATGCGGCGCCAGGGTGACGGCGCCGCGGGCAACTCGACAGTGTTGACATGAGTTGCGGTCACCTGTATTGCGGAGTCGTCACTTGCGTTTCGCGCACAGTGCGATTTAATTCGCCTGCCCTCGCGATAGATACAACGTTTAGTGATGCCATTCTCCGTCTTAAAACTTGACGTCGAGGGGATTCGAACCCCTAATTTCCGAGGTGAAAGCCCGGTGCCTTAACCACTTTGGCCACGACGCCTAGTAACTGCACAGACAGGGATCGAACCTGTGACACATCGGTTAACAGCCGATTGTTCTGCCAAACTGAACTACTGTGCAAAGTACGGAAGCAGAGGGACTCGAACCCCCAAACCTTTAACGGCCAACTGTTTTCAAGACAGCGTCCTCATCCAGCCGGGTTACTTCCGTGAGTCGCAGTCAGTACGATTAGCTCGGGAATCGTACTGTTAGCCATCTTGTGGGTGGAGTGCTGTTGGCTACTGCGACTATTTTCCGCGTGTGGGAGTTGCACCCACTTCAAGCGATACCGTATGTGGTGTTCTCTTATCCAGGACGGTTTGTTTCTCTCCCAGTAATAGATAAGAAAATACACGAGGAGAACAAGAAGGGAAAAACTCCTCAGTATCGCCGACGGTGCTCTACTCGCACCTGCGGCATAAGCCGTTGACAGGAATCGAACCTGCAACCCGCTGTTTACAAAACAGCAGCTCTACCTATTGAGCCACAACGGCGTGGAACCGCATCCAGGATTTGAACCTGGGCCTAATGGGTTAGAAATCCATTGCTCTTCCGCTAAGCTAATACGGCATGGTACCAGTGGTAGGATTCGAACCTACAACCTCGCGCTTATCTGGCGCTAACCGGGTATAAATCGGTCGCTCTGCCGATTGAGCTACACTGGTTTATTCAATTCACGATTTGTTTTTGTCTGCTTTTTATTTTCGAAACTATAAATTTCGATTTTCGTTTAATATGTCGTTCCGTTATTCGTATCATTTGATTCACCTCACTTTTGTTGATTGCTATGGAGGCAGTAGGAATCGAACCTACTTCGAGCTGGTTAAAAGCCAGATGCATAGCCACTCTGCCATACCTCCAAGTCTTTGGTTTTGTATTCGGTCATTTCGGGTTGTATGAAATTGGGAGCACCGACGAGAATCGAACTCGCATTAACGGAGTGAAAATCCGCTCTCCTGAACCATTAGAGGACAGTGCCATATTTTTAAACTGGGTTTTGCACAGTCGCGATGTCGAATATTTTTCGACAACGCGCGCTGATGCCTTTGATCGTTTATGCTTCGACCCCTGTCAGGACTTGAACCTGAACGCTTCTGGTTCGGAACCAGATGCTCTTCCATTAAGCTACAAGGGCGCGTGCCGTACGAGTCGGAGATACGAGTGAACTCGTCCCCAAAATGGGGGGACGTTTGGAATCGAACCAAAATTAGCTTGAAAGGCTAAAACCGAATGTAAGTATTTCCAGTGAGAGTACGGCAAAATTTTTCCGTGAGAGTTGTGGATGCGATGGCTTGCGCCGTTCAAATCAAAGTTGAGTGTTTTATGTATGTATGTATGTATGCATCTATTGTTAAGCACGGAGAATGGTCGGCGGGGCACGGATTCGAACCTGCGAAGTCTTGCGACGTGTGGGTTACAGTCACACTGCTTTAACCACTTGCATACCCACCGATGGGTTTGGATTTTAAATACTGAGTTTTGAATTCAATATTTAAACTTTGGATTTTGATTTGAAAAAATTGGAGTCCCTTACAGGATTCGCACCTGTATAAACCGGTTTGCAGTCGGTCACCTGGCTGTTCGGACAAAGGGACGTGGAGCCTATCATCGGAATCGAACCGATACCTCCGCCATGGCACGGCGGGATGCTGCCTTTAGAATAGATAGGCAAAGGACCGTACAATTTGCGAATGCGGTTTCGCCGTCAAAAGGGTATGTATGCAATCACTGTCGGGGTACGGTCACATGGTTGCCGCAGAAGGAGTTGCACCTACACTAGCTCACTTATCGGGTGAGTACTCTGCTGTTAAGTTATGCGGCAGTGATACCAGTTTGATACCAGTTTTGTTTTAAACGAAACGTTTGTTTGCTTAAACCATCGTTCACGATCAATGAAAATGGAGGCAGTAGGAATCGAACCTACGTCGGTGGAAACCACTGGTTAAGAGCCAGGTGCATAGCCATTCTGCCATGCCTCCATAAACTTGAAGTGAAATTAGAACGGAACCGCCGGTGGTGCCGGCGATTTAAATTGGAACCCCTGCCAGGATTCGAACCTGGAGCCTTCTGGTTCGTAGCCAGACGCTCTTCCGTTAAGCTACAAGGGCGTGGAGCCTACCATCGGATTCGAACCGATATAACCATCTTGGAAGGATGGAGTTCTACCATTGAACTAGGCGGGCACATGGACCGTACAAGTCGCGAATGCAAGAGTTTGTGGGTCTTTACGTTTCGCACCCGATTTTCTCGTCGGGAAGATTGTCCACAGTTTTTCTTTTGGTGAGAGATTGTATGCATCTGCTGTTGGGGTACGGTCGATATTACCGAAGCTGGTCTTGAACCTGCACCTCCGCGCTAACGCGAAGTCTACTTTGATTTATTCGGCATAGTAATTACCCGATGAAGGACTTGAACCTTCAACCCTCTCCTTGTAAGGGAGTTGCTCTGCCATTGAGCTAACCGGGTGTGGTGCCTAGGGTTGGAATCGAACCAACAACGCGCAGGGCTTCAACCTGCCGCTCTACCGTTGGAGCTACCTAAGCATGGTGCCTCTGGAAGGACTTGAACCTTCAAACTTCTGTTTTTGAAACAGATGCATATACCGATTCTGCTACAAAGGCATGCGTGAAGATCGAGCAGCGAAGCCGATCTAGAAGGAGGTGGGAGCCGTGTGAATGGCGGCTCCCTGTGCTGTGAAAAATTGCCCGTGGAAGGATTCGAACCTTCAAAAAGCCTGTGTTTAAAACAGGTGCATATGCCAGTTCTGCTACAAGGGCATGTGGCCGTACAAGTCGGTGTGCTTTGATGAAACTGAGGAATCGAACCTCAAACAGTCTGAGTTTTAATCAGATACTCTACCTATTGAGTTAGTTTGTATGCACATCCAGTGAGAGTACGGCGCACTGGTAATTGGAGACTATCGGTTTCGAACCGATTACCTTCTCGTTGCAAGCGAGATGCTCTACCGGGTTGAGCTAAGTCCCCATGTGGTGGCAGAGACCGGAATCGAACCGGTAGTCTTCAGGGTATGAGCCTGACATGTTAGCCGTTACACCACTCTGCTATGGCGCACCCCCCAGGATTTGAACCTGGATCCAGCGAGTTTGGAGCTCGTAATGTTGCCAGTTACACCAGGGATACGTGTGTTGTTTGAGTTGCTGTGCACATGCATCACTGATTTTGCGCCGGCTGATGCCGGACAAAATTTGGAATGCATTTACGCATGTGCACGAGCACTCAAAAAATGCGTTACGCGGATTCAATTTTCAGGGTGCGGTTTTGTTCGGTACTTTATTCGTTGCGCATCTTGTGAGGAGGCGCATGGAAACAGTCTCTTCGCAGGGTGCGAAAGAGAACGAACAGTGTTTTTCTAATTACCGAAAACCGAGGCTATAAAACAAAAATGCCTGGGCTTTCGACCCAGGCTTGACGATTTGGATAAGACACTTTGATGTCAGATCGCCCCTGGGTAAATTGTATTTACTGCGCCTGTCGTCCACAAGCCACGTCTGCTTTCTACGGCGGACGGTTTGTTGATGCGACTCTCGCAATTCATAAAATTGTGTATTGATCTGAGATACATGGTCTTACTCCTAATTGCTTCCCGCTGATTTGCTTGCTCGTTAATCAATCAATCGTTCGATCAATCTTCGGCAGTCAAACAAATATTTGGTCCGCACTGACAATAGTACCACAGCCCTCAAAAAAATAGAAAGGGGGTTTTTCAACTTTTAACAATCGAACTTCGGTATACATGCGGGTTCTACGCATACGAAAATGAAGATACATTTCGTTTAGTGTTTTGTTAAAGCTCAAGGTTCTGTATTTATTTCATCGTTATCTCTTGTTCTGAACAAGAGCTATAAATTAGAAACTAATCTTGTAGAAATTGGAAATGTGATTTTGATGGTATGAAGTATTGAAGAGCTAAACGAAATCTCTAACCTCGATTTGAATTATGTCGGGGATGTCTCTAGCGTAGTTGAAATTTGATGATCATGGCTCTGGGTGCTCATCTTCTTATTATGATATCAGGCTGCTTTAGTATTGCAAGTGG
>JADYXR010000283.1 GCA_021772095.1 Candidatus Obscuribacter sp. | reverse complement strand
TCCTCTTGAATTGGGTTCTGGTGTTGCAACCGAAACCATACCAGGCTAGTCCTGGAGGGGATCACCAAACTTTTCAACTAAACTCGGGACAAGGCCTTCGCAGGCAATGAAATCACTAAGACCATATTCATAATTGTATTCTTTTTTAAGTATTTATTGGCGGCTGCATTTTCTCTACCTGTCTTCGAAGTTGGACCGCCAATTTGAATTCCAGAATCAATATGCTAAAGGGCCTTGCCGAAGTATTCTCGCCTGCTGACAGCCACATCGGATACGAACATAACGCCTGAATGGTGACTGAAAAGAGTTCGCAATCCAGCAAGAATAGGCTCGACTTTCTCTTCTGGCACAACTGTCATTATCATTTCCAGACTCTCTACTCCACCGAACATGAAGTGTGACTCCTGCACGCCTCCATGCCCCTTTCCGGCGGTTATTGCAATCACGGTGTATCCAGTAGCTTCGATTCGATCAAGCAAATCAGTAACGATTGATCTCTGTTCACCAGAGACAACAACCCGAACTTCCTTCATCGAATGTAGCGATATATCGACCATGAATTTTTCTCCTTCGATTCACGAAACTGCGTTAAAAATTGTGCTAGTGGACTGTTTTAGTCCGATTTCTTTTTCTTCTACGAGTGCGGGAATACCTTGCCATCGGCCCGCAGCCGAATACCGATAGAATTGTTCTTCCGTTCTGTCAAATGCAAATAGATAGACCCACTCGTTATGATAGAAACGTTTCAGCAAGTCATGACGCGCTATGATCTCGTCAATTGTTGATCTTGGGGCCTCGACCACGGTAGTCAAGCGCAGCGGGATGTGGTAAGGGTGGTTCCCACTCATGACCGTTTGCCACGGAAGTCCTGTTCTCAAGTCGCTTTTGGTTCCAGACATCACTCCGATTTGCCCGGCAACGTTGTGATAGACCTTACTGCCAGACCCGTAGACCTCGTTGTCGACAGCAGAGAAATAGTGTTCCATATTGATCCACTGTGTAACCACCTGTGGTGCTGTCATGATTATTTCCAATAACTTTCCGCCTGGGTCGGTAAGGTAATCATAGGAGTGGAGAAAAGCTCGCCCCTCCAGATTGATAGCCCTGGTGATCTCGCGCCTGGCAATGATAAATGAGGCATTACCGGACAATCCCCATTCTGGGCGCACCTGACTCCAGTCGGCACTACGCTGGAGGACCTGACTCGCGGCTTGTCGAGGCGTCAGTCGATCGGTTAACTCCGGAAATTGACGGCAGCGCTCAGCACTGGTGAGTCGGCTTGCTTCCTCCAAATCATCGGACAGCCTTGCTAGATCTAGGCGGTGGGTTGTCGGCGCGTCTTCAAGGTCAAGGAGCTCCACTACATCGGTTGTCGTATTGATCTGTGCAGGAACAAAATGTGTGTCTGCTGGGATGTTAATTCCCTTTTCCGAAAGAATTTCGCGGACTTGAACTTTGTTTGCCATAGCTGCAAAGGTTCTAGCGTTTGCTTGTCCTTCATTGCCTCCGCAGGCACCACAATCCAACGCGGACTCAAATGGATTGTTGTCGGAGGTGCTTCCATGACCACAGATTAGGACAATTCGAGCAAAATTATCTGTTAATCCCATCATTCTGAGAGCCGTCTCGATCGTGAATACCTGCTCTTCCAATGTGAAGCCTGTTCTGGTGATTCGCTCCAAGTGGTTGGATGCACCACGAGGAATAATCCGATATTCCAGGCGCAAGTCCTGAACAAAAGAATGAATCTCTTCTGTCGATAATTCAGGCAATTTTTCTTTGAGCCCGTCAACTGATTTCTGTTCATCCATTGCCACTTGACGGAGCATCTCGACTAAATCCGCTGAGAGCGAGGCGCCTGAGAGGGAAAATCGTTCTTGAAGCGCCTTACGAATAATTGCAAGTTGATTGCCGATCACCATCTCGTTTGCTTCTGCATGTGAAAGTTTATCGAGTGTGAGTGTGGTTGCAACAGGCGATTTTACAAACCTTCTCATCCAATTGGTGACCTTTTGATACGGCAGAGCTGCCACCGTTTTGAACACAAACGGCAGGCTGTAAAACCATCCAAGCGATTCCACAGTCACGAAAGGGGTGATGAAGTGTTCCTTGAGATTATGCAGTAAGGTCCGAGTGCTGCGAAGCAACTCTGAGCCTGCTCGAAAGCGCTTCAATTTATGATGCTCAGAAGGTCGAGGAACCTCGCGAACTATGTTGCGTGGTTTCATGATCACTGGAAATTGATCTGTCTCATGTTCGCTGTCGATTGACTGGAAGCGGATGAAGCAAATGAAAAAACCTGCGAAGCCGAGAGTTTCGTTTCGACCAACGGATTCGAGATGACGACGAAAAGGCTCCGAGCGCACATCAATGCAAAACACCGCCTGCGATTGCGGACGCGGCTCATGCGGCTCGGCGTTATCAGTTCTTGATCGGGAATTCGTTTTGATTGATGTCGATATCTGATCGACCAATCTCTCCTGGTAATTTGTTTCCATGGCTCTAAGCCAAACTTTTCCGTGGTCTTTCTGCGGAAACTCCTTAAGCCAATTCAGTACTATGCGCAATTCTTCGGGAGAACTTTCGAGTAAATCTTGAATGGATAGCTTCAAGCAATTGGCAATCGCTAATAGCTCCCACGCGGCGGAGCGACTGGCTTTGTCGCAGTAGTTATCGTTTGCCTGTTTGATAAATTGCAGTGCCAGAGCCTGCAAGTCCTTAGCAGGATTTTTGCGCAGCCACAGTCTGTCTAATTTCTGCGACAGCGCCACGGTTAGTTTGTTTTCGAATCTTTGCCGCAACATGAAATAGACAAGAGGGTTGTCCTCCATGTAGCTCGTTATATTACGGTAGCTGGCTTTTATGCCGAGCCTCATTTGACACATTCGATTGACGAGATAACGTTCAAAAGTCAGTCGGATTGCTAGATATTGCGTCAAATCAGCTGGATAGGCTTGTTGCCATTGATATCCGGAATGTTGGGCGCGCCACTTTAAGAATGCAGTCCAGCCTGGAAGCGCCGCGAGATGAAGAGCAAGATAGTCTTTTCTGTGAGACTCCGGAATTTCCAGGTCGTTGATTACCTGCAAAATGCAATCTTCGGGGGAATCAGGCATTGCCTTGAGTACGGCTAGCCAGCTCGTGTTTTCACAATGGTCAGGACATGGTGCCTTCAGCGACAGGCTTTTCCAAACACCATAGAGAGTTTTCTCTCGACCGGGCAGCTCCCAGGCCGCTTGCCCCTCGTCTACGAAGGCGGCGCACCATTTCGTCAACTCGTCGTTGATAAATTGTGTGAGATTGCTACCCAAGGTGACGTCGCACCACTGGCTAAACATCAGGCTCCGCGTTATCGCCTTGGTATCGTGTTGTACAAATCTCTGGGCGTCAAGCTCAGCCGTTGAATGTTCCAAGATCGCATTTACATGATTGGCTAACTTGAGAATGTTTTCTCTTTGAGGACTTCTATCAATCAGCAGGTAAAGATTTTCAGAGGCTGGTGCGCTAACTCCGTGTAACAGGTGCGTGCGCAGAACCTCAAATTTCGCTACGGTCCTGCTACCTAGAGTGACGGAAGCGCCCTGAGACGAAGATGAGAGCACGGTGTCGATACTCTCTGAGCTTATACGACCCTGACTGTAGAACCGTCGATAGGTTTCATTCTCTAAATATCCTCGCCCTCCGAGCAACTGCTGTGCTCGTGTTAAGGCTTCTTCAAAGTGGAGGTATTCAATTTCGTGTAGCGGATTGTGGTGCACAAAATTTTTGATCGACCAGTACGGCGCCAAGATTTCACTGGCAATATTGACTTGCAATTGAAGTTCAAGGCGCTGAGAATCCGAATAGTGATCAATTTCCTCTAGCATAAAGACAACTCTCCGTCTGACGCAGTAACCCGGGGGATTGATTTTTCAGGAGGATATGGTGCCTCAGGCTTTCGCTTGTCACCATGGGTGGTACTAAATTAGGCTTTTGATGAATGGTCGCTCTCTCATTCGTCATGTTCACCATGTAAGGGAGTAATGAACCTGCAAGCAGAAGTGATACCACAAGCACCAAGGCAATCAGATCGCCGTTCTCGAGATCTTCATAAATCAAGTCTGTTCGCCGATTACCGAATAGCAATTGCTGCATAACAGACACCAGTAACAGTGAGGACACCAGAAATATCGCTGCTGCCCAAAAGGTCACGTAAAGATGGCTTGAAGTCAGAATCATCGCCATAAACATATAAAATACGGCAAATGGAGGGAATCCTGCTGCGGCCATAATTAAAGTACAGAGGACAAAGCTCAATCGAGGCATTGGCTGTGCCAGTCCTGGTAAATTGTCACGCACGCTATCGCCGTATCTCGCCCTCAGGTGATGTGTACACAGCAACAAACCGCTCGTGACAAGAGCAACCGACATGACATACCAGCCGGTCTCGTGGTTAGCCTCTCCGGTAGTGGCTATACTCAACCAAGCCAGTGAAAATAGGATAGTTCCGATTGAGGCAAAGGTTTGGTCAAGATCGATCTGAACAATCGCTCTGGTTGTGCTCACAATTGCTCCAATCAGGGCTAACACCATGACTGTTTGTGCGAGGGGATGTGGAATAACAGAGAGATTGGCCAGTATGGTGTACCAACCCAGGCAAGGTAAAACTACGGCTAAAAATGCTCGAAATGTGCCAGGAAGGCTACTGAGCGAGCCCACAAATCCGGCGTGAAGTGGAAAAAGCGGTAAGAGTACCGCTGCCATAATTAAGAGCAAAACTAGTTTGATGATCCCCGCGGCGAGAGACGAACCAATCAGGCACAGGAAAGCAAAACCGAAAGCAACTGCAGTCCAGTTAGAAATTGAATTTTCTCTGCGGCTTTTGATTGCGAGCGCTACGATAGTAGACAGCAATCCTCCTAGCGCCATTGTCGGTATCGGTTGGTTTAGCTCCGCGCTGAGGTAAGCGAAACTGAATGCGGATATCGTCAGAACAAGAAGGATTGGTTTGCTTGCCTGCCGCCGCGGTTGTTGACTTAGAATGCACAGAAAAGCTGAAGCTCCGATAAGAACATTCAAAACACCCCGCACCGAACCATATTCTTGAAAAGATGCAGCAATAAGCGCCGCGCAACTTGATCCGGAAACGAGCAAACCAATGGTTTTAACCGTTTGCGGGTCACGCCGCAGCAAGACTCCTAGAGCGGCAAAGAGCAAGGTTAGAATGCTGACCAAAAAATTTAAATCCATATTTATCGCTTCCTCAGGGCAGCCAATCCGGTAGCGCCGCGTCCAGGCGCCTGCAGGTATTTAGAATGCTTCTTCCGAATATCAGATAAAGCTGGTCCACATAAAGACGATTCCATAGCCACATATAAAGAACCGGTGAAAAACCAATCGTCCAGCGCGGAATGAGCGATTCTGCCTTATGTCGATCGATTATGTTCAGATACCATCCAGACAGTAGAAGAAGGAGGATGACGCCGATCAGTGAATCAAACATCCAGACTGGAAATGCGGCTGCGCTGAAATAGCCAGAGGCTTCCCCAGCAGTCGGATAGAGAAAATAGGTAAAGGTTTCTGTTGCCCACACATATGTGAGAACAATAAATGAGACTGTCAAAACCATTGCAGTTGCTACTTTCCAAGATTCCATAGTTCTGAGGGAGTAGAGACTGAGAATAGCTTGAGATGAGGTTACCCAAGCGAAGAACAATAAAATTATTGTTCCTTGGGACAAGTGAACTTCTACAACTTCGTTTGCCACAACCAATATGACGAGTGGCAACAGCAGAGTCATAAAGACTCCAGTTGTCCAGGGCAGCCTTTTGAAAACCTCCGGCTCAGTCTCTTTGCGTGGCGTAGGGAAGTGTGGTTCCTTCCGCGCCTTGTGAATCACACTGCCGGCACTCAAGAACAAAGTCGCTTTGAAAATACCGTGGGCAATCAAATGGAAAATGGCCAGGGAAAAAGCGCCTAGACCGCACTCCATGATCATAAAGCCCATCTGACCCATGGTCGAAAAACCGAGCATCGTCTTAACATCAGTTCTTGTCAGCATTATTGTGGTGCCAACTAAGGCAGTCAAAAAACCAATTCCAAAAACGATGTGCAGAGTATCGGTACTCAATCCGTATAGCGGCGCTAGACGATTGATCAAGAAACCGCCGGCATTGACGAGTCCAGCATGCATGAGCGCGGAAACCGGCGTCGGAGCGTCCATCGTATCTGGTAACCAGACGTTGAGCGGTAGTTGCGCGGATTTCGCCATCGCACCGACAAAGAAGAGCAGTGTAATGGCAGTGATTGAGTTAATTTCAGGTCCACCCGTCCAGAGTGGTACAGTCTGTACGTGCGCAGCTACACGCTCGAACAACACTGGGAACTGGAGCGTGCCATAGCATTTGTAAGTCAGAATCGCACCGCATAACAGTGCCACGTCGCCGAACCTGAGGATAACGAGCGTTTTGAAAGCAGATCTGATTGCGGCACCATTTTCATAGTTGTGACTGAGTAGAAGGTAGAGCAACCAACTTACGAGTTGCCACCAGAAAAGGAGCATGAACAAACTACCGCTGGTAACCATTGCCAGCAGAGCAAACGTAATAAGCCCAAGCCTACTGAAAAAGCGCGAGTAGCCTGGATCGCCTTGCATGTAGCTGATTGAGAAGACATGTATCACTGCGCTGACAGTAGATATCAGCACCATCATGATGGCGCTGAGGCGATCAACATAAAAATCGATTCGCAACCAATCCGGACCGGCTTCAAAACACACAGGTAGTTGGTAGTAGACAGGTCCTGCGGTGGTCACAGACAGAAGAATCCATATCGATCCTAAAAAAACCAGCAGCATAGAAGCAACACCAATCCGGTGGCTTTTTCCACCTAGCCACTTGCCAAACAGCGCTGTCAAGCTGCCGCTCAGCAACAAACAGGCAAGACAAATGATCAGCACTAAAGAGGTCATTGCTTTGCTCCCGATGCGCTGAATTTCGTTCGTTTAGACTTATTCTCTCTAGTCAAAACAACCTCTCATTTAATTGATTGTCTGTCTTCGATATTTCGATCTGTTTATACTTCGGCAGCGACGAAGCTCTGTGGACAGGGTCTGTATCTCAAGGGTATGTAACAACCAAGTCCCCTGAAATGCGGTTTGAGCTGAGTCGATCGGATAAGTGACAGTTGGCGCGTCGCTCATTTCGTTGACTAATACGTCATCATTGAAGAAGTCCTTTTTCATAGGTAGGCCGCCACGGTCCTTCCTATTGCTGCACCGATTTGCTGTGAGCTCAATCCGATAGCACGAGCCGCCTCCAGAGCACACCACACTTCGGCTGTCTTGACTGGTTGTCCAGTGGCAATTTCCGCGAACTTAGCGAATCTATCTAAATCTGACTCTGAAAATTCTTGCAGACTTTGAGATTTCTGCAGGTACGAAGTCGAGGCTAGCCCCATCAGAAGTAGCTCACTGCGCTCGGCTATTGCTGGGCTGTCATCATAAACAATTGCTCTTCCAGATTTACAGAGATCCACCGTTTCAAGAATTTCGCAATACAAAGCAGCTGATAGCGCATTTCTTCCAACTGAAGGTATCGGATGCTGTGTTCGGCCAATAACCGCAATATCAGGACTCAAAGCAGCTCCTATTCTAGCTACATCCCCCCTCTCCACAGCGCCTGCTTCGAATAGCAACACTTGCGCGTCGGCAGGCATCGTCAGAACATCACGAGCACATCCGAACCGGTCACTCTCAAGCGCGATGTGACATCTAAAAGTGTCTTTTAGCAACTGGTGCAACAGCTTCACCGTAGCTCTTCGTCCGTGACTGGCGACTACTCCGACTGCTATCGGTCCAACCAGGTGTCGCCAGTACGAGACCGACTGCATTAGCGCCACCGCAGTATCGGCGACGGAGATCAAGGTTCTGTTCTTTGGCGCGAATGAGTATCGGGTTCGCTTATTGACGACACAGCCCTGAGCCCCTAGATCGAATGCCATATGCAAGTAGTCATGAGAATCATGAGATCCAGACGCCAGAGCTACGAACCAGTCGCCGTCCCGAACATCTTCCAAATCCCAAACTAAACGACCTTTTTGATCATTAATAGTTCCGGCTGCAATTCGACCGTGAGTGCAGTAAAGGATTTCGTCAGCTGAAAAAGTAGCGCTCATTTTGTTATTCTCTCAACGGGATTATATTTGCAAATATCTGCATATCTCAACACCTTGATACTTGTAAGTATAAAACATTTGCGTCTGGTGTCAAATCAGCAGAGATCATCCCCGAGCCTTTTTCTGCAAACGGTGTCAACAGAGCGCTCGCTCGCTCGCTTGCCCGTTACCGACTGTGGTGGTAACATTTCCATCCAGATACATTCAGATACTTATACATAAAAATATGCTCAAACATAGATAGGTGAGAGGGATTTATGCCACATCGTACTCTGATAGCTCAGCAGCTCGCCAGATTTTTTTCCGTCTTGTCTCACCCCGTGAGAATTCGCATTATCGCGGAACTTCGCAACAGCGAGCTTTGCGTCAATTCACTACAAGAAATACTGGGAATCAGTCATTCAGGAGTCTCTCAACATCTCGCCACACTCAGAGCGCATAGACTGATTAAGGAGCACAGGCGAGGGAGGAATGTTTTCTACCGGCTTTGCTCCCCTGAAATGGTGACATGGCTAGTAGATGGGATCACGTTCATTACACCGGATAACTCCGACGAGGAGCGCTTAAGGACTGCCGCCGCAATGGCCAAAGAGCAATGGTCCGATCCGATTGATGATCGTCTCTTGTTCGAATACGAAGCCCTGAACAAGTAACCAGCACTAGATCTGGTGCTTCATGGAGACCGTATCGACATCTTTGCATAAATTCAAATAGCACCCCAAGTTTGCAGCTACTTACCGAATATTCGCCAAAAGGTTCGCAGATGCGGCTCAGGCCAATCCGTCCGCCGAGTTTCTGCAACGCCCACTAGCGATGAGCCGTATCTCCTTTTTATACACTCGCAATTATTTGCTTTTCCAAACAAATAAATATCCGCAAGTGTAAAACATTTGAGCGCCATGTCAAAGAAGCGGAAACAATGGTCTTTCGGAGATCGGCATCTAACGAGCGCCCGCTTGCCCATAATGAGTTTTGTTGCTAATATTAATCGTAATGATATATTCAAATATTTATTCAAATAGATACATGAAAACAAATACTTATGGTGTTTTATGTCACATCGCGCTCTCATAGCTCAGCGGCTCGCCGAAATGTTTTCCGTCTTGTCTCACCCCGTGAGAATTCGCATTATTGCGGAACTTCGCAACAACGAACTCTGCGTCAACTCACTGCAAGCGATACTGGGAATCAGCCAATCAGGCGTCTCGCAACATCTGTCCTCGCTCAGGGCACACAATCTGATCAAAGAACACAGGGACGGGAGGCACGTTTTCTATCGACTTTCCTCCCCGGAAATGGCGAAATGGCTGGTAGAGGGGATTACATTCATCTCGCCGGATAGCTCCGAAGCTGAGATGTTAACGACTGCCGCTGCTATGGCGAAAGAGAAATGGTCAGGCTCGCTTGATGTTCATTCGACATCTCTAGCAACACAATTGATTGACGAAAATAAATAGGTCCAGTGAAGGGCTACCGGTGGTTTGCGTTCCTTCGCTTCCGGTTAAGTGACTATCGAATGCTCGAAGATTGATTTTACCGCTATTCAAAATTGTCTCCGGTCGGGGATGACCTTTGTCGTTCAAGCCGCTTAAGTTAAACCGACATCTGTTTGACTCGATAAGTAGTAAACGGAACAGACGAATGCATCACTCACTGTTTTTTGCAAGTGACATCTACCCAGCACCACATATGGTATTACAAGTTTACTTACTACACTAACTGAGATCATCAGAACTTTTCGTGCGCTGAATCAAAAAAAATTCACGCACTCTCAACAACTGAAGGTCACCGAACACGGTGCATTTCAAAAATGGCGAGAAGCTCGTCGCTTTTATCACTGTCGCGTTTGACTAAAGCATCAGGTGATCTTTAGAAACCGCGCAAAGGTTCTGAATACGCTGGCAAGTCATGGGCATATCCATGTCGAGCCATTCATTCTCTCCAGTGAGCTGCTGTCGAGCTTCTTTGACTGCCTGCTTGATAGCGATGTAGGTTGAGGCGCCCAGAGTGTACGAAGATTCTGTGAATGACTTGGACATCTTCACAGCGTGTTTCTCTGCGACCGCTTCGCGCTGATTGCGCGCCTCGTCGACTGGATGCAAACGTACTCTGAAATCAATGGGAATAGTTTTAGTGCACGGCGGCTTGTAGCTCCAGATGTTGTCTGTTATCAACTTGCCGTCATGGTCGTAAATCAACTCCTCCGTTGTGGCAAAGCCGATGCCCTGAACGAACCCGCCTTCGAGCTGCCCGATATCGATTGCCGGGTTGGGCGATTTATTCACATCGCAAACCACATCAGCTCGGAGTATTTTGAACTCACCTGTGAGCACATCGATTTCAACTTCCGTGACTGCAGCGCCATAAGCGAAGTAGAGAAACGGCTTACCACGCGGGTTGCGCTCGGTCGGTCCTTTATAATGCGGGGTCTTGTATAGTTCGGCGACGCTCAAATTGACGCGCTCGAACCAGGCTTTGAAAACTATTTCAGGCCACTTCTGCGACCAATCTTCGCGCCAGTGTTCAATGCGATTATGCGGCGTAAACTGTTCCAGATCTCGGCACAGATCTTCAAGTCGTTTACGTAGCACGCGACAAGCTTGCTCGACGGCACCGCCGTTTAAATCAAACCCGGTCGATGCTGCTGTTGCCGGCGCGTTCGGAATGGTATCAGTATTATTGCCACCAACGCGCACCATCGCAAGAGGAATACCAAGTGTGTTTGCCGCTAGCTGCGCAATCTTCGTATTGACGCCTTGCCCCATCTCGACACCGCCGTGATAGACCAGTACAGACGCATCTGCCATGTTCACCGTCACCATGGCACTCGATGAATTTAACGAGCCGCGCGGCTCAGTAAATCCGATTCCATGTTTCTGTGGCACCATAACAATTGCCCGCTTGCGCCAGCGGTTATTGCGATTGTATTCCTCGACTTCCTTCTGTCGTTTTTCGAAATCGGATGATTTGTGCAGTTCATCCCAGATGTCGCGAATATTGCAGAAATCAAGTTCCTGACCGAAGTGTGTGACGTCCCATGAATCTTTGGTGCCGTTGCGATACATATTCTTGTAGCGAATTTCCTCGGCTGTCACCTTGCGCCCGAGATCCTTCGACAATTTCCAGGCCACGTGCTCGATTGCATTTTCGGTAATTGCCCAGGTCTGCACCACACCAAACGATCGGAAAGCCGTGTTGCTAGCCTTGTTTGTTCGATAGGCTGTTCCATTTGCTTGCATGGTTTCAATCATGTATGCCTGGTCGGCATTGAGTAGACTCGAATCCATTACTGCAAAGGTGCAGTCATATGTATCTCCGCCGTCAGAATGCAGATCGATTTTCATACCTTTGATGATACCGTCTCGCGTATAGGCAACATGATACTCACCGGCATAAGGATGCCGTTTGCCTACAGCCTGCATGTCGGTGGAGCGCTCATACATCAAGCGCACGCCTTTCTTGGCTTTGCGCGCTGCCACCGCCGCCTGAGCGGCAACGATGCTGGCACGGTGTTGCTTGCCACCAAATCCGCCACCAATTTGCTCGATGACGATCGAGATCTGATTATTCTTCACGCCCAGCGCCCGCGCAATTGCCGCTTGTGTACCATTGGGATTTTGCGTCGAGCAATAGACCGTCGTTTGATCGTACGGTCCAGGCACCGCCAGCGCGCACATGCTCTCTAGATAGAAGTGGGCTTGAGATGAAGTGCGGAAAGTGCCGGATACTACTTCTGTTCCGGGTAGCGGCGTCTTCGGATTCTCAAGCCAATCCATATTGCTGCCTTCGCGCGTGATGGTAGGAATGCGCTGCTGAATGTCGGCATCTTCATCCTCGGCGTAACGCACGACCGGCATTACCGTATTTTGTTTGATAGCTTCCTCCAGCGTAATAACGGCGGGAAGGTCCTCATATTGAATGCATTCTCTCTCGATAAACTGTGCAGCTTCGCGTGCGGTTTCGATGTTTTCAGTCAGTACCATGCCAATTGGCGCACCTACAGAAGTGACAATTTTGTCCGAAAAAATAGGGTCATCATCATTGAGTCCAATATAACGCTGTCCACCCTCGGGCACGTCCTCGCAGGTAATCAGGTCCTTGAAGTCAGAAAACTGCTTGGCTAGAAGTTCTTTCAGCGCACTGAGTCCACTCACGTTTTTAGTGAACGAGAATTTCGCATGTGGACGGCTGCTTTTTACCATGGCACCATGCAGACCACCAATTGGCAGCGTCATGTCCAGAGTGTATTTGATTTCTCCTGAGGCTTGAACGAATGCGGAGCGTTTGATGATTGGCTTGGTCAGTGGATAAAGTTCCGGATACTCCTGATATTCCTGCGTGCCATGGGAGAGCGGCCGCTCGTCGTGAAATGCGCTCGACTGATTTTCCGATGACACCATTGACGGTTCCACAATCATGGCTACATGCAGGAAGAATTTATAGAAAAAGTTGAGCGCCAACTGCATCCGATACTCGTTGGTGAAACCCTCTTCTTCCATCGGAATTGTGATCTCGGCGACTTCGGAAGACAGCGTGTCTAGTGCGGCCTTCAGTGTGTCGTTGTTCCAGGCTTTACCTTCGATAAACTTTTCTGTCTTCGGCATGCGGCTGTTGATTGAAGCCAAGCCACCAAATACGATGCAGACCTCGCCAGGCAATACGTTGCCTTTCTCGTCCAGACGAACGCGCAAGCCCGCGTTCACAACAGGGTGCGCCATCTGCACTCGGCGGGCGATTCTGTATGTTTGAACGTACTCGCGCTCGCGCGTGAAAGGAATGTGGAAGTGTAAAATCACCGCGTCATCAGGCAGCGCAGAAACGGCGGGCATATCGGTCAAAAGCCATGTTTTCGTGCCACCATCATAGTCGGCAGAGGCGATCGTTAACGAAACGCCAAGGGCACCAAATACGGTGAATATATCCGAAGGGAATGGTCCCCCATGTTCGGCGTGATCACGAGTCATGAAAATATTTCCGGCAATGCTGCCTGCGCTCCTGACCTGATAGCCGGCAACAAATGCGCCATGCCGTTTCAACTCCTGCAGGCCTCTCGTTTCGAAAGAAACGCGCTTAGTGATAACTTGCCCGACAAAATCAAGCAGTTCTTGGATGGGAACAGCTGCGCCCACCGCAAGCCCATCGTTTGACTCGCGAATTTCCGACAGCTCGCGAACCGCGGATACGTCGATGAAAATACGTGGTTTTTCATTCTGATAGATGCCTGAGGCTGTGTTGCCCACAACTAGCTTGATGTTCGCTTTGCCATATTCCTTGCTGAATTTCCGTTTCAGACTTTGCACATGTTCCAAACTCGACGGACGGAACCATTCTGCGCGCTGTCCTGTAAAATGCAGCTCCCGTGCCGGCAATTCGTGCGAAGGCAGTTCGTCGAGGTTGATCTCGGTGAGCCCGGGTTTGCATTGAACGTTGAATGATGGGTCCATCATGCAGCTTTGAGTTTGATCGCAAGAACGATCGTAGTCACTCGCCAGAGTTCGCATAGCATGCAGAATAGGACGATATCCGGTACAACGACAAAGATTGCCGCCAAAGCTGTCCTCGATGTCCTGCTGGGTCGCCTCCGGGTTCTGCTGCAATAGGGCATGCGTATTCATCACGAATCCTGGTGTACAAAATCCGCACTGGCTGCCATTGAATTTCGCAATACAAAACTGCGTTGGGTCCAATCCTTCATGCACGTTGCCGATGCCTTCAGTTGTTGTGACGACCATCCCGTCGACGGAGCACACTGGTTTGAGACAAGCGTTGATTGCCCGATGCACAGGCGAACCATCGACAGGGTCTTTGTGCGAAACCATCACGGTGCAGGCACCACATCCACCTTGCTCGCATACAACCTTTGTTCCTGTATATCCGGCTTTGCGCAAATATTCTGTCAGCATCGTCGACGGATCAGGATTGTTGATTTGCACGCGAGAGCCGTTCAACCAAAATATGAGCTGGTCAGAGTAAGTGATCGCCTCTTCGCCGCGAAGCTCCCGGGCATTGATTGTTGATTCGGACATTTAGAGCAACCTCCATAGCAGCGCTATCTCTAACGCGAAAATTACAAGGACCAGGGCAAAACTAACCGGGCTCACCCACTCGGGTGTGTCCTTTTTTGGAAACAGCCACGGCGTAAAAGCTTTAATCGAGAGTGGCATGGTCACCCATGTCGTCAAGGCCACGCTGATGCTATTGCCGATGAAGTTGGCAGCTGCCGGATTCAAATCGTGCAATATCGGATTTAAATAGCGAATTTCGAGCATGACGATCGGATACAGTCCTAGAAGAATCAACATCGCAGTCTTCCAGTTGGGTGGTCCCTTCCCGCCCTTCTCCTGAGCCGGGAACCAGCCCGGAAACGATCCCTCTACAGATTGGTAATCGGTGGAAGTAACAACTGGTTCAGCAAGAGTCAAAAGCTTCCTGCGCTCCTCGGAAACGAACCATTGATCCAGGGCATCCGGTGAGTCGAATCGAATCAATGTTGTCCAGATGCCCGGAGTTTTCTTCGTTGGTGGTTGCAAATAAACACCACGATAACCTCGCTGTTTCGCCTGGGCCGATTGAAACTGTTTTTCAAACTCAAGATAAGTCAATTCCTGACCCGGTTTCACATTAGTCACAATCGCTACTGCGACACTACCTACGGTGCCACGGGTAGAACTTACCGCATCAGTTACGGCGATTTCGTTCCCTTCGATTTTCGGAGCCACTTCTTCCAATAATCTCGCCCGATCTGGATTCGCTTTCCATTCGGCAACTAACTGCTCATCATAAAATCGCTGCACCAACGTCCACACATTCTCATCAGGAGAGCTAGACGGAATGATTTCTGCGGACAAAACCGTTCCGCTCCCCACGCCCACCATCATCAAACGTGCGAGCCAATTAACATGCTCGCCGACATCTCCACTTTTTACCGACACTTTTGTCAGGTGAACGGTGTCGGCTGGTGGCGGCGTTGAATGTGTGGAAGATTGAGTCATATGCTCCTTATAGTTGATTGTTGTTTAGAGAGGCAGGTCCAGTTATTGTGGCTCAACGCTCGACGGCCGCTCCTCTCTCAAAGTTCTAACTAACTGTTTGTCCATCGATTCGATTGTGGTTTTCACGTCGTGCAACATCACAATTCGATCGGTAATAAACTGAACACGCTCCCTTCTACTCGTCTCTGCACTGGCGGACAGTTTGCCCAAATTGCGCTCACTTTTCAAGTTTGCAGTAATTACGCCGGATTTTCTCCAGCGTTCAATCAACGCTTCTCGTCTGGTCAAACCGCTTTCGGTAGCGGGCGAATTCAAGTATTGCCGGACAGACGGGGGAATCGACTCTCTGGTAGAAGCATTGGGAACAAGGATATGGGCGAGCACATTTAACTCAGGCTTTGACGGTCTTCGTCCGATCCGCGCTTGTACCAGCGATGCAGAAGACAAAAGCAAAAGTGTGGAGCCCGCAACAAGATCCAGCGTGTTGGCTTGAAGATTCTTCTGGTCCAAGACCAAACCCTGGGAGACAATCCCGAGTAGGCCGGATTGAGTAAAGTTTAGAATGTTGTTGTATTGAATGCCACGGTCGCGTGAAGCAAGGATTGCTCCTTTTGCTGTGTACTCTTGCGAAAGTTGATTGTCAATCTGGTCGGAGGCACTGCGGACCTCCAGCGCGTTTTGCATAACTCGTTTTGTCATTGCCAGCTGCTTATCAATTTCATTGTCTGCGGAATTTTCAGGCGCTGGCAGAATTACAGCATTTAGCAGATTCAAAAGTTCTGTATCTAGCATTTCAACAGTGCCGCTCACGTCAAATAGCATTTCCACACGCTTATTGACCAGCTCAATTGTCTCCACTCGCTTGTTGTGCATTCCAGGCAGTGAAGCAAGTGCCTCCGCGCTTCCCTTCTTGCTCGACAGCCGACCTATTTGCTTCCAATGATCCAGCAATTGTTGTCTTCTAGTCATGCCGTTTGCTGAATCTGGAGGAACACTATCCAGATACGAAGTGATCAAGGGAGAAAAACGAGAATCGCCTGGTGCATCGAAATTGAAGATGTTGGCGAGCACGTTGACTTCAGAGACTTGCTTGTGACGGTAGAGCTTCAGATAGGCAAAGTTGGCGGTTGAAATCGCGACAGCAATAGCGTCCATAATCATGATCTTTTTGGCACCTGCTGCTGTTTTATTGCGGACGAAGTCTACTCCAGCGATGCTCTTCAGTACGCCGATTTCAGTGAAAGTTGCAGTGTTACTCAACAAGTTCACCCGATCCCGCACGCGCACCAGCTGTGGCAGCAAAACGTCAAACTGATAGTGTTTGTCTCGATCGATACAGTCGACCACCTGGCGAACTTCAAAAGCCGCGCCGAGAATTTTCTCAAGCATATATACATCTAGAGCGAGTGTTCGCAAATCAGCGCCATTACGAGGGCCTGCCATTTTCATATTGATGATGTCCGCTGCACACTGTTCTACATGAAGCAATTTTGCTGCCTCAATACCTGACGCTGCGATATGACTGGTGACAGCCAGACTCGAACCATTTGTCGCAGACGAAGTGCTTTCAATCGTGCGCAGCAGTGCGAGCAATTCGCTATCGAATTGCTCGGCCAGTGCATTAAGCGAAAACAAAAGAGCGAGTCGCTGATTGAGGAGGCCAGTAGAAACGCGATGACGTTTGGTTGACTCAGCCGCCAGAATTTCTCGCGAAGCGGTTGATTCTTTCAAACCAAATTCGCTCTTCCACATATCGAGCATTGCGGCTTTTCGCGATTGCGTGCTGCCGTTGGGAGTGGCGTTGATGTATCTGGTAACCAGTTCAGGTAATTGAACGGATGCCTTTTCCAATCCAAGTACGTTCGCTAGCGGATTGGGACGACACCGATCGATGGACGCACCTGTGTACGAAAGCCCTACCGCCAGCACCCCTAAACCAGCAGTCAGTCCGGCGCCGACAAATGTCAATGCGTTCGAACTTTTGAAATCACCCCGCAGCCGATCGGCAGCCGCTATGTTGAAGAGCACGCCGAAAGTGGTGAAGTTGACGGTGTTCGCTAGCTCGACTCGACGGTTGACTTTTCGCACTTGCTTATCAATTGCATCGTAAGTATCGTCGATTGCTTCATCTAGCAAATCAGAGGTTTGTCGAACTTCCAAATAGCCCAGAAGAAGTTTCTTGAGAACAAAGCCTTTGTTTCGGAGCAACTCTTCGCTAGTCGCATCGCCGGCGGCTTGCAATGCACGAATGCGATCCACGTTATTGCGCACACCGAGAATGTCAGCAGCTTCATTTATCCCAGAATCATCGCGCGCTTCGCTTGCGGCCAGCACTGCAAACGGCAATACCGACTGCATAATCAATAAGCATCCGAGCAATAGAGCAATAGTCCGCGCTGAATTGACAACTTGCGTCATGGGATTCTTTGACTGGGAGCAGTCGTTGAGCATGCCAAAAGGAACATACAATGCAAGTTTATGCTCTTGGCAGAATTGCTCCCTTAATAGAACTGCGCTATTGGCTGAATAATCAACTAATGTTATTAATTTAACAAACCCAAGATCCTACTAAAGGCACACTGAGCCTCTTCTCCGCGGTAGTCGGGCAGTCAAGATGATTCAATTGTAGATTACTATCAACTAGATCTGCAACGGAGAGATGAAAGAATTGGCGCCTAAAGTATTCCATCATTCATTCTCTCGATTCGCACGTAGTGCTGTTTGCACTTTGTCCTGCTTACTAATTCAACCCTGGTATCTTGCCGTACTAGCAGATACTACGGGCGGTGCCCTGACCGCAGATGCAGCTCAGACAGCAGATATTCTTGGCATTCGCCAAGAAGCAGAACAAATCATTTCCATGCGCAGAAGCGGTGCAAGTTCAGACAGCGATCGGCGCCAACTCAATAACTACAGGGCTCTTGTAGTCCGCAAAGTTTTCGAGGCGGATCTGCAAACGCAATCTGCTGAGAGCCGGATAGAATTCGAGATCGCATACACCTATGATGCCATCACGCGACAGCAGCGCAGAGAAAACACTGTCAATCAAATTTTCAACGCTACAAACTTCACACAGTCTGGCGTCATTGGAATTCTCTCGGGTTGTCACGATCTGAATAACAAGTTTGTTATTGAATCCACTGAATCTCTCGTGAGTGGCGCAGTGGGAACTGTTTTGGCCACGACCGGTATTTTGTACGGCAAGATAGCTAAAGCTCCTCACCTTACTCCACCAGCGTTTATGTCGCCTTACGTCAAGGGTAAGCCTGTTGACGGTTCCGATCTGCCACCACTGGTAGTGCGATACCTGGACTCACCGGCCCAAGGCGACAGCCGCACCCGAAGAGAGGTTCTCAATACAGTCTGGAAGCAGCGCTATAAAGCGGACATGGCAGATAAGAAGACGCTGCTAGGCATAGATGACGGCAAAGCCAGGAGCCAAGGCTATCTCAATGGCCGTCTGGTCTTGCTCTGGTCTCTCTACACTACCATCGAGGGATTCAACTCTGATCTTCTCTCTTTGCTGAACCAGACAAGGGGCACTGCGATTGTCGACTACCCGCCTTCAAGCACGAAAGTGGGTCCTGGCGGCGGCGCCGAAGATGCAGCACGCCTGCTTCACCTGGAGCCCGTGTTAGCCGAGCTGAATTCGCTCAATGCCTCCGGCGAGGACAGTGAGAGAAAGCGGGATTTGCAAATCACACTGTTGGAGACATTGGTTTCGGCCGGTCTCGACATGGCTGTTGCCGGAGATAGGTGCCAGAAAGAGCTCAATTACCAGTACGACGTGGTTCTGGCTCAGTTGACAGATAAGCAATCCAGTTTTATGCAAAAAATCTACGAAGCAAATTTCATACAAGGTGGTGCTTTCGGCGCTACTGCCAGCGCGTTGTATTTGAAGAAATACATAAACACAGCTGGCGAAATTTTGCTCGTTTCTGGCGGGATTGGTCTTACTCTCACTGGTGTCTCGTTTTTGGGAATGCGCGGATTCTCGCGCAAAAACGACACCGGTCCAAACTCGCTGGCAGATTTTTTCAACCTGACACCTGAATCCGAAAAAGGCTTTTCTCCCCTGGTCATGGCCTATTTGAATTCGTCCTCACCAGAGAATACGGACGGCAAAAGCAGGCGCCAGCGCCTGATGGAATCATGGACCAATAATTCTGTCGCCACTATCAATCTCAAAGATCGGCGCGTCCTTGAAAAGTTGGGTAGTACGCCATCTTGCAAACGGGACACAATCAAGTTGGTCCTCAATCGAATCGCCCTTCTAAGTTCTCTGCGCCAGCAGTTCAACGAGTTCGATGTCGAACTACTGGCTTTATTGCGTAAAGCCTGGCCGGTAACCATCGCCGCGAGTTCTCCTGACGCCAATTCAGGGCTCAACCCTTCTGCTAATGGTGCAGCATCTCTGCTCGGAGTTCAGGGATTGTTGGCCGCGAGCGCGCAATCAGACGAGAATGCCAAGTTGTTAATCACAAGGCACGTGCTTGAAGGCTTTCTCTCTGTGATTTCCGATGCCGATATCGTTGGCCATGAAATCGACGAAGAGCTTAAGGCCCTGGACCGCATGGAAAGGCGACGAGACAGAGTCGTCCAACTGACAAACAATGTCAACTTTCTCCAGGGAGGCGTATTCGGCCAAGTGGCAGGCTCTCTAGGGTTAACAGGCAGAGACAAAGATATATTGGCTACCAACTATATAGTTATCACTTCTTCGGCAATAAGTACCGGACTGGCGGCACTCTCCATGTTGGAACAACACGGCGGATGGCGACAAAGCAAAGTTAAACCGAATGCCTTGGGTGTTGCGTTTGGAAAAAACTCAGAGCACGTCAAATTGTCACCAGTTACGGTGCGGTACCTCGATTCGGTGGCACCGGATTCGCAGGCCAATCTCTCCAGAAGAGAAATACTGGTCAAGTATTGGAAAGAGTCGAAAGTTTTGAGCGTTAATGTAAAACGAGATACAGAAGTTCAGAAGCTTTCGGCTGAAGGAAAAGCGCACCACTGGTGGTCTGAAACCATCAAAATGGTCAATAACCGGGTAACCATGCTTTATGATTTGCGTGCTGTTTTGCGAAGCAGCAATGTTGGCTTCTATGAGCTGCTCAAATCTGTCGATTGAAAGCGCCAACGGTCTGGCTTTGAACGGCTTCTAGTTTCAATCGCGGTTGAAATACACAACAACTTGCAACGCCCGCATTCGAACCAGCAGGCTAAGAGCCGGGACACTACTTTTGCTTCGTAGCAGGTAATTGCAACCGCCAGATCGTCGAAACAGATTGCCCGGGTCGGCTGCTACTTACCGTCATGAAGAAGCCGCCATCGGGATCGATCGCCATTGCTGTCGGAAGCAGATGCTTACGCGGAAGGTTATATTCATGCACCTGCCCCGTGTCGCTGACCGAGAGAATCGCTCCCTGCCCGTCCGCTTTTATAGCACCGATATAAACGCCGTTATCGTTCCCGAAAATCGCACCTGTATTGACGACGCCCGGAAGAGGGAATTCATTCATGGTGCCGTCGGTTTTCAATCGCACGACAGAAGTCGTCGTCGGAGCCCACAAAGCACCATCGTTGCTGTTGGTGATGTCTCCTGTCAGTCGTCCGGAACCGGTAGAAAAATGTTTGACTTCTCCTGATGTCGTCAGCCGTCCAATGCGGCTACTACCAACTTCGGTGAACCAAATTGCTCCGTCCTGTTCCATAAGAGACGTCGGTGCGTCGTTCACCGCGCCGACAGTGTACTCCGTAATCTTGCCGTCCGAATCGATTTTGCCAATCTTTCCTACCCCCGACTCCGTGAACCACATTGAACCGTCCGGTCCGTGCTGGATATCAAACGGCTTACTACCTGCAGTTGGAATCGCGTACTCAGTGACCTTTTTCGACGAGTCGATTCTTGCAATCTTATTGGCTTTCGTTTCAGTGAACCAAAGTGAGTCTTTGCCTGGAAAAAAGTTGATCGACCCGGCCAGCGCGGCTGCGGTAGGAGTTGCGTGAAAAGTGGTTTTTCCGATTTTGCGCGAAAACTCTACCACGCCCGACTTTGCGTCGAGGGTAGAGTTAGTAAACCACACGCCCTTCAATGGTCCTGCGTTAAAGTAAACGATGCCGTGCGGAGACGCCTGTGGAACGGGATAGCTAGCGAACTTTCCGGACGGTGTGCCGGCGCAAGCGGGTTGTGTGTTAGCAGAGGACCAAAGCACAATGGCGCTGAGCCCAACCCAACTAAAAAAGCTTCGATTCATCGCTCGCTCCTTAAGTAAATCCCAGCGCCACTATATATGGTGCTTGAGCGAAGGCGCATTATTGTCAAATTCATTTCACTAATAGTGCTGTAAAAGCAGCAGGAATTATTTGCAAATGCATCATCTTGACTGGGACTATGACTAACCTTTAGAAGTGTACCATCAAGAGCAGATCAAATTTGCCAGGAACAAATTGCTGGATCATTCTAGTGTGGTATAAAATTAGTTGTTTGAAGACTTCGGGTTCGATTCACTCGCAGAGGTTCTATGAAAACTTTGTGTTCTCTTTTGTGTTTAGCCATAACTTTTGGTTGTGGTCCAACATTCGCAGCCGATCAAGCCAAGACCACCAAAACCGTAACACCTAAAGTTTCCAGGAAAAAGGCTCAGGAAGCCGCATCGAAGCTAGTGAAAGGAAAGCTGCTCAGATGGGATCTGGAAATCCAAGAAGGCAAGCCTTCATACACTTTCTACATCCAGAGCAAAGATGGAAGAATCAATGAAGTTGCGTTGGACGGAAATTCCGGCGAGAAAGACCATATCGGCATTGAGCTCGAGTATGGCACCAAGGATGGCAAGGGATTCAAAAACACAAGCGACGCCGATAAGAATAGATGGAAAGAAACCAAGCTGTCTAAAGACCAGGCTCAAGTCAAAGCTCTCGAGGCGAACCCTGGCACAGTTGAAGCCTGGGAACTTCTGATTTGGTCAGTAGGGGAGAAGGGCAAACTGGTCTACGAATATCGCATCGAGAATAAAGGTGAGAAAAAAGTAGTTTGTGTCGATGCTATGACCGGTGAGATTTTAGCAACCAGCATTTTTGCCGATGGCAATTAAGTCGAACAAAGTTTGTTGAGATAGAGACCTAGAACAATCGCTCTGTATAAGAGCGACAAGGACTATAAAGGAACGACCATCATGTCAACTGCTCGCGTGTACAGCTTACTTCTTTTGAGTGTGACGTCCTTATGTATGTCATTTGCCTTGTCAGGCGAGGCTGCTTGGGGAAAAACTGGAATCAAAAAAACAGCAGTCAAAAAAATAGAACTCGCCTCTCGACCAGATTTTAAAGAGCCCGTTAAGCTGATGAGCAAGGATGGTGTCCTCGAAATTCGGCTCACCGCCAGGCAAGGAAAGGCAACTCTAGACACAGTCGCTAAGCCGGTCTCCAACTTTTTGCTTTTTGGCTACGAAGTAATCCGAGGCACCACTTCAAACGGACAGGCCTCCGGTCGCGATCTTTATCCGGCACCGACACTGCAGGTATATCCAGGCGAGAAGCTGATCGTCCATTTAGAGAATGAACTTAGTAATCTCACTATCAAGGATTTTTTCATTCCAAAATACACAGCCAAGGGAGCGCCAATCCCGCTGTACCCGCCGCAGATGACATCGTCTCCGCTAAATCTCCACACACATGGAGCCCACATCAGCCCGAAAGGAAATGCTGACAATGTCATGTTGGACATTCCTGAGGGCATGACCAATACCTACACTTACGACATACCGACGAACATGCCGCAAGGACTTTATTGGTACCACTCTCATCTCCATGGGCTCACCGCGGCGCATACTTATGCTGGGCTCGCGGGGCTATTTGCAGTTGGAAAGACCGATGGCAACATACCGCTGGTCACTGACAACAAAATTCCTGTCCGCAACATGGCGCTGCAGTACAACTTTGTTTTTGATCGCGCAGGCGGTTCTGCAGACCTCAATAACGCGGTGTGGCCGATGTGGGTCAGCTCTCTAATTCCGCCAAAGAAAGGCGAGCTTAGCAAGGGCACTTACCGACCCTCGCATATGCCCGTCAACTTTAACGAATCAAAACCGGGCACCAAATTCGCCACCATTTATTTTGATGGTCCGCAAAAAAGCCTCAATCATAGAGGTCAGTTTTCACTGATCCCAAGCAATCTCCAGCGCTTCACTCCGGCAGACCCAAAAGCGGGCCGCGATTTGCCGGAGGATCCATCACTTCCTGATTATTTGCGTGACGTGCAATACACAGTGAATGGTCAGTTCCAGCCAGTCATCAAAAGCAAGGCCGGTCAAACCGAAATATGGGTGCTGGCCAATGTAAGCGACCTTGCTTATATGAACGTACAGTTGACGGAAACGGCAACCGGGCGGCATCCGAAGATTGCAATCGTTGGACAAGACGGCAATCCCTACACAGCCGTTCAGTATCCGCCAACGGTCGACGGCACCCGGCTGCTAATACCGCCGGCGACCCGCTTTGCGATCGCTGTGACGATACCAGCCGAGGGCGAGCTCGTGCTGGAGATGCCTGACCTCGGAAAAACTGCCGTGAATAATGGACAGTACGATCTGACCAAGACGCTCACCAGCCCAGGTGTTCTCTACACAAGCAATGGAACGGAGAATCATCCTGGCGTATTGGGGAGCATGAGCATTTCGCCTAAGTACATCAGCTACTTTGATGGGTTCTTTATTTTTCCGAGTCAGGTGCTAGCGCGAGCAAAGGCTACAGAACCTGGTGGCGTGACGACCGCATTTGCCGAAGGTCAGAAGCTTGGTGCCTACACATCTTATGTTGATCTTTCCAAGGCAGCTCCGGACTTTAAGCGAAAGCTCATCATAAACGGCGGATTCATCAATAAACTTGCAGACAAAAATGACCCCAAAGCATTCGTGTATGCATTCGATGGACAGGCATTT
>JADYXR010000282.1 GCA_021772095.1 Candidatus Obscuribacter sp. | reverse complement strand
GCTATTCATATCGTTCGGTTTCGTTGATGTCATTGTCAGGTCCTTTCTAGTTGAGCGGTTTGGCTCTGACCTTTGACACAAAATATTTTACAGACTCTGCGGGTTACGTGCAAAGCGATCCGGAAAGACTAAATCGGACTGAGATCTACTAAGAATCAAGGGCACCATTCATGGTGCCTCTGGAATGATACCAGAGATGGTCAGTCGCTCTTAGTTTCCCACACTTGAAATGGTGTAAGTAGCGCTGATTCAACGATTGTCTGCTTTACTCAAACGCGCGTATCGCTACATGATTCCGCGCTGCCTAGGTGATTGGCTTAACCGACCGGTAGTCGGCATCACTAGGGAGATGGTTGAACAACGTCACACCGAGTTGCGACGAAGGACTAAACAGGGCAGTTCCGGTGAGGGGCAAGCAAATATGGTCATGCGGATACTTGGGACCTTGCTGAATTTTACAGCTGCCAACTATGAAATTGACGGACGACCAATCATCCTTGTGATCACTTCGTCCGCGTGCTTCAATTCACCGCGGTCGGCAGCATCTATACCTTTTTGTATATCCCGCCTGAAATCCTCGGCTTTGAGCTCGTGCATCAATTGCTCGCGTTCGTCAGCAGGCAGCTGATCGACGAGTTTTAAGACCTGATCGACGGTTGGTTTTTGCTTGCGTGATTGAGTCATCTGGACGCTATCAATACGGGTACTGGTTCACAGTTTACCACTAACCAGGCCGCAGGAGCGCTCACAGCTTTGGCGCTGGACGGTTGGAAGGATAACGAAGAGCCCATCATTTATTGTAATGCCAGTGCAAACCAGGAAATCGAAACTATAACTGCAATAGATGTGGACACGTAGTGGTACCACTTCAATTTGCTTTTCTTTTGGGCTACGGAAATCATGGCAACGACTAGAGACAAAAATAGGAACGTGAGAATGACCGCCGGTACGAGAGTCGTCCACCACTTGTAAGTGGAGGCAATCTCTCCATTCTCGGTAACCACCACTCTTAGTGGCAGCAAGCCATTGTCATGCTTGGACTGATTGCCGATGGAATTCATAAACTTTTGAGTTATGTTTTCACCATCAGTAAGTTCTATTGTATAGGCCTTACCAGGTTCGTACCCCTGAATCATTTTGCCGTTGCGATCGTAGCCGCGCACAAAGAAGCGCACTTTATCAAAGGTAATGCACCGGATCGCTCCCGGTCCAGGAGGGGGCTCACCCTCGTATAATTGTCCGGATGCCACTATTAGCGGTAGCAGTTTATTTCCGGCGCCGGTGCTCGCTGTTATGCTGGCATGTGTGGGTTTACCAGTGAAAGGGTTCACATAGGTAAAATCCGGATTTACTTTGTTCCATGGATCAGTCGACGTTTGATAACAATGCTTCTCTTTATAGTGCCATGTCGCGAATCCTACGTACCACCACATGTGGTGAATCATGTTCACCTCAGGGGCGCTGGGCTTATAGAGCGATCTGCCCTGGTCATCCTGGAGTAAATCATCACCTTTGAGGGTGTAGAACACTGTATTAGTGTGCAGATAGCCGCGCAAAAGATCCGGTAAATCTTCATTGTTGCCGCGCACTGTTGTGAATTTGCCGGTACAAATGTTTCCTTTCTCCCAAATACCGACGTTGTTGTGTTCTTGGAAATCTACGACCTTGAGTTCGTCTGCAGTTTTATATGGACCCTTCAATGCTATTGCCACCGGTCTGGGAACGATCGGCTCACCGACTCGGAGTGAAACAATACATGCTACTCCGCACATCATCAGTATTACGCCGAGGATTACTTGAACCCAAATCGAATTGAGGACGCGGACAAGCGGATGTCCGGAAAGTTCTTCCAGTCCTCTGGTCGCTTTGAATTCGATATCAGAACCCGTGGCGCGCTTGATTTTTTCAGATGGCGCAGGCTTTTCTATTGGAGTTTCTTCGAAAATCTCTTTGACGTTCGATGGTTTTCTAGTGGCTGAAAATGACTTGTTCGGACCCTGAACCGTTCTCATTCTGAGCGTTGTGCATTGCTCTTCTATCGCGGCTGTTTGGGAGGTTGAACTGTTTTCCGATTTGCGTTTTGCATGCTGCACATAAGCTTCGTTGATACGTTGATGCAATACATCTTTTTCGTCAAGTTCTTCGCCTGCTACTTTAATAGCTTCCAGGTAAGTGTGTTCCGCGTCGGATGCTCTTCCTTCCTCTTCGTACCATGTCGATAATTTCAATAAGCATGAAAGGTATTTTTGAACACGTCTAGGCTCCGAATCAGAAGCGAGCAGGCGCGCTTTATGATAGAAAGACACTGCTGATAAAGGCTCACCCAGTAGTATGTAAAGGTCTGCCAATGCTTCGGACCAATGAACAAGTTCCTTTATATCTGGCCTGGCGCTATTTTCCATTCTTTCGATCAATATATGGTATTGTCGGCAGCCCTCGGTCAAATTACCTTTCAGGAACATCTCTTCAGCGGTTTGGGCGGTGACCAGGTGATCATCCAGCACCATGTCTTCATCTGGAAGCACGCGACTGAAGTTTTGTGTCCGGGCGAATGGGGCTGGGCCTCCTGCGGTGCTTTCGTGTAAATCCGACGGCGGAACAATATCCCAATTGGTTGAAGACCGCTCTTGCGCTGCCGGCGTCCAGCTTTCGATGGTTGTGCGTTGCAACGAACCCAGGAGGCGGGGCGAAGGGGTTACGGATAGGGTGTCACTGCCTGCGGTGCCTTGAACAGGGGAGTCAATCAATGCGCCGCCACTCGACGTTGTGACTGTACTAATGGTTTCCATGATGTCAGCGACTGGTGGCGACGCTTTACCGGAATTCAATTTAACCAGATCCTGTTCTGTAATTTTGTTATGCGAAGTGCTAGTTGAAACCCAATGGAGTTCATCACTTGTCGCAGATCTTGGCGCATTAGTATGAAAAGTCCTGGGATTGCTGGTCGTGCCTTGAACAGTGGATGTGAAATCTTCTTTTGTGTCTTTGACTGAGGTTGGCAATGTCGAGGAATCGGAGGCACTAGCGCTTTTCTTACCCATGTTCATCCAGGGCTCGGGTAGACCGTCTACTCCAAGAGAAGCGGTCTGTTGTGGCATCGGCTCGGGCTCTAGTGGTGGCTCGTCCTGCGCGTTAAGAGGGTCAGTCTGACTTGATGTTACCGCGGGCTTGTCAAAGTTATATGTTTGTTTCTGGATTTTGCCTTTGGCAATAAGAGAAGATAAGCCTCGTCTCTCCGGACGCCTGCCATTATGCAGTGGTACTGCCGGCAGTGCTTCTTCCTGTGTTGCATCGGTAGTCGGTTCTACATCCGCGACGAGCTCCGGTGCTGATTCCAATGACTGTGCTAGACCTGTTGGTCTTTGATCGTTGGGTGCTGACACTGGTAGCAGAATCGAACTCTCAAAGTCTGCCAAATCCAAATCGATTCCGGCAAGTTTAAATGGTTCTACTTCGGTCGCGCCGACGGACGGTCGCGAAATTTCAGCTGCTTGGCTGGTTTCGGTGAGCGCGCTGCTGCTCCCTGTTTGATAGTTTTCGATTTCTATAGAAAAAAGGTCGTTTGGTACGAGGTCGGGCGATTGAGCATCGAGAGGACCGTTCGCCACCTCTTCTGTTACAGATGAGGAGAGGGTCTCAGCAGGTTCGTGTGGATCTAAAGCCGGTTCAGTTAGGTCGTCTTCTTCGGGCTTTAAATTCTTTTCTTCTTCTTCTTCTTCTTCTTCTCGATTGATTGCTGAGATCTCTTTTTCCGTTGAATCTGCATGATTGGCTTCAGCCTTCTCTTCAAGTGCTGAATCGGTTCGTGCAACCGGATTTGGTGCCACTAGCGTTTTTTCTACTTCAAGCTGATTGTCGGGGACTCCAGAGTTGAGGTTGTCCTCAATTTCGAATTCCTCTTCCAGCTTTTTTAGTGCCAGATCTAAGTCAATGAACGCCAGCTCTTCTGATTGCACCGCCGTAATATTGGTTTGTGAAATGGAAGGCCAGTCCTGGTCACCCTCGCCTTGATCCTGTTTCGAGTCGATTACGTCTAACAATCCATCGATATCAAAATTAGCTACTTCCAGACTTGTGCTCGCTAAACTCTCACTAGCGGAACTGTTTACCGGATTTGCTGAGGACCTGATACCAGGTGGCGGCGGAGGTGGAAGCGCCGGTTTCTTTGGATCAATGCTTAATGGCATGTTGCTAAATTTCGCTTGAGGTTTTGTTCCGGGCGCTGGCGGCGGGGGGACCGAAGCGATTTTTTTTGACGATATGGAAGAAGCCGGCAATCCTAATAGCGGTCTGTTTTCTTCGTCAGCTGTGCGCTGATTGTCAAGCTCTTCTGTCGTACTATCGGTGGCAGCGTTATCGGATTTGATGTCGCCCGATTCGTTCACGCTCATGTTGAAGCGTGGATTCTGTGTTTCCACAGCATCCTTGTCTTTATTCTCTTCTGAGTTGCGAATATGCTCAGAGACCATTGAGCCGAACAGACTCCCTGCGTGTTCTACCGAATGGTTGGACCAAAACTCTTCCGAGACCGCCAAACCATTGCTGCTATCTAATTCTTTCCTCGCTTGCCGATGCTTTAAGCACTAGATTGCTCTTGGTTGCGCAAGCGTGATCAACGACTCGACCGACTCGCAGCTTTCTGGAATCGACGCCGCCCCCACAGTGGCGGCTACTCCATAGGTGCCTGCGGCTGTGACTAAGGGAGTACTGTTGAGGATTTCCTGCAAATGATAAGCAAATTGTTTGGCACTTGCCAGATCAGTTGACGGCAGGATACAGGCCAGGCTGTTTTCCCCAAAGTGAAAGATCAAGTCCGTCTCACGCACCACTTGCTGGATGTGGTGCCCGACCAGACGAAAAGCTTCGGTGTGAAGAGGGTAAATGCGCTCGTCACCTGCTTTCAGCCCGGCATTGATTATTAAAGTGGAGAAAGGGTGTTTGAAACGAACAAAGCGATGATATTCCGTTGCCAAAAAGTAGATATAGGCAGCCTTGGTGTAGATTGCAGTGTCTGGCTGACTGAGCAGACTGGCGACCTGATGCACTTCATTCCAATTAACGGCTACAGGTTTTGATTCATTAAAGTCGGCACCGTTTTTGAAAGAGCACAGTCCGCAAGTGATCATGTTAAATACAATCGGCACCCAGGTGGTTTTGCTCATCGGCACTTGCCGCAACATGTCTATGATCGGAGTGCGACCATCAATGTTGTCGTAAAACTGTTTTTGCAAGGTTTCATTGGAGCCCGTTCCGTCGGCCACCATTTTGTCGAAGTCTTCTTTACTCAACGCTGCATGTCTGCGGATCAAATATGTGTCCAGATTAACGCCCTTATCGCGCAAAAGATTGATCTGATCTTGGAGTGCCGCGCCTGCCATGAGCAAGTGGTGAAGCGGCTTATTGATCGTTTTTTGTTGACGGGCGTCTTCTTTGAAAAACTTAAATTTGCCTTGAGTCCAAGAGATCAATTCGAGCAAGGCCGATTCGCCCTCGTCACCATCAACAACGCAATGGATCGGCTTGCCGTCGATGAAGTAGACGACTCCAATTTGAGTTTTCGCGTCAATTTCCAGTCGTCCCGTAAGCGCGTTCATGTCAATCGATTGAATCAAATTGGGAATCGCCATGTTTTGAACGTCGCCTTCGAAGTCCGATTTAGACTCGGTGCCGTCAGCCTTCAGTGCGGTGAGCTTTGCGGTTTGCGCTTGCTCTATAGGAATTTCAAAGAGAGTTTTTCTTTTGCCCATCTGCGGAAAGGCAGCTTCGATCAAGTTGAAGACCCAGTTCGGGTCGGTGGTGACCTGATCCCATTCCAGAAATGACTGGCTACCTTCTCCGCGATAAAGCATCCAATGCACGATTCCGCGCATTGGATCGCGAGAAACTGTAATCGTAAAGATTTCAGGCGATTCGCCAAACGGCATCTGGACTGAGATTCCACTGCCGTGTAGTGTCTCGTCTAACATCTTTTGCAGGTCCTTAACCGTGGGCGGATTAGGCTGGTGAGGCAACTGAATTGGTTTCTTGGTCTGCTGCTGTTTCTGTTTCCCGAACATTGCCTCGCCTTCGATCGACACTAGATCTTAAAGAAGTTCTACCCGTTCCGCTCAAATATTTATTCCGGTCGCGATTTTTTCAAGAGTTTTTTTCGATCAAATACGAAAGTACGAGCGAAACCAAGGCAATAATTGCAAGCGAACTCAAGCCGAAGTAGATCGCCACCTCAGTGCTGACGCATCCGCAGGCGATCCCAGAAAGTGTGTAGTATACAACCGCGGCTGGCGAGTGAGAGCGATGGAAAGTGCCGTGCAGGATGACAGTCACCATCAATATCAAAAGTATTGATCCTGTGCAAACAGCGATCGGTTGCCCCGACAGTCCCGAGATAATTCCGCAGGCGAGCGCGCCGAGTATGTAACTTACCCAAGCTGAGCTGGACCTGGTGGCTGGTTCACCGAATCCGGCCCAGACAGCGAAGTTGAGAAGTAAAACTAGAACTGGTGCGACCCAATGAAAACCGGCTATAAGGCAAATGCTTGCAAAGCTCAGATAATTTGCCAGGGCAAGCACAATACCCAGAAGTAGTGGTGCCAAGTAAAACTGCTGTTTCTGAGATTTCGGTATGAACTGAAGTGTAGCTGACAGTAAGATAACGGCGGTAGCGAACACCCAGGTAGTGGGCTCATCTCGATCATTGGCTCGCAGAAACGGCCAATTGTCGCTAGCGCCCTTTTCATCAGTGGGCACGTTTTCAAAAGGGGTGATGTGAATAAATTGAGTTACCAGTGGATCCAAATCCGACCTGGATAAACTCTTGACACCAGGTCCTAGTGCGAAAAAATAGTACTTGGTAGCCAAAGGATCCGGGTCGGAATTATGCTGCAGATACGCGACCTGAGCTCGTTCACCAGTGGCCTGAATCGACGCATGAAGGCGTGCCGGTGCCAGTGATCGGGCAGGTGCGGAGAATCCGACAAACAGCACGCCATCCGGTTTTAAACACTTCAGTGCAAGATTGAAACACTCCGTAGTGTGGATAAAACTGTCCGCTCTGATGGCGCCAGCCGCACTGTCACAACGACCGGGATTAAAATAGCAAAATTCGATCAGATCGTATTTCTGTTTTGTCTGTTGCAAAAAATATCTTGGATCGGTAATGTAAGTTGCCACTTTTGCATTTTGATATGGCTTGTCTGGATGTTTGTTGGCGGCGAGTTTGACGAGTGTGCCATCAAGCTCGACAGCATCGATATTCCCAGCACCATTTTTTAGCGCGAATGATACGTCGTTGCCTGTGTTTGCCCCGAGAATCAAGACATGATCAAGCTGCTGTCGACTGAAGCCCAACGGCATAGCCAATCTTCCAAGGTAATGGCGAAACGTATCAATTTCTGGTTGTACATGCTCCATTTGAGCAAACTGTCGCAATCGCTCCGGACCTGGGATATCCACGCAAAAATTTGAAGGCAGCCCATTAGTCGCGATGATGATTTCTCGTGACGTTGTTTCTTTAACTTCGAATTTTTTATCGTGGGAAAATACAAATTTTGAAGTGGTTGATTGACAGGCAATCGCAATCATGATCGCTGCAACTATGATTGGCAGCCTTGGTTTGTTAGGGATAAACAGTAACAACAGGACCAGGCTTGCCGGGGTCGGAGTGGTTGCCATTAAAATCAGAAAAATGACGATACCGCTGATGCTGCCAAATGAAAGAGTTCGTAAAAACTCTTGGCGCCCGCTATTCAGAAGATGAAAGCTTAACGCCTGACCGAGTTTGAAAAAACTGAAACTCGTGGATAATACCGCTGCTAGTGCGACAGTACCGGCCATACTCAAAGAAAAAAAATCACGTCGCAGTAGTGGGTAAACGCCGAGGTCATATCCGCAAGACAAAAAAAGCGAACACATAGCGACGAATGCACCAAACCATGCAGCTTTACTATGCTCGTTCGGTAACCGGAAACCGGTTGCCATTGACAGGAGTATTAATATCGGCGTAAAACTGGGCAGCCTGTCAATAAAAGCAACTTCAGTGGGAAAATAGTGTACCAATGCCAGCGCCAACCAGGATACTGAAAGGCTGGTGATGAATGTTTTATCGCAAAGCAGTCCGCTCGTTTTTTTGAAAAGGTCGCGCACAATGCCTTTTGTTAAATATAACCTTGGAACGTAAGTAGGTACATGCGTAATACTCTGAATGGATTCTACAGGAACTGCAAAAATTAGGTCTGATGGAGAAGGTCAAAAACATTACTGCGCTTTTTTCAAAAACCTGCTTTACTGGAACCGCGATTCAGCTGGTTCTGGCAGCGTTGTTTATCAGCGTATCAGTGCAATGGCCGGCGATCAACGCTCTGCTTATTGATCCTAATGTCGACATCGAGCTGAGAGCGCTGATACCCGCTGCGATTCATCGTTACGCAGTGAGCATCTGCCTCGGCAGCATTGCGATGTCGCTTTTCTACTTTTTCGATTCCAAGCGCAATCCCCGCATGACTCTAAAAGATGTTTGCTGCGCGATTATTTTGAGTTTTGTTTTTTATGTCATGTTGTTTTTCCAAACACTGCAATTTCCGGTATGCGTGGATGACGCATACATTGATTTCCGATATGTCTATAAGTGGGTCAACGGGCTGGGTTTTGACTATAATGCCGGCGAACGAGTGTTTGGCTTCACGTCAATTTTGCACTTGCTCTTGCTCACGGTTGTTGCGTTCGTGTTCGAAAAGAATGATATCGCGATGGTATCGCAGACGGTTAACACCGTCCTGCAGGCGTCTACTTATATGCTGCTCTACATCACTACTCGGCGCCTGTTTGGAAGCAATTTGATGGCCGTGTTTTCAGCATGCATTTTCGCGCTGAACCCCCAGAATCTCGCCCACACGATAAGCGGAAAGGAAGCTCCGCTCATGATTTTTCTGATCACGGTATCAATTTTTGCAGCCAGCTCGCAACGTTGCGGTTTGTTTGCATGGTCCGGAGCGTTGCTCGCTCTAACTAGACCCGAAGGGCTGATTTGGTTTTTCGCAAGTATCTTTCAACACGTGCTTGTCAAAGGAAAAGAGCGACTTTCCATCTTGATCGCGCCGATTATGGTCGTGGCGATTTTATATCTATCGATTTTTATGTACTTCGGAACAATCGTTCCTCATGGCGCTCTAGGCAGAGCGGCGATGTTCAGCAGTATGCTGACACCATACGACAAAGCGTCGTTCTACATTTTGAAATTTGTCGGCGAAGACACATTCACGCAGATTATTGCTCGCTTACTGTCGCCCGATCTGACTATGCAAACCGCCTGGGCGGTTCAGGGATGCCTGGTGTTTCTTCTTCTGGTTGAGCTGGCAAGAAGGCTCAGCTGGCTCAGGTTCTATGCGAGTACTGTAATTCTTCTGCTTTTGTTTTTCTCCTATTTTAACCCTTACATGTTTTCCTGGTATTACGCTTGGTTTGCTTTAATAGCACCACTTTTGGTACCAATCATTTTTGTGGCTTTGATCGGGCAATTGCAATCGTTGAAAAGATATCCTTCAATGTTGATTGCCGCGTCAATCGCTTTGCTATGCGCTTTTAATGCCAGTTTTGCAAATCTGCCTCCGGCAAGGATTGTTTCACTCAATAAGCATGGCTTTGTGACCACCTTTTGGCCGATCATAAGCACCTTAAGATCATACCCGTTCGGTTGGAATGAAGGACAAGATCGGCTCAGTATGTATAAACGCGCTTGTGAGTATTTGAAAAAATGCGGCACAGGTGGTGGTCAAGTTGCCACATGGGAACCAGGTCTTGTTGGTTTTGTTCTGGCTAAAGAACGGATTCTTGATCTTGGTGGATTACTATCTGACCAAGCATTGAAATATTATCCGGTTCCTAACGGTGAAAGAACGCGTCTGCCAGTCCAGGGATCAATTCCACCGCGAAGTGTACTGGAATTGAAACCGGAGTGGTGTCTGTTTTTTGACTGCCTTGCAGATAATGGATTGATGTCCGATCCGCAATTTCTGTCGGACTACGAAATGGAAAGATTTTGGCAGGGTTCGATCATGGGTGGCAAGGGATTGTTTTTATTTCATCGCATTGATGATGGTGGACGGAAATGAAAGCTATCGACTTAAACAATCCTATTGTTTCAAAGACGCTGAAGGAGATCGGTGTCTATCTGGTGGCAGTGTCAATTGTGATTTTTGCGTTCAGCAGAGCTTTAAACGCGCTGAGTGATGTGGGCAAAAGAACGACTGACCATACCCTCAGCACCGATGCTGTGAAACAGGAACTGGCTAAGCTCTCAGGTAGCACTGTCGCGCTAGGAGATTATTTGCGTGTTGTCGATTTGCTAATCAGTCACGCCAGAGTCTCAGAGGCACAAACACTTCTAGTAAAGAGGTTGAATCATATTCGAACTCATAACCCCAAGACGGCACAACTAGAAGAGATCGTTCTGTTGCGTCGGCTGGCCAGGTCCCATGTCAAACAGATGCATTTTGAAGACGCGCAACTGATATATCAAAAGGCGGCTCAACTTGCAAAAACTTTTGATATCGCCGATCAGCAAATTTTGATAGGTAGCGATTTAATTGATCTCTATGCCCAGTACACAAAGTTTGCTCCTGGTGATTTACAGAGAAAGGGCGCTGAGAAATTGTTTAATAAGGAACTCGAGCAACTTAATCGACTTGCAGCCGCCAAACAGCCGGACGAGAAGACTCAGAGGCTGATTCACAATCGGCATAGAGTCGGTTTGATTGAAATGAATCGTTTTCTTGAATTGGATAACTTCGATCCAGAGCCTGGCGCTAATGGGCGCATTTGATTACACGAAATTCCGACTATCCCCCGGGTGAGTCCTGTGCTAGCATAGATTCAGGGGTGGGGTTGAAGTCTTGAAGAATACTAAGACGGCGCGTAAAAAAGCACGTGTTCGCGACGACCAGGGTCAAGTCGCCACTGCTCTAAATTTGTTTATTGGACTTTTGATTGTCGGGGCTCTGGCGGTATTCGCTTTTGAACTCAGTCGCATTTTGCTGGCTCGCGAGCAGCTGAAATCTTGTGTCGACATAGCGGCTCTGGCTGGTGAAGCCACTCTACTTTCATCGACTCAGTCGTTTGCGACGGCGCAAAGCAACGCCAAACAAACGGCGCTCAATATGTTTAGACGTAATAGTATTCTCGGCGAACCGATGACTGCAGTCTCCGAAGTCGCCAGTCCCACCATGTTGTCGCCAAGTTCTGGACAAGCGCAAATTTATTTCGAGTTTGTCGATCCGGTCAGTGGTGTCATCGGTGGGGCTAATTCAAATGTGCTTCGAGTCACTGGAGCATACTCGTATCAGATTTTCGGCGGCTCTGTTTATGGTCTGGGCAACACCGTCTACACAGTCGCAGTCGCTACCAAGGCTTCTCTTCCTGCTCTAGATATGTATGTGTTGATGGACATATCCGCATCGATGGACGATCAGACGCCGGTGACATGGGTGTTGAGAAAGTGGGACCCAACGGGGAATGGTGGCGTCGGCTCGCCCACCTACACAATTCCGACAGTGACGCCGCCGGCTCAAGGCACGATATTCTCGGGTGGCTGTCCCAGTCTCACCGGGCACCCTGCCAATGGATTGGAGCCCCAGCACCTCGACACCAGTCAGGCTGCATATGCAGTCCCTTGTGAAAAATGTTTTAGCGAAATTCTCAACGTGACGACACCTACAGACACTGACACGTTGCGAGGTCTGTCTGACAATGCCGCTCCGGGAGATGCGCCGATCGCATCGGGTGGAGTGACACCAGGCGGTTTGACGACGCCAGCGCCGTCGACTCCGACTGGACACCCCATGTCGTTTAAATTCCGGCGTAAAACCATTGACAATTACGATCCGCTGTCTGACCCGACAAGACTGATAGCAAAACAAAAATCGAGTGCTTCTAAGGCAAAAGTTCTCAAAGCAGTGAAACCAGATCGTCTGATGTGGGATGCTCCAGCTGCCGCGTCAGGCGGAGCCACCTATCCGGAGTGCACCTTCACGCACATGGTAGTGAACATCGACGGCAACCCGGCCTACGGTGGGCAGACTGTTATGGGTTATAGCTATCCGGGCATCGGTGCTCTGGTTGAAGCATCGGTAGGCAATCTCGAGAGTGCTGGTGCTGCCGCTACTGCCTGGCTTGACCTCGGCGCTCTCGGCGTCACTCCCTCGGCCGGGTACAGAGATGCGTACCGGATTCAAGCAGCCAGCAAAATCGAGCCGCTTTATTCTGTCGAACAAGCAGTGGACGGTTTTCTAACTAAGGTAAGATACACTACTGACCCTCATTTCGGATTTGTAGCATTCTCCAACTACGCTGGTAATGCTCCTGGTGAGACATTCGCGGATTACAGGGTCTCATGGGCCTATCCGCAAGGTGGCACTGCCAATTATCCGTTGCCTGGCATCCACATCGACCCGACTGTGGGCAACGATAATTACAACGCAATTCGCTCCACGATCACTCTTCCGACGGTAGTCGGACCGACCACTTCATTGATGGCAGTTGGAGGCGGCACTAACACAGGACAAGCTTTGTTGCACGCTCTCAATCGGCTCGACCCGAATAGTGGTGCTGGTCCTCTGACGCGAAATGGCGCTGCCCGAGCCGTTGTTCTGGTAACTGACGGTGTTCCAACGTACGATTTGACCGGTGCTGGCTATCCGCCACCGCCGGCTAATGGACCAGCAGAAACTGATGCTCGCGCTCAAGCCGCGGCTGCCAAAGCTGCGGGGATACCAATTTTCGTAGTGGGGCTGACTCAGGACGCATCACTAGTTCCGGACATGGACGCAATCTATAGTGACACCAATCCTGGTGGCATTGCTTATGATTCAGGAAACGGGGCAAAATATTATAAGGTATCCTGGACAAACCCGACCCAGACCAAACAAGACCTCGATGCCGTGTTTGGAAACATCGCAAGACAACTGGTAAATTTAGTGAGATGATCTCAGGTAGAACACGAGTCCGAAACAAACGTGTTGGAACAACAATCGCAGAAGCACCACTGGCTCTGTGGATCATTATTATGGCGATGGCGTTTCCGCTTCTGATACTGGTGATGACATCGGTCAAGTATGGTCTTTTCTGGAACGCGGCTCGGGACGCTTGTAAACAGGCTTGCCAGGCCCAAACCTTTGAACAGTCTGGACCTACTGGTAGTCTGTCAGCTGTCCAGACGGCCGGGTCTGTGGCTACAGCTGCTGCAAGCAGTTTTTCCGGAATCACAATTTCGAATATTGAAGTCTTCATAATTAGAACTGATTTGATTACCGGTATTGATCAAAAGATGCCTGTAAATTTAAAACTTGCAAATGCTGATGCTCCGCCGGATCCAGAGAAGTATTATTATGCAATCCAGGTAGAACTCGATGGTGTCGTTGAACCTTTTATTCAACACCCCGGAGTGGCCAACTCCGGTCTGGCGATTCCTGGATTAACCACTTCCTTTCCAATCAGAGTTACATCGCAACAACCATTCGAGAACATTCAGGGATTAGATGACTAAGCGCAACAACAAGTATCGCCCTAATCGACGAATGGGTTTTTCTTTTGCCGAAGTGGCCGCTACATCTTTTTTCGTTATCGTGTTTGCGATTCTTGGTGTTGACGTGACCATTCTTACTTTCTCCGCGTCAATCAACGACAGCGCATGCCGCAACGCCGCTCGAGCCGCCGCGCAAGGCAGCGACTATGCAAAGGCGACTGCTCTGGCCACTGCCGCGCTGAAATCTCACAAGACTGATGGTTATTTCATATCGCAGCCAACAATCACGTTCCTTGATTATCAAACTTTTGGTGGCAGTCCGCCAGCAGGCGAGACACCTTACGTGCAAGTCCGCACCGAGGTGACAGTGAAATTGCCCGTGCCGATTGTGTTTTTCGGCGTGACATTTAACGAGAACCAGGATTTGGTCTTTAAGCAACGGTATGCTTATCCCATTATCAAAACGAAAATCCTGATGCCGTAGGCGTTCTGGTGGATATTGAATTTTCGATTTATGAATAGCGATCAGGGAGCCATAATCGATGGTGATGATAAAGCTATCGATAGCGAATTTGCTACTAGTGCCGAGAGCAGGCTGAATCTAACTGCTGAAACCAATCAGCTAAGCGAATTCGAGTCTAGTCAGGCCACCGACAACCTTTTTGATTGGCTCAAAATTGCCAATCATGCTTATGATTGCGGCGATCTCGAACAAGCCAAGCAATGCTATCTGCGTGCTTTAGAACATTGTTCCGACGAACTTCCAGATCAGGCAGAATTCCTGCGGGTTTGTTCAAATCGGTTAGCCGACATTTATTTGAAACTGAACCAGCCTGATCAAGCAATTGAAGTTTTATCCAGTGCGCAATACAAGCGTAAACCGGCTGATAGTGACCGTTGGCAGAAGTTTGGTTTAAACATAGCCATCATCGTCGCTTTTGCTTTGTGCTGTATGTCTATCAATTTTCGTCCCTCAGCGAGCAGTGTCATCGATTCAAAGGATGACGGGATAACGGGAATGAGTGTCGCTGAAGGATCTGTTGGAAAATTTGTTTCGCCCATTCATATCGGCGCTGAATTTAAAACAGCCGATCAATTGTCTACGTTGAAGCTAGCAAACGTGGATACTGTCTATCGCTGGGATCATGGACGAATATCGGAAGCGAAATACGTTGTATCCAATTTTTCTTTTGGAGATGTTCTCAAGCTTTTTTCAGGAAGTCGAAAGAATCGAAAAAACTTTGTAATAACTGCAGCCGACTACCTGGTTGATGACACCGGGCTGACCTTTTATGCATCCGGTGCTCCTGAAGTAAAACTGGTCGAGCGGATGTGGTGGTATCCCAGTTTCATCAATTTCTACTACGGGAAATTTCATAAGTATCCAAGCAAAGAAGAGGCCTGGATGAATACAATTCCTAACTACAGCTACACAAACCCGTTTACAGGCAAATCTGAAAAAGCGGACTTTGCATCGCTTACTAATGCTGAACAGACTCCACCGGCTGTCGCCAGACCTGGTGCCATTCTTATACTCTCGTCTTTTAATGGTCAGTGCACCATATGTGGTTACGATCGGAATAGTCGGCTAATTCCAAGTGCAGATCCGGGAAAACCTTTATTGTTGCAGTTGAGAAGTGGAGTCAATGTGACGGAGGAGTATTTCAATAGCTTTGGCGGTAAATGCTTTCAGGTGAAGACTGACCCACCGGAATTGTTGGTCTTTAGTTCGGATCCGGGGCTTAAGGGGTTGCTGCAAAGTTCAGAAGCCTATGTCCCTGCCATCGCCATTCCACTCTGGCTGGCGTCACTGACCCTATCCTTGTTTCTGTTCAGAGTCTTCTTCAAGTCGCCGGCGAGGATATTGGCGTTTGCACCAATATTGTTGCCATCACTTTTGTTGGCGATAGTGATTTGGATGTGGCTCGGGGGATGATTTTGACCAAAGCTATCTTTACTGTTGCCATCATCGGTTTAACGATCTACGCTGCCTTGACTGCCGCGGCACCGCTGGGAATTACGGTTGAGCTGGCAATTACTGTTTCGCTCCTTGCCATGGTCTCAGTCCTCGCACGCGGAAAAGACACAATCCGCTTCACTTTTGTCGTCGCATCAATCGCTCAGCTTCGATACTTAATCTGGCGTCTCAACTGCACGATTGGTTTTGACAATGCGCTTGATAATCTGGCTGCGGCACTCTTCATTATGGCCGATGTTTACTGCACCCTCATGGTGCTGGGCACCACCTTCGCTTATTGGTTTCGAGAACCAGATGATCGGGTTTTCGATTTTGATATACCGTCACCGCCTACTCGAATGCCACTGGTTGACGTGTTCATCACTACCTATCGAGAGCCACCTGATGTTCTGCGCCGCACTATAGCCGGTGCGAAATCAATAAGTTATGCCAACAAAGCGATTTATTTGCTTGATGACGGCAACCTTGATGAAAACAGAACCTTGACTGACGAGATGGGTATTAACTATATCAATCGGGTCGATAACACGAATTTCAAAGCCGGAAATGTTAACAACGCACTGGCTCAAACAAAAGGTGAATTCATATTAGTCCTGGACGCCGATCACATCTGCGCTTCTACCATAATTGATTACGCCATACCTACTTTTCTTGCTGATCAAAAAATCGCTGTGGTTCAATTTGCGCAAAGAGCAATCAATCCATCCGTTATCGATCGAACTTTGCGATATCGTGGATTCGCAACTGACCTGTCAGCTGTTAATTTCGTTTATCTGCCCTCGCAAAAATTCTGGGATGCAATACTTTGGGGCGGCTCGGGTGCGCTGTTGCGCCGAACTGCACTTGCCGAGATTGGTGGGGTGTCGACTGGATCAGTGACTGAAGATGTGCACACTTCATTTACTCTCTTCGATCACGGCTGGAAAATCTCGTATGTTCCCTTGCCGCAAATTTTAGCATTGAGTCCCGAGAATCTGTCAGCTCTCCTGACGCAACAAAAGCGCTGGTTTGCCGGAGCTCTACAACTCAACTTCGGAGTGAAGTATTGGTTGTATCAGAATTTGACGATCCCACAACGCGTGATTCAGATGTTCAATTTCTTGGGCTTCTGGTCCTTCTTGCCACGCCTGATATGGATCTTTTGTCCGATTGTCCTTATCCTTTTCCATATCATTCCGGCTCGCATGCAGCCTCTGGAATTTTTAATTGGTTGGTTGCCGCTTTTCTACTTGTGCGTGCGCGGCAATTTGTTAGTAGCAAGAAACAACCTGTCGATCGTTATTTTGGATCTGTTCGACACCTTGAAAGGACCAGCGCTTTTGTGGCAAGGATTGACCATGTTTATGAATGGTTTGGCCCAGCCATTTCAGGTAACACCTAAGGGTAACAAGGATCCCTCGCATTCCGATTTTCGTCTGTGTATTCCTTACGCAATTCTTTTGGTATTAGCTGCAGGTGCGGCATGTAGTTTTCTTATAAACAAAATTTCGCACCCGGATTTTTCAATTCTGCTGTTAACGTTCAGCTGGTATTACGTCTTTTTGCTTGCCGGATCCGTGTGTATTGCGCTAGAGAAGCCGCAGCCCATGTCTATGCATGTTGTTCCTTGCGACCTTAACTTGACCGTATCGTTTCGTCAGTCGCAGGTGGAAGGACGGCTGTGCCGAGTCAGTGAATGTGGTGGCACAATCGCACTGCCTGGTGCGACCAAAATCGACTGCGACGCGCCATTCGAAATCGCACTATTGAATGGCCAGGGAGATTGGCGGCAACGTGTGCGTTTCATTGGTCGGCGCGAACTCGAAAATGACGTTTGTTTGATCGATGTGTCCTTTATTCCGGAACAACGGAGTACGGCTGATTTTATTAACTTTATTCGCCTCACTATTTGTGAAAATAAGGCGTGGCAATCGACGCCAAGCCTTCACACCTCGACCGCTATGACCAACGTGATTGAAACGCCCTTTCGACAGCTGTCCAGCGGTTTGCGAAGGCTTGCTTCTCACCAGGTCGTTGCCTTGTCGGTTAAGCCCAAACGATGCTCTTCAATACCGATCAACATCGAATAGTTTTTGATGGCCGTTTGTAATTCGAGAGAGTCAATATCCTCAGCCAGTTGTCCGGCTACTTTGATTGTTCGATCAGCTTCACGTATTGCCGCGATTCGATCCGCCTCTCTGGCGAAATCGTCGCTGGCTTTCAGGTAGCAAAGGTTGATTAGCTTTACCAATAACCTTCCACTCAACGGCTTGTCGTCAATCAGCCTGGCTTCGTCGATTGCGCCAAGGTAACTCTTACGAGCGAGCTTCAGGCCTTCCTCGCCTTGTTTGTCTCGATAAACATCGCCAAGAGCAGCTAGCACATCAACTCGCTGTCTGCGTGTTTCGACCTCATCTTGAAGGATGTCGTTGAGGAGCATTGAGGCACTAGAACTGTCACCGTCCTTCGAGTATAAACTTGAAAGGCCGATCATCGCAACGACAAGTGCGTCGGTGTTTCTACTGAGCCGCGCGTCTTTCAACTGAGTGAAGGCACGAGTGAACTGCGCTTTAGGAACGCGAAAAGTCTTCTTGTGCGGACTCGAGTATTCCGCCTGAATAATTCGCCCAAATGGAATGATAAGAAGTAGGCAAGCAGATAATAGTATGTAGCGTTCTTGAATTGACGGCACGAAATGCTCCAGCTCACCGGATGACTCATGAGAACGCGAACATTTTTTTCCGAAACCAACTCATGGAAAAGGCACGAAACGCGTGTATAGTTTATCATACCGGGTTAATACCAATCGGGGATAACGATGCGGGTGAAGCTCCGAAGCTGGCTTTGGATAGTGCTTCTGCAATTGCCGTTTGCGCTGGTCTTAGCATTTACGTACCAACAATCTGAGTCAATCAGAGCCGTTTTGTTGACTCAATCTCATCCTGTCGATCGCATTCAAATGCTCAATGATGCCTTTCGACGTTTGTTGGTTGCGTCTGTGGTGGCGCCCTTACCACTGAGCATTTATCTTTATCTGATTGGCGATCAAATCCTGGTGGCAGCCAAGAAAAGATATGCGCTGGCCCTGCTTCAGACTTTTTTATTTGTCGGACTCTTTTACGCAGTCGTAATCACTCGATTTCTGCAGTATCCGGTTGGACCTGACGATTCCTATATCGATTTCCAATATGTGCAGCGCTGGCTTTCCGGTCGCTCCTTCGACTTCAATCCCGGTGAAAAAGTAATGGGCTTCACATCGCATTTACATGTGATGGTACTTTACTCGCTGGCGCAGATGCTCCGATTTGCCGATATCCCGACACTATCTACGGTGCTAAATGCGTCACTGAGTTGTCTGGTAATAATCGGTCTGCATGCTCTGTGTCTTCGCCTGTTTGGCAACGGCTGGCAGCCGTTATTGGCCTGCCTTATTTTTACTTTGTCGAAATACACTATTGGCGAAGTTTCCGTGGGTAAGGAATCTCTGATTGTAAATTTCCTGATTGTGTACTCCTTGCTAGGACTGTCTTATTACCGCTGGTCGGTATTTTGCTGGGGTTCCACTTGTCTGGCTTTGACGCGACCGGAAGGAATCTTTTGGCTTGGTGCAGCCGTTGTTCTTTCATACGTGCGTCGCGGAAAAGCGGCGACTAGGTCGTGGATACTACCGTTTCTGCCATTGATATGCGTTTATGGATTTTTGCTGATTTATTACGGCACCATTATTCCGCACGGTGCCATCGGTCGATCGACGATGTTTCAATACAATATCGACCCTGGTGCGCAGACTCCGGGCTATGTCCTCAGTACTTTAGGAACAGAAACCTTTGGAAGCGGTTTGATTGCCACCTTCAGCATGTTCGATTCTCTGGCAAATGTAATCCATCCGATTCCTCAATATCTGCTGGAAAAAGCCTGGATCGCACTGTCTATTCAAGGTTTGATTGCTCTTTTGGCGCTGGCAGTGCTTGGCCGGAACCATCAAGCCTTGCGGTTTTATTTTTACTGCTGCGTTTTGGTGCTTTTGTTTTTCACCATAACAAATCCATTCAACTTTTCCTGGTACTTTTGCTGGTTTAACATGGTCGCACCACTGGCGGTGGCGCTTGTTATGGGGTGGCTGTTTAGCTTGCGAGTAAAGAGGGCTACACCACTAATCCGTATTTGTGCCGTCACCTTTTGCGCCTATTTGATTTTTCATCCCATCCTCTGGGAGAATTTAATCTTAATCTGGTTTCCGGAAAACGATCGGATCATTTGCTACAAAAAAGCCGCAGACTTTTTGAACAGCAGTAACGCCGGCTATACTCGAACGCTGGCTACTTGTGAGCCTGGTGCCATAGCATATTACTTAATTGCCAAAACGAGCGTGATTGACATGGGCGGTTTGCAATCGCCTGAATGTCTGCCGTTTTTTCCAGTGCCAAAGACTGAATATTCCAGAAAATATGTCTGGATGTCAAATCCAGTTGAAACTATTTTGACGTTGAAACCGGACTGCTTTCTATCATTGGATATTTGGACCGATAATGGCGTTACAAAAAATGAGAAATTTATGCAGGACTACCAGATCGTGCGTTTTTGGCCGTGCACGACCTGGGGCTCACGCGGCTTATTCCTGTTTATCCGCACAGACCGAATGCCCGAGCAGTCTGACGAGAACTCGCCGGGGAGTACGATTTAGTGGCGCCCGAACAGAGCGATGCCGGCATGGAAGGTACGGAGGCCGTGACTACAGCTGGATCTGGTATCGATGATGGTGTCGTCACATGTGGAACAGAGCGCTTGTCGGATGTTGCCGCCACTAATTTAGCAAATATCGATCGAAGCGTCCGCCTTCCTGGATATCCGTTGAAAGTGCTCACCATTGCGGGAGTTATACTGCTTGCTCAGTTGTTGATTGAGTTTCTTCAACATCCAACATTTCTGAACCATGACTGTGCCTTTTTGTTGCATGGTTCGCGTTTGCTCATGGACGGCAAGGTGCCGTTTGTCGAGTTCGTTGATATGGTCCCACCCCTGGCGTTCTATAGTTTAATTCCGGTATGGGGGCTTTCGGAATTAACAAGGTTGTCGATTGAGTTGACCTGGTCGATTGTTTGTTGGTGCGCAGTGCTTTTTTCTACAGTTGCTGCTGTGGTTGTTACTCGCAATTCCAACAATATGCGCTTAAACGACTGGCTGTCGCTGGGACCGCTTTTTTTCAGTTTTCTATTGCTTAATTTCGTTTTTCTTTATCACATCGGGCAACGAGAATATTTATTCCTACTTTCCTTTTTTGTCGTGTTTCTAATTCGATGGCAAAGAAGCCTGGGCACAGCTGTCAATCCGTACTTGTCTGCAACCGCCGGTCTTGCCTGCGCGATTACCTGTTTTGTCAAGCCGCAACTCCTGGCCATTGTCTTTTCTCTGGAAATCTATTGGCTGTTATTTACGGTGATTCAGTTCCAAAAGCAAAGATACATGGTGCTGAGGGCACCGGAGATGGTGGCAGGTGCGGTCACCTATGTGGTTTGTTTTCTTTCTTCATTTCTGATTCCAAATATCGATTTGTACTACACTCGCTGGCTGCCTTTGGTGAGTCAGGGTTATGCCAGTTTCAATCCACCAGTTCAAAATGTGCTTTTGTACGCTACCAACTTCGGGCAAATATTTGGAGACCGACTCCTGGTCGCTAGTCTGATGTTAGCGGCCCTTGTTATGCTCCGACGCACGACCCTATTGGCACCATTTCTGGTGTGGACATTTTCCGGCTGGTTTGTTTACATGGTGCAAGGGAAAGGTTGGGCCTATCATTCAATACCACTGGTAGCCGGATACTTCTTGACCGCCGGAGTCGTGTTTGCACAGCTGGCGATCTGGCTTCTAGAAAAGTCGTGCAGATTTCTACGCCAACTGGAGTTTTTAAAACCATGTTTTAGTTACTATCATTCTTTTGAACGAGAATTCTTTCAAGCTCATAAACGGCAGACAGGTGAGAACGAAGAACTCTGCGGCTTCAAGCTGGAAGATCGCTGCCGTCTCAACGGGGCTGCTACCCGTTTGGCTGTCCTTGTTTTTCTGCTCAATGGAATGTTTTTGCTTCCTACTTCCGGTAATTTGGTCCACGATAGCACCGCATCCAGTGCTGTGCTGGACACTCTGGATCAAGTCGTGGCAAGTGAAACTAAAGCGGGTGACCCGATTATGATAGTGGCCACTAACTTTGCTGCGATCTATCCATTAGTTGTAAATATGGACAGGAGGCAATCAACTAGATACATGTGGTGCTTTTCATTTCCAATGCTTCTGTATTTGCAGCAGATTTCCAACGGCGGGAAGTGGGATGTCGAATTATCTAGATTCCTGGCCGAAATCGCCCAGGACATTAATAAGAACCGGCCAAAGCTGATTGCCATTGAAGCGCGCTGTCCATGGCCGCTGCATCAGCATCTGTTCGGTAACAAGGCGATCAAGGATTCACTTCATCACTATGAGCCCCTGGGTCAGCATAATGGTTTTGCGATCTGGAAGTTGAAGGCCCAGTCTAGTTCGAGTAAAGCTAGCCCAGCCAGTAGGTTGGATTTACCGACGACTTTTTCGGCAGATCGTAAGGGGGGCGAATGACTAATCGCATTTTGCCGGAGCAAGACCAGTCAGCGCTTGTCGTTGAAGCTGGTGATGACTGGAAATATCCATTACAACTTTTAGTTGTCCCGGCAATAATTATCATTGGGCATCTAGCTTACATGAGTCTCAGTTCTCTTGTTGTTAATTACGACTGCGCCTATTATTTGCTTTGTGCAAAAATGCTGCTTCAAGGAAAGCAACCTCTAATCGACTTCGTGGACTTGCTTCCACCAATTATTTTTTATCTTTCGGTTCCACCGGTATGGTTGTCGCAAGCATTTCAAGTTCCTATCGCAACCGTATGGACGATGACAGTTTTGGGCGCCGTTTTATTGTCATTTCTTTTGTCATTGCTGGTGCTGCGATCAACTAAAGAAACCAGCCACCAGGATTGGCTCGCTATCGGTCCATTAATGTCCGGATTTTTGCTGTTCAACTTGATCCTTGGTTTTCATTTTGGTCAACGTGAACATATTTTTGTCTTGATGTTTTTTCCGATTTTCCTGATGCGATGGCTGCGATGGACGCATCCGATCGGACTTACAATTAATAATTTTTTTGCGATCTTCTGTGGTAGCGCCTGCGCGATTGCTATTTTTGTAAAACCTCAATTTCTGATTTTGCCGCTGTTGTTGGAGCTATACTTTTCTCAATTACCTCGCCACCAAAAGCGGTGGCAAGTTTTGAAAACACCGGAATGTTTCTCACTGGTGATCACGCTACTGCTGTGCCTTGTTGCGTCATCCTTTATACCGAACATTCAGATTTACTATAGTCGCTGGGTGCCCTTCGTGAGCTTGGGCTATGGCGCTTTTTTCGCTCCAGATCCCTTATTCATGCTGTTTTTCGCCGCACCCGATGGCGAGATATTGGGGAGTACGTTTCTCGCTCTTATGGTTTGTATTGCTGCTTATTTCTTCAGTCAAAGATCCGTGCTCCTCGGTGCACTTTTTGTCTGGACAATTGCAGGCTTGTTGATCTATCTCCTTCAGGGTAGAGGTTGGTCTTATCAATCTATTCCTGCTGTGTGCGGATATTTTCTTCTGTGCAACGTTATGATCGTCCAGATCGCACAGTTTTTAATTTCCAGAATCGTTCAACTTCGATCGGGGTTATCGAGGTTCAATCCGCCGCTGTGGAGCTCCGATCCAAGACAAGAGAGCAAGCGAAGCCAAATCGCCACCCTGGTTTTTCTCACCTACGCAGTGCTGCTGTTACCCATTTCAACTTTGCTGGTCTCAGACAGTACTGCTACTGCCACGACTATTCAGATTCTGGACGATATGATAGCGAGTCGAACCAAGGCCAGGGATACGGTGGTTGTATTGCACACTCTGATACCAAATGCGCACCAGGCGCAATTGCGTTTAGATCGTCAGCCTGGATGCCGATACATATGGTGCTTTCCTCTGCGCATGACTGAGTATCTCAAGAAGTCGAACACCACAAAAGAGAGAGCTCTGAGGGAGGAACCAAGAATCGTCTCTGAGATCATCCAAGATATTCAAAAATCTAAACCCGAGCTCATAGCGATTGAAGCCTTTTCACACGATGGTTCTGATTGGACTTTGTATAAATCGCTGCAACAGAATGGTATTTTGAAAGGCAGCCTGCGCGACTACGAACCGGTGGGCGGCTGTAACAAATTTGCAATTTGGAAACGTCAAGCTTCAAAAAGAAGTAGTTCTTTTGGAATACAGCAGTTGAACAAATCGGATCCGAGGACGATCAAACCATGAAACAAGGCTTGATAACTGTATTTGAAGTGGTTTTGATAGCGGCGGTCGTTTGTTGCAATTGCTGGCTTATTCAAACTCCGCTAATAGATGGATGGAGCATGTCCTTACTCGACAAGTATTGTCAGACCATATCTGATATCGCTTTTCTTGATCGCTATATTAAACTTCACCCTACGGATTGGCGGGCATACCGCGCTCGCGCGCAAGCTTACTGGGTGGATTCATATTGGGACCGAGTGGTGGCAGATTCCACTCAAGCGCTGGAATTGAAGAAAGACGATGTGGTCAGCCGCCGGCTGCGCGCGTATTCGTATTATCAATTAGATAAAGACGACGCTTCGCTTAGCGATTACAACATTCTGATTAATTCCGGGCGAGGAGAGGCTCAAGATTATGCCTATCGTTCTCTGGTTAATTCGCAAACGAAAAGATTTGAAAGTGCCGCTTCCGATGCAGCTATCGCGGTAAAAAAAGACAGCTTGTGCGCTCCGGCCTACTATGCCCGCGGACTGAGCGAATTTCACGGAGGAAGTGATAAGGACGCACTCAACGATGCAAAGCTCGCCTGCCAACTGGATTATGAATTGCCGATGCCGTATGTGTTAATGGCTATGATTTTCAATAAAAAGCAGAAGTTTGATCGTGCAATTTTAATGTGTGAGGCCGGTTTGCAATATGACCCTACTAATGGTGCCGCCCATTGGCAGATTGCTGCTGCTCAAGTTAATCTGAAAGATTATGACAAAGCGATCGATTCATGCACTGTGGCACTGAGCCTCGCTGATCACAGAGCTGAGAAAAGCGGTGCCCTCTCAACACGCGCGCTGGCTCAATTTCACAGAAGCCGCAACGAAGAGGCGATTGCAGATGCGACAAAAGCGCTGATTTTCGATCCTGAGTGTTTGCTCGCCTACGAAGTTCGCGCCATGTCACATGACAGGTTGAATCATACAAACGAGGCCGCCCAAGATCGAGAAGCTGCAAAAAGGATTAAAGAGAGAATGACCTCCTTTCAGAACAAAACTAGCAAGTCAGATCAGAATAATGGAACTGCGGTAATCACAAAAGAGCAAAGAGAGCACAATAAAATTCATGAGAGTACTAATACTTTAAGACCTGCTCCATCAATCAAAGACCAACGCAGCCACAGAAAATGAGCTTCTTGACCGAAAGATCGTCCCAGTGACAAAATGTACATGTGGTCTTCAAGCTGAACCTAACGGACCAGATCAGCATTCCTTAAACCCGCTCCGAAATCACTGGAGCGATATAGAGCGTACCGATGCGCAGACCGCTGATGAGCTGAGCTACGAAGAATGACAAATTGACCAGGTAGCGAATATACATTAGCTGGAGACCTCTTACGATCCCCGTTTTTTTCTGAAAATCCGGTTGCATATATGCAAAAAAGGCAAGCAAGCTCAGAGTGCTGAAAATAGTACCGCTCAAATTCCAGCCCAGTGTGAACGCTACGATGGATGCTAACAAAAG
>JADYXR010000281.1 GCA_021772095.1 Candidatus Obscuribacter sp. | reverse complement strand
GCGCATTGGCTACGCGAGCCGCTCTCACGGCTCGTGCTGTCGACGAATCCGAATTCACATCCGGCGCATCGACATATTCCCAGATCGTGTTTAGATAATTGCGAGCTTCTTGTGCTGATTGGAAACGATCTCGCTGATCGCGCTCCAAAAGCTTCGCTACAAAGAGTTCAACAATAGTCGGAACTTCGCGAGACGGATTATAAGCACGCGATCTTTTCGAGTCCGTAAGGAAATCGCTGATTGGTGGCACCTTGCGGTTTAGCCTGTTCATGAGCGTTTCCATTGAAGTTTCACCTAAAAGTGGTGGCACTCCCGTGAGCATCTCATACATAATGCATCCCAGCGAATAAAGATCGCTACGCGCATCGACTTTGAGACCGGTAGCTTGTTCCGGACTCATGTAAGCGGGGCTTCCCATCGCGGAACCAACGGTCGAAAGCGCAACCTGATCTTCGCGACCTAAGAGTTTCGCCAAACCGAAATCAAGCAGTTTGATTACTCGAGGATCGCCATCTTCTTCCAAAACCATGATGTTGCCTGGTTTCAAATCGCGATGCAGAATACTTTTCTTCTGCGCGTGAACAAGTGCGGCGAGAATCTGTTCGATGATATCGAGCTTTTCACGCAGGGACAATTCTTCTTTTTGATCGATGATTTCTTGGAGCGTTCTGCCTTTGAGGTAATCCATCACCATGTAAGGCGCGGTGCCTTCGAAGACGCCAAAATCATATACGGTGATCACATTGATGTGATTGAGACTGCTCGCCGCTTTAGCCTCGCGCTGAAAGCGCATAATCAAATTGGGATCAGTGCTGTTGGTGTGCAAAACTTTAATAGCCACCACTTTATCGAGAATTAGATGGCGGGCTCTGTAAATGACACCCATGCCACCACTGCCGATGCAGTCAAGTAATTCATATTTGTCGGCGAAAACTTGCCCGTTTCGTACCAGCAAATCCGTTCCATCATTGGGACAGTTTCTGGATGCCGATGGGACGTTGATACCGCATTTGGGGCATCTGACTAAATTGGAAAGCGAGGGCTGACTGGTCAGGCTCGAGTCGAACGATTGCGCGCTAAACTCACCTGAGCCGGAAAGATTCGAGGTACCATCGATGGACGGAAATCCCATGATTGCTCTTTTCTAGCGCCGCGTCTCGGGATTGAACTGGTGGCAGTCACGGCTAGGACGACAGACACTAGTAGACAATACCATAGATGATGCAAAATACGAGCCCCATTATCGGACTCAGCCAAAGGCGGCGATGTAGTGGTATCGTCGGCAGTACAAGTGACTTACGCAAATAGCCACGCTCGATATACAAAAAAAACAAGAGCAAGACATGCGGAGGTTTTGTCGATGCCGGTGTCGATTGAGATGCAGATGTAGATGTAGATGTAGATGCCGATCTCGATCTCCATGACGGTACCGATACCGATGCCTATCCCGAAGCCAAAGCCGAAGCCGATGCCTATCCCGATGGCACTCGCCCTGATGGATATTTCAAGCCATGACCGCAATAGAAAACGCCGACGAATTGACTTCGTCGGCGTTCAATTTACTTACGCAACAGCTCTAGTAGATATAGAGCATCTCGCGGAATTTAGGCAATGGCCAGAGCGAGTCATCAACCAGTGTTTCAAGCTCGTCCGCTGCATCGCGAACTGCCTGCATAGCTGGTATCACTTCATCCTGGTAGAACTTACACATCGTGTAAGTTTCAGCATCACCATGCCCAGAACTGCCGTTACCGGAATTCATCGGTTGCTCGAGTCTTTCCAGTGCGATCAGCAGTTCGCTGACCTTGTCGGTCAGATCGCGAAGCATGTTCTCTTGAATCGTCAGATTGATACCACTCACGGCGTTCTTGGTTTGAACGATCGTGGCGGCCAATCTGCTTTGGTATTCAAGCGCCGCCGGCAATATCATCGTGCGAGCGATGGATTTGGTGAGCAGCCACTCGATGTTGATTGTTTTGCAGAACTGCGCGACACGAACGTTGTAACGTCCGATCATTTCATCTTCGCTCAACACGTTGTAGTTGCGGAACAGTTCCTTCACATCTTCTTTGATGTACTCAGGAAGTGCTTCAACTGTGTTGTGGTAGTTTGGCAAACCACGCTTAGCAGCCTCTTCATGCCAGTCTTGTGAATAGTTATCACCATTGAATAGAATACGTTGATTCTCTTTCAATGTTTCGCGAACAACTTTTTCAGCTGCGGCGCTGATATCCATGCCACCTTTGGTCAACTTCTCGAGTTCGTTCGACATGTAGTCGAGGGATTCTGCCACCATCGTGTTGAGCGCGGTGTTAGGGAACGCAATCGATTGACTGGAGCCAACAGCGCGGAACTCGAACTTGTTGCCGGTGAAAGCAAACGGTGAGGTTCTGTTTCTGTCGCTGTCATCACGAGGTAGATCAGGAAGAGTCGAAACTCCGAACTGGAGGACAACTTTGCCGTGTGCGCTTTTCATTTCCTTTTGACCGGCGATCAGCGCGTTGACTACTTCGGTGAGTGTGTCACCGAGGTAGATGCTCATGATTGCTGGTGGTGCTTCGTTGGCACCAAGGCGGTGGTCGTTGCCAGCGTGAGCGATCGCTGCGCGGAGAAGACCGGAGTATTTGTTGACTGCGCGAACAACAGCGGTGAGAAGCACCAGGAATTGCGTGTTCTCTAGCGGTGTGGAACCTGGCTCGAGAAGGTTGTTTCCTTCATCGTCTGCCATGGACCAGTTGTTGTGTTTGCCACTACCATTGACACCACTGAATGGCTTCTCGTGGAACAAGCAACGCAGACCATGCTTTTGCGCGGTCTTTCTGAAGACTTCCATGAGCAGCAAGTTGTGGTCGGTTGCGACGTTGCTTTGTTCGAAAACAGGAGCAACTTCGAACTGAGCAGGTGCAACTTCATTGTGACGAGTTTTTACTGGAACGCCGAGCTTGTAAAGTTCAGCTTCAGCATCCATCATGAATGCCAAGACGCGCTCTTTAATGGAACCCCAATAGTGGTCTTCCATTTCTTGTCCTCTAGGAGGACGAGCGCCGAACAATGCGCGACCGCAGTTGATGATGTCCGGACGAGCGAGGTAAAAAGCTTCGTCGATCAAGAAGTATTCTTGCTCAGGACCAACGGTGCTGATGACGCGCTGTACTTGTCTGTTTCCGAGGATGTGCAACAAGCGGACCGCTTCTTTATTGAGCACTTCGAGCGATCGCAAAAGTGGTGTCTTTTTGTCCAACGCATGTCCGCTGTATGAACAGAAGACTGTCGGGATACAAAGAGTTTTACCGTTTGTGCTCTCGATCAAAAACGCTGGACTGGTTGGATCCCAACCCGTATATCCGCGAGCTTCGAAAGTCGATCTGATACCACCGGATGGAAAACTGGATGCGTCAGGTTCGCCCTGAATCAATAGCTTTCCGGAGAATTCCAGAATTGCTCCACCGTCGGCACCGGCTGCTGAGAGGAATGAATCATGCTTCTCAGCAGTCTGCTCCGTCATCGGATGGAACCAATGGGTGAAGTGTGTCGCTCCACGTGCCAGCGCCCAATCCTTCATCGCATTGGCGACGATGTCAGCCATGGCGGGATCGAGTTGTTCACCGTGATCGAGGCAACGCAAAACTGCCTTATAGACATTTTTAGGAAGCAACTTTTTCATCACGTTGCGATTAAAAACGTTTGAACCAAAGACTTCAGATACTGGTGTCACTGTGTAATCAACAGTGCTTCTGACGGGATCTCTAGACTGCACCGTCTGGAGTGCTTCCCGTCGAACCGAACCATGTCCGAATAGACGCCCTCTCATTGTGCTTATCCCGCCTTGTGCATCGATTTTTACTGTCATAAATAGCCGTTCCCTCTCGCGTGTTAGCGCTCTTCCCGCGTACCTTTCATTCAATTTCGAATTGGTATGGCTTCACAGCCAGGCATTCGTTTAAAACTCCATATTTTTCAAAATGCGTTTTTGATTAAATGGTTTTGCATTGTTTTCGATTTTCATCAAATTCCAATGGCTTTCAAAATTACTCGCTTCTTCCGCTGTCCATCGAACTCGGCGTAGAAGATTTGCTCCCACGGTCCCAGATCCAATTTGCCTTCAGTGATTGGAACCATAACTTGATGGTTGATGAGGATGCGCTTCAAATGCGCATCTCCATTATCTTCGCCAGTGTTGTGGTGATGATAATTCGGATTGTTTGGCGCAATTTTTTCGAGCCATTCGTCAATGTCTTTAATCAAGCCGCTCTCGTAATCATTGATGTAGACACCAGCAGTGATGTGCATCGCAGACACGAGGATGAAACCTTCTTTGATACCACTCTCATTGAGAAACTCGCGAACATCCTCTGTAAGGCAGATGTACTCACGCCTTTTTTTAGTGTCGAACACAAGATATTTCGTATGCGATTTCATCGCTTGCGCTGTGGTCACGGTCATACCCCCAAGACATCTACGAAACCGCCAGCGGCACGACTTGCGGTCGTTTGCTGAATTCGTATATGCATTAACGCTACATCCGGCTACCAAGCCGGTTGCGGCTATTCTAATAGATTGGACTCGATGTTCCATTAACTGTCAACGATTCCTGCTTGGCAGCGTTACACAGCCGTAATCAAGCAACCGCAAGGCTTTAGTGAAGCTTGTCAACGAGTGGAAACAAACAAATCGCCCTGCGATTCATCAAGTTTGTGTAAAGACATGGGTTTCAAACGCTTTCTTTAACGTTCGAAATTCAGCAAGCCGATCAAAAAGTTTTACTTAGCGTGAGCAGGAGGCTGATGTTGAGCCATTTTATGCGATTTCGCAGATGTTTCGAGAGACGCATAATGTGGATTGAAGGTTAGTTTTAGGGCGTGAGCACTGCCTTTCGAACCGGATGCCGAATCTTTGGCGCCAACTGCACCGGCATGATGGGCGACCGCGTGTGGTGTTCTAGTGGCGTGCGTAGCAGTGACATGCGTAGCTGCGACATGCGGTCTGGAGACCACGACAGGCGTGCCTTTAGTCGTGATTCCAGATTCCTTCGACCCATCAATATCACTGATAAAGACTCATTTTGGACCACTCTCTTGTGAGGCTTGATAGAAGCCGTATAAAGGCAGCGCTCCGACCGCAACGACCGTTTTGAGCCCCAATTGCTCTCGCAACGGTGATGATGACAGTCGTCATCAGGAAAGAAGATGCCACCGACCAACGCCGCAATAACGTAAAACAAATCCATATTTTTTGATTTTTGCTCTTACTAAAAGGAAACTAAGGCTATGTCTGCTACAGTACCATCCACTTGACAGCCAACATCAAGCCTTAACCTATCGTTAATTAACCCATGCTCGAACACACATCTTCTTAGACAAACGATTCTATCTACATAGAACTGTCCTGGCTGACGAGAACAGTCACGACGACGAGTAGCCCGGACGTCCGGCTGATTCGTCCGACTCTAGTGCATCGCACCTGTGCGGAGCCAGTTGAGCGCGCTCAGGTCTACGTTATGCCCGCGGATGCTCGGTAGCGCAGGAATCTGTTGAATTTGCGGCCACGGCTTTGTGACATCGAGTTTGGTTAGCGTGGAGCGGGCCGTTTTGTAGTCGACAAACTTAGGCAAAGCCGGTTGCCATGCCGCTAGCTCTGGCTGCCACATCGATTCAAGAATAAATGCTGATTTACGTTCTGAGTCCAAAACCAGTGTCTGCAGTTTCGGCGCAAACGCTCTCTCGGTACCGGCTGCGAGTGCAGCGTTGAACTCCCGTCCCTGCCCGACGAAGAACGCAGTCTGATTGCCTCGGGAAATTATGCCGACATCCTGCGTCGCCTTCAGATCGAAGAGTCCCGGGCGCGTGCCTACAGAGCTTTCCGGTCCATGCGTGTGAAACAGAATCCGTCCCGGCTTATCCGGGAAACCTGGATCCAGTGAAGTTGCCTTTCCATAAAGTGGCTTGCTGACTCTTTCTCCGAGAAGATCAATGGATCGACCGGTTTCTACGCCGCGCCAGGGGTGTTTCGCGACAAGCATCTCGCTCAGTTCCAGAGCGTTGACCTTGCCTTCTTGAGACAGAATATTGGCTGGTAGCGGCATTCTTCCAGGACCACGGAAGGCCCACTGCTCACTGACAAACTCCTTAGAAGCTGAAGTAGCATTGGATAGCGGTCGGCCGACATTACGTTCTGACCAACTGCCAATCGCCTTAAACGCCGGCGGCGTGCCGACCATCTTGGTCGCAAGACCACCACCAAGAATCAATCCAGGCGTGCCTTCAATCATCATCGCGCCTTCGCGCCCAATTCCTGAAGCGGCGCGCTCGACCAGCAAACGGCGCTGGAAGTCGGTATTCGCGTGGCTGGCTTCACCAAGGAAATCCAGGGTGCTGCCCGCATATCGAACAGCCTGATAGCCAGCCAATCCAGCGATAACATACGGTCCCGCTTTCGGAAATTTGCTCAACATCGCGGTGGTGCCGAAGCCCACACCTGTTGAAACAACGGCTACGGTGGCGATTTTTCCGGGATTCGCCAAGTCGGCTTGGAGTTCTTCGTAGATTTTGCTCGGCGTCTGGGCAAGCACGTCGCGCGTCGTCACCAGCACGTTTCGCGTGCTGTTGGAATCTCCTTCAAGTCCGAATTCGTTTGGCACCGTTGCTCTACCTGACCCGACGGCCAGATCATATGAAATACAGGACCTTAAGTCATTGGGGAAAGTACGCAGAGCCCAAACGCCGGCAGGGCTGGCGCTGCGGAATCTTCTCCGAAAAATCTTCTCCGACTTCTCTGACGAATCTACCGAGTCGAGTTTCTGGAAACCGGTGAAGCAGCTTTGATGGGAGTCGTCGCCGGTGTCAGAGGTGTCACGTTCGCGGGCGTTTCTGCCTTCACTGGAAGAGCAACTGTCGAGTCACTAAGCCGAGCTAAAGCCGCCTTCGCCTGGTCGTTACTCGGCTCTTTCTCAAGTGCCGTTTTGTATGCTGTTATCGCATCCGCAGTATTTTTGCGGCGCTCCAGAATACTCCCAAGGTGATACCAGAGTTGACCATATTGTGGTGCGCGCTTCAAAGCAGCTCGAAACTCCGATTCGGCAGTGTTGAAATCGCCTTTCGATTCAGCGAGCCAGCCAAGATCCACGTGAAGTGCGGTGGAATCAGGATCGGCTTTAACTGCTTTTGCCATCTCTGAAACTGCCTCTGCTTTTTTACCTTTTTTCGAAAGCAAATATGCAAAATCGGCATGAGCGAACGCATCGTTCGGATCGATCGAAAACGTAGACTGATAGTACTGTTCCGCCAATTTAAAATCGCCCTTGCTGGCATACGCAAACGCAAGAGATCGGTGAATCGCAGGATCGTTCGGAAGATAAGTGCGTGACCACATCAACTCGGAAATCGACTCATCCCATTTGCCTTCGGTGGCCAACTTCAAACCTTCTTTGTAGTGGGCTTGCGACGCCTCGGTTCGCAGCGTAGCTTGCTGCTCTTCCGTCAGGGCAAGCGGTTCCCCGATGCCGAAAACCATACAAAATTCAGCTATAGCCCGCAAGAATTTAGCACGCATAACAGCAACGATGCAGTAGTCGCGATGGGCTATGCGCAGACTCGGCATGTACATAATCGCCGCGCGAAGTTCTAATTCGGCAAGCTCATAGTCCCATTTTTTCATATAGTGCTGCGCGGCATTGTAGTGCTGAACTGCCTCATGCTGCTGAAACAAAGCCATTTGTTGTTTGTTGTAGTTAGCGTACGGATCGGCGTCCACATCTGGCGAACTATATTCGACAGCGCCAATGTTGCTGCCATCAGGAGCGATTCTAGTGATCCCATCAGCACCAACTTTGCCATCATCTTCGCTGGCAGGAGCTTCGGCATTGGTATTGGTATTGGTATTGGTATTGGTATTGGTATTGGTATTGGTATTGGTATTGGTATTGGTATTGGTATTGGTATTGGCATTAGCATTGGCACTAGCATTGGCACTAGCATTGGCACTAGCATTGGCATTAGCACTAGCATTGGCATTAGCACCAGCATTGGCATTAGCACCAGCATTGGTATCAGCCTTGGATGTTTTGCTGGCACTATCGTTGGCAGCGCCGTTCGTTTTCAGATCGGATTTCGCCGTATTCAAGTTTTTGGAATCGTGCTCTAGATTCTTGTTGCCACCACCTGCGACATTAGATACAGTATCAACGGCAGTTTTAGCACCACTGGCGGCATCGACTTTAGTATCAGTTCCACTTTTTGCCTTGCCACCATTAGCGGCGTCACCCTTAGTACCACCACCCGCCGCACCGTTGGCGACATCGGATTTAGTATTGGCGGTTTGTTGACTGCTGGCACCACCAGCAACACCAGATTTAGCACTGTCTTTTAGTTTAGTCGTAGCTTGACCGGATTTCACAGATGGCGTCGTCGGTCCTTCCGCGCTAACGGGAAAGGAAAACGCAACACCACAGACTGTCGCAAGACTGATGCTTCCTGCTAGGTTTCTCTTTAAAAGGTTCACTAATGTCATTCAAAAACCGCCTGGGCTGCTAATCGTTGTGCCAACACGAATCGTTGGAGTAGTATCCGGCAAATACAATTATGACACTCCTAGCTAATCAGTATTAAGATCAAATTCACTGCGGGATGTTCAGTGTTTACCCCGGAGACGTCGAGACTTTGATGGAAGGCTCTCTACATTAGCCGTGGTGGTTAATTGATATTTGTCGCTTGATGAGTCAGGAGCTCGACTGAAAACATCCGATAAAGTCAGCCCCACCCGCCCATTCGCGCCGCCGAACAATCGAACTGGCAACAGCGTTTCTCATGTGGTCCAAATCGTGCCTACAATCCTCGCTAATTTTCCCGGAAAAATTAGTGCGCCGCCAGTAGGCATCACCAGCGCAACCACCAGATTACTGGGAGGATATCGCAAAAGACGGCGACCAATATCTGATGTTCCCCGACGCTTTTTGAAGTATTTCAACCACGCTTTCAACTCTTCGCGAACCAATCCACAGCTGCTGAAACGCAGTGCCCATGCCTCAATTCACGTTCGGAGAAAGGCATCAAAATGCGCTGCCTCCACACAAAAAATCCCGAGCAAATTTGCCCAATAAAGCTAAACAAAACCTTAAATCAGATAGCAAAAATGTCGAGTCAGACTAAACAGCCACTATCGACATATTGCGTTGATCGGCAAAGGCAGCCATTTCTTTCTCTTCCACGACGAGGGTTTCGTTGGCTGCTACCGCCAACACTCCACCTGGTTTCGGTCCTATCATCGCCTCGAGCGTATTCAAACCAACAGCCGGCGTATCGAAACGCGGGTCCTTATTGGTTTTAGGAACTTTGCAAACCACAACTGGACCACGCGCAAGCGCAACCCCACGACGGATAGCCTCATCAGTGCCCTCGATCGCCTCAATCGCAAGAATCATTCGATCCTTCACGACAATAGTCTGACCGATGCCGAGCCTGGCCGACTCCCTCGCTATCTTAATTCCAAAATCGATATCAGCGTATTCATCCGCTGTAGGTTGGCGTTTAGTCAGCACTCCGATGTTCGGGAAGATATGCTTCAAGAATTCCGATTGGGTCAAAACCCGCACGCCGTTTCGTTCGGCAAGATCTCCGACCGCCGTCTGGATCGTATCATCGGAGAAATCCGCCATTTTGCTCAACTCGCGAATCGCAGTCCAGTCGAGCTTCATAATGGATCGGAGCAATTCAATTTTCTGCAGTTTGCCGATGAACACACATTCTTTGACGCCTTCATTTCTGAGAAGCTTCATTGTTCTGCCGAGCTGACCAGCAAAAATCTCGATAACCTTGATGCAATGAGGAGCGCAGCGCTGCTTCGCCTCTTCGCCGATCGCAAACGCAATCACGTCATAGCCCCGGTCCTTGGCACTTTGCGCCAGGACGGCTGGCAGCTTGCCTCCGCCGGCTATCAGCCCGAGCAGCTTGCGGGTTTGTACAGCTTCGCGTTGTTCGTCGATCACGGAATTGGTCATCTCATACTCGCTTTGTTTCAGCCCCAGAGTCTAGCATGACCTTGGCAGCCAAACCAATGCGCCCGCTTAACGGAAACCGATTATCTCGCAAAAATCTCGACTGCTGGCGGTTGACAAGAAAAGATAAAAATACCGCGAAAACCCTGAACCTTCCCGGGTTTGCTTGACATCAATGCTAAAATGACATTAGACTGGGCTAAGACTCAGCATATTAGTTTCTTTGATTATTGATTATGGCGAACCAACTAAAATTTCCTAACATACCGTGCCCGTCGACCTTTCGGCTCTTGACCTTGGCAGGATTAATCGCAGCGACAATGTCGCAAGCGACCCCGCAAGCCGCGTCGGCACAGACCCTTAAACATTTTTATATGGCCAGGCAGCAGATGCAAATCACTGACGACGCGCCGCTCGTCAATGATCAGCGCACTTTCCAGACCCCGGGTCAGCCTGGACAAAACATGGGCGGAGTACCAAACCGTCCAGTCGGCTTGCCCCGAGCTGGTTTTCAACAATATTACACACCGCCGCGAGCCGGTTTTAACTCCAGCCTGCCCCAGGTTGTGAATGGTGTTCCACCAAAAGAAGCGCCTCCCGTGCCAGTTAAGCAGGGCAAGAAGGCAACAGCCAACAAGTTGAAGGCGACGAAGAAGACTGCAACAACAGCGAAAGCGACGGCACCACCCGTCACCGCAGCAAAGGCGTATTCGCCATACAAAGGTTACAGCCCCACTGCTAATCCAGCTCAACAAACAACGACAGCGAGCGGAAACAACAATATGCAGTCGAAGACTCGCGTCAAGGGCGTGCTGCACTGGGCTCGCGGTCACCAATAACTGGTTATGGCGCGCTCCTGAGACCTTGTGCGGTCGGTAGTGCCCTATGTAAGAAGGTTCGCCTGATTTCTGTTTCAGGCGCAGATAATATCGGACGAGCTTTTGACAACCAATCAAATCAGGCAAATGATGCGCCCGTGCCACGTTAACCGCCGCATTTCATAACTCGTTGCAGAAATAAGGCTAAAGAATCTGCTTGTGGTAAGATTCTTTATTACTGGGACCGAAGTCCTTTATATCTGCCCGTAGCCCAGTTGGATAGAGCGCATGGCTACGAACCATGAGGTCGTACGTTCGAGTCGTACCGGGCAGGCCAATCAAAACCAAGTAACCATCGGAGTTTTCGCCGATGGTTTTTGATTTTAATGGG